>JAJRRC010000042.1 GCA_024279865.1 Planctomycetota bacterium | reverse complement strand
CGCGAAGACGATGCACCAGACCCGCATCCCCTTGCGATTGATAACGTTGCCAGACGCGACGCACTTGCCGTTCGCTCAAGCCAAGCACACGCCCAGCTCCCGCTATTGACAAATGACCCGATTGCACCTGACTCAAAATAGCCAACCGACGACGTTCTTTGCTGCTCATCACAAGTGTTTCCATGACCGTCAATAGCCGACGGTGGGCAACACTTCCAATGAGCAAGAACCATGACATTTCTAATCATCTTAAACCATGTCATTTCTAATGAGCTACAACAGTAAAAAGTAAAAATAATGGTTTCGTCTTGCAAAGGCGTGCTCAAAATTGTTGCCGTCACCATCATGTCGAGCGTGGCGCTTTTTGGGATCAATGGCTGAATATCCCTTTGACTAGGCACAAACGGGTGCTCTCGTACCCTGCCAGTTCTGATTTGATGCGATGATGGCAAGTAGGCTCTTGTGCTTCCAACAGGACTTTGTTTGGCCATTGAAGATGAACAGGTTGTTAGCCACAAAAAAACAAAAAAAAGGATGAAGGGTTGATTCCAAAATAGTGTCAAATCCAAGCCTGTGACAACCACTTCATGGTAAAACTCTTTTTTTGTATCTTTTTGTGTTTTTTGTGGCTATTCATTTTACTTCAGAAATCTCTGAAAACTTCCGGGGGGCTTCCGGGGGGGCTGTTCGCATGCGGCTGATGTTTCAGGCATTTATGAAGTAACGAGTTACAACGCAAAAGTTTTTTGTCCGTCAATTGAAAACTGACAGAGTACGAGAGTGTTCTGGAAATGAACCATGTTCTAATTGTTTTGCACAGTCGAGGGCTCATCGCTGAACTGAGGCTCTAGGCGAATGGGGGCTTGATTCTTAGTCATCTTGGCGAGTCGGTCCCGCATGGGTGAATTTTTTCTCTTGCCGTTCCCATTCCCGTTATCATCTCGATTGTCACTGTCTAGGTCTGTTTCTGCTTTGATTTCGCCGTCGGCTCGGACATCGTCAAAGTGAACGCGAACGCGTTTGGAGACGCCTCGTTCTTGCATGGTGATGCCGTAGAGAACATCACAGGCTTGCATGGTGCGTTTGTGATGGGTGATGATAATGAAGTGGCTGTGGTCCAGGAAGCTCTTGATAACATGGGTAAAGCGTTCGACATTGGAATCGTCAAGGGCTGCATCCACTTCGTCGAGCACACAGAAGGGGCTGGGTTTGGCTTGGAAGATACTCATCAGCAGGGCGACTGCGGTCATGGTTTTTTCGCCGCCTGAGAGCAGGCTGATGGATTGCAGTTCTTTGCCTGGAGGTCGGGCGACGATGTCGATGCCAGCTTCGAGGACATCAATTTCACCATTTTCATCGGGGACGAGGAAGAGGTCCGCTTTGCCGCCGCCGAAGATACGACGGAACATACCGCCTTGGCCTGCGAAGTTTTCGCGGATTTGGTTGAAGATAGTTTCGAAGCGTGATCGGGATTTTTCGTTGATTTCGTCGATGAGTTGAATCAGATCGTTCTTGGCATCTTCGATATCGGTGACTTGTTGGGCAAGGTCATCGTGGGTGCCTTCAAGTTGTTCGAGTTCGGCAATGGCGTCGATGTTGACGTTGCCCAGACGGCTGATTTTGCCTTTAAGTTCTTTGATTTCCGCTGCGACGGATTGCCAGTCGATGTCAAATAGGTCTGCTGTGGGAGCTTCTTGCTTGGCTGTTTCAGAGGTTGCGTCTTCAAAGACTTCTTCTGAATCGGAAGTTGATTCGGTTGACTCAGCAGCTTCGGCAGCGTCTTCGATGTCCATGATTGCTTGTTTGTAAGCCATGACCACGTCGAGTTCGAGTGGTTCGGTTGCGCCTTGAATGACGGCCTGGAGTTTGACATCAACTTCACGTTGGCGGACTTCGAGCTGATGGTATTTTTGCTGAGCTTGCTCGGTGGTTTGTTTGAGTTGATTTAGTTGGGCTTGTTGCTCTTTGAGCTGTTCGCTGGCGGCAGTGAGGCGGCCTTGAATATTTTCCAATGCACCATCAAGCTGATCCATGGCTGCGGTGGCAGCGAAGGCTTCTTGTTGGGATTTTTCAGCGGTTGCTTCGAGTTCTTCGATTCGGCCTTGATGCTGTCCGCGTTGTTCAGCGAGGATGTCGTATTGTCGTTGAATATCCTGATGAGCGATTTTCAGTTGGCGGACCTGTCGTTGAGCCGAGGCCAATTGCTCGGCTAATTTGCTGGATTCAACTCGCAACTGGGTCACCGTTTCACGGGCATCTTCGACGTGGGTTTCAAGCTCTGCAATGCGAGCTTCGATTTTCTCCACAGCCTCTTCGCGGCCGGTGGAATCAGCTTCCAGTTTGCGGGCTTCTTCTTCATGGCCTTGACGTTTGTGGGCTGCGGTGCGGAGCTTCAGATGAATATCTTCAGTCTCAGCAGCGAGTTTGGGTTGTTCACGCTCGCGTTGCTGGATTTGATCGTTGAGGTTGTCGAGCCGACTGCTCAATTCAATCCGCACGGTGTTGGCATCGGAGATGGATTGACGTAATTCCTGGGAGATGGTTGCGATGTGGGCTGCCCGGTCGTCGACTTCGCCAAGCTGTTGTTGGTCAGCATTGATGGTTTGGTCGAGTTCTTTAAGTTGGGCGTGGAGTTGGGTGAGTTCACTACGCCTGCTGATAAAACCGCCGCCTGAAGCTTCGGTTGCCAGAGGGCCTGCCACGGTGCGGCCGTCGGCTTCAAGAACATCTCCCTGTTCAGTGACAAAACGATAACCATCCGGACAGGTCACCCGAAGTTGCCTCGCATGAGCGAGGTCTTTGGCGATCAAGGTCCGTCCAAGCAGATGCCACACCAAAGGCGCTACTTCGCCGGGGAACTGGATTAGGTCCATGACGCTGCGATGTTGGTTGTGAGCGGTTGCCTGCGAAGACAACGGCTGTCCAAAAGCATCAATTGCTAAAAACGTCACGCGTCCGCCCAATGCCGCGACAGCTCCAATGCCTTGGGGCGAATCAGTCAATTGCCAAAGAGAGGAAACAACCAGCGATTGCTGATGCTCGCCCAGGGCAGCTTCAACCACATGAGCGTGTTCTACATCCGTTTCAATCATCTGAGCCAAGACCCCTCGCACAAAGCCAAACGTTCCCTGCTCGTCGGACGATTCTTTGCGAGCGAGGACCGCTTTGACCGGGTCGGCCAACCCTTCTTGCTTGTCTTGCATCTCCTGGAGCAGGTCCCGACGAGAGATCAAGCCCGACCGGTTTTCACGGGCGCTGGCAAGTTTTTCAGTGAGTTGTGTTTGACGGTCACCCAGTTGGCTGGCCTGATCCTGGAGCTGGCGGACCTTTTGGGTTTCAGCTTCAATGAGCTCAACTGCCTCTTGCAACTTGGCAGTGGCGTCGTCACGCAGCGTGAGCATGCGTTCGAGTTCTTCGGCAATATGCCCGGCTCGTTCATCGATTTTTTCACGGGTGCTGATGAGATTCTGCGAAAAGATTTCCAATGAATTGATTTCGTTTTGCAACTGCGACGTGCGACGCATCATGCTGACGATGCCTGCTTTTTCATCATCCAGCTCGCTTCGCTGTTCATTGAGATCGTGCTGATGGGCCCGGTAGGCTTCCTGGGATTCGGTGAGTTTCTGGTCTGCCTGGGCTTGGGATTCCTCTAATGTCTTAACTTGGGATTCCTGCTCATCGTGTTCAAGCTGAAGTTGTTTGATTCGAACTTGCAGGTCTTCGGTGCGTTTGTGGTTACGTTCAATTTGTGATTGGAGGTCTGTGAGGGTGGCCTGTGCAAACTTTTGACGTTGTTGGGCTTGCTGATGAAGGTTCTGCTGGGAGAGCCGTTCGTGTTCGGTTTTCTTTTGCTGGGCTTGAATTTCACCGACCTGAATTTGAACATCTTCGATCTGCTGTTGTTGTTGATCGAATTGACGCAAGGCAGCGGCATGGTCTGCCTGGGCTTGTTCAAATTGATCGGTCAGATCAATGAGCTGTTCTTTGAGCCGATGGTAATCCGCGAGTGCGTATTGCAATTCCAATTCACGTTTGCGGTCAGCATAGGTCTGAAAATGACGGGCTTTGGAGGCTGCGATTTTAACGCTACGCAGGCGACGCTCGGTGTCTTCAAGACGCTGGCGGCTGAGGGTGAGGTTCTGCTCGGTGCGGTCGAGTTTGCGAAGCGATTCTTTTTTGCGGGCTTTGAATTTACTGATGCCCGCAGCTTCTTCAAAAATCTGACGGCGTTCCTGGGCATTGGACTGAAGCATCACGTCCACTTTGCCCTGTTCGATAATAGAGTAAGCGTCCGCACCCACGCCTGTATCCATGAACAATTCACGAATGTCCCGCAAACGGGCTCGCTTGGTATTGACAAGGTATTCACTGGAACCGTCACGGAACAGTTGGCGGGTCACGCTGACCATGTCTGTGTCCATTCCAAGCTTGCGACGGCCATCTTCATCTTGAGGGTTTTCAAAGGTGAGGGTGACACTGGCCATGCCTGAGGGCTTGCGGGTCGATGAACCGTTGAAGATCACGTCCATCATCGCGCTGCCTCGAAGGCTCTTGGCAGACTGTTCGCCGAGGACCCACTTGATGGCATCGACGACATTACTTTTGCCACAGCCATTGGGGCCGACGATGCCGGTCACAGGTTGATCAAAATGAATTTCAGTTTTGTCGGCGAAAGATTTGAAGCCGCAAACGGTGAGTTTTGCCAAACGCATGCAGTTCGACCTCCATGTCGATTTTAAATCAAAAGGCTTTGAAAACTATCAAAGCAGGAAAATTTCAGTCTCTATCATATCAAGGAAGAGGGATCGCGCCCATACCCGGACGGCCCTGAGGTGAAGAAGGAATCGGTTGGTTTGGCGACTGGTCCTCCCAATCGTTACGATCCCCCCCGGAAGTTCCCCCGGAAGTTCCCCCGGAAGCTCCCCTGGAAGTTTCCTCTGAACCATTTTTCGCTGTTTCAGGCCTGAGCATGTGTGTTTCGCTGCTCCGGGCTTTGGCGATGCGTGTGGCGAGTGGGTTTTCTTGGAAAATGAGTTTGTTTTGGAGCTTGCCTTGCTTGCTGAGTTGATGCAATGCGTCGACGACCTGGGTATAAGATAAATTCAGGCCATCAGTCGTGTTATATAAGGTGGGCTTGTGTGCCATGAGGAAAATCAAGTTGGCAATTGTCGGGGCAATTCGAAAGGTGAGACCCTCTTGTGCCGGGGCATCATCGACCACCGACGGACGATAGTAAACCTCCAAAGGCTGGTCGGCGGTGAGCGCTTTAAGAAGCAATTGCCCTTCCCAAAGTGAGGCCACCATGGGTAGCTTAAATCCAGAATAGGAATTAAAGATGGCGATGCGGGGAGTTTGTCCTTGGGTGATAAAAACCCGAGGTTGCTGGGCTTCGACAATGTCAAGCATGAATTTAAAGTTAGAACCTCGTCCCATGGGCTTGCGTTGAATGAACAACGGATCGCGTTTTTCAGCCAAGGCTTCATAAATAGCCGTCGCCACAGAGGGATCAGAGTCACTGAGCATGCGTTTGATCAGGGTTCCTGCCGCGGCATTGCGAGGGTGCTCTACCAGTAAAACGCCCACGCGCTTGCGAATGTCAGGCTTTTCAAAAGAAGCGAGCTTGATGAGCGGATCGACCGCCAAGCCGTCTCCCAAATAGGTTCCCGCATCAAGAGCCGCCAAGCGAATGTTCAAGTCCCGGTGGTCGTATAGCTGACGGATCGGCGGCAGGGCGGTTCGTCCAAGTGCTTTCCACGCCAACACAATGCGATGCAATTGATTGGGATAAGCTTTCGCTATTTTGACGAGTTCCGCCGCTTGCAACGGCTCAAAATCCACGCCGCCTTGAACATATAAGTGTTGAATCAGTGAAAGGAATTTTTCGGTGTTGCGAGAAAAGCGGCTCGGAATATGCAGGTCGATTAAAAGATCTGTCTGAGCCACGGCGGTATCGTTGCGGTCAGTTCGACCTGCTCCGAAAGCTTCGGTAATCCGATGGGCAATGCGACGGCTACGTGACCAACTCGGTTGATTGAGGATGAGTTGGAGTTTGCGGTCACGGGTGACCTTGCCGCCGGAGAGGATCATGGCAGTGCGGAGATGTTTGTATTTGAGCTGCGAGCTATCGCCTTCGAGTAGGGGGCTGACGTAGGTTTGTCCATACCCGTTGGCCATGGGGCGGCTAAAGCCGATGGCGGGGTTGGTTCCGTCGATGGCTAGGTCGGTGGTGAACAGCCGGCCGTTGGCCAGACTGGTTGTTTGGGTTTGAGGCAGAGCGGTGACCCAGATATCAAACGGGGTATTGCGGGTTGCTCCGGGAGGGATCAGCCCATGCACCGCGACGATGGCTGTGTTTCGACTCGCCAGCGTTCGCTTCGGTGACCATTGCTTGGCATTGAGCCTGACATTGCCCATTCCCTTGCGGGCCATGTCATTGAGCAAACGCCTTCGCAGAAATTCAGGAACATCGCTGGACCCCGTGCCTTTGAGGTTGACGATTAAGCCAAAGCCACTGACCAGCAACGGTTCATAGCCCCGTAACTTGGCCATGGACCCGACCGTGCCATGCAGATAGCGAGGCCCGGTAAAGGTCGGCGGCGGTGTCGCGGCAGGTGGGTCTTGACGAATGGTCCCGCAGCCAGTGATGCCCCCGCACAAAACAAGGCAAACACAAGACCATAGACAGATTTTTTTAGGAAAGTGTGGCAAGGTATTGATTTTCCTCTGATATGGATGTGCGGTCAAGTGATTTGTTTTTCCAAGGCGTGAGACTCTGCATGGGAGGCTGGCCTGAGGGCTTTGCCCAACGCGGTATCTGGCTGATGCGAGGGTCGTATGGCCTTCAAATGGCCTGTGGACAAGGGCTGGCAGGCCTGTCTGCTTGCTGTCGATAGCTGTTAAAACCTATTTGTAATTTCATGGACAACCTGTCATTTGCTGGCTTTTAATGTCAAATACACAAGATGGGCTATGATGCTTGGCGTTTGACGCCTCAGACGGCGATCATGAAGGTAAGTTTTGTAGTAAAAGAGATCGCCATGGCAACCGCTTCAAAAAAATATAAAAAAGATGACAAAATCCCATCTGTTGACCTGAGCAAGGTTTTCGATAAACTCCCGCCCAATGCCTACGAAGCGGAATGTGCCTTGCTGGGCTCGATGATCCTCGATTCAGAGGTCATTGGCGACGTGGTGCAGGTCGTGGCAGGTCAAAATGATTTTTACAAGCCTGCCCACGCAGCGGTCTATCAAACCATTGTCGATCTCTATGACCGCAGTGAACCGGTCGATCTGGTCCACCTCAAACAACATCTAGACGACCAAGGACAGCTCGAAAGTCTCGGCGGCATCAACTACCTCGTCGAACTCGTCGAAGCAGTTCCCTCAGCCCTCAGCGCGCCGTATTACGCCAAGCTCGTTCGTGACAAAGCAATCCTGCGTGGCCTCATCGGCGCATCAACCGATATCCTCCATAAAGCCTACCACACCACCGAAGCAGCAGAGAATCAAGTTGATATCGCTGAGCAAGCGATCTTTCGTTTACGCCAGTTCGGTTCCGGCACCGAAGCAACCCTGCTCAAGCAACTACTCGAAGAAGCCCTCGACCGCATTGATGCCCATGACGGGAAATCCATCACCGGCGTGGAAACCGGTTATTACGAGTTAGACGAAATGACCAGCGGCCTGCAGAACGGCGAAATGATTATCATCGCAGCACGTCCATCAATGGGTAAAACCGCACTGGCGCTTAACATCGCTGAGCACATCGGAGCCAATAACAAAGAAGCCATTGCTTTTTTTAGCTTGGAAATGGGCAAGGCCCAACTTGCTGAACGTTTGATGTCTTCCCGCAGTGGCGTGGACTCCCAGCGGATTCGTAAACGCATGCTAGGCGGCGACGATTTTGCCCAGCTCGCTCAAACCTGTGACGAGTTATCCAATGCCCCGATTTATATTGACGATACGCCTGGCCTGAGCGTACTGGCGTTGCGAGCCAAGGCCCGCCGTCTGCATAGCCGCTTTGGTATCAAAGCGATAATGATCGATTACCTCCAACTCATGAACGATCCGGGGGCTGAAAGTCGTCAGCAGGAAGTTTCCAATATTTCGCGTAATATCAAAGCTCTTGCGCGTGATCTAAATGTGCCTGTGGTGTGTTTGAGTCAGCTCAACCGTGCTGCCGAAAGCCGTGAAGGGCATCGCCCTCGCCTCAGCGACCTTCGTGAATCAGGCTCCATCGAACAAGACGCTGACGTGGTGATGATGTTGCATCGTGAAGAGTATTTCCATCATGATGACGAATGGAAGGCTGCCAACCCTGACCAGGTTGGCACAGCCGATCTAATCATTGCCAAGCAACGTAACGGCCCGACCGGCACGGTTCACTTGCAATTCAACCATCAAACCACCCGGTTCAACAACCTCGCCCAAGCCCCCGGCAGCGGGATGCCTAGCGTTGGAGCTTATTAAAACAATCTAAAACAATTTCTGGATCATTCGTCGGATGGTCCTCAAATCATATCGATAACAAGGCCAAATGGGCTCCATTTTTCTCAAACTGACCCATTGCCAAGGTTTGTAGAGCCTGATTTTGGGCTGAACTCAAAAAAAAATGTCGGTCAAGCGAACAAATCACCCGCCAGTTGCGAAGAATATGTAACGCATCACTTTTTTTGAAGTGAATAGCGTGGTTAAGGAGCCGCCCGCAATGGCACATGATCAGCAGACTTATCGACGCGGAACCACTGCCTCACTGGTAGGATTGGTCGTTCAAATTATCTTGAGCGTGGCCATTGCCTTGGTCGGGTTGTGGTCCCAAAGTCCCGCATTACACGCAGCAGCATGGTATTTTATCGGCGGCTTGCCCATTTGGATCATTCTGTTCCTGCTTTACAACCAACATCGCCTTGAACGGATCGAAACCCTCGAGGCAGAACAACTCGTGAGGCAAGACCAGCAGGCGGCAGCGATTTTTGAAGAACATGCAGATGATCTGGATTTGGCTCGCAGACGCTTGTCCCGTCTCCAAACATGGGGCTTGAATATCGCCAGTGCCATCGTGGCGGTGTATCTCTTGACCGTCGGCGGCGTGCTGCTTTGGCAGAACCAAGCCTTGTTCAACTCTGAAATCGATGTTTTTTCCCCGGATGCCAGTCCGCTGATCATGTTGTTTGTGATGGCGGGGATTGGTTTTCTGGCCTTTGTCATTGGGCGGTATCTGTCGGGGATGACCAGTGTTCGTGAGTGGCAGTTGCTTCGAGGTGGTGCAAGCTACCTGATGGGCAACTTCACTATGGCGATGTTGTTCGTGGTGGCTGGGATCATCATGCTCAGCAGCCATTCAGCGGCCGTGATGGGGTTTTATGCCGTTCTGATTCCCGGCTTGATGGTGTTGGTGGGTTTGGAAGTTTTACTGACCTTTTTGCTCGGTGCGTATCGACCTCGCAAAGAGGGTGAATTTGGCAGGCCAGCGTTTGATAGTCGCGTGCTGGGCATGTTGACAGCACCGAAGTCCTTGGCTTCGATTGTCAATGAGACGGTAAATTATCAGTTTGGTTTTGAGATTACCAGTAGTTGGTTTTACCGTTTGCTGAGCAGGGCCATCACGCCGTTGGTTGTATTGGGTTTGTGTGCGGTTTGGTTGAGTTCGTCGATGTTGGTGGTGCAGCCGCACGAGATGGCCGTGGTCACCAAGTTTGGCAAAGTCCTCGGCGAGCCGGTGGGTCCTGGTTTGCATGGCAAGTTACCTTGGCCGTTCACGAATGTTCAGAAATATTCCGTGGGTCGGGTGCATCAGATTTACGCGGGTTCGGTTCAGAGTAAGACGGATCATGATGTCGCCATTTTGTGGACCAATCAGCACGCAGTGGACAAAGAAGAGTACATGGTGACCGCTCCGACCTTGATGGATCATGGCGATAACAAGGCTGCCAGCGGGTCAGGCGTGGGCTTGATTCCCGCGGAAGTGGTGGTTCAATACCGGATTCTCGAAGATCGTTTGCTCGACTATGCTCAGGCTGCGGACAATCCTCAGTTACTTTTGCAGAACATTGCAGATCGCCATGTCAATCTTTTTTTTGCATCGCATGATGTGGATTATCTCCTGACCCGTGGCCGCGAAGAAGGGGCTCATATCCTCAAGGAAGCCATTGCCACAGATGCCCGATCATTGGGTATTGAAGTGGTGTTTGTCGGGCTGACAGGCGTGCATCCACCCACCAAATCAGAAGTGGCTGACAAGTTCCACGAAGTCATCAACGCATTGCAAGAAAAGGAAAGTACGATTCAGGATGCAGAGGGGATGGCCATTCGTATTCTTGCTGAGACAGCAGGTTCCTACGATCACGGCCAAGCCATTGCCACTCAGATTGCGGTGATGGAAAAAGCTCGGCAAACATTGGCCGAGGCCACAGATAAAGCCGAAATCGCCCAATTAAAAAAAACCATGGACAAGCAGTACGCCAAGGTCAACGCACTCTTGGATGATGCCAGTGGTGAGATCGCCAAGATTACCGATGAAGCCATGGCTTACCGTTGGCAGCGGGCGATTACCGAGCGTGCTCGGGCGGAGCGTTTTGAAGCAGAGCTTGAAGCTTTTAACCATGCCCCACGTTATTACCGAGCCCGTCAAGCGCTCAAGACATTGGCAGAGGGTTTGGCAGACCGTCGAAAAATCATTTTGCACACTGGTACCCAAACGGGCAGTCAGCCGATTTTCCGTTTTGACTTTAAAGACCCTGAGTCTGCTTTGGACTCCATTTTGAACCCCGAATAATTCAGACCTATTTAGATTTCTAGAAGAGACCCCGATTATGAAAAACTCTTTGACTGCATTGATTGCTTTTTTGGTGGCTTTGACGCTGGGCGCCCATGCCTTCTTTTTCCAGGTCCGTTACGATCAGGTGGCTGTTTTGACCACGTTTGATCGGGCTGATGAAAAGGACGTCATTCGTGAGCCTGGTCTGAAATTGCGAGCCCCGTGGCCGTTCCAGAAGGTTACCACCTACTCCAAACGCCTGCAGGTGCTCGAAGATCAGCTCGAAGAGCAGCAGACCTCTGACGAAAAAGCAGTCATCATTCGTACCTACGTGGCATGGCGAATTGATGACCCATTGCAGTTCTTCAAACGGCTCGATACCATCAAGCGTGCCCAAGAACAGATCGTTCCCTTGTTGCGTACCACGCGCGGCATCATCAGCCAGTATCGCTTTGATCAGTTGGTCAATACAGATGCGAGTGAATTGAAAATTAACGAAATTGAAGTCAAAGCTGCCGCCCAACTTCAAAAACGCATCACCGAAGCAGGTTACGGCATTGTCATTGAAAAAGTCGGTATCCGTCGCATCATGCTTCCTGAAAAGACGACTGAAAGCGTTTTTGAAACCATGAAGAAAACGCGTGAACGCATGGCCGCCAACGCACGCCAAGAAGGCAAAGCAAAAGCCACCGCCATTGTCAGTCAAGCCGCCAATGCTGCCGCGCGGATGAAAGCCATTGCTGACCGTCGCGCTCAAGCGATTCGTGCCAAAGGTGACCGTGAAGCTGCTGAACATTACGCCAAGTTTGCCCAGAAAGAAGATTTTGCCATCTTCCTGTTCCGCAATGAAGCCCTCAAAAAAATGCTTAAGAACAACACCACCTTTGTACTGCCTGCCGAGGATATTGGCTTGTTTGATACGGCTTCCACTGGCAAGTTGGAGAAGTAAAGAACGCTGAAATTAAAGAGAAAAAGTTTCTGCCTGTGAGTTTCTCTAACTGATAACTGATAACTGACAACTGACAACTGATAACTTGAAAAGTACTGACTTATGGCACATACACACGATCACGCACCAGACCCCGCAAACGATCCTTCGTTTGATCCTGCAGCCCAGTCTTTGGCTGATGCCCTGCGCGTTAGTTTTGGCTTGCTCAAATGGGTGATGGTGATTCTTATCGTCGTTTATTGTTTTAGCAATGTCCGAAATGTTGCAACACAGGAGACGGGGGTGCGTTTGCGGTTTGGAAAGGTCATTGCATCGGACTTGCCAGCAGGTGGCCCTTACTTTGCTTTTCCTTTTCCGTTTGAAGAGGTGTTTGAAGTCACCATTAAGCCTCGGGATTTGACCTTGAACAAATCATTTTGGTTTGAAGTTTCCGACGCTGATACAGGCAAGACCGTTGAAGAAATCGCAGAAGGAAAAATGGGCCCACTGAATCCCGAGAAGGATGGCTCACTGATTACAGGCGATTCAAATATTGTCCACACGCGTTGGTCATTGACTTACCGGATTTCTGATTCGGCTGATTACGTTGAAAACGTGGGGAATATAGAGTTGGCGGACAAGTTGGTGCGTATGACTGCTGAAGGCGCAGTGGTTCATGCCATGGCAGAATTATCAGCAGACGATTTACTCAAAGGCGTTACCAATGCTCAGGCCGTCAAGCGTTACATGCAGCGAGCATTGGACCAAATTGGTGCAGGGCTCACCGTGGAGCAGGTTTCTTTGGCTCAGTTGTCTGTGCCGTTATCAACAAGGCCCGCCTTTCAAGCGGTGCTCAATGCGGAAAATGAAAAATCCCGTGCAATTGAAACTGCTCAGGAAGAGCGTGTGAATATCCTCAGTGCAGCTGCGGGCGAAGCACATGGCCAGTTGCTGGGACTGATCGGACGTTTTGAACGGGCCAGTGAAGCAGAAGATGCTGGTGATGATCTTGCTGCGGTGAATGTTGAATTGCAGAAGGCGCTTGATTCACTGATGATTGATGGTGTTCAGGTGAGCGGCGAGGTGGCTACGATCATTAACGAAGCTCAAGGCTATCGCACGTCTGTCGTGGAACAGGTCAAGGCTGAGGCCCAGAAGCTCAATCAGTTGTATGCTCAATACAAGAAAAATCCACGCATTATCAAACAGCGTTTGATCCAGGAAACCAAGCAGGAAATTTTGTCCAGCTTGGACAACGAAACGTTCTATGTGACTCAAAACAGTCAGTTTTACTTGGAACTCAATCGTGATCCAAAGGTTAAGCGTGACCGCGAAACCCGTCGTTTGCAATCTGAAGAAATTCAACGTCAAATGCAAGCAGGGCAATAAATGGAAGTTGTCATCGAACAGGAATAAAATCTGTTTGTGTGGATAGCCCCGTGCTGAAAGCTCAGAGCTTAAAAGAAAGATCACGCTTATGACTGCTGCGCCAAGTTCCGATTCAATCGCCCAGGCCGTGGGCACATCCGGGGATGTGGTTCGGTGTATGGGGTTGACCAAAATTTTCAAAGATTTCTGGTTACGCAACCGCGTGCGAGCGGTGGACAAGATTGACTTGGACATTCACCGTGGCGAGTTGTTTGGCTTGCTCGGTCCCAACGGGTCAGGCAAGAGTACCACCATTAAAATGATTTTGGGATTGTTGAATCCCACCGCCGGCCGCATTTCCGTCTTCGGCAAGCGTGCTGAAGACGTGGCGACGAAAAAAATGATCGGCTACTTGCCCGAAGAATCCTACTTGTACCGCTTTCTCAATGCCCGTGAAACACTGGATTACTACGGCAGACTGTTTTACCAAAACCGCCACCAACGCAAACGACGTGTGGATATGCTGCTGGAAATGGTCGGGCTTGAAGCGGTCCAACGCAGACCCATTGGTGAATATTCCAAAGGAATGCAACGACGTATCGGTCTGGCTCAAGCGCTAATCAATGACCCGCATTTGCTGATCCTAGATGAACCAACGACAGGACTTGATCCCATCGGAACAAGGCAAATCAAAGACCTGCTCTTAGAACTCAAAAGCCGAGGCAAGACTATTTTGCTCTGCTCGCATCTGCTTTCAGATGTCGAAGACGTCTGCGACCGCGTGGCGATCATGTACGGCGGCAAAGTTCGCCAACGTGGAACCGTCGATGAACTACTCACCGTGCAAGACAAAACAGTCCTCGAAACAAGCCATCTCGATGAAGATACCATCAACGAAATCCGTCAAGTGCTGATCAAACGCGGACACACGGACCATCAGTTCAATCAGCCCAGGCAAAAACTCGAATCCCTGTTCCTAGACATCGTGCATCAAGCACAAGAAGAAGGCGTCGCCACCGCAGGCGCTCAAGCCGGCGGACGCATCGCAGAATTCTTGTCCGATGAACATGGCGAAGTTTACACGCCCGTCGAGGACAGCCAAGACGTGCTTGATTCGTTGACGGCTGCACCCGCTGCGGTGCCAGAAGTAGAAGTGTCTTCGATTCTGAAATCAGAGGAAGCTGCCGCGGAGGAAGCTTCACAGGCAAATTCTGAGATACTTCGTCAGTTGTCGATGCCTCAACCTCAAACAACAGAGCCTCAGGCAACACCTTCACAGGCCCCGCCAGAGCAGACACCCAAGCCCAAAGGGCCCGTGGGTGATAAAAGCGTACTCGATGGATTGACCGGAGATGGCCCTGGACCATCGAATTAGGAACGTTCCCTTGAAAAAGACTTGGTTAAGTTGGTGGTTGATTTGGGCTGCGTTGGGCTTGTGCGGCTTTGGCGGCAGTTGGCTGCTGCGTTCACAGGGTTCGGGCAGTTTGGCCTCGGGTGTCTTCCTTATTGCGGGGGGGCTTTTTTTACTTTGGATGTACTGGGGGTTGTGGCAAGCTCGCGAACTCACAGGCATGAAAGTACTCAGCGGATATGTGCTATCAGGGAATGCGGTATGGTTCTTGGTCTATGGCTTGCTGGGAACGTCCTATGGCGGATGGGCGATAGCACTAGTCGGCGTCTGGACGATGGCGACGATTTTCATGGTGGGCCTCTGGCTGATTTATCTGCTACTAAGTCCGGGTTGGGCGATTACCGGGGTCGCTCGCACACTGGTCGATGAAGCGATTCGCATGAAGGTTGCCTTGATCTTTATCATCGGCATGGTGCTGTTGGTTCCCATTTTGCCGATCATGCTCGACCACACAGAACGGCTGGATTACCGCATCAAGTTCTTCCTCAACTGGTCCCTTGCGGGGACTGCGATGATGTTGAGCCTGATGTCGGTGTTTTTGGCGTGTGGCTCGATTTGTACTGAAATCGCTCAGAAGTATATTTTTATGACCATGGTCAAGCCCGTTAGCCGTCTGCAATATTTGATGGGCAAATGGCTGGGCATTGCCCTTTTGAATTTGCTTTTAATTACCGTAGCAGGCGTGGGCATCGCGGCATTTACCCATATCCTTACCGCCCAACCAGTGGCAGAACAATCCAAAGCTTATGTCGAACGACAAGCGGTAGCCTATGAAGTCCTTACTGCCAGAGAAGCTGCAAGTCCACGTCCCAGCGACAAAATGGACTTCGCTTCGGAAGTTCGCAATCGATATGAAAAACTCAAGCGTGAAAGTCCACAGGAATATGGCGACAAACTGACCATTGCTCAACGACGGTCCATCGAAAACCGAATTGTCGCAGCATGGCATGCCATCGGACCCGGCGACTCTCAAACCTATGTATTTACAGGTTTGGCGGAAGCCAAAGAAATGAATCAGCCGTTGCAGTTTAGGTTTAAACCTAAAATGTCCAAAACCCCGCCTGACGAAATGGCGAGGCTGGCGCTTTGGGTCAATGATCGACCCCACCCCGCTTATGCAGGTGTTCACTATCCCATCGTCGTGGCAGAAGGAAACTTCCATGTGATCTCACTGGACTCCCAGTTGATCGATTCCGATGGCACATTGAAACTACGCATTGCCAATATCAATTTGGTTGACCCACAGGCAACGTTCCCCGCCACGGTGAGCTTTACACCCGGGACAGGCTTGGAAATTCTCTACCGCGTGGGCGGGTTTGAAGGCAATCTCGTGCGATCCTTGGCCATGGTCTGGGTCAGACTCTCCTTCTTGGCGATTTTAGGCATCATGGCTGGAACATTTCTGGGCTTCCCCGTGGCTTGTTTGATGAGCATGATGGTTTACTTTTCCGCCATTGCCAGTGGATACCTTGCTGAATCATTGCGTAATTATGCAGGCTACAGCGATCAAGGTTTTAACGCCTGGCAAAAATTAACGACCGTGGGTGGAGGCATTTTTTCCAATCTCGGAGAGGGCGAATACTGGAAAGCCATGAAGATTGTGATTCGTTTAGTCGGTGAATTTTTCCTTCTTTTTGTGCCTGATTTCAGTGCGTACAATCCCACGCCGTTGCTTTCTGATGGACGATTGGTTTCTTGGCAGATGCTCGGCGGAGCTGCTTTGTGGGTCGGTCTTGTCAGTGGCGGAGCCTGCCTGTTCATTGGCTGGTTGATATTTAGAAGGCGAGAACTCGCCAAGGTCATCGTTTAATCAAATCATGTTGGATCAGTGTTATCGATAAGAATCGAGTACTTTGACGGATGAGTAAAAACCGTATCACACAATTAATAGCAATGGTGGTGGGCCTGTGTTGCTTGCTGACTGTTGCCTTGCTGGTGGGGCCGATCAACCAGCAGCGTCAAACGCTGCAAATTGAAACAGGTCTGGAACTCGGCGAAGGAATGCCTCCGCATGTTGCCTTGGCGACCTCAGCACTGGGATCGTTTCGCGGGTTGTTCGTGGACATTCTCTGGTATCGTGCCAATCAACTTAAAGAAGAAGGTAAGTTCCATGAAGCCAACACGCTCAGCCAATGGATTACCACGCTTCAGCCTCGCTTTCAACAAGTCTGGTCTTTTCATGCTTGGAACATGGCGTACAACATTTCCGTGGCCACCCATACGCCCGAAGAACGTTGGGATTGGGTGAACAAAGGGATTCGGCTCTTGCGTGATCGGGGAATTCCCCTCAATCCGCGAGCGATCCGTTTGTACCGTGAACTAAGTTGGATATTCTTTCACAAGGTAGGCCAATTTTCCGATGACGCACACTGGTATTACAAACGTGAATTGGCGTTTGAAATGCAGCAAGTGCTCGGCGATTTAAATCGTGGCGGAACCACCGAACAGATCATTGCACGATTCAAACAAATTGTGGATATGCCTGACACAATTGATGATCTGTTGGTGATGTATCCTGGCGTGAAGCCTGTCTTGCAACGGGTCAAAGAAATCGGCTACGAACCGAACGATAAGCTGTTGTTGCAGATTGGGCGTTACCTCATGTTGGTCCAATCGCTCGATGCCATGCTCCAAGGTGTTACCGGGCCCAAACAGCCTATTCCTGCAGGAATTGATCCGCAGATTGTTCACGGCCTGTTATCCGATCAAGCATGGGTCAAGCCTGTGTCCGTTCTCGTGGCTTACATGCGTAAACGCGTGTTGATCGAACAGTATCACATGGACCCCCAAGCCATGCTGGAGTTGATGGAAAACTTCGGCCCCATTGACTGGCGTCACCCCGCAGCCCACGGGGCTTATTGGGCGAGGCAGGGAACCAAACAGGCTGAAGATTTACGCAGCAATGAAGATGTCGATATTATCAATACCTATCGCCAGAATATCCATTCGCTTCAGCAACTCACGCGGCATGGGCGCATTTCATTTGACCCGGTTTCCAAACACCTTCAAATGTTGCCTGATCCGCGATTTATCCCCGCCTACGAAAAAAATCTCGCTGAAGCTGAAGCGGCCCACGTCGAAAAATTTGGCTCGCATTCCAACAGCTATGACGCTGGACACGAAAACTTCCTGCTCATGGCCTCGCTTTACCACTATCTCTATGGTGATATGGACAAGGCTTATTTCTACTTCAAACGGGTTCGCAGATTGTACGGCGACAAGCCCCACAACGTTCAAAGTCAACGCTATGCTCGAACTGTGCAGGACATGGTGCTCTTTGAACTCAAGGGCAACAAAGACATGATGGACCGATCCGTTCAGTTTATTGATGCAATGATTCGACGTAGCCTTGAAGAAGGACTGGTCAACGGTCGACGAGATATCTTCGAACGCTTCTTGGGACTTGCCAAAAAAATGCACGAAGGTTTTCAAAAGCGGGGCGTGGTCAGTACCGTCTCCCCACAAGACCGCATGAAAGTCTTACCTTGGCGTCAAACATTGCGGGCTTCGTACATCAGCTACATGAAAACCGAATCGGTCAATCCATTGATGCGAGCGCGTATCTGGGCCAACACGCCACGGTTTTTGCAATATGACAGTTACGACCGATTGTTTGAAACGATTCAGTTGCAGTTCACCAAAGCGAACCTCGATCCCGCGTTGGCCTTTCGTCCGCCGCCGGGCCTTGATGAATATCGCAAGAAAAATCACCCCCCCAAAGACCCCAAAAAGAACAAGGCTGACGTGGATGTGATGCGACAGTAAACGCAAATTTTTCAAGCCACCAGCTTTCAGTAAAGCTTGGAATTTGGATAGGGTATTAGTACGACAGCGCGACACAGGCTCAAGAAATCAATCTCGTATACTCGATAATTCCTTATAGACATGCTGTTTATAAGGAGTCATGAGCCATGACATGGAAGTTAAAGATGTAAAAGCAATTGGCCGTCAATTGAAATTATTTTTATCACAATTTGATGATTGTTT
>JAJRRC010000041.1 GCA_024279865.1 Planctomycetota bacterium | reverse complement strand
TTTGGTGGGCCCTTTGGGGCCGGGTACGCCAGGTGGTAATTGGCCACGTTGAGATCGTTCCTGCCAGTCGCGAACTGCGGGCCTTGAAACGCCAAACTGCCGAGCTACCTGTGTAACCGACATGCCACGCTTGAGAGCTTGTACCACACGCTCACGTAAATCCATTGAATAAGTCATCACAAACGCCTCCATGCCTAAAATAAACTTATCGGAATCCGAAGAACAATTACTTGAAATGCTCTAACAAGCAGCCGCACGCTTACAGCGTGCGCGTCCGGGGAGGCGTTTGGCTTCACATATTTTAGAGCATCAAATTTACAACGCAGCCAATCGTTGGCGAATCAGCGTGGCGCGGGCTTCTCTTCGTTGAACGGGGTCCAACTCGGTGCCGACGATTTTTTGCAGGTGGGCCGGCTGATTCATCAGGAACAATTCGTTAATGGTTCGCATGCTGATTTTATCCACGCGACTGAGGTTCACACCCAGCCTCAGGTGTGACAGCAGAACCAGCACTTCATCGGTTCGCAAAAGTCGAGCATGGGTCAAGGTTGCCCAAGCACGCCAAATTTTATCATCCAAAAGGGTTGGCTTTTGGCGAATCAGAGCTTGCCGGGCCTGCTTTTCATACGCGATGATTTGCGGGACCACGGTGTGTTGAAAGTCTGCAAGAATTTCCTGTTCACCTCGGCCAAGCGTGGTTTGATTGGAAATTTGGTAGAGGTCGCCAATCGCATCAGAACCTTCGCCGAACATACCTCGGACGGCGAGGTGCATGTCTTTGGCTGCACGTCGGACCTTGTCGATTTCACCGGTGAGTTTCAAGGCTGGCAAGTGCATCATAACACTGACGCGGATGCCGGTACCGACGTTCGTTGGGCAAGCCGTGAGATAGCCGTACTGTTTGGAGTAGGCAAAATCGAGTCGTTGTTCAAGTGCATCATCGAGTTGGTTGATCTGGTTGAAGGTTTCGGTCAGCTGCATGCCGCTACGTAAAACCTGGATGCGTAGATGGTCTTCTTCGTTGACCATGATGGAGACGGATTCATTGGCTCCGACTGCCACGCCGCGTGGGAGATCGTCGCTTGCTTTGGCATGTTGACGGCTAATAAGGTGTCGTTCGACGAGCAGTTGGCGTTCGAGTTGATCACAGTCATTGAGATCTGCCCAGATCATGTCGTCCGCCAGGTTTCCCTGAAGGACTTGTTCACGACATTGCTGAAGGATGTCTAATTGTTGTCGGTTGGTTGCGCGATTGACAAAGGGGAAGCCCGCCAGGTTTCTCGCCAGGCGTACGCGGCTAGAAAGAACGATGTCACTTTCGGGGCCGGTCCCACCGAGCCATTCTCCGCCGTGATCTGCCATCCGTCCAAGACTCATGAGGGGGCCCCTTCGCTCATGTGGTTAATTTCATCGCGAAGATGAGCCGCCAGTTCATAATCTTCTGCGTCGACGGCTTCATCGAGCCGTTTTCTCATACGGAGCAGTTGATGTTGCTGTACCTGACCGGTTCCCGCACGTTGTGGGACTTTGCCATGATGCTGTTCGGACCCTTCATGGGCTCGGCTTAGCAGTTGTGCCATGGATTGACCAAAGGCTTCATAACAGCCGGGGCAACCGAGGAGGCTCCGCTGTTGAAACTGGGCAAAGGTTAACCCGCAATGTTCGCAGGTCATTTCCTGCTTGGGGGTGTTGCCGCTGTGCATTTTGACGAAATTGGTCAACAGTTCATTGATGGGTTTGGGCGCAGCCTTGAAGGTAAGCCCTTCTTCAGCAGCATGGATATCGCACAGATGTTTTTCAACTTTCTGGCTACTCACAATTTCCACCGCATGATAGGTGGCTGGCTGGTCGCATTTATCGCATTTGCGTTTTTGCATGGTCGATCTCTACAGGCTTCAGCCTACCCATGATTGGGACAAGGAGAACCTTAACCAAATTGTAGGTATGGCATGGGTGGGCGGCAACTATCACATGCGTCTAAATCTCAATTGACGGCTTGCTGACAAGCAACACACCACATGGGCGTCTCTGTGTGGGCTGATACATGAAGAGAATGTTTCTTTTAAAACAAGGCCCCATCAAGCCTGCGGGGTGGCTTTGAGAATCGCCTAGGCTAGAGCATATGGTCCATTTTACGATTCGCGGGGCGTGTTGCGAATGATACTTTTGGGACGATTGACTGGCGATTTTTGGCTGAGTGATTCTTCGGGAAATGTTTGAAAGACCATGCCATGCTTGCCTGCGTTTTTGCGTTGGTACATTGCCTGGTCCGCCAAGGCCAGCAGTTGATCCACGGTCATATCGTCTAAGTTGGTCTCGGCATAGATCGCGCCAAGGCTAAAATGGGCGGTGATGATGATGTCGTCTCGCAATCGAACTTCCTTGCCTTCGATGGCAGTGATGATTTTATGAGCAGCCTTGTAGGCACGGGCTTGGTCAACCCCTGTGATAAAAATGGCAAATTCATCGCCGCCGAGGCGTCCGACGAGATTTTTAGAACCCGCTTTTTTGCGTAAAACGCGTGCGAGTCCTTTGAGAAGCTGGTCGCCGATGTCGTGGCCATGGGTATCATTGATCTTTTTAAAATCATCTAGATCGCCGAGCATACAGCAGACGCCTGACCCTTCAACTGCGGTGAGTTCTAGGCGGCGTTGGGCCAATTTTGCAAAACCTCGACGATTCAGGGATTTGGTCAGTGGGTCGGTGAAAGCCTGTAACTTCAGATTACTAAGACCCTGTTTGGTTTGACTCACATCCGATTCGAGGCGGCAAAGTTTGGCAGCGTGCGTAATGGCCGTGGTGGTTACTTGTGCGGTCAACTTGCGAATGATTGATTCCGTGGAATTCACTTTTTTGTTTTGATGGCACAAAGACTGTGTTTCTTCAGAAACTGATCGTAGGAATTGATCCGGACTGGCATAAGCATGACTCAAAAATCGTGCATGGATTGCTTGGAGCCATTCAAGGCTCTCTGAAGAAGGTTCTTCGTGTAGATGTGGAAGCAGGCTCGCAAGAAACAGTGCCAAGTCTCCAATGCCGCTGTCCATCGCAAGTTCTTTTGAGGGGGGTTGATGGTGGTTCAAAACCGCATCTTGAAGTTTTTGTGACGCATGCCATTCTCGCAACAGTCCCTGTCCAACGGCCGTATGGTCAAAGCCAAAGCGTTCTTGTTCGTACTCACACCATTGCACCGAAGAACTGAACAGAGAAATGTGGTTTTGGAAATAAGGCAAATCCGCACTGATTAACATGGGAAGTCCAATGTCCTGAACAAGTGCCAGGCTATAAGCTTCATTGGCGAGTGAGCTGTCGGTGGCTTCACAGAATTTTTTAGCTGCAATTGCTTTTTGGATACTGTTGGCCCAAATCACATCTCCAATTTCACGTGGCAAATTGCTTCGCTCGGTCAGAATGCGTAACCCATAGGCCAAGGCAATCGAGCGTGCGCGACTGGGCCCCAGCAATTGAATCGCTCGGTCAATGGATGTAATTTGCCGACAGATACCAAAGGCCGCTGAATTGATCACGCCCATCACCCGTGCGGTGAGTGTGGGACAATGGCAGATGGCTTGTTTGACAGCCTTCATCTCTTTGGGATCCGTATCCATTAACGCAAAAATAGCGCTAGGCTGAACAAGTGCCGGGCCGAGCTTGGCCAAAGTTTTACGCACCAATTCATTACTCGGGTCAATGGCCTGGCCAAGCGTGGTTTCGCAAGTATTAATCACTAATGGTGACTCCCCTGTTGTCTCGTGATGGGCTTGTTCAGAATTTGCAATCGGCATGGTCATAATTATAAAACAACCTTTTATTGCTCAAAGAGTGCCATAACGCCACAAATGTGAACACCCCTGTTTTGTTTGTCGTCTTAATATGTATGACGATTCAGTTATATAAGGAAATATATGGAAACATTTTCTCAAAATGGTTTTTCGCTTTAAAGCCCTCCGATCCTTCATGCCTTTAATAGCAGCCTCAACCCCCTGTTTTTATGCTGCTATTCGTTGGACTTGAGAACTCTGTAAAACCACCCAACCGACACAAAGCGAATTCTGGAAAATAATCTTCATCTTTTTTTTTCATTCCCCTTCAGTCACCCCAAACCCCTGTCGATAGAAATTTTGGGACGCACTCTGTCTTGTGCATGGGGGACAAGACAGAGCCTCATATCACACAGGAGTAGAAAAAATGGGACTCACCGAAACACTAAACAGCATGATTTCGATTCAGGCACGTTGTTACCTTTGGAGCATTGTGACGATCTGGATCACGACGGCATGTACGTGGTAATCTATATAGGGTAATTTTCACCCAATACCTCAATGACAACATTGTTTGATTCACCCGTGATGTATAATGTCACTTCGTGGGTGAGTCTTCAATTCTAAAATCACGTACCCAGCGTACAAACGAATCATACGAGTTGCCGCAAGCCAATTCTCGTAGCAGGTTTTCGCTGGACATGACCACTGGCCTCATGCTGGCCTGCTGCGTTGCGTTGTTCCTTGAGATTATCAATTTTGAATGGCTCCACAGTCACATCACAACCAAAGCGATGCCCGAGGCGGCATGGTGGCTGACGCTGGGAACCACCGGCCTGATGCTCTTGCTGGTCCTTCGAGCTTATCGACAACAAAAAATCGTTGAAAACCAGCTTCGTTACCACGCTTCGTTTGAAGCATTGGTGTCTGCGATGTCCACGCGATTCATCAACCTAGACCTCTCTGCAGTTGATGATGAAATCAACCGAGCAATCGGCGTAATCGGACAATTCATGGGAGTGGATCGAAGTTATTTATTCCTTTTCAGTGAAGACCACAAGACCGCCAGTTGCACCCATGAATGGTGCGGCAAGGACATCGCCCCTCAACGTGAATTTTTGCGTCATGTTGCTTGTGACCACTTTCCCTATGCCCTGGGGCAGACACTTCAAGGCGAGGTCGTTTATGTGCCTCAGGTCAAAGCCCTGGGCCCTGAAGCAGCACAAGAAAAACGTGAATGGCTTCGTGAAGAAATTCAATCCCTCGTCACCGTCCCTATTTTGCGTACAGGCCAAGTCATCGGATTGGTCGGGTTTGATTCGATTCATCGTCCACGACAATGGACGGATGACACCATTTCATTGCTGCGTATTATCGGAGAAATGTTTAGTGGCGCGATCGGACGGGCACAATCAGAGCGTGATTTACAAGTCCGCGAACGAGCGATGGCCTCGGCAGCCAATGGGATTATTATCCTCGACGCTCAGCAAGCAGGAAACCCTGTCATTTATGTGAACAAAGCTTTTGAACGCATTTCAGGTTACGACGCGCACGAAGTCGTCGGACAGCACAGCGAAATTCTTTTAAATATTCTTGCCAATGAATCAAGCCGTCAAACGCTCTGCCAAGTGATGCAAGAACATCGCCAAGCCCATGTCACCCTTGAAGGAACACGCAAAGATGGCACGCCCTTCTGGAGCGAGCTTTCGGTTTCGCCGGTCCTCAATGAGGCCGGGCAAGTCACCCATTGCATTGGGATTCAAAATGATATCACAGAAAAAAAGCTCGCCCAGCAAACACAGACCAAACTGGAATACAAACTACGCCAAACCCAAAAACTCGAAGCCGTCGGCACACTCGCCAGTGGCATGGCACATGACTTTAACAACCTGATCACCGCCATTCTTGGCCATGTGGATGTCGCACAAAAACAAATTGACAAAGACCATGCCGCCAAACCCTCTTTGCAAATGATTCAACGTGTCGCCCAACAGGCCTGTGGCGTGACCGATTCATTGCTCATGTTCGCCAAAAAACCACCCGCCAAAAAACAGGCTGTGAATTTGTGCGAATTTGTGCCTGACATCATGCGACTCTTGGCAAGGTTGTTCCCCGCTTCAATCGAAGTCGAAGTCTCCGTTTTGCCTCAGTCGCCGTTGTGGGTATGGGGCAATCCCACCGAAATCCAACAAGTCGTGATGAACCTGACCCTCAATGCACGCGATGCCATGCCTCAGGGCGGGACCTTGCACGTCATCATCCAAGAAACCAAAAACAATCCGCCCCAAGCCCAAATCCAAGTCACCGACACCGGGGCAGGCATGTCCCAACAAACCCAGTCTAAAATGTTCGATCCCTTTTTCACCACCAAACTGCGGAGCGAAGGGACCGGGCTGGGATTGGCGGTCGTACGCGGCATTGTGATCAATTTGCAAGGCGAAATTCATGTGCAATCCGAACTCGGCCAAGGAACCACCATGACGCTGACCATGCCCGTGGCCTCCCCTTCGCAACTGCCTCTGCACCCCCAAACGCCGACCGCCTCAGAAAGCAATCTCGCAAAACTCGCCTCGTCGAAATCTGACAACGAAGGTTCCCAATCAAAGCAGCCGTTGATTCTGGTCGCAGAAGACAATCAATTTGTGGCTGAGATTGTGGCGACCACGCTCGAAGACGCGAATTGGCGTACGATTCTTTGTGTCACAGGTTCAGAGGTCTCGCAGAAAATCAAAGAGCATGGCAACGCCATTCATTTGGCAGTCTTGGACCTTGATCTACCAGGCGTCCCGGGTATGCAATGCCTGGAGCTTTTGCGACAAACCCATCGGGACATTCCTGCCGTTTTGATTTCAGGCAATCCCAAGCGTTTTGATATCATGCCTCCCATTCCCAATACCCAATTTCTGGCCAAGCCCTTTCCCATGTCCCAACTGCAACAGATCGTTGCCCAAATGCTTGAATCATCCAAGCCGATTGAGAGGTAACTCATGCCTATTTCATTGCTCATCGTCGATGACCATGCCTTGTTTCGAGAATCGCTTTGCCATTTATTGGAAACGGATTCTGACTTAACCATCGTGGGAACCGCACCCAATGCCCTGCACGCAATCAAGCTTGCCAAAGAACTTCGCCCTCAGGTCATTTTGATGGACATTGACATGCCTGGCATGACCTGTTTTGAAGCAGCTCGGCAGATCATGGTCGCCCAGCCAGCAACTCGCATGATTTTCCTGAGCGCTTTTTTTCATGACCACTACATCGAACAAGCTCTGGCGGTCGATGCCCGTGGCTATTTGACCAAATCGGAATCAACTGAAACCGTAATCAATGCCATCAAACGGGTGGCTGGCGGACGGGTCTATTATTCGCCCGAGGTTCGTCAGCGAATTGTGGCTGATGAAGATGGCGTGCACTTGGCCTCTCCGACCCATTCTCGTTTGAGCCATCTGACCGGTCGAGAGATCGAGGTGCTGCGATACCTCGCTCGGGGTCTGGCCAAAAAAGAAATTGCCCAACAAATGTTTCTCAGCGTTAAAACCGTCGAAGGACATGCTGAAAAACTCATGAAAAAACTCGATGTCCATGACCGCGTGGCACTTGCAAGATACGCCATTCGGGAGGGAATTTCCGAGCCTTGAAAAAAATTAAAGTTTTTTGGGGCTTCCGTTCTGTAAAGTGTTGCAAAGTGGGGCGAAGTGGGTTATCATCCCATTGTCGTTAAAGCGACAGGACGGTGACACATGGTTTTTACCGGAATCTACGAGCATACCATTGATGCCAAAAATCGACTGGCCATTCCTTCTGAAATTCGTAAACAGCTTCAAGCTGGTCATGAATCTCAAGGAAAAGGGTGTTTGTACGTCACGCCAGACGAGGCAAGACAAGCACTATGCGTTTGGCCTGGTGACCGTTTCGAGCAGCGTGCAGAGCAGTTGGACCAGAGTCCACGCAGCCCGCGAGAGTTATTGCCTTACGAGAGGCTCTTCTTCTCACTGGCCAGCCGGACGGAATTAGACAAGCAAGGACGCATCCGCATTGCCGAAAACTTGCTTCAGATGACCGAAATGACAGGCGATGTCACGGTGGTCGGCGTAAACGATCACCTTGAAATATGGAACCGAGAGGCATGGCAAGCCTACATGAATCAAATGCTCGAGCAGCGACCAGAGCTCTTGATGCATCCCAGACAGGCCATGCGAGACGAAGCGTTGGTGAGCCCCACAAAGGCACCCACCGATGAAAAATAAATAAATAACGATTGACTCTAGCTGTGGACAGTCAAAGTCATCGTTTCGGGGGATAGTGAGTTTTCAGCGAAGGTAGAACGGACTCGCGCTGACGGATTTTGTGTTGAAGCCATTGGCAACTCACGGACGAGACGCCAATTGGACCAAACGGCCACGCATCGGTGATCGGATGCCCCATGGGTTTCGTAAACCTCGGCTGTTTTAACACAACCAATCAGTTAGCACCTTCGCTGATTTTTTTTACTCCCCCCCCCCGGAAACCGGCCTTTGGGAAAACCTAGAGCGATTGGGTTGCCCCCCGGAAGCTGGCCTTTGGGAAAACCTAGAGCGATTGGGTTACCCCCCGGAAGCTGGCCCTAGGCAAACCTTACACCATGGGGTTGCCCCCGAAAATTCTAGATTCGCAAACGATCAATATCCAACTTGCAACCACCCTCAATCTCAAACCCATGCAAAAAGATCAATCCCCCTTTTGGGATTTTCGCCATGTGAATGATTCTGATTTGCCAGACGCCACCCCTACCCACAGACCGCTCGCGTAGCGGGCTAGCCCTTGCCTTCAATACGTTGCACATAAAACATCGAATCCGCAGCACGCGGGCCGACAAAATGCCAGCTCAATGGGAATGCTGGCTTGAGAGCTGCGTATTGACGAAAAATCTTTTCCCCCCAGGCAAATTGACGGTCAATGTTCCGTTCCACCCGGCGGATATCGGTTGAAGGAATAAACTTCCGGGATCGATAACTCCAGTTTGGGTCCATGCGGACCAAAAGATGGGCTTCGGACCATTCGATGGGATACCCATGAATCGATCCCTCGCCCGTATCAGGCGTGTGATACCAGATACACATGAATTGATCCTTGTCGGCGGTAGAAGTGGTATTGGTGCCACCTTTGAGTAGCCGAGCATGACTGAGCCGAATCGGCACCACCCCCAAACGACGGCGAGCAATCCATACCTGCTGCTCCACAACATCAAATAAACCCACATGCGGATACTTCGTCGTCACCCGATTGGTGCTATACCGCTTGTTAATTGTGGTCTGAGCCATAGAAAATATTCTCAAAAGCCGATTTCCATCCAAAATCAAACGTTCTGGACTTGGCACCGGTCATCGCTGCATATTGACGCCACAAGCACAGAGCATCATGATACCCAAGGAAAACTTCCAAGAAAAACCAAAGAAACTTCCACGGAACTGCGACAAAACTTCCAAAGAAAAAATTCCGGGGGTTTCGCTAGCTCAATCAAACCGATATCCTAACCGATTCACAGTATTTAGCGTTATCCCAACCAGCGAATTAACCGAAAGAACCATCATGGCATCACCTCTTAAACGTATTCTGGTTACCGGCGGCGCTGGCTTTCTTGGCTCTCACCTTTGCCAACGACTCGTTGACAAAGGTCATGACGTGATTTGTGCAGATAATTTCTTCACCAGTCAAAAGTCCAACATTGCTCATCTGCTGGGCAAACCCAACTTTGAACTCATTCGCCATGATGTGACTCAGCCGTTGTGGGTTGAAGTCGATGAAATTTACAACCTTGCCTGCCCTGCATCCCCGGTCCATTACCAATACAACGCCATCAAAACCGTCAAAACCTCCGTCATGGGCGCGATCAACATGCTAGGCCTGGCCAAACGCGTGGGTGCCAAAATCTTTCAAGCCTCCACCAGTGAAGTCTACGGCGACCCAGATGTCCACCCACAACCCGAATCCTATCGAGGCAACGTCAACCCCATCGGACTGCGAGCCTGCTACGACGAAGGCAAACGCTGTGCGGAAACCCTCTTCTTTGACTACCACCGACAAAACGGCGTGAACATCCGCGTCGTCCGCATCTTCAATACCTACGGCCCACACATGCACCCCTACGACGGACGCGTTGTCTCTAACTTCATCATCCAAGCACTCAACAACGAAAATATCACCATCTACGGCGACGGCTCACAAACACGAAGCTTCTGCTATGTCGACGACCTCATCAACGGCTTCCTCAAACTCATGGACGCACCCGATGACTGCATCGGACCGGTCAACCTCGGCAACCCCGGTGAATTTACCATCAAACAACTCGCTGAAATCGTCATCAAACTTGTCGGCTCCAATAGCCAACTCGTCTACAAAGACCTACCCAAAGATGACCCCACCCAACGACGACCCATTATTACCCAAGCCCAGGAAAAACTCGGATGGGAACCCAAAGTCAAACTCGAAGACGGCCTCAAGAAAACCATTGCCTACTTCCAGTCACTACAACTAGACCAATTCCGCCGCCCCACCAACCACCAAATCCAATAACCCCCCCGGAAGTTGACCTTGGGGAAAAGCTTTGCGATTTGGGTTTTTTAAGCTCATTTTCTCACCGCGATCAAAAAGCCGAACTCTGAGGTCTTCCGAAGAGTCGGATTCTTACTCTAAGAAAACTCCGAGCTTAAAGCCTTTACCCCCCGTCCCTCTTTATTTTCCCTCTGACTGCCCGCTGCTAGCTGACAGCTAACCGCTTTTAAGCTACATTTATGACCTATGGCCACCAAGGTGCGTAACGCAAACAATCCAACGCCTGCCATGAGGCAATTTCATCATTTTAAGGAACGCCACCCCGACTGTGTGCTGTTCTTTCGAATGGGGGATTTCTATGAAATGTTTCATGAAGATGCCAAGCTCGCCCACAAAGTGCTAGGCGTTACCCTCACCGAACGCACCAAAGGCGTTCCCATGGCCGGGGTTCCCTTCCATGCCGTCGACGGCTACCTGCATCGCATGATCCGAGCAGGCTACCGCGTTGCTGTCTGCGATCAGGTCGAAGATGCCAAGCACGCCAAAGGCATCGTCAAACGCGATGTCACCCGCGTCGTCACCCCAGGCACACTCACCGACGAAGCGCTCCTTGAAGAAGGTAGTGAAAACCCATTGGCGGCCATCGTGTTCGGCAACGACGGCCAAGCCTCCTGCGCGTGGCTTGAACTGAGTACGGGCCGTTTCACTCTTGCCACCTTTGATGCTGGCGATGTCGTCGATGAACTGGTCCGCCTGGGACCTGCCGAATTGCTCTATGTGCAAACGGCGACCGATGACGTCCCCTCCAGAATAAAAGAACTTGCCAACGCAGCAGGTTGTATTTTGACCTCGCGTCCCGGTTGGCAGTTTCATCAACCCCAAGCGGTAGAAATGTTGTGCAAGCAATATGAAGTCACCACCCTTGAAGGTTTTGGTCTTGAAGAAGAAGACCCGGTCTTGGGTGCTGCTGCGGGTCTTTTGCATTACTTGCTTGAAACCCAATGCGCGAGTATCGGAGATGGACGTTTTTCTCATCTCCAACCCCCCAAGCGTTTTGAGCGTAGCCGTTATCTGGTCATCGATCAGGTTTCACTACGCAGCCTCGAAGTGCAACACACCTTGCGAGCCCAGACGACCGAAGGCAGCTTATTGGCGATCCTGCAAAATTGTGTGACCGCAATGGGCAAACGTCAGCTTCGCCATTGGCTTTGTTATCCATTGTGTGACCGAGCGATCATTGAAGAACGCCAACGGCTTGTGGGCGTGTTGGTAGATGATGGTTTGTTTTTGGATCAATTGCGAGACGAACTCGATACCATTGCTGATATTCAACGAATCACCAGCCGCATCGCGGTGGGCCGCGCTTCGCCACGCGATCTGGCCGCGTTGGGACAAAGTGCGGCCAAAGCTAGATCCCTTGCCCAGTTACTGGACCAACGGCCGAGCATTGTGGATTACCATGACAAACTTTCTGCTGTGGCGGATGTCTTGGACGCTCTGGCGTATACCATCACCGAGGCTTGCGTCGATGCTGCACCTGCCCACTTGCGTGACGGCGGACTGATTCGTGATGGCTATGATAGCCAGCTTGATGAGTACCGGTCGCTCCAACGTGACAGTCATACCTGGCTTGCCCAGTATCAAAAAGAACTATCTGAACAAACCGGCATTCCGAATTTAAAGGTCGGCTATAACCGAGTCTTTGGGTTTTACATTGAAGTCACCGCCATGCACCGTGACAAATCGCCCGATGCCTGGTCACGCAAGCAAACCCTCAAAAATGCTGAACGCTACATCACCCCCCCCCTCAAAGAATACGAAGGCAAAGTGCTTTCAGCAGAACAGCGGGCTAACACACGCGAACAATTTTTGTTTGAACAGCTTTGCCATGAAGCCCAGCAAAAACTCGAACACCTCCATGCGTTTGCTCAATGGGTCGCAGACCTGGACGTACTGGGCTGCTTCGCCCACCGGGCCGTCAAGTATCGCTACGTCAAACCCACGCTCGTCGAAGAACCCATGGCAGACATTCGCAACGGCCGTCACCCCGTGCTAGACCAATTGCTAGGTGACCAGTTTGTCCCCAACGATGTTCAGCTCGGACAACAGGCGACCCTCTCACTGATCACCGGCCCGAACATGGCTGGTAAATCAACCTACATTCGGCAAACCGCGTTGATCGTCCTACTGGCGCACACAGGAAGCTTCGTCCCTGCCGACGAAGCAACCATCGGTTTGTGTGACCGTATTTTCACACGCATCGGTGCCAGCGACGAACTGCACACCGGCCAATCAACCTTCATGGTCGAGATGACAGAAACCGCCAACATCTGCCACCACGCCACCGAACGCAGCCTCGTCATCCTCGATGAAATCGGACGTGGAACCAGCACACTCGACGGGCTCAGTTTGGCGTGGGCGATTGCAGAACATTTGGCGAATCGCCGCTGCCGCACGCTGTTTGCAACGCATTACCATGAGATCACCCATCTCGCAGAACAATTTGAACAGGTGATCAACTTAAAAGTCACCGTGCGCGAGTGGCAAGAACAAATCGTTTTCCTCCATCGCATCGTGCCCGGCGCTACCGACCGGAGCTTCGGCACCCATGTCGCCAAAATCGCAGGCTTACCCAAAGCCGTCATCGACCGCGCCAACCACCTGATGCAACAACTCGTCGTCAGCCACACCCCCGCCCCCGGAAATGCCCCCGGCAGCGTCCCCGGTAACGTCCCTGGAAACGCCTCTGCAAATGCTTCTGGCGATCTCGCCGAGCATCCGACCCACAGCATTGGGACTTCTGGAGCGGGCTCTGTTTCTTCCAGTATTTTATCTTCTGACGCAAAAGCGAAGTTGCTTGCAGCAGTTCCGCCGGACGGCTCCTCCGAGGCACAGATGTCTTTGTTTACCGAGTATTTACCACATCCTGCGTTGGCGTTGTTACGTGACGCAGACCTTTTGAACATGACGCCGATTGATGCGTTTGATTTTTTAAGACAATTACAGGATAAACTGGACGCTTAACAATGCCAGACGCTTTTCCCAAACGCAAGATTGAGTTGATTGCCATTGATCTCGATGGCACGTTGTTGCGTGAAGACAAGCAGGTCACCCGCCGCACGGTCCAGACGATTCGAGAAGTTCAAAAGTCTGGCGTCCATGTCGTCATCGCCACCGCTCGACCGCCTCGCGGGATGCGTTATTTAGCTGAAGCGTTACAGATTGATTCTTATTGGATCACTTACAACGGCGCGTTGGTGGTGAACCCCAAGACCAATAAAAATGTTCTTCATCAGCCGTTGGCCTCAGCGATGGTGCGTAAGATGATCAAGCTTGCTCGCAAGACCGATCCGAAGTGTGTGATTAGTCTGGAGATTTTGGACAAGTGGTACACGGATTATGTGGATGATAGTTTGCCCACGGAGATTTCTCGTCAGTTTGCCCCGGACTTTGTGGGGCCTTTGGATGCTTTTTTGCATGTGCCGGTGACCAAGCTTTTGGTTTTAGCGCCGCCCGAACGCATCGACAAACTTCGCAAAGCTCTCGACTCTAAATTCGCAGGTCAAATGATGTCCGCCATCACTGACGACCATTTGCTTCAGTACATCCACAAAGATGCAGACAAATCCAAAGCCCTTACATATGTCGCCAATCAGTACAACATTGCCCCGGAGAACTGCATGGCCATTGGTGATGCGCCCAATGATGTGAGTATGATCCGCTGGGCTGGACTGGGTGTGGCCATGAAGAGCGGCTGGGAGATTATTCACAAACACGCAGACATCATTGCACCTTCTAATGATGACGATGGTGTTGCACATGTGATCCAGAAATATGTCCTGGACGTACAATAACACCTCTCTGCAATAGGCATTCAATGCCTCGTCAAAAAGCATCTGGAAATATGACGGAGCTTAAGAGTGTGTGCTGCTCTGGGCGGTCTCTTCGAGGGCTGCTGCCTGGAGAGACTCTTGAGCCACTTCAACAATTTGGCGTTGTTTTTCCGGAGTGAGATCCATAAACCGAAAAGCGGTCATGTATTGTCGTAGCCCAAGTCGTTCTCGCCAAACGATTTTGGAGGTGACCATAATCACGCCATGGGGATGCTTAATCTCCACTTCCATGACATCATTGAGTTCGGGCGTACGCCAACCCTTGCAATGCACCCTCATGCCTGAGGCAGACATATCAAGGATTTTGCCAAACCGGGTGAACAAGGCCGTACACCGGATGCGGCCGTGCTGACGGCGTTCATCGTGCTTGTTACCTTGCAACAGGTGCATAATATTTTGACGTGGCTGTGTCGTCATATTGTTTTTATCGGCTGGTCTTGGACCGTCCTTAAGAACTATCAGAGGAATGCCATTTGGTCATTGCAATTTGATTCCCTTTGGCGCTAAAAACAACTTGATCCATCAAATTTCGAATCAAAAACAAGCCCCGACCGTTGAATCGTTCAAGATTGTCGTCATCCGTGGGATCGGGCAAACAGGTGATATCAAAGCCAGGCCCTTCATCCTGAACCACAAACTGAATTCGGTCCAAATGCTGATTGACCTCGAGACGAATAATCCGGCTGGCGTAGGGTTGCTTGGCAAGCCGTTTCTCAGCCAATTCGTAATAAGGCTCCATTTCATTATCCATTAATGAGGATTCTAATTCCAAATTGCCGTGATACAACGCATTGGCCAAAGCTTCGCCAAGTGCCAGTGTCACCTTCATTTGCAAGCTATCATCACCAATCGCCATCAACTCTAATTCTTCAAGAATTTCTTCAACCAAAGATGATATACGGGTCGGATCATTGGCAATTTCAAACGTACGACGAGTCGGCACAGCCGGCGGGGCATCAATCAAAACGGGCCTCCTTTAAATACTCTAAATGAATACTTCAAAGATACGATTGATTAAACAGCCAAGGCCAATAGAAAAAAAGTTTTTATGCAAACCCAGATTGCCCAGTCGCTACAACCGGACTTCAGTGCATCCTAATTGAGCGTGTGATGCACGCTAGGCCTGTTTATGAAGCAGCCCAGTGAGAACCGCCTGTTTCATGGCATGAGCGGTAATGACTTCTTCGATCACGACGTGATCTGCGCCGGCTTGAGTCGCAAGCAACCCTTTGCTCAGGAAATTGGTCCTAGCTGCAATAAAAATAGAAGGATTCAGTTGCCGGGCAACTTTGCAAGCAGTGACGGCTTGGTCTTCATCGGGGACACACAAAATCAATGCGTCCGCTTTTTCAATCCCAGCTTCAATTAAGACCGCCTCCCTGCGAATGTCCCCATACACAAAATGCCAATGATCCGAGGGCGACTGGTTGGGATTCAACTCCACCACCGTGATCTTCGCACCTTCTTGTTTCAATAAATCACAAACCACCCGCCCCACTGGCCCGTAGCCAGCCACAATCACATACTGTGAAGTATTTAAAGCAAAGGATTCAGACATAGACCATTCCTTATGAAACCTGAACGCGAGTGGTACCCTTACTGGTCATTTCCTGGGCAACTTGTGTCACAAATTCATCCAACGGCATCGCGCCCAAATCACCCTCAAACCTTTCACGCACACTCACCGTTTGACCCGCGGCATCGCGGCCACCCACCACAAGCATATAAGGCACTTTCAGCTCTTGGGCAACCTTGATCTTGGCGTTGACACGTTCATTGGAGTCATCGATCTTGGTTCGGATGCCGACGGCTTTAAGTGCGTCGTTGACCTGCGCAGCATAGTCAATAAATTTGTCAGAGATCGGCAAAACGCGAACTTGTTCAGGGCTAAGCCACAAAGGGAACGCCCCATTGAAATGTTCAATCAACACGCCGACAAAACGCTCCATCGAGCCAAACGGCGCACGATGGATCATGATCGGCCGATGGGTCTGATTGTCAGATCCGACATATTCCAGATCAAATCGCTCGGGCAATTGGTAGTCCACCTGGACGGTTCCGAGTTGCCATTCACGGCCGATGACATCACGGACCACGAAGTCAATTTTCGGGCCATAGAAAGCTGCCTCGCTCGGCTCGAGGGTAAACGGAACGCCCAAACTTGCCGCCGCATTTTTACAGGCAGCCTCTGCTTTGTTCCATTGGTCCGCTGTGCCGACGTACTTGTCGCCGTCGGGGTCCCGCAAGCCCACCCGCACGCGGTAATCGGTCATGCCCAGGGTTTTGAAAACCAGCTTGACCAGTTCGAGGCAACCTTGCAGTTCCTGGGCCAATTGGTCTTCGGTGACAAACAGATGCGCGTCGTCCTGGGTAAAACCACGCACGCGGGTCATGCCTCCGAGTTCGCCAGATTGTTCCCAGCGATAAACCGTGCCAAACTCAGCAAGACGAATGGGCAGGTCGCGATAGGATCGTTTTTCACTATCAAAAATTTTGATGTGCATCGGGCAATTCATCGGCTTGAGGAGATAACCTTCAATTTCACCTTTTTCGAGCCGATTGGCAAGGTCACTACAGGAGCATCCTTCGTCAGCCAGTTTTTGAATCACTTCCCGGTCCACCAGTGGCGGGAACTGCGAATCTGCATAGTAGGGATAGTGACCTGAGGTTCGGTACAGATCAAGCTTGCTGATGTGCGGGGTGAAGACTTGGCTGTAGCCTTGTCGCTTGAGGTGTTCGCCGATGAAATCTTGGAGTTCTTGTCGGACAATCGCGCCGTTGGGTTTCCAGAGGATCAATCCCTGGCCCACGGCTTCATCAATTTCAAACAGGCCCAATCGTTTGCCGACGACGCGGTGATCGCGTTGGCGAGCTTCTTCGAGTTTTTCGAGGTGGTCTTCAAGGTCCGCCTGGGAAAAGAAGGCTGTCCCATACACCCGCTGGAAGGCATCGGATTCCAGATCGCCATGCCAATGGGACTGGGCAATGCTCATCACCTTAAATCCGCCAATGAGACCCGTGCGTGGCAAGTGGGGCCCCATGCAAAGGTCTTCCCATCCCCCGCCCCCGGAAGTACCCCCGGAAGTACCCCCGGAAGTTTCCCCAGCAGCATCCCCGGAAGTACTTCCCGAAGCATCCCCGGTGGTGTACCAGCTCAGTGTTTTGGCATCTGCGTCGAGAGCGCGTTGAGCGTTATCCATTTTGTATTTGTTGTTTTCTTCCTGAAGCTTGGCCATGCCCGCTTGGGGATCTAGCTCACTGCGGGTGAAGGGTCGATCCGCCTCAATGATTTTTTTCATTTCCGCTTCGATTTTCACAAAATCTTCCGAACGGATCGGCGTATCCAAAGCCAAGTCATAATAAAACCCATGTTCCAACGGCGGGCCATAAGCCAATTGTGTATCAGGCCAAAGCCGCTCAATCGCCTCTGCCATGACATGGGCACATGAATGTCGCAACAGGTACAAAGCATCGGGATTGTGATCGCCCTTGGTGCGTCCTTTTTTATCCGTGCGAGGGGAGGTGATCAGAGCCAGTTCACAATCTTCGGTTATGGGTTGATGCAGGTCCGCGAGGTTGCCGTTGATTTTGGCGCCGATGGCAGCCTTGGCCAAGCCCGGACCGATGTCGGCCGCCACTTGGGCAGGGGTCATCGGTTGGTCATATTCTCTCACGCTGGCATCAGGAAGCTGAATTTTCATTACATCTATCTCTAAAGGGTCATCGATTACAATTTAAAAGCCAAGTGTATCGGTTTTGGCCTTGGGGAGCGACTAATACCAATCCCACAAAAAACTCGTGCGAATGGTGATTCGCCGAGACTGAATTGAAAAGGCTTTATAAAAGTCTCAACGCATACATCATATATGCGATGCATATAACTCACAGCCATGGGGTGTTAGTTCACGGGCGTTTTTTCTTCTTCTAACACAAAACCCATCGTCGGCAATTCCCGGTCCAGAATCGCTCGAATGTAAGTACACAACAGTCGATTGGCCCGATCAATGCCTGAAGCCTCCAAAGGTTGTTTGCGTGCCACTGCTTTTAAGAGGTCAATGGTTTGCTGCCTCACACCCCAGCTTTGCCTAGCTGCCTGGCTACTGAATCCACCACGGAGCGGGTGAAAGTGATACGTCGGACGTTTGGGCAACGGCTTGCCGGTGAGGATGTCTTCATCAAGATTCGGGCGATAGCCGCTGTCTTGAAGAATATCCCATTGAAACCGCAACAACGCTCCCCCCCCGGAAGCCCCCCCGGATGTTCCCCCGGATGCTTCAGACGCGCACGCTGTAAGCGTGCGGCTAGTGGACAAGGCTCCCTCTGGAACTTCCGGGGGAACTTCCGGGGGGGCTTCCGGGGGGAGAGACAGTTCTTCTAAGAAGGTGGTCAAAGCGTCAAAGGTTCGTTTGTGGGGGTCATGGTCTGCGAGCATGGCCGCGACGAGGTCTGCCCCGTACATGCTCAGGTGATGAAGTCTGAGATTTTGACGCAGATGCCGATAGGGTTGTTGCAGATCCCATTCGGTGATGTTCATCAGTTCGACATTGGGTTTGATGTTGCCGACGACTTGCCCACCGGTGAGTAGTTCGATTCCACCACTGAATCGGGCGATACTGCTGGGGCTGAATCGTTTGGACCCTTTGGCCAGGCCACGAACCAATCCATGCTCAGCCGTGAGCAGGACCACAATCTGGCTGGTCTCAGACCAGTCAAGCATACGAACACAGATGGCTTGATCTTTGATACGTGCCATGAAAACTTTTAGAGAACCTGAAGTTGTTGTTCAAGCGAGGCCAGTTCACTTTGCTTGTCGGACAGTTGGCCCCGGGTCTGTTCGACCAAGTGAGCGGGCGCCTTGGCGGTGTAGCTTTCGTTGGACAGGCGGCCTTGGAGTGTTTGAATACTTTTTTGCACGTGTTCAATCAATTTGCCCAAGCGATCTTTTTCAGCCTCAGCGTCGACCAGATCATGAACATAAAGTTCAATCTCACCGACCACCGTGACGGCCGCACCCTGGGGGGCGACCCCGGACTCGGACAACGCAAAACTTTCAAGGCTCGCCAAGGTTTGTAACACGTCCACACTAGGCAAAATCTGATCCTGCAACGACGCAGACACCTTGGCAGTCACGACGAGCTTTTGGCGAGGTGGAATTTTGTAAGACGTTCGCACCTGCCGAATCGCTGTCACCAGATTATTCATCAGTGCAAAAGTTTGCTCTGCCTGGGGATCAACCCATTGATCCGAAATCTTAGGCCACGCCGTCTTGACCAGTAATTCATGCACAGGCAATTCAAAGCCTTCAAGCGTCCGGTCAGGAACCACTTCGTTGAGGCGTTCCCAAAGTTTTTCGGTGATATAAGGCATCGCCGGGTGCAATAGTCGCAACGTCACATCCAACACCACCGATAAAACTTTTCGCTGGGTTCGATTGTTGGCCACCGTGGGCTTGATCGCCTCAATGTACCAATCGCAAACCTCTCGCCAAATAAAGTCGTACAACCCGTCAGCATAAGGTTTGAACTCGTAATTCAAAATCGCTTTTTCCGTCGCAGCCGCGACTTGGGTGAGCCTTGAGAGAATCCAACGATCTGCGACTCCCAGAGAATCTTCTGTGGCAGTGCCGGGGGCGATGCCGGGGGTACTTCCGGGGGTACTTCCGGGGGGGCTTCCGGGGGGGCTTCCGGGGGCGGGGGTTTTCTCTAAATTTGACAGTGCAAATCGCACTGCGTTCCAAAGCTTGTTGGCAAAGTTACGACCGACATCAAATTTCTCACTGGTGTTGCGAGCCACAGGCATGGCATCGGTGGGCTTGGCTTTGCCCGTGGCCATGCCGTAGCTGGAGACCATCTGCTTGCCCTTGGCAAAAGGACTGTCTTGGATCGCAGCGGCCACCTTGTGGCCTCGGCCATCCCCGACATATTTAGGCGTAAACATTTTTCCCGTGTGCGGGCAAACCATGTCCACCGTCAAGCGTACGTCCTGGGTCTGAGTCGTCATACTCGCAAGCGTGAACCGCATCCCATCAGCGCCATGAGAGTGAATAATATCAAACGGGTCCACGCCGTTGCCCAAAGATTTACTCATCTTTTGCCCGTGGCCGTCTTGAATCATCGCATGAATAAAAACATCGGTGAACGGCAAGCAGCCTCGCAAATAACGATTGAACATTACCATGCGGCTCACCCACAACGTAATAATCTCACGGGCTGTGCAAAGCGTGTTCGACGGGTTCCATGTTTCTAATTCAGCGGTCTGCTCGGGCCAACCCATCGTGGACATCGGCCACAACGCGCTGCTGAACCAAGTATCCAACACGTCAGAATCTTGCACAAAACCAGCCTTTTCAAGCTGACGCATCAAATCGGCGTCATCGGTTTTAAGACAAATAAATTGCTGATCGCCAAATGTTTGACTGCACGCCAAATCTGAATTCAATTCAAGGTGCCTCCCCGTGGAAGTCCAAACCGGAATCCGATGTCCCCACCACAACTGACGGCTAATGCACCAGTCGCGTAAATTCTCATGCCACATCTGAAAAGTCTTCGCGTAACGAGGCGGATAAAACGTTAATTCTCCATCGCCCTGCTGCGGTGCTTGCTCAAAAGGATTGTCGTCCGTCCAGACACAGCCCTCCGACTCAGCCCGCTGATCTTTGGCCATCGCACCCAGAGCAGCTCCGGCCAAGCGTTGATCGGTGACCTTCACATACCACTGATCTGAAAGGTAAGGCTCCACCGGCACATGGCTGCGATAGCTATGTCCCACGCTGTGACGGTAAGGGCGAACTTCTGCGAGCTGGCCATTTTCTTTGAACCATTGCACGATGGCTTTGCTCGCTTTTTCGCGGGATTGACCCAAGATAAAACCCGCGTCTCCCACATCGCTCCAGCCATGCTTGTCGGAGATGGAGCCGTCGGGGGCCATGACATTGATAACTTCCAATTGATGACGCAATCCGATTTCCCAGTCATTGGGATCATGGGCGGGGGTGACTTTCAAAAATCCGCTGGCGAATTTTGCTTTTTCGTCGCTGGAGTTGGGGTCAGGCGTGACGACATAATCGTCGCCGACGATTGGGATGATCCGGTTGACGATGGGAAGCTTGACGTATTGCCCGATATATTTGGCGTGTGGCAGGTCGTTTGGGTTCACTGCCACAGCCGTGTCGCCGAGCATGGTTTCAGGTCGTGTGGTCGCGACGGTCACCTGTTCGCCGGTGAGATTGCCTTGTTCATCGCAGACGGGGTAGTCCAAGTACCAGAAGCTGCCATCAATATCGCAAGCTTCCACTTCATCATCTGCCAAAGCGGTCTGGGTCGCAGGGTCCCAGTTGACCAGCCGTTTGCCACGGTAGATCAGTTCATCTTTGAATAGCCGAAAGAAGGCTTCTCGAACTGCCTTGGTGCAAGTGGGGTCCATGGTGAACCGTTGTCGATCCCAGTCACAAGAACAGCCCATGGCCTTGAGCTGATCGGTGATGTGTTTTTCGTATTGGTCTTTCCATGCTTGAATTTTGCCCACGAATTCATCACGCTCAAAATCGGTGCGACGTTTGCCTTCTTCTTCAAATACCCGTTTTTCAACGACCGTTTGCGTGGCAATGCCCGCATGGTCGGTGCCAGGCATCCAAAGCGCATTGCGTCCTGCCATGCGGTGATAGCGAATGAGAATGTCCTGAAGCGTGTTGTTCAAGGCATGTCCCATGTGCAGCGCGGCCGTCACGTTCGGCGGGGGAATGACTATCGCATAAGACTCGCCCGCAGCATCAGGCGAGGCTGCAAAGGCCCCCGCCTCATTCCAGCGGTCGGTGATCTGAGATTCCACCTCTTTGGGTGCGTAAGTCGTGGCTAATTCACTGTTCGTCATACCAAGCGTTTCCATCGTTTTGTTCAATCTAAAGAAGCAAACCGGCCATTATACGCCCCCGGAAGTCTCCCCGGCAATTTCACACACATGGCCGTTGATATCGGGACTGGACCTGTTTTAGGATGACGGCAACACCGCTTGAATTTTGTCCCAAACCGACTCCACAGAAATCTGACCAATCAATGTCTGGTCATCCTTGCGGACTCGGTAAGAAACGTCCTGGGCATCAGCCACCGCCACCACCGATTCAGATCGCTGATAAGGACCCACCACCGCCGGGTCCGTCGGCCCAAATAAACTCACAATCGGCTTGTTCAACCCAACCCCCATATGCAACGGCCCAGAATCATTACAAACCAACAGCGAACATGCCTCGACCAAGGCCATCAACTGTCCCACCGTGGTACTGGGCAAGTCCACCCCCAAACCGTCAAGCAAGGGCTGAATCTGGGCCTGTTCTGAAGGAGCGCCCAGCACCACCACGCCCCAGTTTTTTTCTTTTTGAAGACGACCGCCGATCTGTTCAAACCGATCCAACGGCCAACATTTACACAACCATTGAGCCGTCGGCGCCAAACAAACAAACGGCCGATCCAATAACCCACGCTCTTTCAAATAAGAACCCGCCCACTGGCGATCCCTCTCACTCACATAAAGCGACATGTCCCGCACCACCTCAAAACCCGCAGCCTCCAAAAGACCCAACATGCGATCCACCGTGTGCAACTTGCGATCTACCTCATAACGCTGGGTATAACCAAGCCAAGCGCCTTCACGGGCATTGGCAAAACCGATACGCGTCTGGGCACCGGTCCACCAGGAAAAAAATCCCGAACGGGCAAGCCCCTGCAAATCCACCACCAAGTCATATCGATTCCGCTTTAACTGGCCGAGCCAGCGACCAAATGCACGCCAATGCTGTGGATGGGTCAATAGCCTACTAAAACGCTTGCGGGGAAAGCCTATCACCCCATCAAGAGCAGGGTGATGTTCAATCGCCTCGGTAAAACCCTCATGCACCAGCCAGTCAATGCGCGCATCGGGAAAGGCTCGGCGCAGCGTCACCAACGCAGGCACCGTGCGACAAACATCGCCCAAAGCCGTCGGCCTCACGATTAAAACGCGGCCAGAAGAAGCAAGTTGGTTGTGCTGAACAGCCATGAATCGTCTACTATATACCGCACGCACGAAAAACAGGAATCTGTAGTGACCGACGCTCCAACCACATCTGACCAAAATAACCCCACTGGAGGCCAAGGCAGCTTTGCCTTGATCAGTGATATCCATGGCAACCTCGACGCTTTACAGGTCGTCCTAGCGGACATCCAAGCACGAGACATCAAACGCATCTGCTGCTTGGGCGATATCATCGGCTACGGGCCAAACCCCTGCCAATGTCTCGACCTGGTCATGGAAAATTGTGAATGGGCACTCATGGGAAACCATGACTTTGCGAGCCTCTATGAACCCACCGCCTTTAACGCCAGCGCTGAAGCAGCCGCCTTCTGGACACGCCGCCAATTCGAACTCGAAGAAGAACCCGTCGTCCGACGCAAACGCTGGGAGTTTCTAGGCAACCTCGAAATTCGACACGTTTTTCATGGCACCCTCTGCGTCCACGCATCACCCCGAAGGCCGATCAACGAATATATCTTCCCCGATGATGTCATTGCATCACCCACCAAAATGGGACAAATCTTCGAGCGAATCGATCAACGCTGTTTCTGCGGCCACACCCATGTCGCAGGCGTCTTCACCGATGAACCAGACTTCTATCCACCGGCTGACCTCAACGGACGCTACCAGTTCAATGACCACGAAAAGTGCATCATCAATCCCGGCTCCGTCGGCCAACCACGAGACCGGGACCCACGAGCAAGCTACGCCATCATCAGCTCCGAATATGTGGACTTTATCCGAATCGAATACGACATCCATGCAGTCATCAACAAAATCAATGCCATCGGCGACCTCAACGAATTCCTAGGACAACGCCTCCTAGAAGGACGATAACCCCCCCCCGGCCCCCGGAAGTTCCCCCGGAAGTTTTCCTTAGGCAATACCTTGCACGTCTGGGTTATCCCACCGGAAATTTTCCCTAGATCGTGAAAAATTCAACTGTAGCGTCTAATAAGGATAACTCTTTGGGTTCTACGTTGAACTAGCCGCTAGCTTACAGCTTGCGCGTCTGCTAAAACATCGAAAACGCGAGTTAAGACGCGCACGCTGTAAGCGTGCGGCCAGTTTTCAAATGATCACTCAAACGAGACTGGGAAAAATTAATAAAATCCTTAACGCAACAAAAATACGCAATGCCAGTCATCATGCCAAATGTCTAACATACCGCGATCACAAAACCGAACTCTGAAGTCTGCTGAAGAGTCGGATTCCGACCAAACGCCTCATCAAAGCGTATTTTAACCGACAGAGCCTCTCTGCTTTTTGTGTCTTTTGTGGCTCACGCATTTTCCCGTCAACCACGCAAAGCCTCACACACCTGCTCAAAATCTGCCGGGACCGGACAGTGAATTTCCAGGCCATCCAATGCCAACATGGCCGCATGAAGCATCTGACGTGGAGCCTCAGGCAACGGCAACACTACTCCCGAAGTAACTTTCAAATCCGCCAACTCACAGGCATACAACGAATCACCTAAAACCGGGTGACCCAAATGGGCAAACATCACACGAATCTGATGCAAAAATCCCGTCCCCAAATTCACTTCAACCAAAGACGCTTGCTCATACGTCTCAAGCACACGCCAAGAAAGATCACACAAATAACCCTCGGACTTTTCAACCACGCGAACCTTGGCTGGCCGATGCTGTGTGATACGCAAAGACAAGGCTGCCTTCCCTGCCGCAGCAGGATGACCCACCACCAACGCATGGTAAAGCTTAGTCACCTGATGCTCGGAAAACGCTGCACGCCAACGCTTCCAACTAGCCTCGGTCAAGGCAATGGCCAACGCGCCTGAGGTATCCACATCAAGCCGATGCACCACCCCACTGCGCAATCCACCTTCCCCCACCCCCCCGGCCCCCGGAAGTTCCCCCGGAAGCTTTCCTTTGGTCTGACTGACCGCCCCGGGAAGTTCTTCTTCGGAGGTGCGTTCTGAAATATTGCTTGAAGCAATGCTTGAAATATTCTCTTGGGTTGCTCTCCCTAGTTGCGGGAATAGCGTAATAAGCCCGTTGAGGACCGTCTGGGTCTGTCCGGGGTGTAAGGGATGCACTGCCACGCCTGCGGGCTTGTCCACGACGACGAGCGTGGGGTCTTTGTAGAGCAAGGGAATTTTAAGCTGAGGGTTTGGTTCAATCTGATTACGCTTGGCGATTGCATCAGGTAAAACTTCGACCTGGTCTGAGGGCCTCAGCAAATAACCTTTTGACCCGCAAGATTTACCATTAACCACTATCGCATCAAGCGACAGCAGCGTGCGAACTTCATGACGCGATAGCGACAGCCACTGGGCGACAAACGCATCCAGTCGCTGGCCTTGCTTGGGCTGGTGAGCCATCTTTTTATTTAAGTTAAAAGCGATTGGTATCAGCCATCGGTAAAAGAAGCGTGTGGCAAATTGCCAACCATAGGCCAGCACCACACATCACATAAAGAACGATGGGAGAAATTTTAGCATGAAGGACGCAAAGAAGAAAAATTGGGAAAGCTGGTGTTTAGCAATGGTGCGTCCCTATCAATCCCAGTTAGATTTTCTTCTTTGGCCAACGGTTCATGGCTGATCACAAGCAGCTTCTTTTAGACTGTTTCGCCGTAAAGATATTCATGGAGGAAATGAATGGTTTGCTCTTGGCCGTTGAGTCGAAAGGCATTGAGGTCACCAATGGAGATCATTCCCAGCAGTTTGTGGTCTTTATCCACCACAGGAAGATGGCGAATACGTCGATTTCGCATGACGGTACGAGCTTCTTCGATTTTGGTTTCAAGCCCACACACTGCCACTTCATGGGTCATGACTGCCACGACAGGCGTCGAAGCGGGATCACGTTGTTCAGCCACCACACGAGACAGAACGTCACGTTCGGTAATGATGCCAACGAGTTTGTCATCTTTCATGACCACCAAGGAGCCACATTGGTGGTCGTTCATGATCTTGGCTGCTTCAAGAACGGTTGCACCTTGGGTGACTTGGTGAACCACCGAACCTTTTTCCGACAGAATTAAGCTGATTTTGGGCATACAGGGTTCCTTTCAATAAGTTATAGAATCCACATGAGTCTTGTTGAGGGTATCTGTATTTCCCCCTCAACATGGTGTCAGCAGGGTTAAAAATCGTTTCCACCCCAAAGATGTGTGCAATGTGCCGACACTCTATTATTGGCGCGAACTTGGCAAAAGTCCAGCATTTTTTTACAGGATGAACCGGGTATTCATTGCGTAAGGGATTGATCAAAGCCTGCAAAAAAAGACCTTTTAGGGTTTTCATCCTGTTTTGCCCGCCCCGATCACCCCCGGTTGCCCCCGCCCATCGTTCGGTCATTCGCCTAAAAAAACCGCTGAAGGCAATCCATGCATTCAGCGGTTTAAAAAAATCAAGGTTTGAATTTGGGTTTGGGTGTTTAGATCACCAATCGCTTCTTGCGTGAACGACGCAGTAGAGCCAAGCTACCCAAGCACAACAGGCTCAGACTTGCAGGTTCTGGGACTCGGGCCATCCCCAGAGGGCCGAAAAATATCTCCTGCCCAGATGGTCGGGAACTCGATTGGGCAAGAGCGACCTGCATCGTAATAGACTTAACGTTAGCCAGATCAACACCGGTGTAGTCTGTAAAAAAGAACTCCATGGTTTTTGATAATAGAAATTGAGTATTGACACCTCCGACGATGGTGATAGAACCACTGGTATCGGGTATGCGTTGTACCACACTGGCGTGATTACCATGGTTATCTACAACTGCAATTTCAAGGGTTGCGCTGCCGCTCCCGAATACGACATTCTTATGTGCTACTTGAATCACAAACCGATTGTTGGGTAAATGATTTGTAGTTAAATCGGCATTGAGCGAGCCACCCGTTCCAAAGCCATCGTAAACGGCCGTGTAACTTCCAGTTGTAAAAGGTGAAAATAATACTTTTAGCGTATTGCCAATGGCGGGCGAATACGAAGCGCTCGCAAAACCCAAGCCAAACGGTACTGCCGGATGCACACTTGCCTGTGTAGATGTATCACGGTAGCGTCCTATGGTACTGGCATGACTGCCATCATTGCTTGCGGAGCTTGGCCCAAACAGTGAGTTTAAATTAACACCTGCTGAAAAAGAATCGATGACCATCACATCTGTTGGAGTCTGGCCAAATGTGGGATCACTAATAACTAATACAGGATCAGCCTTCGCTTGCCCGACCATCAGAACGATAGCCAGTGCAGCAACTGCCCACATTTGTTGAATGATTCGCCCGGTCATGGTCGCCCCCTCTTGTCTTGTTATTTGTAATTCCCTTGCTTTAAACAAGGGCCATGCGTACAACATCTGTCGCTGGATTCAAAATGAAAAAACGGTGGTTGTAGGCCAACGCTTGTTGACCAAGCAATCCTGTTTAGATTACCAATCGCTTCTTGCGTGAGCGACGCAGTAGAGCCAAGCTACCCAAGCACAATAGGCTGAGGCTGGCGGGTTCGGGGATGGTACTCAAAGCACCGAGGGTGAAGTCTGCACCTGGGTCTGCTGAGGAAATTTTCAGGGAAATTGATCTCACGCTTGCAGCATTCACACCTGCGTAATCGCTAAAGAGAAATTCCAACGTTTCGACCACGCTGTCTTGGATCAATCGAGCGACGGTGGCAGAGTTGCCGCCGGTGTCGGTGACGGTGATTTCAACGAGGCCAGACGCATCAGAAGTAACCACGCCCACAGCGAAGCGATCGCTGTTGCCAGAGTTCAGATTTGCACCCAATGATCCACCCGTTCCAAAGCCGTCGTAGACCGAGGTGTAGGAACCTGTTGAACCGGGCAAGCTTGCGAAAAACAGGGTGTTTGCCATGATAGGTGAATAGAGGACGGAGATGCCGCCGGAGGCTGCAAAGAGGGATGTATCGCGGAAGTTACCCAGTACGCCCGCATGGCTGCCGTCGTTGGTTGCTGAGGAGACCACCGGTGGAGGCGCGATGGTGTTGAGATTCACACCTGCTGCAAAGTCGTCCAAGACAACGAGGCCAGCGTTCGCTTGGCAAACAATCAAACTCACAGCCAAAGCAGCCACTGCCACAAATGATTTTCTTGTACGTCCCATCATGCTATATCCCTTCACGGATGTCTGACATGAGCCCACTAGGCTCCGTCTGTTTTTGCGTTTTGTTGACTGGCCTTAAAAAAGCCCTGTCGCTTCTCTCTATTTGCCTATAAAAACGGAGTTGGCAATAAGTTTAAGTCTAGAGAACCCCCACAATGCTTCAAGGACAATGCAAACACCTGTGAAAAAACAGGGCATTTTAGCGCCCATCTGTAGGGCTTGTAGCGATTGCCCGGCAAGGTTCTGTGCCTAAGCCAAAAAAAAATTAACTTTTGTTTAGAAGTCGCTTCAACTAGCCGACCGTTTTTTATTTTTTATTTTTTGTTTGAGCGCAAAAAAACGGTCACCCTGCCATAGCAAGGTGACCGTTGATTGTGTCTTTATATTAGACCCGTTGTTGATTTAGAACATCAACTGGAATTGAGCTCGCACCGCGATCTGAGGATCTTCACCGTCTTTGTCGTGGAGCAGACCCAGTGAGCGTGGTGAAACGCTGGGGCTTTGGATGTGCCGTGTGTCTAGTGCGTTCAGAGCGACCACGGTGTCCAGGGTGAACTTGGCATTGTGACGGCTAAAGTAGTAGTTGCCGCCAAAGGTCAAAATGTTGATATTGTCGATATCGCCAGTAGATGCGAGGGTCGCATTGTTGTCATCGATCAAGAGCAATTCATAGCGGGTGAACACTTCGAATTGGTCAGGCAAGATGAATTGGCCAGCCTGTACGACAAGGCCTTGATTGGTGATATTTCCGCCGTAAGCTGAAGGATTGCTATTTGCCACATCAAAGTGCTGGCTCACGAAAGCAATGGATGCATTAAAGCCGTTGACTTCGAGCTGAGCATCGACGGTCCAAGTGAAAATATCATCAGCAAGGTCATGCAGAGCGGTGGTACCGGTGCTGCCGTGCTCGACATTGTCCCAGTTGAAGGCTGCACCGATGAACAGTGCTTTTTCTTCGCCTGACCATGCGGAATAGTCTTTGGCCTGTTCCCAGTCGCCCCAGACTTTGTAGTCTGCTCGCAGAGCAATGGCAAAGTCGGTGCTATCTGAGTCAAAGGACATCCCTGGATTAGAGGTATTGGCCAAATCGCCGGATTCGCCGGAGCGTGAACCATCGTGCAGTGCTGCTTGGAGGGTCAGGTCTTCAGTGGCGGTCCAGATGGCACCGATGCCTTGGACGTAGCCGGTGGAGAACATTTCGTTGACCAGTGAACGGTCCACTGCCAACTGATGGGTTGCTTCGATATTTTCTTCACGAAGCATGGCAGCTTTGGTTTGACCGCCCCAGACTTTGACGTTGCTCGTCAGGGCATAGCAGAAGACTGCATGGTCGAGCAAAACTTCGCCGGAGTTGGAATCGGTTTTAAGACCCAAGGAGTATTGGAGTCGTGGGTCAATCACATGACCTGAGAAGGTCAGCTTGGCACGAGAGAGTTCAAAGCCGCCTTCTTCGTTGTCGAAGGTGGTGGCACTGACGCCAGGGGCACGAGCCGCGGCCGGGCCGGTGGCAGGATTATTACGTCCACCGTCACGTGAGTTGAAAATATAGCGAAGCTGCATATAGCCTCTGACCGCCAGCAGGAAGTTGCCGTCTTCAGAAGCAAGGTAGAAGTTTTTGCCGTTGTGGCCTGCACTAAGGCCGTTTTCGAGCAAACTGGCGCGGGTGTCTGCGTCAGCGAGAACATCTCTGACCAGTGATTTAACCTGCTCTGCACGTTGTTCGCTGAGCCAGTTTTCACCGGCTGCTGATTGAAGCTGTTGAATCTGGTGAGACTGTTGAGTCACCAGATTTTCGAGGCGTTGTACCTTAGCCTGCAATGCGTCGTCATTCGAACCAGCCCAAGCAGACCCCGTTGAACAAACTAGCAGGGCCATTCCCAATGCAAGTGTTTTGCGTCCCATGAACAATGCCTCCTTAAAATGGCAAAAAATCCAGTAGCTTTTAATAATAACCGGCATAAACCTACTGTCAATCAAATTAAATTTTCCGTTAAGGTATGATAAAGCCATGACAAACCTTGCTCAGGCCCTCGATACCACTTTTATGAAACGAGCAATCACCCTCGCAGCCCGTGGACGGGGCAAAGTTGAGCCCAACCCCATGGTCGGCGCAGTCCTCGTCGCCAAGGGAAAAATCATCGGCGAAGGTTGGCATCAACACCACGGCGGACCCCATGCAGAGGTCCAAGCGATCCGATCCTGCAAAGTCAATCCCAAAAATGCCACCTGCTACGTCACACTCGAACCGTGCTGTCATCACGGCAAAACCCCGCCCTGCACCGAGGCCCTCCTGCATGCAGGCATCAGCCGCGTCATCGTTGCCATGAAAGATCCCTTCCACGCGGTCAGCGGTCAAGGCATTGCCCTGCTCCGCCGCAAAGGTCTGCAAGTGGAGGTGGGTCTTTGCGAAGCTGAATCTCGATTTCTCAATGAAGCGTACCTCAAACGCATCCAAACAGGCTTGCCTTGGGTCACCGCCAAATGGGCCCAGACACTCGACGGCTACATCGCCACCGCCACAGGCCATAGCCAATGGATCAGCGGCCCAAAAAGTCGTCGCGTCGTCCATCAATGGCGAGGCCGTGTCGATGGCATCCTCGGGGGCATCGGAACCGTCCTTGCCGATGACCCACTTTTCACCGCCAGAGAGGTCCCCAAACGCCGAACCGCCACCCGTATCATTATTGATAAACAATTACAGATCCCCCTCACAAGCAAACTGGTTCAAAGCCTAGACCAAGCCCCCCTCCTCCTCGTCACCGACAAACAACAGCTCGATTCTCCCACAGCCAAACGTTTGACCCAGCGAGGCGTTGAACTCCTCGGCCTCCCCTTAAACAAAGCCAATCATCTTTCCCTACGCACCTTGCTCAAACAGCTTGCCAAGCATCACCAAATGACCCATCTCTTCGTCGAAGGGGGCCAAGGCATCTACAGCGGCCTCCTCAAACAAAAGCTCGTCGACCAGGTTTTGGCCTTTGTCTGCCCTCGCTTGTTGTCAGATGAGACAGCCATGTCCGTCGCTCAAGGCAAGTCTTGCAAGCGGATGGACCAAGGGCTTCCCCTGCAACTAGTCCGCACGCAACGGCTCGACGATGACCTGCTGCTGGATTACCGGCTGTCATCAACGCCCTAAAAACAAAACAAAACAAAAAACGGACACATCGCGGGGATGTGTCCGTTACCGTGGATATTTTGCCTAAGAGCGTCACGGATTAAAAATCGTATCAAACCAATTCCAAAAAAACTCGTGCGAATGGTTATTCGCGAAGACGAAATTGACAAGGCTTTATGAAACGCTCAACGCGCAACAAAAAGACGCAATGCGTATCAAACGTTGTTTCTGTTTTAGTCATTGCCGTCTGCGTGATCTTCTTCGAGCATTTTTCGCAGGTAGCTATTTTCCCGACGGGTCGCTTCGAGATCAAAGACCAAATACTTAATGGACAGTCGCAGGTAATCAAGGCTTTCCTGTAGGTCGTGTACGGTCTTGCGAAGTTTTTGCTGACGTTGTTGGGTTTTTTGAGCCAGAGCCGTCATGCGTTCGCGTTCATCTTTGGGCAATGTTGAAATTTCGCCCATCAGTTCGCCTAATTTTTCTTGAAATTTTTGTTCATCCATGGTTGATCTCTTTTTTTCAAATAGCCAATAACGTGAACCTTTGTTCACTAAAATATCCCAAAACACAGAAAGGTATATCACAACCTCCGTGCCAACTGGATAAAAAAAAAGATCTCTATTTAATTTTTCTTGTAAGCTGCTAAGACAAAACTATTTACGATTTTTCAAATTAAAAAGAAGGCTTCTTTTTATTCATTGAAAAATGGGGGATGTGGTGTTTGAGCAACACCGAGACACGGCCCAAGTTCATTTTGAGCAACATGAGGTCAGACCAAATGGCCAGCCAAGAGCGTTTCTTCAACTCGGTCTTGGGCCAATTGCAGAAGCTCTTTGGGATCAGAGCCATCACGGGGGATCATGACAATGCCCAAGCTCGCGTGTAGTTGCCATGCGTGGCCGTCGGGGAGTTTGGGACGATATTGAGCAACAGCTTGCTGCAATCGTTGCGCCACCATTTGCGCACCCTTTTCATCCATCTGGGAGCAGAGGACTGCAAATCTCGCTCCGGGCAATCGACAAACCATACAGGAAGATCGGGCATGACGTCGAAGATTGATGCCGATTTGTTTCAGCAGGCGATGCCACGTTTGTGTATCGACCTCTTGGCACAGTTTTTCAAAGTTTTCGAGCTGAACCACACACAGGGCCGAAGGCGTTTTGAAGGCTTCGGGGTCCTTGAGGCGTTTGCCAAGTTCGTACCGCAAATGTTGTTCGTTGGGTAAGCCTGTGATCGGATCTGTGAGTTGCAGGCTACTGAGACGATTGCCCAACTGGGCGATTTCCAAACGGCTGGCGATCAGTGGCGCGAGCGCTTCGAGCAGATACAGGTGATGCCTTTCAATGTGTTCGCCTCCGCGTCGAGCAATCCAGAGAACACCCTGCGGGTCTGCATGACCCACCAAGGGGCAAGCCGCCAGCGAGGTCAATCCGGTTCGGGTAAAAGCTTTCCCCCAAGGTGTCGAGCGTGGCATTTCTGCCCAGCAGGTAACCTCTCGCTGGGACAAAATCTGATGCATAAAGTTTTGCTCAATGGCCACCGTCAATTCCTGATGGGGTTTGAGCAAGCAAGACATCGAGCCCCGATGAATGATCTGACGGCTACGGGCCTGGGGATTGGTACTACGCAGCGCAACACCAATGGCTTCCACATGGAAAATATCAAACAACTGAGTTCCCACCAGCGTCAGCAAATCATCGGTACTGGAAACTTCAAAGAGCTTTTGCCCAAGCTGCTTGAGACCTTGAAGCTGTTGGGTTTGCTGAACAAGTAGTTTCTGGCTTTTCACTTGAGAGGTAATGTCTGTCATCACCCACAACCAAGCCGTGGCTCGTTTTTCTTGATCCACCACGGGAATGCCTTGGAACAAAAACGTTCCCACCCGTGTATCAACGCGCTCACGCACCGCACGATTGGGCTCCGCGGCCACCTGTTTGATCCGCCGAAGAAACGCGTCCCGATTCACCAAACCCAATTCATCCCAGAACGTATCTGCATCGTAAGGCTTGCCCACAAACGTATCAGGCTGTGAGTGCAACAACAAAGCGAGCCGTTCATTACAAGCCGCGACGATATTGTCCTGATCAATCAACACAATCCCATCGGACATGTGATTAATCAGCAACTTCATTAAATGATTGTGATCTTCAAGCTCTGACTGTAAATTCCGCAATTCACTCACATCCAGCAACGCCAAACGCACGCGAATCAAAGACCCCTGTTCGTCTCGCATGCCCGCACATTCAACAACCACGTTCACCACATCACGCCCCTTGCCCAGCTCGATGTTACAGCGTGGAGACTGATAGGTATTGAGACGGTCAATGGTATGTTTGAGTAAAGATTGATCGACTGGCCTGACAAACTGGAACATCTGTTGGCCGATCATTTCTTTTTCGTCGACCATGCCCAGCATCTGGGCGGCTAGCTGATTGGCATCCACAATTTTGCCTTGGAGGTCCAAGCTCACCAAGGGAGCCGGTGCAGATTGATATAAATTTTCAAACGCCCGCTCACGTTTGCGTAAACGCTGGGTCGTCGTATCCAAACGGGTCAACATCCCGGCAATCGCCTCGGCAAGACGGGCAAATTCGGTTCGGTCTTCTTTGGCCAATCGATAAAACGGCTCCGCGCCGGTGTGTGCCTGAATCAAACCCATCAGCTCAGTCAATGGACTGGAAAACCAACGGCGTAAACAAATCAAACCCAGCAACAACATGAACCCCAAGAACAACCAATGCAACACAATCTGGTCCAGCACTTGTCCACGCACCTGCCACAACGCCGACGGCCCATCAACCAAAACCTCCAATGTCGTTGTTTGCCGATTTATACGAAATGGAGCCTGGATCAAAGTCCGCCGTTCGAGATCAATTTCCGTACCCGTTATCACGGCATACTCCGACAACGGCCACAGACGAAATTCATCCAAATCTTCCGTCGGCCACGGACCAAGCACCACAGGTTTTTGGCGATTGATTTTAATGCGAGCCGCCACCACCGACGACGAACCCAACAGCGGACCAAGAGCTTGATGAATTTCCAGTGAAGTGGGCGTATGCCTTGAGCCTGTACTAAAAAAGAGGCCTCGCAAGACCGTTTGCATATTCCGGGTGGTCAAGGCCGCTTGCTGGGTAATCTGCATCTGCCCCAATGCGTTGATGCGTTGGAACCCCAGCACGCTCAAACCAGCCGAGACGCAAATCCCGCCAATCACGAGACTCGCCATCAATTTAAAAACCACAGAATGACGTAGCTGCAAAATGATTCCTGCCTTTCCCCCATCCCATGGCAAGTGCCACAGACGGCCCGCACGTACGGACACCTTCATTACTCAATCTATCGTCCGATAGAGTCTCTCATTGGGGAGAAAATGACCCCGAAAAAAGGTCTTACAAACCCTTATGTCTGTTTGTATGGATTGTTACGTTTACAGGAGGAAGAAAATGGGGCCTCAAAACTTCCCGCTTGATTGACCATGCCAAAATCCACCACGCACCCATAGCGACTTCGAGGGGCTGCCTGTAAAATTCCGGGGGGATACCGGGGGAGTACCGGGGGGAGGTTCCGGGGGGGGGGTTATTTCAAGCGAACTTTGCCGCTGCCACGAACCAGTTTGCCCAGGGTGACCACTTCTTGTCCCTGCTTCTGAAGCTGAGCGGTAATGGATTCACTGAACCAAGGGCGAACGATCAAAATATAGCCGATGCCCATATTGAACACGCGGAGCATTTCTGCGGTTTTCACGTTGCCTTGCTTTTGCAGGAATTTGAAAATCGGTGGCACGGTCCATGCTTTGAGATTGAGCTTGGCATCGACATGATCCCCAAGGGTTCGATGCACATTGCCAGGCAACCCGCCGCCGGTGATGTGGCTCATCGCGCTGATGGGCTGTTTGGTCTGATATCGTCGGAGGATCGAAGTGATCGGCCGAGAATAAATACGCGTGGGTGTGAGCAAAACTTCGCCAAGCGCTTTGTCCGTTTTCAACTGGGAGTAAGATTTTTCGATATCCAGCTTGGCGTGCTTGATGATCGCGCGGACCAAGGAGTAGCCGTTGGAGTGAACGCCTGAGGAAGTCAATCCCAGAATCACATCGCCAGGTTCGGTGCGTGAGCCATCAATCATCCGTTTGAGTTCACAAACGCCCACGGAAAAGCCCGCCAGGTCAAAATCGCCAGGCTTGTAAATGTCAGGCAACTCAGCGGTCTCCCCGCCGATGAGTGAACAATCTGCAATTTGGCAGCCGTCGGCAATGCCTTTGACAATTTTTTCAGTTTCCAAGGGGTCTACCGAGTGAATCCCCAGATAGTCCAAAAAGAACAACGGCTCAGCGCCCTGAACAATCAAGTCATTGATGTTCATGGCCACGCAATCCTGACCCACGGTATCTAGGATGCCCATCTGAATCGCCAGCATGACCTTGGACCCCACACCATCAGCACAACTAACTAGGACCGGGTCACGGTAATTTCGTTTGAATAATTTTTCGTTGTAGTCCAAACGAAAACAGCCGGCAAAGCTGCCGAACTTCCCCAGCACGCGTGGACCATAGGTTCGGCGAATGTGGTGCTTCATGCGATCCACTGCCTGATCACCGGCATCAATATCCACCCCGGAATCCGCGTAACTGAGCTGTTTTTTAGCCATGCGGGCCAGTGTAACCGATGAGGAAGCGATTTCAAGCGATCCACAAACCACCACCAGCCCCCCATCAAAAAGAATCCCACAAAAAGGACTTGGCTTAGGCCCATTGAAAATTGCATTGGCTCAGGCCGCCGAGGATAATTAAAAACATGAAACTCATCAGCCGAACACGATTTAAATGTATTGGACGAGTGTGGCATCTGGACATCCACGATGCGGCCTCTTTGGCAGCCGTCGCTGAGGTGCAAGAAGTGCATTGGATTGCGACCAGCGTGCCGATCCAATCACTGCGTTGCGATGATGTTTTTCTATCGTATATCGATTGCGATGAAGACGGCCGACTGGGCGCGGCTGAATTAAAACAGGCTGTGCGTTGGCTCACCGGACAGCTCAAAATACATACAAGCATCACCGCCCAGTCCACGTCCCTGTCTCTTAATCATATCGACCCGACCTACACTGACGGGCAACGAATCCTGGCCCAAGCTCGCAAAATGCTCGCCAAACTTGGACATCCCGATGATCGTGAACTTTTACTGACGGACATCCGAAAAATCAAAATTCAAGCTCAGCAAGCCCAAGTCAGTGAAGCAGGCATTGCGTTGCCCAACGAAGCCATGGGCGATGCCATGCGTCGGATCATCAAGGTCACCGGCGGATCACCCCATCCCAGTGGCCAACAAGGCGTGGGACTTGCCCAGCTCAATCAATTCATTGCTGAAGCGAAGCAGTGCTTGGCGTGGCGTGATCAAATGGCCGAGGCAAAATCCAAGCTTTCACCTTTTGGCGATGACGGTGATACTGCGTACCAAATTTTTACCGCCATTCGTGAACCGCTGGATCATTTTTTCAGCCGATGCCTTGCCGTGGCGCACGACCCGGCTTACGCGGCAAACTTCGGCCCAGAAGCCGCAGAAGTCAAAGCCACCGATTTCAACAGCTCCCAATCTGTCTTGGCCTTGCTTCGCCAACAATCCATCGCCACGCCCACAGCGGACAATCTTTTAAAACAAGACGCGGTCATCAATCAGGCATACCGTCCATCCCTGTATGCTTTTCGTGAGCAGGTCCTCAAGCCCTTGGACATGGACCAGGAGCCGGGCTTGTCTTTGGATCAATGGCAACAGGTCTGTCATCTCTTTGGCAACTACGACGCGTGGCTCCAAAAAAAACCTGCTGCGACCCTGCTCAGTTATGACTCTGAACAACTGAAAAGCGATTTGGCAGATGGATTTTTTGACCCCTTGCGAGCGTTGATTGCCTCAAGCCATGAGACGGCTGTGGAGTTGGCGGATATTCGACTGGTCGAAAAATTGGCCTTGTACCAAGGACATCTCTTAAATCTCGCCAACAATTTTGTGAGCTTTCCGCATTTGTACGACCCCGCCAGCCGTGCCATATTTGAACATGGCACGCTCATCATGGACGGCCGCTGTTTTAACATGGCCATCGGCGTGCCGGACCGAGCCAGTCATATCAAAGCCACCAGTCAAAGTGATATTTTTGTGTTGTATGTGCGTGTGGGGGACGACTTGGACTTGGCGTTTCCCATCACCGCTGGCGGCAAAGGAAGCCTCTCCGTCGGTAAACGTGGTATTTTTCATGACCTACGCGGCCACGAACATCACGCCGTCGTCGTACATATTGTGGAAAACCCCATTAGCCTCACCGAAGCACTCGTCGCGCCCTTCAAACGCATTGCCACACTCATCAGCGGCAAGATTGAAAAAATGACCACCGCTGCTGAAAAGAAACTTGACTCAGCCACCCAGTCAACCTTGAACCAAACCCATGCCACCGAGACAACCACAGGACTTTCCGGGGGGGGTTCTGGGGGAATGTCCGGGGGAGGAGCGATGATGGCGGGGAGTATGCTCGCCGGCGGCGGGGTTGCGTTGGCGGCCATCGGTTCTTCACTGGCGTACATTACAAAAACCGTTTTGGATTATGGCGTTTTGAAATCGCTGGGTGGTTTGCTGGCAGCCTTGGTGGCGGTCTTGATTCCCATTGCTGTTTTAGCAGCCATCAAACTGCGGCAACGAGATTTAAGCTCCATCCTCGAAGGGTCCGGCTGGGCAATCAATGCCCGCATGAAACTCACCAATGTTCAAGCTCGCCATTTCACACAAGAACCCAAACATGCCAGCCGATTGCCTGACCTGGGATTGCCATGGTGGGTCATTGCGATCTTGGCCTTCATGCTAAGCCTGATCGTCTGGACTATTTTCAGATAAAAATTCAAAGAGCTTCAAGCGTGCCAGATACTTTGGGAAATTTTGAAGCCTTCGTCAAAGGACAGACCAAAGGCTTAATCCCCGTCTTGTCCATTGCGTAATTCAAACGCCTCATCGCAGGCTCACAAATATCATTGATGGCTTGCAGGTTGGTTTTTCCAAAAAAGCCCGCCCATTCCACCTCTCGCTTGCCTTTGGATTGATACTGGGTATCCACATCAGCCCGAATGTCATTGGAAACAATGATGCCCGCAGCCTCAGCCAGTCGGTGGACCGCCCCTACTTTATCCGCAAGGAAATCCTCATAACGACACAAGGCAATTTCTTGCTGGTTCTCCAAATACAACTCGGCAAACAAAGCCCACCGCTGAGCAAGCATCTGAATATAATTCTCTGCCAACAACCCAACCCATGAACCATCAAAAACCAAAGGCCAAGGGCCAATCAGACGTTTTTGTTGTTCTGCAGTGAGTTCTTGCTGATTGCCTGGCAAATCAAAGCGATTGAGAATGCTCCGAATGTTATCGCGTGGATCACGGATGACCATAGTAAAGCGAGCCAATGGGAAAAAAATTTTCAGCTCCGGAAAAAAATGCGTCAGATTCGGCTCTTTGATAATCGGTTTGGAAAATTCCTGCCGATTCATTTCCAAGAACCGACGAAAAGATAATTGACGGTTAAAAATTTCATCGTAGTTGCTGTAATTGTTATTAAAATGATCGAGGTCCAGTGTCACGTCCCGGCCTGAAGCTTTGGCGAGCAACGCAGCGAGAATGGTGGTACCTGACTTTTGATTCCCCAGAACAAACACGGGCTGATCATGGATTTTGGTATTGCGTGCCGCTAGGGCGTGCTGCATTTCCAGCGCGCTCACGTGAAAACGATGTTGCACGGCTTTGACAGGATGACGAAGAAACGTTTGTAGTTTTTGCTGAAGCATAGACCCACTCTCTTGCCTTTGTTATCGAAAGAGAGCGGGCCGAACCTTAGTCCATTTAAAGTATTCAAAATCCAAAGGTTCCATTTGTAACGAATGAACGCATCACAATGCCTCTGGCCCCAACCTGGCGTCTTGGTTCATCCAAAAAAAACCGCAGCCCAATGCGTACACATCGGGCTGCGGCCAATTATTTGATTGTCTTTGTTTCTACAAACTTAAACGCATTGCATCTTTTTGTGGCGCGTTGAGAATTTTACAAAGTCTTGTCAATTCAGTCTCCGCGAACAACAAAACGCACAAGTTTGAAACATGATTGGTATTATTCGTAGAAGTGGGTGGATTCCGTTTCACGTACAGGTCGCTTGATCTGGTCGGAAGTCAACTACACGCCAAATCGCACGTCGCCGGTCTGGGCTGCTTTGACAACCACACGCCAAACAGCCTGCTTCTTCGGAGCCAAGCTCGCCAATGGAGCAAAGGTCACACTGCGGCCATCAGCCGAAACCGTTCCCTTGGTCGCACCGGTGGAAGAAACGTAAACCATGGCTTTTTCGAGGATCGTGGCAATATTGATGTTCGTGCCAGCGAGTGAACCCTGGTTGGTCACGCGAATCATATAGGTCACATTGGCATCGATTTCGATGGGGTCTTGTTCGTCGATGAGTTCCAAGAGGATCGCAGGGATGCCTGCAACTTCGGTCTTGGCGGTCGCAGCAACTGCCGTCGCACAGTAAGCCTTGACGGTCGCCACGTTTTTAATGTGTCCCAATCGGGTTCCGACCAAGGCCAAGGTCAGGTCACGTGACGCGCCCACAGCCAAATCGCCGAGTTCCCAGACAACCTGGTTGCCGACTTGCGTGCCGTTTTGGCCGATCTTAAGCACACGGGTTCCGGCAGGGATCACGTCGGTGACCACTGCTTTTTTCGCCACGCCATCGCCGGTGTTGGCCACGTGAAGGCTGTACTTGATGGGACGACCTTCAAATCGTTTGGCAGGTCCCTTTTTGGTGATGGTCAACACGGGTTGGGAGACGATGGTTTTGGCTGAAGCGTTTGCGGTCAGCCCGCCGTCGGCTTTGGCGACTGCGTTGTTGGTGAAGGAGCCGGTCTTGGAAGCTTTGACCAGGATATCGAACTGACGGCTTTGGCCCGCAGCAAGTGATCCGAGGTTGTAGCTAAGGCTGGTTTTACCATCGGTGGTGGTCATGCCTTTGGGCAGTGCGTCGGTGATGACGACATTGCGAGCTGCACCCACGCCGGTGTTGGTCACGGTGATGGTCATGGGAATGGTATCACACAAAAGCACCTTGTCAGGAGCGGTCTTGGTGAGTTTCAAAGCTGGCTCAATAACGTTGATCGCCAAGCAAGCACCCATGTCATAAGCCAAGGTCGCACAGTTTTCAAAAGCACCGAGCTTTGACGCGGTGCCTGTGACGGTGAAAGTTTTGGAGGCTTTGGGAGCAAGGTTGCCCAGGCTCCATCGCAGCTTGCCGTTGGACAAGGTGGTTGCTTTGGGGCTTGTCGAGGCCAGTTTAAAATCTTTGGCCAAGGTTTCAGTCAGCGTCACATCCCGCAGCACATTGGCGGTGATGTTGGTCACGGTTAACTGATAGGAAAAACTGCGGTTGAGCCACACGTTTCGGGGTGCGGTTTTTTCTAGCAGCATGACACTGGTGGTTTTTTTACCCGTGGGGAAAGCTGCTGTGAGGCGAACGGTATCGTTCTGAGCTTGGGTTTGAGCGCTAAACGCGATCATTCCTAATAAAAACAAGGTCAAAGTTGTCTTCAAATTCTTCATGGTGAGTCCTTCCGGTTGGGTTATTCGTACATCTATTAAGAGATTGGCTACTTTAGTTGGTATCGCAGATACGGTCCAGTTTCAAGCTCTTACGTTATTGAGCGGCCGTGATGTAGGCGACCCAGTCTTCACGGGCCGGCAACTGGTCCAAAGGTTCGTAAAGACCATCACTTTGGCCAGTCTCCTCACAAAGCGTGTCACACCACACCGTCACACGCCCAAAGTTCGCTTCTGCTAATAATTCTTGCAATTCAACCAGCGTCCACAATCGCCAATCGTACTGAAAAGCATTGCGATAAACCGTCCCGTCAGCCATGACAAAATGAATGCGACAATCCGTGCGATGGGTCATGGCATCAAAACTGGCTTGCTCCCACTGATATTCAAAAGCCCCCCCGGCCCCCGGAAGCGTCCCCGGAAGCGCCCCCGGAAATTTTTCTAAAAACTCACCCGGTAGCTGCACCATACGGCTCTGGGTGCCTATCCGCATCGCACCAAGTCCGCCATACGCATCCAAAACCAACACCCCCCCCGGCTTCAAACAAGTGCGTGCATGCTTCAAATACCCTAACAAAGATTCACGGCAATGAAACCCAAACGAGCTGAAATTTAAAGCTGCAATCAAATCTGCCTGTGGCTGGGCAATGGACAACACATCCCCATGACAAAACTGAAGCTGATCCGCGATGTGACCAAGCTCCTCTTTGGCCAAATGCTCAGCCCATTGCAACGTGGGCTCGTGTGAATCAACGGCGATTGCTTGTCGATCCGGGTCCATCAATAACCATGTCATGGCAATCACACTGGTCCCGGAAAAATCTTCCCGTAAAATCCGTGGCTCACGTGATTCATTGGCCCACCCATATGCACGCATCAAAAATGAAATTTCTGCCATGGGATGCTGCACTGCCATGCGGTAAAGATCGAGTTTGTGAGGAAAAGATTCCTTGGCCATCACCTTTTCCCTCCGAGATTCGTAAAACTATCAGAAGATACCGAATCAGATTTCAAAGATGAAACCGGAGATTTTTTTGAAGTCGTTGCCGGGGAAATTGCCGGGGTTACTTCCGGGGGAGCTTCCGGGGGGGCTTCCGGGGGGGCTTCCGGGGGGGCTTCCGGGGGGGGGGACAATAAAAAAATCGCCAAGACACCGACCCCAACTGCGATTCCCACCACTGCCAAGGAGATATCCGCAAACAAAAACGGCTGAGCCAATAATCCTGCGAGCCACAAGCTCAGCAAGGTAAAACGCATTGTACGAATCACCGCTTGGGGGGGAGCCTGACTTGAGAGTAAAAATTCAAACACCATCAACACAACCACCGCCAAAATCAGGCTATCCATATAGCCTTTGATGTGACGTGTTTTTTGAAGCTGTTGTTGAAGCTCGTCTCGCTCGGCTTGTCGTTGATGGTCATACTCCACCAAGGCGACCGGGGTTACCCCCGTGGCCCCAAGACGGGCGCGCGTTTGATCAATGGTATCCAGTTGCAATTGAATGGCCAAAGGACTGGGAAACCACCGAGCATATTGGTCAGGTGCCATGCGTCCCAAGCCCCAAGGGCCCGCCAACATGCCTAAGACAAGCCCGCCAATGAGTAAAAACCCGTTAAAATGGTGTGGAAAATATTTGATGCCACCATCATATCGCCCCAGAGGCCCTGCTGGTATTTTGCCTGGTCGATTTATTTATTTTGACAACTCAAAGTAAATGATTATAGTTCTAAAAATTGCAATTCGGCCCTCTATTCACAGGAAGCAACCCATGACCTCGATTTCCCGCACCTTGGCAACAACCGTGTTGGCTGGCCTTGTTTTGACTGCCGCTGCCGTCGGGGGCGAGACCACCCCCGACAAACGCCAGTACACGCTTTTCAATCCCACCCCTATCGACCAGATGCGGCCGCTCAGTGCCGATCGACCCGACGGCACCGAAAGTCCCTACACCGTCGATGCGGGTCACTTTCAATTGGAAGTGAGCCTTTTTGATTTTGCGCACGACAACGATCGCGGCGAACGCACCGATGCCTACACCATTTTGGATACCAATTTCAAAGTCGGACTAAACCAATCAAATCGATTTGCAACTGATCATGCCTCTGGTCGTGCATGAAGAATCTGCCTCAACAGGCACTACCCCCACAAGTATCACCGACACGGGCGATGTGACCGCTCGTTTGAAAATTAATATCTGGGGCAACGATGGCGGAGAGACTGCCTTTGGCATCATGCCTTTCATCAAAATCCCAACCCATACCACCCTCAGCAACAACCAAGTCGAAGGTGGACTGATCCTCAGCCATGGCTGGGATGTCGCAGAAACCTGGGGACTTGGGTTCATGCTCGAAGTGGGCTCGGTTTACGATGACGCCACTGGCGATTATGAAACTGAATGGGTGCATACGGCCGTGCTGGGCGTGGACCTCTTAAGCCGCCTCGGTGCCTACTTCGAATACATCGGCACCGCGACCACTGCCAGCGGACACCCCTACCAAGCCGTCTTTTCCACCGGCCTGACCTAATGCGTTAACCGACAACCTCATCTGGGACGTCGGCACGATGATTGGACTCAACAACGCCGCTCAAGATGTACGATCTTTCACCGGGTTTACTTGGCGTTATTAAAAAAAAACGCTGCTATACCAATCACAGTTGAGTTTTCCCGTTTTCCTTTGGACGTGGTATCTTGTTTTAAGCGTTCAAAGCACTAAAAGCGTTCGAGCATTTTCCCTCATTTCCTCTCACTCGCCAGACGCGCACGCAGTATGCGTGCGGCTGATTTTTAAACGACCAACCTAGTCAAAGGTGATAAATATTGGTGCAAAATCCGCTAGCCGAACATTTGGGGAGGCGATTGGTTTTCAGACCACTGGCCTTCGGTGAGCAATTGATGACGCACGGTTTCCAACGCACTGACCAGCATTAAAACCAAGTCTTCAAAATCTTCTTGGCTAGGTTCATGATTCATCGAATCAAGAACAAACATCTGCTCCAGAACGACCCGACGGATGGTGGCCTCGAAAGTTTGCGCGCAGCGATCATGATGCTCATCCAACAAGGTCGCCAAGCAAGGCAACAAATCCATCGAAACCCGTTCGAACCGATCGTACAACATCGGGTCCGCACGAGATAACTTTTCAATGTGCAGATCCGTGATTTTTTGCCAATGCATTCGTAACAAACGCAAATTCTCGGGTTGCGCTTCATGGACGTAAATCATGTGGAACCTCCGTTTCGTATCGATCACTTTTCAACCCCCCCCGGAACCTCCCCGGAACCTCCCCGATTTTCCCCCAGCCCACCTTGGCTGAATTTTAGATATGTACGTCGCAGGATCAATCAACAAATGGATGAATAATGTCGCGGCAAATGAACTGCCACCGAATGTACCTCATCTATAAGGATATCCCGATCACTTGTTCAAAACAAGGATTTTATTCGGACTTTTGGGATTATTCCGATTATTGGGCTTATTTCCAGGCCTGTTTAGGGCTCTGCCAGTGTTTGCTTGATCGCCAGCTCAGCAAGGCGAACGGTGGCTTTGTCCATGGCATCCATGGCCTCATGAAAAGTATTGGCATCGGGACTGGCCTGAGCGATGAAGGCTTGAACTTTTTCTACTTTTTGCTCAATGTCCTGTCGTTGCTCTGGTTGTAGTTGGTCGCCGACTTTGTCGAGTTGTCGTTTGATGGATCGAATGTCCAGTCGGGCTTGGTTTCTCAGGTCAATCAGTTGATGAGCGGTCATGTCTTCAAGGGCGTATTTGAGGCTTTGAGCCTCCATGTGGTCCACTTCGGCGCGGGTGAGGCCGTGATTGGGGATCATTTGGACGCGGGCTGCTTTTTCGGATCGTCTTTCGATGGCGGTGACGTTCAATACGCCGTTGGCATCGACGAGGAAAGTCACTTCGATTTTGGGCAAGCCTCCGGGCATGGGTGGGATGCCTTGCAGGTCAAATTCGCCGAGGCTGCGACAATCCTTGACCAGTTCGCGTTCACCTTGAAGGACGTGAATTTTAACGTTGGTCTGGCCGTCAGCATGGGTGGTGAATTGCTCGGTCGCTCGGGCTGGGATGGTGCTGTTGGCCATGATGAGTTTGGCGACCGCTCCGCCCAAGGTTTCAATACCCAAGGACAGCGGAATCACATCGAGCAACAGTCGGTCCCGGTTCACGCCTGCGAGAATGGATGCCTGAACAGCCGCACCCAATGCCACCACCTCGTCAGGGTTCAACGCGGTGTAGGGATCGGTTCCAAACAATTCTGCGACGGCTTGGCGGACAGCCGGAATCCGTGTGGACCCGCCGACAAGAATCACCCGGTCAATTTTGTCTGCTGTGAGTTTGGCACTCTTGATTGCTTGACGACAGCAAACCATCGCCCGATCAATCCATGGATCAAGAAAGGTCTGCAATTCCTCACGTGTGAGTGTTCGTTGGTACAGACGGTCTTCACCAAGGTCCACTTCGATGGTCGCGGAGGTGGCTTGGGAAAGTTGTTTTTTGGTGGCCTCGGCAAATTGCCGAAAGGCTTGTCGGGTGCTGGGGGGAAACGCGATGTCTGTGCCGAACTGCTCTTGAATTTCTTTTTGGATCAATTCAACAATCGCCCGGTCAATGTCGTCACCGCCGAGATGGGTATCGCCCGCGGTGGCGAGGACTTGATCGACGGTGCCTTGTTCGGTTTTTTGGAGGCGAAGGATTGACACATCAAACGTGCCGCCGCCAAGGTCAAAGACTGCAATGATGGAGGCTGGGGAAATAGCCGCAAGCACACTTGCTTTCGCGTCTGCCACTTCCGGGGAGGCTTCCGGGGGGGCTTCCGGGGGGGCTTCCGGGGGGGGGGTGGTACAAGCCTCTGGATTGACCTTGGTGTTCAGATGAACGTCTGCCTGGGGTTCGGCTCGTCCCAGGTCATACGCCAACGCAGCGGCTGTGGGCTCATTGACAATCCGCACCACGTCCAGCCCGGCAATACGGCCGGCATCGCGGGTGGCTTGCCGTTGGGCATCATCAAAATACGCGGGCACCGTGACCACTGCTTTTTCAACCGGTTGGCCGAGGGCTTGTTCTGCTTGTTCTTTTAATTCGCGTAACAGGATCGCGCTAATCTGCTGGGGTGAAAGCACGGCTTCGCCGATTTGAACCCGCGCGGTGTCCTGTTCGCCCCCAACCACCTCATAAGGCAAATAAGCCAACTCCGACTGGACATCAGCCATCCCACGACCCATCAGCCGCTTGACGCTGAAGACCGTTTCTGTGGGGTATTCCACTGCATGGTCATGGGCCGCTTGCCCGATGGCCTGAGGTTCTCCTTGGCTATCAAAGCGGACCACGCTGGGCAGTGAACGGGCTTGGTCTGCATTTTCTAAAATGCGAGGGCCTGCTTGGTCGCACCAGGCGACAAGGCTATTGGTCGTTCCCAGGTCAATGCCGACGATGAGGGGCGCTTGCTCTTTTTCAGTCATAATGGCAAAGTGTAGAATAGCAAGGCGTTCAAACCAAATCCCCCCCCCCGGAATTTTTCCCCTCGGCTCCCCCGAAGCCCCCCCGGAAACCCCCCGGAACCCCCCGGAAGCCTCTTGGAAACCTTTTGGAAGTGGGGACGCGCAAGCAAGTATGCTTGCGGCTGGTGTCATGTGTCTAAAATAATGGTCAACTAAGCAATCATTCGGTTGATCGTTTGAAAATAGCCGCAAGCTAACAGCTTGCGCGTCCTTGGAGTTTGTCATGTATGAAATTCAGATTGAACGTGTTTTCTGTGCAACCCATGCGCTGCGTTTGCCCGATGGTTCTTATGAAACCATCCATGGGCACAATTGGGCGGTGACGGTGGTGGTTGAGTCGCAGCAGCTTGATGCGATGGAAACGGTCATGGACTTTCATGAGCTTGAGCCGTTGCTTGATGCGTTGCTTGGCACGGTCCACAACAAAAACCTCAATGAAGTTGAGCCGTTCGCTGATAGCACAGGTGAGCTGGTGGTGAATCCCACTGCCGAGCGGGTGGCGTGGTGGTTAGCCGAGGCGATTGCCCCGCAGTTACCCGATGCCGTAAAGCTTCAAAGCGTCGGCGTCGGCGAAGCCCCCGGCTGCACAGCGGTGTATCGCCCTGCGTAAAAAAACCGTGGCAGTGCAAGCTTGACTCACACTGCCACGGTTAAATACGGAAAATCGATTGCGGCTATTCTGCTCTTACTGACAACTGATAGCAGACAACTGATTAACTTGAAATTTAAATATCGTAATACATGGTGAATTCATGGGGATGAGGTCGCTGTTTGAGTTCGTTGACTTCATTTTCCATTTTGTAGTCAATCCAAGTATCGACCACGTCTGGGGTGAAGACTGAACCCTTGAGGAGGTAATCGTGGTCATCGTTCAATGCACCGAGGGCTTCTTCGAGTGAGCCTGGGGTGGTTGGGATGTCGCGGGCTTCTTCAGGGCTCAGGTCGTAGATGTTCACGTCCAATGGGTTGCCTGGATCGATTTTGTTCTGGATGCCATCGATGGCAGCCATGAGCAAAGCGCTGAAGGCAAGGTATGGGTTACAGCTTGGGTCTGGACAGCGGAATTCAAAGCGTTTGGCCTTGGGGGATGGGCTGTACATTGGGATGCGGATGGCAGCTGATCGGTTCTGGCTGCTCATAGCCAAGTTCACAGGTGCTTCAAAACCGGGGACCAAGCGTTTATAGCTATTGGTCGAAGGGTTGGTGAAAGCGATCAGGGAACGAGCATGCTTGATGATGCCGCCGATGGCGTGCAGTGCCATTTCGCTCATGCCAGCGTAGCCGTCACCAGCAAACAAAGGCTGATCGTTTTTCCACAGTGACAAGTGGGTGTGCATACCTGAACCGTTGTCGTTCCAGATGGGCTTAGGCATAAAGGTTGCGCTCATGCCATGCTTGGCAGCGGTGTTCTTGACGATGTACTTGTACTTCATCATTTGATCTGCCATGTCCAGCAATGGGCTGAATCGCATGTCGATTTCGCACTGGCCGCCGGAGGCGACTTCGTGGTGATGGCATTCCACGTCGATACCAGCGTCGAGCATGTGCAGCATCATTTCGGTGCGGATGTCCATCAACTGATCGGTGGGAGGCACGGGGAAATAGCCTTCTTTGTAGCGTACTTTATAACCTGAGTTGCCACCTTCTTCTTTACGGCCGGTGTTCCAAGCGCCTTCGCACGAATCGATGTGATAGTAAGACTCATGTTCGTTGGAGTTGTATCGCACATCATCAAAGAGGAAGAATTCTGCTTCAGGTCCGATGAAGCAGGTGTCGGCAATGCCGGTTTCGTTGAGATATTCAACCGCTTTTTTAGCAATGTTGCGTGGGTCACGGGTGTAGTCCGCACCAGTGATGGGGTCAGCAATATTGCAGATGAGGCAAAGGGTGGGGTACTTGAGGAATGGATCGATAAAAGCGGTGTCGGCCTGAGGAATGATCAGCATGTCTGATTCATTGATGGCCTGCCAACCACGGATCGAAGAGCCGTCAAAACCGAAGCCTTCTTCAAAGCATTCGAGGGTCAATTCGCTGATGGGATAGGAGGTATTCTGCCACATCCCAGGGAAGTCCATAAAACGAAGGTCCAGGACTTTTACGCCCTTCTCTTTGGCCAGATTCAGTACATCTTGTGGAGTCACGGTTGTCACCTTTCTGTGTGAAACGTTGTGAAACGTTGTGAAACGTTGTGTCGTTAATCAATCCCACCGGCCATGCCTGTGGGTTGCGTAATTCGCAGTCAAGAAAGAATAGGATTGCAAAATTCGTGCCTAATGCAAGTCCGACCCTTGTAAAAGTCGTTCATTGCCTAAAAAAAATGGGGCAAAAACAGTTTAAATACCTTTTGGTATTTAAATAACCAAAAAGAGCATTGCCTATTTTTTAGGCATTTTCAATAAGAGCCATTGAAGCCTGCTTATTTTTCAGACACTATCAATGCGTGGCGTAAGTGTAGGCAGGCGAGCAGTGCGGTGGCTGTTGCGCGGACGGGCATCAGATTCTGCCAAGGGGTCAAGCGAATGCCGCCTTGCATCTCCTGACGGCCCATGCCGTAGAAACAGGCAGGCTCGGTAAAACTCAATTGAGCCAGAAAACGGGCGGCCATGGAACCTCGCACCACCAGTTCAGCTTCAGAGAGGCCCAGTTTCCGAGCAACCTTTTCATCGGTCATCACCCCAGCGACAAGCCAAAGACCATAAGCACTCCGCCAATCAGGCGTCGGCGGGAGGTCCGTCCGTCTAGGTCGCAGATCAAACCCCCCCACCACATCACTTGGACCTACTTGCGGAGCCTGCATCACCTGATGATATAAAAGCAGTTGGCGCATCACATCAACCAGTTGCGATGACGACAACAATGTCAAAGCCGACTCCCATTGCAATTTTGACAAGCGTTTCTCAGCCGTGATAGCCAGCCCCATCGCTTGAAGTGGAACTGCCTGATTGGTCTGGTTCAAGTACAAAACAGATCGGTCTATAATCGGCTTAATCATTGCCTGGCGTGTCTGTTCAAAATACGCAATCAAACTATTGAGAATCAACAACTGATCCGCCAACTTAGCGGGCTTGGTTTTTTCCCGACGATTGATTAGAAACGCTCCGTCTTCCCGCTGAAGCCCGCCAAGCGCTGCAGCCAATTCATCGCGTTGTTGCTTGTAATCCGAAAATTGCGGGTCCGCCACCAACGTTCGCAGCGTCCACGCCACCGCAGCAGGCGATTGACGAATGGTTCGGTCATCGAATTGACCCAGCAGGTATTTCACTGCCTGCCTGATCGCCTTAGCCACCACAGGGTCCTCCACCGGACCGCGGGTTAAAACATCCATCTGTACCCATTTGGCCATGGCAAAAGCACCCATTGCTTGATGTTCAAGGTTTGCATCGAGCGGGTCATACCGGTTGGCAGTGGGCCGATACGTCCCAGCCATCGTGCCGTTATCTCGTTGACGCTGGGCCAAATGACCTGCCAAGCGATCTGTCAAAGCCGTCAGCGTACGACCATCCAACATCGGCGGCAAAATCACCTGCCCACGGATCAATCGCGTCACCGGCAAATCTACCGCCGGCTGCACCAAATGGATCACCGAAAAACAATGAAATCGCAACGACGTCTGAGCCTTGGCGAGCACGGTTTTAAAATCAGGCTCATAGCCCAGTTCCCGTAGCAAGGTCCAAAGCTGGCTTTGAGGACTTAAATTCATACTCAGGTTCGTTGCAGGCCAACTCCAGGCATGATGGTTATGCGGGGCGGTCAGAATTAAGCCATGAAACCCAGGCGAAAAAAGGGCTGTCGGGCGGTCCGACCGCATGGGCAACGGCTTTGCCGTACGCGCAATCTGCAAATCAACCAAGATAGACGCTCTTTGTCCAGCAGACATCGTGGACCATTGGGGTAGCCGTGACCGAAGCATTCGCAAAGCAGCCGTGGTGCTGTTACGAGCGTGATGCAGCAGGTCAAACTTATGCCCGGGAATTTGCTTGGCTGGCTCGACAAGACTGTCCCCGATGCCATAGGTTTTTCCCATCCACCGCAAGGTCACCCGCATGCCCCCGAAGTTGGTGACCAAATGCGTTTGCGGACCAGGCAATCCCACACGCCCATCTCGCACCCAACGACCAATCAAATCGTAAATCACCCCAGCATCGGCCCAATCCACCCCCGCCCCCGGAAGTGCCCCCGGTAATTCCCTCGGTAATGCTGCCTGCTTGGCTGAAGTAACGGCCTGATCTGCTTGTGGCTGGCCATTGGGAACCACCACCGTTTGACCATCCACCGCCAACGGGGTGAACAAACTCCACATCAACAGCAACGCCATGTTGCGTTTGAACCACATTCGAGTTTTTAAATTGTTTTGAAAAGACATTATTTTCTGACTTAAACAAATGTTGGACATGAACTTACAGACACCAAACACAAGCATTCTTGTTTTTGGCACGCCGATTGAACTAAGTTCATTGCTTTTACGGAGAACCGAGCCATGATGCAGTATATGACAATGAATCTTGTTCAGTGGCACGCTTCCTCAGCCTCAAACTTTCGAAAGCGTGTGATCTTACTGACCGCACTAACGTTTATCGCATTGTGCTGAAGTAAAAGCAAGTCCAAAAGAACCTCCAAACACAAAGCCATCAAACAACCCAACCCCAGAAGCAGCCAAAACGGCACTTCTGGGGTTGTTTTTTTAAAAAGCTATCAGTAAGAAACTATGAAAGCCGTGTCTCCCGGTGATCGGTGATTTTTGGGATGATACATCCCGCCAATGCCAGCCACAACCAAATAACTTGCCCGTCCGAAAAAATTAAACCCCTCGACCCAAAACTTGCCAAGGAAAAACTTCCGGGGTAGGGACACCAAAGGCTTGAGGTTCACCAAGGGCCAACTTCCGGGGGGGATTCCCAAGAGCTTTGTGTTCACCAAGGGCCAACTTCCGGGGGGGGATTCCCAAGAGCTTTGTGTTCACCAAGGGCCAACTTCCGGGGGGG
>JAJRRC010000040.1 GCA_024279865.1 Planctomycetota bacterium | reverse complement strand
TGCGACGATTCAGTCAGAATTTATTGAAAAACGAGAAGACGTTGAAGGTGGGCATTCAATCAAAACGCCTCCAATGTGGATGGAATCACGATTACCTGCTCAAAATTGTGAAAGGCATGATTTAGATGCGATGGCCCTGATGGCTCCCCAACCCCCTCAGAAGTAGCCTTTGCCTACTGCACCAAAGTCCGCAACAAGCCCAGACATTGCTGGTAATAACCCTGACCAAACAAATTGAGATGATTCAGCAGGTGATAAAGCTGATAAACCGCCATGCGACGGTCAGCTCCCGGGGCCAGAGGCCAAACCTCTGCATACCCCTCGTAAAAGGCTTGTGGAAAGCCACCAAACAGCGTGGTCATCGCCAAATCAGCCTCGCGACAACCCCAATAGACAGCCGGGTCTATCAAAACTGGCTGGCCTTGGGAATCAGCCAAAAAATTCCCACTCCAAAGATCCCCATGCAAAAGACAAGCCCCCTCGCCCCCGGAATCTTCCCCCGGTACCCCAATCAAATCCTCCAATTGCTCCATCAAGACCCTGCCTAGCTGCAAAAGCTCCGTCGTCGCTTGGCCTGTCTGCTCGGTCAGCTTTAATTGATGGCCCAAACGACAAGACCGCCAAAAAGTGACCCAATCGTCCGACCAGCCGTTGGGTTGAGCAGTTGAACCGAGGTAATTGTCTTGATCAAAACCAAACCGGTCTTGTTGGGTATCAAGGTGCAATTGGGCAAATTGCTGGCCAAAAGACCGGAAAAAAGAGGGACGCTGCGGACCGGTCGCAATATGCTCCATGACAAGAAACGGGGGTACCGGGCTATTTTTTTTTCCACCCGTACCCAGAACACGAGGAATGCGGATCGCCTGAGCCTTGCGCAATGCTTCAAGGCCAGCCGCTTCGCGTTCAAACATTCCATCGGGAGCCTGCTCATTGAGCTTGATAAAAAAACAAGCCCCATCAGTCAGCGTCACGCAAACCGCGTCATTGATGCACCCACCCCCCACCGGCTCCACGCGATCAATCGTGGTTGAATCGCCTGTTTGGGAGGCAATCCGTTTCTGCACTGCCTCAAGGGTTGCCTTGTTCATAAGGATAAAAGTGTGTGGCCGATCACCGGACAAGCTGCGTCGAGCATGTCTAGGACATGATCAAAACCATCAGGCCCGCCGTAGTACGGGTCAGGCACGTCCAAAGGCGATTCGGGGGATTCGGGGGGACCGGGGGGACCGGGGGATTCAGGCAAAAACTCGCCCAGTAAATGGAGATTTGAACCCTTGCACCCCATCAATTGAAGGTTGCGAACGTTGTCCCGGTCCATTGCCACGATCAGATCAAACCGCGTAAAATCTTCAAGGGAAACTTGTCGCCCGCGACTTTCTAGGGATAACCCACGTTTTTGAGCTGCCTGCCTCATGCGAGCGTCAGGCTTGCTGCCCACATGCCAATCACCCGTGCCTGCTGAATCAATGATGAGCTTGTCAGCCACCTTCTGATCCATGGCCCATTGACGCATCACCCCCTCAGCAGCAGGTGAACGGCAAATATTACCCAAGCATACAAAAAGAACGGATTTCATAGGATCAACCTCTTTTCAAAACAGGCGTTCACATCATACGCCACCCCCGGTTTTCTGTCCCACACAAGCCCCCTTCACAACACTCTATTGTAAAGCTTCCTAAAAAATCCAACAAAATTTGACAAACCAGACTTTACATTGACACCAGCCCACGGTAAGCTCTTCGATTCTGCTTCAGGCGGTGGGTCTGAACAGTAAACTTGTTTCGTGATGGTATTTGGAGATAAATCCGTGGTTCGACTTCGCTTAAAACGTTTTGGCCGTCGCCATAGTCCGTTCTACCGTTTGTGTGCAATGGACAAACGAACGCCTCGCAATGGTGTTGCCATCGAGGAATTGGGCTACTACAACCCAATTGAAAAAGATGATGCCAAGGCTCTGAAGCTCAACGGCGAACGGATTCAATACTGGCTCAGCGTGGGGGCTCAGCCTTCAGAGACAGTCCGAAGCCTGCTCCGTAAAGCCGAAATCATTCCTGCCAAGTAACCCCCCCCCCCGGAACCCCCGGAAGTTGGCCCTTGGTGAATATGACGCTCTTGGGAGTCCCCTCCCCAGAAGTTTCCTTCGAGGTGCTTAGACTTTCTCGGAAGTCCTGTTGGGAAATTTTTGGTATTCGGATTGTTTTTAGCCGAAAGCACTGGGAAACTGGTTTGCTTGCGGCTATTTTCAATGCTATCTCCGTGACACTTTTCAATGGGGTGTCTCATGCGATTTGATATTCTAAGCCTGTTTCCAGATATGTTCGCCAGTGTGCTCAATACGAGCATCCTCAAACGAGCTGCAGACCCCCAACTGCACCAAGGCTCGCCACCAGCAAGTTATCACCTCACCGATATCCGCAAGTTTGCAACCGATAAACACCGCAGTGTGGACAAACCGCCCTACGGCGGCGGGCCAGGCATGGTCATGCAATGCCAACCCATCTGGGACGCGGTCATGGCTGTGGAACAAGAAGATATAGCCCCTGCCCGACGCATTTTGATGACGCCTCAGGGAATCCCACTCACCCAACCACTCGTCGAAGAACTGGCCAAGGAGCCGCGACTGCTCCTCATTGCAGGCCACTATGAAGGACTCGACGAACGAGTCATTACCCAACTGGACCCCTTGCAGATCAGCATGGGTGATTATGTTCTCAGCGGCGGAGAGTTGCCTGCGATGACACTCGTCGATGCGGTGGTTCGTTTGCTGCCTGGAGTCCTCGGAGATGAAACCTCTGCGGACTTTGAAAGTTTTTCACCGGGTGCAAAGCGATTGCTCGATTGCCCACACTACACCCGACCGCCGGTCTGGATGGACATGGAAGTCCCGCCAACACTACTTAGCGGACATCATGCCCGCATTGAAGCTTGGCGTTTGGAACAATCCCGACTTCGCACAGCCGAAAAACGCCCTGATTTGCTGAAATAACAAGTTCTAGAATGTGGTGAATTCATCGGCAGCGGTTAAAACACATGCTGCAATACAAAGACCAAACAACTGGGCAATGATAAAATATCACCCCCTTGCCGTTCATTTGAAGCCGGTATCTCAAGCATGATGCCATTTAAAATCAGAGGCTTTGGCCCCAAGAAACTTTCACGCAACCTGCGTGGTAATCAAGCGACCCTTTCTCTTTTTTGTCTCTTTTTGTATTTTTTGTGGCTGTTCATTTCGCTTCAAAAATCTCTGAAAACTTCCGGGGAAGCTTCATTTACATTTCAAATTGGCCGATGACAGATTTGTAAAGGTTTTGTCATGACTCATCCGAATCACATGCTCGATTTAGCAGATGTGGTGGTTTCCCAGCACGAGCACTTGTCTATTCCCAGTCGTATTGAATGGGTGCAAAAGGCCATTGACTATCTCCTTCCACGAACCGAAACCTGGGGCATCTGTGATACAGATCGGCTCTCACGCCTGTCTATTGTGCTCACCGAAGTGCTGACCAATGCCATCGTCCATGGCAACATGGGCATCAGCTCTCACCTCAAAGAAGAAGGTGACGCCTTTGCCAAAGCACTGGCCCGCTGCTCCAGTCAATCTGAAATCACCGACAAGCCCGTGGATATTCGCGTGCATTATGATGGTCAATCCTGCATCTGGACCATCACCGACCAAGGCAACGGCTTTGATGCTTCAACCCTGCTCAAACAACTCAATGAAGATGACCCTGATACCGAATTGCTCAGCGGCCGGGGCATCCTACTGATCCAAGCCTTTGTCGACGAAGTCAGCTGGGCCCAAAATGGACGACAAATTCAATTTATCCTCCACAAGCCCGGCCACGAACAACGCCAAGAACCTCGTACCCAAACCTCGACCTCAATCCGCGTGGCACCTCTGGGAAGCAACAATGCCATTGACTGGGAAACCGCTTTCGACTCCGTGGCCATGGATCTTTCAACCGGCGGCATCCGTCTGATGCATCCGCCTTTGGACACTGCCACGCGCATCATGATTGAAATGCAAACCGACGAGGGGCATATTTACCTCCCCGCCGAAGTTTGCCGCACTGCGGAACTGGATGATGAAATTGCACAGATCGGCTGTCGATTCCTCACCCCAGATGTTTCTGAACAATCCACCTATGCCACGCTAGAACAACAAGCCCAAGCCCTCGAAGAACTGATGGCCTCGTTGGAAATCCTAGACGATATCGAAGACGACAAAGAAGCACGCCAACGTCAGCATACACGCGTGGTCTTTACCGAGCCCATTGCCGTCGATTCACTGGATGGCTCACCCACCCAGCAAGCTGTCGCACGCGATCTCTCCAAAGGTGGCTTGGCATTTATCAGCCAATTCAAACCCCAAATAGGCGCACGCGTAGGTATCACTCTCAAATCATCCTTGAAAATTCTAGGCATCGTCACCCGATGCAGCCATCTCGCAGGACAACACTTCGATATCGGCATTCGATTTCTCTAAATTTGGATTTTTGACCTTCCATGACCGACTCCCTTTGCACACAATCTGAAATGGACCGACTCCAAGAAGAAGTCCATCAACTGGAACAGGAAATGGACTTCGCCCAACGCCTGCAATCCAATCTGGTCAATCAAGTTCAAAAACTAGATGAAGAAATGCAGTTGGCAGCCAAGATGCAGAAGCTGTTTCTGCCCAAAAAACTGCCACAAATCCCAGGCCTCGACTTTCATGTCCTGTTTCAACCTGCGTTTTATGTCAGTGGTGATATTTATGATGTGCAAAAAATCGGCTCACATGACGTGAGCTTTTTTATTGCCGACGCGGTGGGCCATGGTGCGCCAGCCGCCATGATGACCATGTTTCTCAAACATGCGCTCACACTCAGCGAATCAATTGTTGGCCAGGATGTCGTCATCTCGCCCGAAAAAATACTCGCCGGTGTCAATGCGGACATCCTTGAGCGAGATCTCGACACCTTCAACTTTGCCACCATCTGCATCGGCAGCTACAACACCCAGACACGCGTGCTGCGACTGGCTCATTCGATCCATCCACCACCGATTATCATCAAAGTCAACGGCGACATTCAAAGCATTGAACTGCAAGGCCCCATGCTCGGTGTCACCGATGAAGATCCCTTTGAATTAACCACACTGACCCTAGAGGTGGGCGATCGTTTGCTGCTTCACTCTGATGGCTTTGAATTGGCCTTTGGCAATCCTGATGAACCGATGAACCCCGATTACATTCAAGAGCTTTATGCCATGAAAAAAGGCACCGCAACCGAAGCGATCATCGAACTCAAAAAACGAATTGATCAACAAGTTGGCTCACTGAACCAACTCGACGACCTGACCGTGCTCATCATGGATGTCACTGCGTAAACAGCGTACTTTTTACACCCATCCGTGACTGTACCTCGTTTTTTTAGCCTCTTTTCTGACTGACAACAGACCATTGATCACTCAAAAAAAAAGGCGTTCCCCCGTAAGGGAACGCCTCATATTTGCTCTGAGATGGCTCTTTGAATTTAGTCTCTAGCGGGAACAGCCTGGAAAGCACGGCGCCCCCAGCAGGGGAATTTTACACAGCCGAGCTTTCACCCGACACAATTAACTTAGCGTCGCTTTTTAGCCGCTTTCTTCTTGGCCACCTTCTTCTTGGTTACTTTCTTAGCAACCTTTTTCTTCGCTACTTTCTTTTTAGCCACTTTTTTCTTGGTTGCTTTTTTGGCAACTTTCTTCTTCGTAACCTTTTTCTTGGTTACTTTCTTCGCGGCCTTTTTCTTGGTTGCCTTTTTAGCAACCTTCTTCTTGGCTACTTTCTTTTTCGTTACTTTCTTCGCAGCCTTTTTCTTGGCTACTTTTTTCTTTGTCGCTTTTTTGGCAACTGCTTTTTTGGCAACTGCTTTTTTAGCTACCTTTTTCTTTGCGACTTTTTTCTTAGCCGCTTTTTTCGTTGCTTTTTTCTTCGCCATGGCTCATCCTTTCGAGAACGTCCTCAGAACATGTTTCAATTAAACGCTGTGATGGTTGGTAAGTCAATAGAAAAAATATGATTACCAATGCGATTTTTATCGACCATGAACATGGATCATCTTGAACATTCGTGCAAACAATTTTTAAAGAAGCTTAATCTTCCTCATCACGAGGCTTGTATTTCGACACAATTTGCTGTTGAACATTGCGAGGCACCGCTTCGTAATGACTCAATTCCATGGTGTAAGAACCCACGCCGCCGGTCACCGATTTCACTTGTGACTGATAGTTATTTAACTCGGACAACGGCGCTAATGCGTGGATGCTTAACATGTTCCCCGGCAGTGTATCGGTCCCCAAAATACGGCCGCGTCGGCCGGACAAATCGCCGGCGATATCGCCCATATTCGCTTCAGGTACAGTGATTTCGAGATCAACGAGTGGTTCGAGCACGGTGGGCTTGGCCTTTTGAACTGCCTCTACAAACGCGCGTTTGGCAGCGGCGACAAAGGCGACTTCTTTGGAGTCCACCGGATGATGTTTGCCATCGTACACACTGACTTTGATGTCTTGCATGGCATAGCCTGCGATACAACCGTCTTCCATTATTTGGCGTACACCTTTTTCAATCGCAGGAATAAATTGCGAAGGAATGGATCCGCCGAAGATATCATTGGAAAATTCAAAGCCGCTCCCGCGTTCAAGCGGTTCAATTTTTAAATAAACTTCGCCGAACTGTCCTGCACCCCCTGATTGTTTCTTATGTCGGTGATGACCTTGGGCCTCACTTGCGATGGTTTCGCGATACGCAATCTTCGGTGGACGGGTTTCCATTTCAACACCAAACCGGTTCAAAATTTTCTCTTGCACGATACGTAGGTGCAGCGAGCCGAGGCCATTCATCACCGTTTCTTTGGTTCCGCTGTTGCGTTCGACCGTCAAACAAGGGTCTTCTGAAGTGGCCGCGGTCAAGGCTTTGGCGATTTTTTGCTCCTCGCCTCGACTTTTAGCATCAATGGCCAGGCCGAACATCGGCGTGGGGAAGTTCAACGGCTTCAAATGGATCGCTGCATCCTCCACATCGTCATGCAGCACACAATCAAAGTCCAAATCTTCCACTTTTGACAACGCACATATATCACCTGGAATCCCTGCATCCACTTCTGCATGAGCATTGCCATCGAGTTTGAACAAGTGCGCCACGCGGATGGCTTTGCGGTTGCGGCCGATGAAAAGTTGAGAATCTTTGGTGATGCGTCCTTGATGGATACGAAAAACGCCTAGCCTTCCGACGAAGGGATCGACGGTAACTTTGAATACATGGGCAATCACATGTTTGGACTCCTCTGGCTCTGCATGAAATTCGGTCACATCGTCGCCTTCGCCTTTGGTAAAGGGGCGTGGATTGCCTTCTTTGGGATTCGGTGCCATGTAAACCAGGAAATCCAACAACGCATCCACGCCCGCGCCGGTGTGGGCTGACGTAAAGAGTACGGGGATGAGGTGCCCTTCACGGAGCGCTTTTTCAAACGGCGCGTGCAATTGGTCGGAACTGACTTCGCCGGTCTCGAGGTATTGCGTCATCAAATCTTCATCAACTTCAACGATTTGATCGATGAGGGCGGTGTGTGCTTCTTCGACAGAGGAGAAGTCAACTTTGCCGTCGGCTTTGTTAAAGACATCGACGACTTCTTTGCCGTTGTCTGAAGGAAGGTTGATGGGGAGGCATTCAGAGCCGAAGGTCTCTTGGATTTGAGAAAGCAAGGCGGGCAAATCCACATTGTCTTGATCAATTTTATTCACCACGATAAAGCGGCAAAGTTTTCGTTCGATGGCTTGGTCCATCATGCGTCGGGTCATCATTTCGATGCCGTTGTGGGCGTTGATGACAATGCCCACGCTTTCGACGGCAGGCAGGACGCTCAGGGCATGCCCCATGAAATCGGGGAATCCGGGCGTGTCAATGAGATTCAAATGCTTTTGGTTGTAATCACAACTCACGATAGAGGAGCTGAGTGAATGTTGGTGTTTTTTTTCCAGCGGATCAAAATCGCAAACCGTGTCGCCTCGTTCGATACTACCCATGTGGCCGATTTTTGCGGTTTGATGGAGAATGGCCTCGACCAACATGGTTTTGCCACTCCCCCCGTGACCGACCATGGCAACATTGCGAATCTCCTCGGTGGTGTACTTAGGCATGATGCTTTCCTACCTTCTGAAAAAAATGTTGAAATGAGAACTTACGACAAAAGACACAAATGTCTTTTATGAATTATACGGTCACCAGCGATCTAGAACACCCCCAGTTCACATCTAAATCATCAAGCAATGCTCCGAAGCTGATCCGAGCGGTCTGCCAGAACGACACCCCAGGCCACAGGCCTTGTACATTCATGGCAGACTGTGGAAAAAAAAGGCTCCTTTTTCAAACAAAGGCAAACCACTTCAAATTATGGACTGACAACGGTTTAAATACAAGACTTTCTTCATTTTTAATTCCTGTGCCACGGCATCATCCTTGCAACAAGAACCTCTGTCATGACCACGCTACATCTGGACAAATCGACCCGCCTCAATGTGCTGCTGACCGAAGACCGGCCACGCGGCGATGGACATTGGTGCCAACAGCTTTCAAGGCTGCTTGAGCCCCAGGGGGTTCACACCCATTTGGCACGCACCGGCCGCGAGGCAATTGATTTTGCTCAGACCTATGCAATCCATGCAGCGGTCATTGACATGAATACCCCCATTGACGCCACGGGACAGACCAATACGGCATGGCTCTTGGAGCTTTTGGGTCGCTTGCCCAACCGTCCGCCGTTCATCGTGGTAACCAGCCCGATGTTCGATCAGGCCCAAGCCGGCCGCGTGCTGAACCTTGCCCTCAAAGCTGGAGCGTTCAGCGTACTGAATCGACCGGTCAGCCTCAATGAAATGTTGCTTGTTTTTCAACGACTTGTAGATCGTGTGTACGAAGGTAGCTGGCCTGATGCGGGCGGGCCCAAACCTATTTGTTAACTTGTTTTTTATTGAAATATTTCGCCTTGTTGAAAGCAAGGCAAAACCAAAGGAGATCGAAGCATGAAAGTACGACCCCTAGGCGACAAGATTCTTGTCCAACGCGTCGCAGCCCAAGAACAGACCGAATCTGGCATCTACTTGCCACAGTCCGCCAAAGAAAAGCCCCAAGAAGCCACCATCGTCGCAGTTGGTGACGGCAAAGTTCTCGACAACGGCGAACGCGCTCCATTCCAAGTCGAAAAAGGCAATACCGTTCTGATCGGTAAATGGGGTGGAACCGAGCTGAAAATCGATGGCGAAGACTATCTCATTATGACCGAAGACGACATCCTTGCAGTGGTCGGCTAAATTTCATACGAAATACCAACCCCCGGATTCTTCTATCCACGCAATATAAAACCTTTACAGGAGAAACAGCATTATGGCTGCTAAAACCATTAAATTTGATCAAGAGGCCCGCGAAGCAATTCGCCGCGGCGTCGCCAAGCTCGCCCGAGCCGTCAAAATCACCCTCGGCCCTTCGGGTCGTGTCGTGATCCTTGAAAAATCCTTCGGCTCCCCAACCGTCACCAAAGACGGCGTCAGCGTTGCCAAAGAAATCGAACTGGAAAACCCACTGGAAAACATCGGAGCCCAGATGGTCAAAGAAGTTGCTTCAAAAAGCTCCAAAGACGCTGGCGATGGCACCACCACCGCCACCATCTACGCTGAAGCGATCTTCACCGAAGGCCTCAAAAACATCACCGCCGGCGGCAACCCCAACCTCATCAAACGAGGCGTGGACCAAGCGGTCGACGCAATCATCGCTGCACTGCACAAGATGTCCAAACCCATCAAGTCCAGCGAAGAAATCGCGCAAGTCGGCACTTGTGCCGCCAACCAAGACCGTCAGATCGGTGAAATCATCGCTCAGGCCATGGACAAAGTTGGTAAAGATGGTGTCATCACCGTTGAAGAAGGCCAAAGCCTCGAAACCCACGTTGAACTCGTCGAAGGCATGCAGTTCGACAAAGGCTATCTCAGCCCTCACTTCGTGACCGACCAGGCAACCATGGAAGCCGTCCTCGAAGACGCTTATGTGCTGATCCACGAAAAGAAAATCTCCAGCGCCAAAGACCTCGTCCCCATCCTCGGCAAAATCGCGGAGCAGGGCAAAGCACTCCTCATCATCGCTGAAGACATCGACGGCGAAGCACTCGCCACCCTCGTGGTCAACCGACTGCGTGGCGTTCTTAAAGTCTGTGCGATCAAAGCACCGGGCTTTGGTGATCGTCGCAAAGCCATGCTCGAAGATATTGCTTCGCTCACGGGCGGTCGCGCCATCATGGAAGAGCTGGGCATTGACCTCGAAAAACTCGAGCTGTCCGATCTCGGCCGTGCCAAGAAACTGATCGTGGACAAAGAAAACACCACCCTTATCGAAGGTGCTGGCAAGACTTCAGCCATCAAGGCTCGCATCGAATCCATCAAGCGTGAAATCGATTCCACCAGCAGTGACTACGACCGCGAAAAACTGCAGGAACGTCTCGCCAAGCTCGCAGGTGGTGTGGCTCAGATCAACGTTGGCGCTGCCACCGAATCTGAAATGCAAGAAAAGAAAGCCCGCGTTGAAGATGCCATGCACGCTTGTCGTGCTGCAGTTGAAGAAGGCATCCTCCCCGGTGGTGGGACCGCGATCCTGCGTGCCCGCAAAGCCATCGCCAAGCTCGAGCTTCAAGGTGACATCAAAGTTGGTTCGGAAATCGTGTTCCGTGCCGTCTCGGCGCCAATCAAACAGATTGCAGCCAATGCCGGTCAAGATGGCTCCGTTGTCGCTCAGCAGGTGGAATCCAACAAGGCCACCAACTACGGCTACAACGCTTTGACCAACGAGTATGGTGACATGCTCAAAATGGGTGTCATTGTCCCAACCAAGGTCGAACGCATCGCTCTGCAAAACGCAGCGAGCATCTCTGGCCTCTTGCTGACCACTGATGCGGTGATCTGTGAAATCAAAGACGACAAAGGTGCTGCCGCCCCAGGCATGGACGAAATGGGCTATTAATTAAACCCATCTCGCCTTTAGGGCACACTTGTCTGAATTGAAAAATGAAGACCACCACAGCGGGGCTGCTTAGGCAGCCCCGCTGTTTTTTTAGGCGCAGAACATCCAGACAACCCACGCGGCAAATGAACTCTAGAGCACCTAACACTCAAGTATCGCGGCTTGATGATCCGTAATCGCCTTGGCAACCTCGTTTATGCAGTTTCCCCCAGTGACAGGACCGCTACGCATGACCGTTAAACGCTCTAAAGCATTTTATGCCATTGCAGCAACATCACAAAAGCATCTGTCGCAATGAGGGGAATCCGACTCTTCAGTAGACTTCAGAGTTCGGCGTTGTGATAATCGCGCACAAAAAACGTTTGCGTCATACTTCGTTGTCTCTGATTTAATGAAGCGGTGTTAACCTAGCTGGGTATGAAAACCGTTGCTCCCAGGGTAGATTCGAGCATCGGAATTGTACTTCCTAGCCCATACCACAAAGGAGCAACGGCTATGTCAGACGATTTTACCATGTTTATCGGTTTAGACTATCACACTCCGAGTGTT
>JAJRRC010000039.1 GCA_024279865.1 Planctomycetota bacterium | reverse complement strand
CAGAAAGTGGGCCAACGCAGGTTCAAACGAAGACAATTGTTCGTTGTTCATGGCAAAATCCTCCAAGATGACAGGCTCTTGAAGAGTTTATCGGACAATCAAGACAGAATGCTTGAGCAAATATAGCGCTGTCGTGTTAGGTGCCATTTGGGTGAAATCGGAGGAAACTTCCGGAGCTTCCGGGGGGGCTCTTTTTTGACCAGATCGTTGCGATACGCTTATAATGTCTCGACTATGTGTGAACACAAGGCTACATTTCAAATCGACGCGTCATCCCTGTTGCTGGCCAACAGCGTGGCTGTGGTGGTTGTTAGCTGAGCGGAAGAACCGCGTCTGCTGTGTTTCACACGTTCAACTCGTAAGCAATATTCATATTTATTTAGATAGAAGATAAAATCAGCCTCATCATAATGAGGGCTGATTGGAGAACATTTTCGATGACTCAGGAAGCTACCCATCAACGTGCCAATCTTAATGCAGCGAATTCCCCGGCTGCTGCCGTCAAGTCCGACAAATACATCGGCATGACCGGTGCTGAAGCCTTTCATGCCATGATTCAAGAGCATGACGTGGAAGTCATGTTCGGCTATCCAGGCGGTGCGATTTTACCTGTTTTTGATGCGATCCATGAATCGCCTCACTTTAAATTTATCCTAAGCCGTCACGAACAAGGTGCCGGCCACATGGCTGAAGGCTACGCCCGACGCACCGGACGCGTGGGGGTGGTCTTGGTAACCTCAGGCCCAGGTGCCACCAATGTGGTCACCCCCTTGCAAGATGCCCTGATGGACGGAACCCCTTTGGTCGTCTTCAGCGGACAGGTTGCATCGGGAGCCATCGGAACCGATGCGTTTCAAGAAGCAGACATTACCGGAATCACCCGGTCCTGCACCAAATGGAATGTGATGGTCAAAGATGTTCGAGAAATCCCACGACGAATCAATGAAGCTTTCCACATTGCAACCTCAGGTAGGCCAGGCCCTGTCCTTGTCGATTTACCCAAAGACATCACTGCCTCGATAATTCACGAAGCCGTCTGCACCGAGCCAGACCTTCTGGGCTATCACATCCGCGAACTAGGCACGTCCGATGAAATCGAACGTGCTGCTGAAATGATCAATCAGGCCAAGCAGCCTGTCCTTTATGTCGGCCAAGGCGTGATTCTTTCAGACGCAACTGCGATCCTTCGTCAATGTGCTGAAAAAGCAGGAATCCCTGTGACCACCACCCTCATGGGACTCGGTGCTTATGACGAAACCAGACCCGAAAGTTTGCACATGCTAGGCATGCATGGCTCAGCTTACGCCAACTGGGCCATGGACCAAGCCGATTGCGTCATTGCGGTGGGCGCCCGGTTTGATGACCGTGTGACCGGCGATTTGAGTAAGTTCGCAGCCAGCGCCCGCGAAGCAGAATATCGAGGCACCGGCGGCATCATTCACTTTGACATCGCACCAGAACAAATCAATAAAGCAGTCCCCGTGACCCTTGGTGTCGAAGGCGATGCCCGGAAAAATCTCGAACTGCTCGAGCCTCTTCTCCAAAAGAAAAGCCATCCAAAATGGCTCGCGAAAATTGCCAAGTGGAAAGAAGACCACCCCTTCCGCTACCGCGATGATGAACGTGAAGGCCACCTCAAGCCCCAAGCGGTGATCGAAGAACTCAATCGCCAAACGCAAAGCGATGCCATCCTCGCCACCGGTGTGGGGCAACACCAGATGTGGGCTGCCCAGTTTTACCAGTTTAAACATCCACGCCACTGGGTCACCTCAGGCGGCCTGGGAACCATGGGCTTTGGCGTGCCTGCTTCGGTGGGCGCGATGCTCGGCGAAATGATCATGGCCCAACGTGAAGGTCGCGCTCCTCGGCATGTGATCAATATCGACGGCGACGGCAGCTTCAGCATGACGGCCATGGAAATGGTCACTGCCGCTCAATACAACATCCCCGCCAAAACCATCATCCTCAACAACGATTTCCAAGGCATGGTCAAGCAATGGCAAGACCTGTTCTACGAAGAACGTTACAGTCACACGGAAATGCACAACCCGGACTTCGTAAAATTGGCTGATGCCATGAACTGTCGTGGTTTCCGTTGTTCTAAGAAAGCAGATTTGCCAGATGTGATGGAAGCGTTCTTGGCTCACGACGGACCTGCTGTGTTGGATTGCGTTGTCGAGAAGCACGAACATGTTTATCCCATGATGCCCGCAGGGAAAAGCGTTTCAGACATGGTGCTTGGCGATTTTGACTAAGTGAGACGGATTGCGAACAAACAAAATGTTTGAATCAAAGGTTGAGACACAACGACTCACTTTGCGTTATCACAAAGCCGAACTCTGAAGTCTGCTGAAGAGTCGGATTCGGACTCTCTTTTTGATTCAAAAAGAGACGTACAAATAGCCTCCTGATTGAATCCTCTTTTTTGCAAAGAAAAACTTCCCAGAGCGTGATTGTCACCCAAGGAAAACTTCCGGGGGGGAGTTAACCCAGTGACCCGGATTGTCGCATGGCGACGAGTCGAGGGTGGAGATTTTTGCCTGGGCAGTGGGTGGCTTTGAGCTCTTGATGGGTATAGACCTGATGGGCCGAGACTCTAAAGCGGGTCATCAAATTGATGATGGTCATCTGGGCCGAGGCCAATTGAACGCGAGAGGGTTGTTGTTGGTCAAAATTGCCCAGCAACATGAGGCCCACATTGTGTTCATTGTAATCGGCGACATGAGCGCCCTGATAGGCCAAGGAACGTCCTTCCCAGACGCGACCGGCACGGTCAATAATGAAGTGATAGCCAATATCACCCCAACGGCGTTCTTTGATGTGGAACTTTTGAATTTTTTGCAGTCGTTCAACCGTATGACCCACATCGGTGAAGTGGACGGGGGTCCAGCCCTCATGGTGCAGAGTGATCCGTTTGATCGATCCCATTGGATTGATTCGGTCCCGGACCGCACCCATGCGTGCCCAACTCGTCCGTGAAATCGTTCGGGGGATGGCAGCATGGCGAGGTGCGGGGGATGGATAATGGGTGGAAACTTGTGGCGGATGTGCGGGGGTGGTGTTTGGGATCGGTGCCATGGCCGTGCGTGTGTCGCGTCGAGGACGCGTGACTTGGCCTGGCCAATGGGGGCGTGGCCGCAATGGGAGCACCTGTGCAGACTGGGAACAGCCCACAAGTGTCAATCCCAATCCTGCGGTGACACGTAGCCACTCGCGGCGTGATAACGGCCCTATTCTCTGCACACCGAAACTCCAATCGAGGTTCACTTGACTGCTAAGCATACCATAGCCAACCCAAAAAATGGGTGACGCTTGAGTTCATTATCGGCAGATGACCCGCCAAAAGTCCACTATTCCCCCCCCGGAAGTTTTCACCCGAATTTTTTTTGGTTCTCCCCGGTGCGTTCATTTGCCTGTGGCTATCACAACGCCGAATGCTGAAGTCTTCTGAAGCGTCGGATTGGGTTTCTCTGCGACGTTTGGCTTAGAAGACGGAATCCAGCCCTTTGGCAGACCGCGGGGCTCGGCGTTGTGATGACGCAAGGTTAGTTGTTGTGATACATGGTTCGCTATAAATCTGACGCGAGGTTGATCGTGACGGCGCATAACTGATTGTTACGACGTTAGGTTGTTTGTGAGAACGCTAAAGTTAACTGGGTGTGATCACAACGCGCTTCCGGGGGCGCATGCTGAACCTTCTTGGGTGAAGCATCGGATGGGCAACCTGTCAGTTGTTTTGAATCGCAAGCGGGGGCAATTATTTGCCTGTGACCATTTTGCGTTTGCGTTTGATCAGGTCCACCAGGTGGCCGATTTCACTGTGGTTGTGTGGGGTCCATTTGCACCAGTGAACTTGAACGGCACATTGAGCGGACCGGATGCCTTCACGGATCATGCGGTTGAGCCGTCGAATGGGTAATCCATCAATCTGGGCATCGGTGAGGATAACGCAGACCACGGGCAATTCGATCCGTGGCACGAGGTAGCCCAGTGTTTCGATGGTTTTGCCTTTGGCATCGACGAAGGCATATTCGAGGGTCCAGTTCCAGCTTGGGCCGTACCATTTAAAGGAGTAGGACACATCCTCGTATTTTTCAAGCTCGGCCATGAGAGCTTCGAAGACCTGTCGGTGTTGAGGATCGATAGGCGCGAGAAGCCCTTCAAGGGTTGGCTCCGTCCAGCGTTCCTGCCAGGGTAGTGCGGGGGTAAGGTTCTGGGGCATAGCTTGATGACTTTCAGTTCAGGCTCAGGTGGCCGAGATAGCAAGCCCCATATAATATGTTGAGAATGGGAGAATCTCAACATGCAACTGTGATTTTGATGACACGACCGGCTGTGGCGGGTCGTGTGAAAACCCGTTTGATCGGCAAATTGTCGGCTCAGGAGGCTGCTCAGGTCCATCAGGCGATGGCTTTATGTATGCAGCAGCGGCTATCATGTGCGTACGGTGAAAATTGCCGCTGGGTGTTGGCCGTTGATGGCGGGGCAAGGGCTTGGGAGGCTTGGGAGCAGCGGCCACAACTCGCGGGCTGGGACGTGATTGACCAAGGGACCGGCGATCTGGGGGATCGTTTAAAAGACGTCTGGGAGCAAATTGGGGCCAAGCAAGCTCTTTTTTTTGGAGTGGATTGCCCCGATATCCCGTTCAAGTCATTACAGGCGGTCAAAACATTGCTTCTGGACCATGACGCGGTGGTTGGGCCTGTGGATGACGGGGGGTATTGGACGTTGGCGGCCAATTATTTGCAGAATGCTTTGTTGGAGGGGATCGACTGGGGCACGTCTAGCGTGTACCATCAGACGTTGGCAGCGGCCGCCGAGGCTGATCTTTCACTGGCCTCGGCAGATCCGTGGTTTGATGTAGACTACGTGGCGGACCTTGGGGCGTTGCGAGGTCGCTTGGTGTCTGTGACAGATCCTGATCTGGTGGAACTTCGCGGGCGTTTGGATGATATTTGTAAGGAATAGTCTGAAATGAATATAAAAAATGAATCTCCTTCATCGACAGCCAGCACGTCTGAAGCAATGGACTTGAGCCGCTGTTCGATTTTGATTGTGGACGACAATCCACAGAACGTGGAATTGATGCAGATTTATCTTGAAGAGCTTCAATGCCAGACGTATGTGGCTTATGACGGCGTGGAGGCGATGGCTTGGATCGAGCAAGCGGACAATCCGATGCCTGACCTGATTTTGCTGGACGTGATGATGCCTCGGATGAGTGGGTTTGAAGTTTGTCGTAAGCTCAAAGAAGACCCGACCACCCGAGCGATTCCGATCATGATGGTGACCGCGCTCAATGAACTTGGGGATATCGAGCGAGGCGTGGAGTCTGGCACGGACGATTTTGTGACCAAGCCAGTCAATCGGCTCGAATTGCTTACCCGCGTAAAATCCCTTCTGCGGGTACGCCACCTCAAGCGTGAGCTGGATCGCACGATGGCCTATATTCAGGACATTGAACAGCGTCGTCCCGACGGGTCCTAAGGCGATAGGGATCGTCTCTTTTTCTAAATTTCTGGTTCTGAGAGCCAATGCAATTTAAATTTTGCAAATTGGTTTTTGCTGCGCACATTGTTGGCGTGCGATGAGGGCAATGCCGCGTATTGAGATTTGCCGTGGGGCAAAAATCTTATGATTCATCTATTTTTTAGATGTATTTCGGGGATGACAAACCTTTCGATCTCTTGGCGTTGTGGTCGGGGTCCGTTTGTGTCGACTGGACCGATTGCGTGCGGTTACGCGGTCTTTCTCGGCTGTGACGAACATGCCAGAGGGTCTGCTCACATTTCTTCTTAAAGATGAACTGGCGTGTGATGTTTTGCTGATATCCCGTCGATCTTCTTCTCCAGCCACGTCGAGAACTTTCCATTTGGATGGAAGAATCTTGGCGAGGCCGAACAGGATGTTCGTGGTGTCGCGACCGCAAAAAATTGAAATTGTAAGTTTAAAGCTGAAAGCGCTGAGTACCCTGCGGACTTTCAGTGAGGCGTGTTAGGCGGAGGCCTGGGCATGTTTGGATGGATTAAATAAAACAGGGCGGTTTTGTAACCAACAGACTAAAGGCCGTGATGGTCACGGTCTTTAAGCCAGGGAGAAATTTATTATGACTAGTATTAACACCAATGTGAACTCATTGATTGCCCAACGCGTTTTGGGTCAACAGAACAAAGCACTCAGCACCTCGCTCGAACGTTTGAGCACAGGCCTGAAAGTCAATCGTGGTGCCGATGGCCCCGCAGCCTTGATCGCCAGTGAAAACCTGCGATCTGAAAAAGTATCCATCAGCGCTGCCATCGGCAATGCTGAACGTGCAGACCAAATTTCCAATATTGCTGAAGGCGGCCTCGCTGAAATCCAGAGCCTGCTTACCGAAGTGCAAGGCCTCGTCAGCGAAACAGCCAATGACACCGGCCTGTCCACTGAAGAAAAAGAAGCCAACCAATTCCAGGTTGACCAAATTCTTCAGACCATCGACCGAATCGCTTCAACCACCAGCTTCTCAGGAACCAAACTACTGAACGGTACCCAAGACTTTGTCGTCAGTGGCGTTCACGCCAATGTGACAGACTACACCGTCAATGCAGCCAAGTTTGAAGAAGGAACCAATCTGGCAGTGACCATTGCGGTTACCGCATCAGCTCAACATGCTGGCCTGTTCATGTCCACCGCAGGTGCATTGGACTTGACCAATGCCACCGATACCTTCGTCGTTGAAGTGGGTGGTGCCAAAGGCTCACGCGAATTTAGCTTTGCCTCCGGTGCAACCACCACACAGATGGCAGCCAGTATCAACCAGTTTAAATCCGTCACAGGCGTGTCGGCTGCAACTTCTGGTACAGGTATCGTCCTTAAGAGTACAGAGTTCGGCTCTGACCAATTCGTCTCCTTTGATGTGGTGACCCAAGCTGGCCAAGCTGGCAGCGTCTATACCCTCTCAAGCATCGACGAAGATGTCGCCAACACCGGCGGCGGTACGGCCTACTCTGCTGTGAGTGCTCCCGTTCGTGATGAAGGTCAAGATGTGACCGCTTTGATCAACGGCTCACTGGCTCGTGGTAAGGGACGAACCATCTCTATCAGCACCGATGGCCTTGATGCGGATATTACCTTGAACACCACCGCAGCCACGGCCGCGGGTTCCACCGCAGCTCTGACCATCACCGGTGGTGGTGCAACCTTTAACATCGGGCCGAAAATTGACGTCAGTAACCAAGTCCGATTGGGCCTCAGTAACGTCGCATCTCGTAAAATCGGCGATAGCACCGACGGGTTTCTTGATACCCTCAAGTCCGGCGGCACCAATTCGCTGCTCAGTGACAACCTTGCCGATGCTGAGAAGATCGTGGGTAACTCCATCAATCAAATCTCAAAAATGCGAGGTCGCCTCGGTGCCTTCCAGAGCAATGTGATCGGATCGACACTCAATACATTGAATGTCGCCCTCGAAAATACCAGTGCTGCTGAAAGTGCCATTCGAGACACGGACTTCGCTGAAGAAACGGCCGCCTTGACCCGATCTCAGATTTTGGTGTCAGCTGCGACCAGCGTCGTCGGGATCGCCAATTCCAGGCCTCAGTCGGTTTTGAGCCTCCTTTAACTAAGAAATTAGACCATCATTCTCCGTGAAAAAGGCGGCAGCTCTAACGAGTTGTCGCCTTTTTTTGCGCGCAGAGGGAAGTTGCAGTCTTATCAGACGTTCAGCACGCCTTTTTTACATACTGGTTCAATGTTAAAAAAAACGCTTAAAAACAGCGTTTTCCTGTGGTTTTGGAGGGGCCGCCTATCTGCGAAGTCGTCCGATAAGAAATGACGAGCGTGGCATTGGTCAATTGCCTCAAAGCATACCGAAATAGGTCATCGGAACGGCAACGTTTCTAGGACGCAAGTCAACTGCCTTAACCAAGTCAGTCAAATACGCGTCTTATCAAAACAGCATCAGTCATCGGATCGGAGTGATTCGACGTACACATTTCAGGCATGGCATGGAGGCCAAACTCATCATTGTTTTAGAGCGAACACCACGCTCAACATGTTCACGGAGGACAGACCACCATGACTCGCATCAACACAAATGTTAGCTCACTCATCGCTCAACGAATTTTGCGTCAGCAAAATGATTCACTCAATACAAGCCTTGAGCGGCTTAGCACCGGGCTGGCCATCAACCGCGGAGCAGACAACCCGGCTGGTTTGATCGCCAGTGAAAACCTGCGATCAGAACAAAAAGCCATCTCCGCTGCCATCGGCAACGCAGAACGAGCCGACCAAGTGATCAACATCGCTGAGGGCGGACTTCAAGAAGTCAACGCCCTGCTACTCGAAGTACAGTCGCTTGTTGGACAAAGTGCCAATGACGCGGGTTTGTCTTTGGAAGAAAAAGAAGCCAATCAGCTTCAAATTGACTCCATCTTGCAGACCATCGACCGTATCTCTGCTGCGACGAGCTTCCAAGGCACCAAGCTGCTCAACGGAACCTACGACTTTACCATCAGTGGGCAAGCCACCACCGTCGATAGCTTCCAAATCAATGCAGCAAAGCTTTCACACAACGGCACGCGGAATGTGGAAGTGGTTGTCACCGCATCCGCTCAGCATGCGGGCTTGTTCCTTTCGACCACAGGGGCGCTGGACCTGACCGATGCAACCTCCTCCTTCACCTTTGAAGTGGCCGGTTCCAAAGGCTCACGTGAATTTAGCTTCGCTTCAGGGACCACCCTTGCCTCGGTGACCACGGCAATCAACACCTTCAAAGAAATCACCGGCGTGTCCGCTGCGACCTCCGGCACAGGCTTGGTCCTCAAAAGTACCGAATACGGCTCAAACGAGTTCGTCTCCTTTGATATCACCAGCATCGGTGGACAAGCCGGCTCGGTCTATACCTTGTCCAGCATCGACGAAGATGTGGCAGATACCACCTCAGGCACGACCTTTGCCAATGTGAACAACCCCATTCGTGATGCCGGTCAGGACGTGGGTGCGATTATCAATGGTATCGTGGCAACCTCCAAGGGCCGCACCGCCACCATTGCCACGGATTTCCTTGACCTAGAATTAGAACTCACTGCCGCTGGCGCACAAAGCCTCTCAACGATTTCAGCTTTTACCATTACCGGTGGTGGGGCGAAGTTCAATCTTGGGCCTCAGGTCAATATTACCAACCAGGTCAGTGTGGGCATCCAAAACGTAGCCACTCGTTTCCTCGGAGAAACAGGTATTGGCTTCCTTGATGACCTTGGTGCGGGCAAGAGTTCAAACCTTGTGGATGGTGATCTTGAAACGGCCCAGAAAATTGTGAACACCGCCATCGGCCAAGTTTCCAATCTTCGCGGTCGACTGGGTGCCTTCCAGCGTAACGTGATTGGTGCAACGGTTCGTTCACTGGGCGTGGCATTGGAAAATACCTCTGCCGCCGAGAGCAGTATTCGCGATACCGATTTCGCCAGCGAGACTGCTGCACTGACCCGTGCTCAAATTCTTTCCAGTGCATCGACGAATGTGTTGGGTATTGCAAATCAGCAGCCCCAAGCCGTGCTCAGTTTGCTCGGTTAAGGCAATAACGATCTGAAAGGTGTGCTCACTTCCCGTGGGCATCCGATCACTGATGCGGGAGCGATGGCCTAACAGGCCATCGCTCCTTTTTTTAGAAGCTATCAGTTAGGAAGCTATCAGTTGTCAGCGATCAGCTTTCAGCAAGAGAATAATTTCAAAGGCTGAGGTTTTTCGTTCATGCTGTTCTAGTTCTGATCCAAACGTGTCCCGGGGGTTTAAGTTCACGTGCGATCATCACAACGCCGCACTCTGAAGTCTGCTGAAGAGTCGGATTCTTACTCTGCATTATGTGAACAGTGCGTGTTCGCTTTTTTTGTGCGCCAAAAAAAACCAAAAAAAGATTCCAAGGGGTGACCAAGGGCTTGTGTTTACCCAAGGGAAATTTCCGGGGGGGCTTCCGGGGTCCGGGGTCCGGGGGTCCGGGGGAAATTTATGGGGGAAACTTCCGGGGGGGGCCGATAACTGAGTTATGTGTGGTTTTGTTGGCGTGATTTTTCGTGATTCGGACAAAGTGATCCAGCCCAGGCGGCTCGAAGCTGCCCGCGATACGCTCACTCATCGCGGGCCTGACGAAGCAGGGCTTTGGCATGAACCTGGTGCGGGGCTTGGGCATCGACGCTTAAAAGTGTTGGATCTGACCCATGGCAGCCAACCCATGACCGATTCACGCTATGCCTTGGCGTACAACGGGGAAATATACAACTTTAAAGAACTTCAAAAACGCTATCGCCAAGCAGGCGGTGAAATATCAACCCAGTGCGATACCGAAGTGCTGTTTAAATTGCTCAATCGTGACGGGCTTGCCTGTCTCGATGAGCTGAACGGCATGTTTGCGTTTGGACACTGGGATACCCAGTTACGCACCCTGAAACTCGTTCGGGATCGACTGGGACAAAAACCGTTGTACTGGTTTGGGGATGACCAATGTTTCGTTTTTGCCAGTGAACTCAAAGCGGTGCTCCATTGGCTGGACCGTCGGTTTGAACTGGACCCTGTTGCGGTGGATCAGTATTTCGCTCGTGGGTATGTGTTGTCGCCGCGTACGATTTTTCAGAACATTCAAAAATTGCCTGCTGGCTGTCACCTCACCCTCGACGCGAAGGCTTGGCAATGGAACATCACATCCTATTGGGATGTGACGCAGACAGAGGTTCCAACGGACCCCGAGCAAGCGGTGGATCAGCTTGATGAATTGTTGAGCGATGCGGTGGCGATGCGTTTGGTGAGTGATGTTCCCATTGGGTGTTTGCTCAGTGGCGGGATTGATTCGACGTTGATGACGGCGATGGCGTCCAAGGCATTGGATGAACCGGTGTTGGCGTTTAGCATTGGGTTTGATGGGGATGAGCGTTTTAACGAGTTGCCTTATGCGAAAATGGTGGCGGAGCATCATGGTTGTCGCTGGCGTTCGAAGAAGGTGGAGTTGGGTGATTTTTTAGGGCTTGTGGATGACGTCTCGGTTTATTTTGATGAGCCGTTTGCGAATTTTGCGATGTTCCCCACCCGCCGCCTCGCTCAGATGGCGCGTGAAGAATTGACAGTGGTTCTGTCTGGCCAAGGTGGCGATGAATTGTCCGGCGGCTATGAAGGACGCTACAACTGGGCCGCCCCCGGAAGTTCCCCCGGAAGTTCCCCTGGCAATGCCCCTCCCCAACTTCCGGGAATGAACCCGACTTCAATGGATCATCTGGCACAGCATTTACAGCGCAGTACGTTGGTCCCTTGGGCTCCGATGCGTCAGGCCATGTATTCCCCCATGATGCAGTCACAGATTACGGAGGCTTCTGTGGGGTCTTCGCATGTGGGGCTGTTCTGGCATCGACATGCAAATTTTGACACGTTGAATCAAGTACTTTACACGGATGTGAAAACCAATTTGCCTGACTATCTGGTTTGTGTGGAGGAGCGAATGAGTATGGCAGCTTCGCTAGAAGCGAGGAACCCGATGCTCGATTGGCGTGTGGTGAATTACATGATGTCGTTGCCCGCAGAGCTAAAGGTTCGCAACGGCCAGTACAAATGGATTTTGTTTGAGCTGGCCAAACGCTACGGCCCCCTTGAAGCCATCGACCGACCCAAGCAAGGCTTTACCCCGCCACTAGGCCAGTGGATCGCCCAGGGTGCAGCCGCCTTGGCCAAGCGATTTGAAGAGGCGGATCATTTAACCGCCCCGATGTTTAGCCCCACTTGGCGGCAATATCTCAAAGCTGGCCAGTATCAGCCAGCTCACATGATGGCGGTGTTTTATAGCTTGATGTTCGCTCAATGGGTTCAGCGATACGAAGCATACATTGCTTTGCCAACATCCAGTCATCCCAAGCCCATTGCCAACCATCATTGGCATACTGCCACGCGGATGCTGGATTCGGTGACGTTGAACAAAGGGCGATTGTTTGCCCATTTGTTTAATCATTTTGAGAAATCTGATCGCGTGTTGGTGGTGGGGGATACTGATGGATGGTTGTGTCGTTTGGCGGCAGACGATGCCAAGCATGTGGTGCGTTTGGCCTCTTCTACGGACTGGAATTCCGAGCATGTGACTCAATTAACGCAGACCCAGGCAGTGACGACCGTTTCGTCGGTGGATGAATTGGAACACGCAGGGAATTCAGATAAACAAGCCGTGGCGGGAACAATTATAATTGGGCTCGACCCAGTGGCCGACTGGTTAAAGCAGCGAACCTTTGTGGGCAGTCGGTTGGTTTGCATGATTCCCTTTGAGCAATCCCAGCAGGGAAAACTTCAATCGTTGTTGCAGCAAATTGCGCAACAGGGCAAGATTGCAGGCCATCAGGTCTTGCCCTTGAGTCAAACTCAAGGCGCGTTGGTGGTGCGTTGCGAACTTAATATCTCGTCATGATTGGCAGGGTTCTTCATCATTGCATTTTGATAGGATCGATGTTTGCGATACAGCCACGTTGCAGCGAAGCAGGCCAGTGCCGCGGCCGTGAGGTAGGACGCGGTGAACCCGACGAGGTTGGCGATGATTCCGCCGAGCAGCGGCCCGCCGATGCCTGCAGCCCCGACCACGGTTTCATTGATGGACACATAGCGGGCACTGTGAATCGGATGAGACAGTGCATGAAACACAAAATAAAAGGCAGTCGCCCCGGTATAGACCCCAAAGCCCAGACTTGCCAATTCAAAGAGCCACAGTCGATCCGCCCACGAAAACAAGACCAGGCTCCCCATGCCGACGAGGGTAAACGCCATGATTGGGATCACTCGATACATCCAGCGTTGGCTACGGACCAGAACCAGTCCGGTGAACGCTTGGGACAGACAAAACAGGCCCAGCACAATGCCTTGATCTGATTTACTAATTTGGTAGAGCAGCCCTGAACTGGGAAAGACTCCCCGTACGATTCCGACTGCAAGAAACGCAACGCCTCCAGCGATCCAACCCAGGCGAATCAGATCAGGCAATTGAGCATAGGAAGTATCGGGTTCTTCTTCGACCGCTTGGGGTTTGCCATGATGACGCAACAGGAAAATGCCGATGCCTGTCACCATGGCGACGATGCCACTAATGACGTAGCAGTTTTGCCAACTGGTCCATTCCCACAGATACCCACTGACAAACGGTCCCATCGCCATGCCCATGCTCCATGAAAAGGTATAAAGGCCAATGGATTTGGACAGGCTCTGTTGATGGCCATCACCCATGGTTTTCATAAAGACTTGAAAGCTGATAAAAAATCCCGCGGTGGTGATCCCCAACAGAGCGGTAAAAAGGTAGTTGACCCAGACCGGCTCGATCAACGCAAAGGTCCAGCAGGTTAACGCGATTAAACTCGCAGACCCCGTGAGCCATTGCCAGGCATTGGTGGCTGTGACATACCTTCCCACCCAAGGACAGATCACCACATAGACCGCGGCCCAACAGGTCAACACACCCGTCACGCCCAAGGGGGACCAGCCCGCTTCTGCCAAGCGAACCGTACAAACAAAAAAAGCAGAGCTGAGGGCCAAGTCAATCAAGGCTGGAAACAAAAAAACAAGCAAACGCGCCATGGCAAATTCCTCATTGCAAGCAGACTTCGCTTGCCCTCATACTGCGGTAGCCAAATCGTGGGGCATTATAGAGAGGTTTGAACCGATGGGTATCTTGCATGAGGCTTCTTGGAGAGTATTTTTCCAAGGAGGCTCTCAAGGCTCAAAGGCAAGGGAATTTTCGGGTGGCTGCACAAGCCGGCATATCTGGTTACACTATGGCATTCTGAACTGAACCTCTATTCCTCCTTGGAGAGATAAAACCGATGGGTCTACTTGATGGTAAGCGTGGTATTGTTTTTGGCATCGCCAATGATCGCAGTTATGCGTGGTTCATTGCCAAGCAGCTGATGGCTCAAGGTGCCGAGTGTGTTTTCACGCATTTACCCGATGAAAAGGGCAAAATGGAACGACGCTGTCGCTCCGCCATCAAGGACTTGGGAATCGAAGACCCATGGCTCATGCCTTGCAATGTCTCCAGCGATGAAAGCCTAGATGAAGTCTTCGGCAAGCTCAAGGAAGACTTTGGCAAAATCGATTTTGTGATTCATGCTGTCGCTTACGCAGACCGTAAATACCTCAAAATGGGGAACTTCTACAAAACCTCCCGCGAAGCTTGGGCTTTGGCGTTGGATATCAGTGCTTACTCCTTGCTGGCGATGGCCCAGCGAGCTGAAGCGATCATGCCTGACGGCGGATCAATCTTGGCGATGAGTTACTTCGGCGGCGAAAAAGTCATCCCAGGCTACAACGTCATGGGTGTCGCCAAAGCAGCCCTCGAACACACCACCCGATACTTGGCCTATGACCTGGGCCAGCAGAACATCCGTGTCAACACCATCTCAGGCGGTCCATTGCGAACCTTGGCAGCCTCGGCAGTGGGGAGCATTGGTGATATGTTCGAACATATGGAACGCAAAGCATCCCTTCGCCGCAATATTACCGGTGAAGAAGTCGGCAACACTGCCGTCTACCTGATCAGTGATTTGTCCACCGGTGTCACGGGCGAAAATATCTATGTCGATGCAGGCTACAACATCATCGGCCTATAAATTTTAAAAGCGTGGCATCATGCCTCGCACAATAAAATAAACTTCAACGCTGGCGATACAACTCTTAACAGAGTTTGTCGCCAGCATTTTTTTGCCCCCCCCCGGAAGTTCCCCTCGGAAGTTTCAGAAGCTCCCCCGGCTCCCCCGGCTCCCCCGGTTCCCCCGGTTCCCCCGGTTCCCCCGGGAAAAACCGAGGAACACTTCCGGGGGAACCGGGGGAGCTTCTGGAATATGAAAAATCCAAGCGTCGCGTGTAAAAAAACATCGGACGCGCACGCAGGATGCGTACGACTATTTTTCAAGCCGAACGCTGAGGTCTTTCGAAGAGTCGGATTCTTTCCAAACGCTACAGATGAATTCAGAACGCGCTAAAACCCTCTCCCATCTGTTTTGATTCCTATGATCGCCACAATCGGCAACTTCTTTACGCTTTGGACTCTTTTTTTCCGACCGGCCTTGAAAAGAGGGATTAGGATTCGGAAGTAGTAAAAGTTCATCCATCATTAAGGGAGTTCGTCATGGCGACGATGACAGTTCAAGTATGGGACGCCACTGGTAACAAACGGCAAGATGTGGAATTACCATCTGATGCGCCGATTAGCCGGATTGTCGCGGTGCTGCTCGATCGTATGAGCATGCCTCAGTACGCGCCAGATGGCCAACCTTTAAGTTATAAATTCCACCACAAAGCTTCAGGCAGACAACTGCTTGACGGCCAGTCGTTTGACGACGCAGGTGTGAATGAAGGTGATGTCTTGCGATTGCAGCCAGAAATCACGGCCGGTTAATTACTCACAGATGAAGAGGGTCAGTAGAGAACATGGGTCAGCAAGCCTCCGTTACAATTTCACATGCCGACACCGAAGCCTCGGCAGATGGTCGGTTTGATCGATTCAAACTGATCAGTTGGTGGGATCAGTCACGGCTATCCTCTGCCAATGTGCTGGTGGTCGGAGCCGGTGCGCTGGGCAATGAACTGGTCAAAAACCTCGCACTGCTAGGCGTAGGCCAAGTCCTCGTGGCAGACATGGATCATGTCGAAAATTCTAACTTGTCACGCTCAGTCCTGTTCCGGGAAAAAAACAACGGCCAACCCAAAGCCCAAGTCGCAGCAAAAGCTGCCAAAGATATCTATCCCGATATCCGTGTGCAACCGTTTTGTGGCAATATTGTTCATGACCTTGGCTTGGGCGTTTATCGCTGGGCGGATGTCATCCTCGGCGGACTGGATAACCGCGAAGCAAGGCTCACCATCAATCGAGCTTGCTACAAAGTGAATCGTCCCTGGGTCGATGGCGCGATTGAACAAATTCAAGGTTTGGTGCGGGTCTTTGCACCGCCTGGCCCGTGTTATGAATGCACCATGTCCGAAATGGACTGGAAGCTCTTGCAAATGCGACGGTCGTGCAATCTGCTTAGCCGTAGCCAAATGACCCAAGGCAAAACACCCACCACGCCCACCATCAGTGCCATCATCGCAGGGGTCCAAGCTCAAGAAGCCGTCAAACTTTTGCATGGCATGCAAAGCATCCAAGGCAATGGATGGATGTTCAACGGCCTGACCACCGAAGCGTACACCGTGGCCTACCAACGCAAAGAAGAATGCTACAGTCATGATACGCTCGATGAAATCATCAGCCTCGACGAAGGGGTTGCTGACATCACTGCGGCCCAGTTGATCGCTCGCGCAAAAAAATTACTCGGCGAAAATGTTGAACTGGAGCTGGCCCGTGAAATGCTCCAAAGCCTCGTCTGTCCCAAGTGTCATCACGAAGAAGAATGGTTCACCTCGCTTGGCAAAGTAACCGAAGCCGATGCTGCATGTTCTGCTTGTGGGCATGAATTACGCGAGGTGAAAACCTTTTTCAAAATTCGTGGCGATGAGCCTTTTGCCAATCGAACACTGGCCTCAATTGGTGTGCCTGCGTTTGATATTGTCGTGGCCAGAGGCATGGCCGGGGAGGCTTCTGGAGGGCGGCGAAGTGTGGGGTTTGAATTGACCGGGGATGCGCCTTTGGTGCTTGGCTCTTTGGTTCAAACACAGGAGCAGATCGAATGGTCGTAATTCGTCAATCTGTGCTTGATGCGATTGAATCCTTCGGCCGCGATAATTCGCACGTCGAAGTTTGTGGCGTGTTCGTGGGACAAGTTCGCAATGACGTGACCTGTGCCCAGGCAGTGATCGAAGGTCGTCACGCCACGCATCAGGCAGGCGCGGTCACGTTTACCGCCGATACCTGGACCCATATTCAGCAGACCATGGATGAACAATATCCCGACCAGAAAATTGTCGGCTGGTATCACACCCATCCAGGGTTTGGCATTTTTCTGTCTGAAATGGATATGTTCATTCACGAACAGTTTTTTAATTTGCCTTGGCAAATCGCCTATGTCTATGACCCTGTTCGTGAGGAACGGGGCCTGTTTGGCTGGGATCAAGGGGCCGTCTGTCAGACGGACTATGCAGTCGAAGATGATACGCGTGAGCAACGCAAGGATATGAAGCTTCAAAAAATTGAAAAATTACGTCAGTGGCAAAACCGTTTGAGTGTCTTACTCGCGGTGATGGTTGCTATTTTTGTCGTGGCGGTGGGCTGGCTCGTGGTGTGGCCCATGGTGATGTATGACGGCTAAGGATTGTTCGTTGAAGATATGTGGAAAGAAAAGAATCTGAGTTTTTTTTGAATGCCCGAGAGGGATGAACCGGAGTATGGCCGATGGCCGAAGAAAAAATTACAATTACAATTGAGGACTTGCACAGTCCTGCGGTGGAGAAAAAACTCGAACACTCCGCAGCACTTGAAAAAGCGCACGCCCATTATGTCAATCAACATGGTGTCGACGGTCCGCCGGTGGTCAAGCCCGGTAAAAGCAAGTTTTTCTACAACGCGATTGTCTACATGGCCTTGTTCGGCCTGCTCGGCGGATTGGCCGCGTGGGGGATCAGTGAAGCCTTTACCCAGATCATTCCCAATCGCTACATGCAGATGCAAGAACTTGAACAACAACGCTTGTACATTCTCCAAAGTTTGGACAACGGCAACTTGTTGGAATTTGAAGCAGAAGCCAAGTTGGCGACGCTCTATGCAGACTATGCAGACAACCCTTATGCCCAGATCCTAGGTGATCTGACGCTGAGCATGGACCAACAGCAAGACGCGGTAAACCAACGGGTTGGACAGGATTTAATCGTAAACTTTGTGCATCGTTTTCTCTGGTACGCCATCATCGGCGTGATGTTTGCCGTCTGCTTGGCAGTGGCTGATCCACTGATGTCACGCAATCGGCGAGGTGTGGTGACCAATGGCGCAGTTGCCATCGGCATCGCCCTGTTGGGGGCTGCGATTGTGGGGCTGTTCATCAATCGAATTTATCATCTGCTCGGCGGCGGTTTGCTCGAAGCCAGTCTCATGCGACAGATGGTCGCTCGGGCCGTCGTCTGGTCGGTGTTTGGCATGTTCCTGACGGTGGCGTCGGGGGTGGTCATGAAGAGCCGTAAGAAATTAATCCTTGGCATCCTTGGTGGAGCCATTGGTGGGTTCCTCGGCGGGCTGTTGTTTGACCCGGTGGACCTCTGGCTGCAAAGTGCTGCCATGAGCCGTTTGTTGGCGTTTGTTGCCATTGGCTGTCTTGCAGGTCTGACCACAGGCTTGCTCGAATCCGCAGCCAAGTCCGGTTGGCTCAAGGTCACCGGCGGTGTTATCACCGGCAAGCAATTCATCGTGTATCGCAATCCCACCTTCTTGGGGAGTTCGCCTGTTTGTGAAATTTATCTCTTTAAAGATCCCCAGGTCAGCGATCACCATGCAGCCATCCATGTGGTGAACGGCAGATACGAAATTGAAGATCTCAACGAAACGCCACAAACCTATGTCAACGGCGAACCCGTCGAACGTGTGCGTTTGCATGGTGGCGATGAGATCCAAATCGGAGCGTCTATCTTTGAATTCCAAGAACGTAAGCAATCCGTTGCGTTAAGCTGACTTTAAATGAATCGAGAGGTGACAGCATGCCTGTCCTTGTAATTGAAAACGGAAAAGACAGTCGCGGACTGGTCCTCAACGAGTTGGCCGTCATCGGACGTGTCACAGGTTTGGATATTGATCTGAAAATCCAGGGTGTTTCACGCATCCATTCACTGGTCGTTGAGCAGGATGGTCGTTGGTGGATTGAAGACCTCGGTAGTCGTAATGGCACGTTTGTGAATCAGGAGGCGATCATGGATCGTCATGAATTGCTTCCAGGCGATTTGATTCACATCGGCCGCGCGACGCTGAGCTTTCGACAGCTCGATGAATTGCCTCATGGCATTGAGCGTATTGTCCCCCGCGATCCTGCGACGCGGGACGTGGTTTTTCGCTGTCCGAAATGTAAATCAGTGCTGCGATCCAAGCCGTTGCGGATCGGCTCGGCCGGGCGATGTTTGTCCTGTCAGACAAGGTTGATTATTCCTGCCCGTTCAGCAGTGATTGCTGAGGCTTGCGAACGAGCTGAAGCGCCCGCGCCCACGTTAGAGCATTCGCAGTTATCTGGGCCGCTTCATGATTCAGAAAAAACTGCCGTCGGTATTTCCATGCCCGCTGAAACTTTGGACGATTCAGATGTGCAAATGCAGACTCAGATTCAAACGCAAACCGCTACGCTTGAAGTGCCACCTCAGCCTGAACTTGCCCCTGAAAAATCCAATCATGCCAGCGATCTGATCGAATGGTGTGACGATGGTGATGACGTGGCTGTGGTCACGCCTCAGTTACCCACACAGATCGGTGAGTGCAGCGTGTGCCAAACGCCTGTGTTGTCGAACATGGCCAAGAAGACTTGTTCCAGTTGCGACGGGGTGTATCACGAAGATTGTTGGTACGAAATGGAAGGCTGTTCGACCTATGGCTGTCAGGATGTGGGATGCTTGGTTCCCAAAGAGTCGGTGGTCGAGCCAGCCGTGGTGCGTCGTCGTCAGCCGCGTCAAAAAATTGATTCACGCAGTGCCCGTGTGCCTTGGGATTGGATGTTTGTCGCCGCAGCCTCGTTTGGTCTGTTGGTGGGTCCGTTTACCGCGGGTATTCCCAATGCACTGTTGTTTGTGGTGATGATGTTTGGGATGGCGTTACAACGCAGGTCACAATTTTCTCGCGTTGCGATGGTTCTTGGCATGGTTCTTTGTTTGGTCGGGACGGTGGGGGGATGGTTTGGATTCCAGTATTTATCGCAGCTTGGCTGGATCAGTTTTGGAGGTAGATTCGAATGATTCAGTTTTCTTGTGATCATTGTGGAACGCCGTTTTCTGTGCCTGACAGTTATGCTGGGCGTAACGGGAAATGCAAGACGTGTGGGGGGGCGATCATGGCCCCGATGCCGACCTCTGTTGAGGTGTCATCTGGCCAATCGGATTTACTGTCGGTTCCCATGCGGACACGCCGGTTGATTGCCGACCAGCAAGCCGTGATGGATGCGTTTGTGAATACGCCGTTGATTCGCGTGGTGGCTCACACCGGCGATCCTGCCGAGGTGTATCGCGTTCAGTATCAAGTTCGAGGCTTGCGTTTGAATCGGGACAATGAACCCGTGCAATGCGCGTTGCACGAAGTTGAGATCAAGATGGTCAAGGACTATCCCCGTTTGCCGCCACAGTGTCGGATGCTCACGCCGATTTTCCATCCGAACATCGATGAGAGTGCCATTTGCATTGGCGATCATTGGACCGCTGGCGAAGATTTGTCTTTGTTGATTATTCGCATCGGCGAGATGATTGCTTACCAGGCTTACAACATTAAGAGTCCTTTAAATGCCCAAGCCGCGATGTGGTCGGATTTAAATATCAAGCGTTTGCCGATTGATAGCCGCAACGTGGCTGTGGTGGGCGAGTTGGTCTAGAGCGTGTGATGCACGTTTAACCCCAGCATACTTGTTTTCCCCCACGGGGATTTTTCACGAGCATTTCCCCAGCATCGCCTCCCATCCCATTTGTTCTAAGCAGATGTAAGGGTCGCTACGCTTTGAAGCTGGTGGCTTTGCACACTTTTGACTGCCGCGAGGCCGGTGTTTTCTGCTGCAATGGCAGCCTCTGCCGTGGTGAATGGTTCTTCGGTTCCCTGCATGATGCCTAGGAAATTACGAACAAGATAGGTGTCGCCGTTGTAATGGGTGCGGCCGAGGTAATCAAAGTGGTGCTGTACGCTATCGCCTTTGGTTCCATAGCGTTGATGCACGGCAATGGTTCCATGGTGATGGCCGATGTCAATTTCCATGAGGCCTTCGGTCCCGACGACGGTGTAGACGCGTCCTTTATAGTTTTGGGGGGTGTAGAAGGTTTGGATATAGGAACCTTGCACGCCGTTGGAAAATTCGATCATGCACATTTCATCATCGCCGATGTCTGCCTCTTGAGCCCAGACGCATTTGTGACGGCCGGCGCTTTCTTCAATGACGTTGCTCCCTTGGATGGTGGCTTGTTGATTTAAAACGCTTTCAGGACAGCTCACTTGCTCTGGACATTCATGGCAAGAAAGGTCGTTGGGTTTGTCTCCGCCGAATTTATAGCGTTGTGAAAAAGCAAAGATTGATTTGGCATAGTTGTCGCCGTTGAGCATGTGCATGATGTCAAAGTCATGCGATGCTTTTTCTAAATAAAGAGAGGTGATCGCTTCACTGCGTCGATGCCAGCCTCGGAAGAAAACGTCCCCGTAATGACAGTTCTGTACAAAACGCATGGACGTTATTTTGCCGATCTCGTTGTGTTCAAGCAGCTCCTTGGCTTTTTTGAGAATCGGAGCATGACGCATGCAATGGCCTACGAGAATGGGAGCTTCATAGGCTAGGAGTAGAGGGGCCAATTCATGGAAGTTCTCTTTATCTCCTTCTAACGGCTTTTCAATCAGAATTGGTTTGTTCAGATGAGCAATTGCCTTGAAGGATTCAAGATGGCAGTTGTCAGGCGTGGTGATGATGATGCCATCAATTTCTGGGTTGGCTGCGATGAACGCTTCTGGGGTGGCGTAAACTTTGGCAGAAATGCCCATTTGACTGAGCGTTTTTGTCGTTTGCGGGATCTGCGGGTCTACCACCGCGATTACTTCGATGAGGCTGCCTAGAGAACTACGAAAACCTTTGGCATAACACTGGCCTCGGTTTCCAAACCCTAGAATTACGACTTTTTTGATTGGTGTGGTCATGCGTTACTTTTTCTTTTGTGTGTACAAGTTAAAAACAGGGCGAATACGTATGGTGCATTTTTGTGGCGCGTTGAGAGTTTTATCAAGTTTGGTCAATTCAGTCTCCACGAATAACAAAAGGAATGTGTCTTAAATTTCATACTGATCATCGGACTTGGTTTTTTGGGCTGTGGGGACCATTTGGCCTCGGGTGTAGCGTTGCCAATAGTTGTTGAGTTCGCGTTTGACCATGGGGGCAAGGAAGATGCCTCCGAGGATATTGGGGAACGCCATGCAGAGAATCATGAGGTCTGAAAAGAGCAAGACATCATCGAGGACCATGATCGATCCCAAGAAAACGAAGACCACAAAAACAAGACGGAAGATCAGCAAGGTGCGTTGGCCAAAGAGGCTGATCCAAGCTCGTTCGCCGTAGTAGCACCAAGAGATCATTGTTGAGTAAGCGAAGAGCACAATGCAGATGGAAAGGATAAACGGGAATACATGGCCTAGCACCGAGGGGAGTGCGTGGAATGCGTACATGGTGATGGCTGCACCGTTGGCACCTTCGGGTGCTTCGGTGTGGGCGCTGGTGATGATGACGACCAGCGCGGTCATGAGGCAAATCACAATCGTATCAATGAACGGGCCAAGCATGGCGACAATGCCTTCTCGCACGGGTTCATCTGTTTTGGCTGCTGCATGAGCAATCGCTGCACTGCCGAGTCCAGCTTCATTGGAGAAGGCTGCTCGTTTGAAGCCGGTGATCATGACGCCGATGAATCCACCGAAGGCTGCTTCTGGGTGAATGGCACTGGTGATGATGGTCATCAATGCTGCGGGGATTTGGTTGAAGTTGGTCAAGATGATGATGAGTGACGCGATGACGTAAAGGCCACACATGGCCGGGACGATTCGTGAGGTGGCGCTACCGATGCGTTGGATACCGCCGAGGATGACCGCGCCGACGAGTCCCGCCATGACGATGCCGTAGCCTCGGGCGGCCCAGAGATTGTCTGCGGGAATTTCAAAAGCGGTTCGAAAGGCTTCCCATGATTGGTTGGCTTGAAACATATTGCCGCCGCCGAGTGCGCCGCCCATGCACATAAAGGCAAAGAGGATGGCGAGTAATTTGCCGATAGGTCCAAGGCCGCCGTGTACTTTTTTCAAGCCCGCGTGGAGGTAGAACATCGGTCCGCCACTGATGGTTCCGTCTGGGTTTTGTCGTCGGAACATTTGGGCGAGGGTACATTCGTGGAACTTGGCGGTCATGCCGAAGACAGCCAGCAGGAGCATCCAGAAGATCGCACCGGGCCCGCCGGTTTTCACCGCAATGGCGACACCTGCGATGTTGCCCAATCCGACGGTCGCCGAGAGTGCGCTGGTTAAGGCTCGAAAGTGGGTGATTTCCCCTTCATCGTGTGGTTTATCAAATTTGCCTCGCACGACATTGATCGCATGGCGGAAGCCTCGAACGTTAATCCAGCCGTAGAAGAGGGTGTAGAAGGTTGCGCCAAAGGCAAGCAACGCCACCACGAAGGGGACGGTTGGCCCCTCTACTTTTGGCTTGCCGTCGTCATCAAGGATGGGTTTATTTTTGTCATCAAGTTGTGGTTTTTGAAACGCGCCAAAGGAGATATCTCCAAAGAGGGTGCTCACTAGTACGCTGTTGACTTTGCCAAAAATTTTGCTCAGTGATTCTTCAAGGGTGGGCGAGGTTTCGTGTTCAGACAAAACTTCGGCTGCCGTCGTCGCTTCGGTTGGTATTCCTTTTGTAACTTCCGGGGGGGGGGATTGGGCCAGGCAGGGCATGGTCATTGCCAGTAGTACCAGTGAGATGATCCAGTGACGACGATTGGCAATGATCAATGGATTTTACCCTTCTGTGATGGGTTTAGAGATTTTGACAAGAACGGGATATCCCAGTTTTTGGCGTACGAGGATATTGATTTTCTTCAACAGGGCGTTGACGGCTGCATCGTCGCGTTGAAGTTTAAATTTTCCTTCGATTTTAGCTCGTCCCAGGCGGTCGACAAAGTTGGGGGCTTTGTGCTGCAACGCCAGGGTGCCATCCCAGATGGCGCCTTTGATTTTAGCTTTGCCTAGCTTGCCTTTGGGATAGAAATAACCTCCGCCGCCGTAGATCCCCACGCTGTTGTTGCCTGCAAAAACAAGGTGGCGAAAGGTGGCGTTGGTGGCATTGGCGCTGACGGGGGTTTTGGAACCGCGAGGTCGCCAGAGCATTCGGATAATAAGAACTTGGCTGGGGTTTTCCACTTCACCCTCAATGAGCAAGATGGTGAGGCGGTTGTCATCATGATAATGATACAGACGGGTTTGGAAGTTGCCTTGAAGGACGGTGTCTTCATGGTCTAAACTGCGTACAGCAAGTTCGCTGAGTTGTTTTCCGCTGATCTGTTTGATCGTATCAATCGTGCCACAACCAGGGACAAACCCGATAAACAGAATGAAACAGAAAAAGGAGCCAAGGGCCAAAGAGTTGCGTTTGGCATGAGATGGACAGGTCGCGTCCGGAGTTGGTTTATACATCATCCTGATGGTTGTCCTCTGTATGATCGTCGGCAGTCAGTTGCGCAACGGGCTGCGTTATTTTGTGTGAAAGTCCCAAGCACGCCAATGCGTCTTGTTCGATAATACGGCTCAAAATTTGACGTGGGATCGTCGGCAAAGACGTTCCTTTGACATGGTTGTTGGCAGAGTAAATATTGAAAATAGCTTGTTGGGGTGTGCAGAACGGGAAGTCGCTACCCAGCAGCAAATGGTCGGTGACCTGCCACTGCATGGCTTTGACCAGAAGGTTGTAGAGTGGCCAGGGCTTGGCGGAAATGTCCGAAAGGTCTGCGTAAAAATGTGGGTGTTTGCTCAGCAGGACCAGGGTTTCATCGAGCCACGGATGTCCGACTTGAGCAAGGACCAATCGTAATTCAGGAAAGCTGCGGCCGACTTCGTCAAAGAGATATGGCTGGCTGAAGGCCATGATCGATGAATGCGACATGTGTGTGCCGGGATGGATCAATAGGGGGATGCCTTGCTTTTCACATCGCTCGTAAAGCTTCATGGCTTGGGTATGGGTCGGATGGCAGGCTTGGGCAGCGGGGCTTAATGTCACGCCGACAAGTCCCAGTTCCATCGCTTCGGTGAGGCGGTCATTCCAGCCTGGCAAAAGTGGGTCGATCCCGGCAAAGCCGAGGTATTGATTGGGCCGCCGGGCGACATAATCGGCTATTTGCTGTGATGAGATGGCGGTGTCGAGGTGTTGGCTTTCAAAGCCGAGGATAATAGCTACGTCCACGGGGGACATGGCTTGGTCAAAGGCCCAGCTTGTGACGGTGATGGGTTGCTCTTGTCGCATGGCCGCGAGGCGCTGGACGGTTTGTTCGCCCCATTGCTCGGGCTGTTCCCATAGGTGTGTATGAACATCAACAATCATGGGGCGATTATACCCTTGGGGTCTGAAAATGTCCCGCGATAAGCAGTTGATCAAGCGGGAGACTTAAAAACAGGGGAGGTCGTACGACAGAAGCGGGCCACTTGTGTTTGCCATGCTGTTTAGAGAATGATCAATCTCATGCCAAAAGCGTCGCCGAGGCCAGTAGCTTTTGGTAGCAGGGTAAATAGAGAGAGGTAAAATTCCCTTCTACCCCCAAGGAGCTTGGGATAGACTTTCAGCGAACATCTTTGCCCTTTGGGACAAAGATGTTCGCTGAAGGGTTTTTTCAAGTGGGGATTTAGGCTGCTGCTTTGACCTGATCGACGATCTGGTCAAAAGTTTCAGGGTCCGCAATCGCAATTTCGCTGAGCATTTTGCGATTGAGTGTGATGCTGACTTTCTTCAAACCACTGATGAAGCGGCTGTAGTTGATGTCACGCATCTGACAAGCAGCGCTAATACGAGTGATCCAAAGCTGGCGATAATCACGTTTGACCAAACGACGGTCACGCGTGGCATAAACGCCTGAGCGGATGACGGTCTGTTTGACGGTACGCCAGTTTTTACTGCGGTTACCACGGTTACCTTTGGCCTGTTTGAACCAACGAACCTTGGATTGTCGGCGGGCTGCGCCTTTTCTTGTACGAGGCATGGTGTAATCTCCTATTCACGCGAGTACGGGGGCCGATTCGTTTCGACGCTTGAAACCCGATTCACAGTGACACCAATCATGGAATGTCTTACAAACAATCAGTTATCCAGCTGCGACAGCCTCAGAAGAAGCTGCTGGAGCGGTTGCCTGACCATCGCCACGAGTTAAAGGGCGATGTAGCATTTTGGCCAGGCGACCAATGTCGCCACTTTTGACCAAACCTTTGAGCTGTAGGTGACGGCATTTTTTACCGGTCTTGTGGCTCATGAGATGTCCGCTAAACGCTTTTTTAAACTTCACTTTGCCTTTGGCAGTGATTTTAATACGTTTGGCGAGACCTTTATGTGTCTTAAGCTTTGGCATCGTCCGGTCCTTTTCTAGGATGCATACTGATCAACGAGCCACGTAGTCTAACAAGCTCGCCGGTCAATGCAAGCGTGGGAGTTTGCTTGAAGGATAAAACTGTCTGATGATAGAAGGCTAAGGCGTTTTGTGGGCTGGATTTGCCAGCGGATTGTCCCTGTCGTATCTTCTGGGCAACAAAGGAGCTTTATAATGCTGACCATTGGTATGAATTATCAAATTATCCCGGGTAAAAACGCTGAATTCGAAAAGGTGTGCAATGCCATTATCGAGAAAATGGACGGAATGGAAGGCCACACCAAGTCTTTCCTCTTTAATGATGTCAACGACGCACAGCGTTACTTGATTCTGTCTGACTGGTCGGATCGAGGGACGTTTGATGCGTTTATTGCCTCAGACGAATTCCGTAGCGTCACCAACTGGGGCAAGGAACAGATTCTGGCAGGTCGCCCTTCTCACGATTTCTTTGAGCATTAGAGTCCCCGGCATTGAGGTGTAGCGGATTTGGCTATCGAGGATCGCCTGGGCAACCTTGTCCATGTATTGGACCCGTTGTGGGCCTGCGATCCATGGCCGTCAATTGTTCTAAATTCCTCAGATTCCCCGGGAATTTGGGGTGATGGGCTTGTGGGCTTCCCGGTTTTCATCGAAACCTCTATTATGTTATGTTGGAGGTTTTTAATTGAAAATTTTTAATTTTGGAAGTGGTTCAAGAATGATACGAGTCGTAATTCATGGTGCCGCTGGCCGTATGGGTCAGCGATTGGTCGCGTTGACGTCTGAAAATGACAAGCTTCAACTTGTGGGAGCCGTTGAACGTTCGGCTCATGAGCAGTTGGGGACCGATGTGGGCCTTTTGGCTGGCGTGGGCACGCTGGGCGTGGCCTTGACGGACACGTTGCCGACGGATGCAGATGTGGTGATTGATTTTGCAGCAGGGGGCGTGACCCAAAAAACCATTGCTTCATGCGTGGCATCCAATACCAGCTTGGTCATCGGGACCACCAGCCTGACCGACGAAGATCATGCCGCCATTGATGAAGCAGGAAAATCCATTGCCATTCTCCAGGCCCCTAATATGAGCTTGGGCGTGAATCTTTTATTCGCTCTTGCGGCTCAGGTCGCCAAGCAACTTGGCGATGATTACGACATCGAGATCGTTGAATCGCATCATCGCTTCAAAGTGGACGCACCTTCAGGCACAGCCCTTGGAATTGCTCAAGCCATTTGCAACGCCACGGGCAAAGACATCAATGAAGATGTCGTTCACGGCCGTCAGGGTGATGAAGTGGCCCGCAAGCGAGGCGAAATCGGCATGCACGCACTGCGATTGGGCGATCAAATCGGACGACACACCGTCAGCTTTGGCACCTTGGGCGAAGAATTACAATTGACCCATCTGGCAACTTCGCGGGATGTGTTTGTCCATGGCGCACTCAAAGCAGCTCAATGGCTGGCTGACAAACCTCATGGCCGCTACGGCATGCCTGATGTGCTGGGATTGAACGCTTAGCCTGCGCGGATTCCCATACTGCCAAAAACATCGCTGCTTAAAACCGCGCTGCCAATCACGGGCCAGGCTAGGCCACCAGCGGCGGGTGGTGGCATCAGTAAAAACGGCGGCAAGGCGGGTGCTTGTGCGTATACCTGGAATGGATCTTCATAAAGTGATTTGACCTGCTCGGCCGTCAAGGCCGCATCAAGCCAATAGCCCCAGAAAATGGGACCGTTGAACAACGCTGTGTCCAACTCACCCGACGAGAGGCCCATCGATGAACGATCCAGTCCAGAAGGGAATCCAACATTGACGGTGCTGGAGTTTTCTAAAACTCCATTGACGTATAGTTTTCGGTCTGTGGTGGATGCGAACACGCCAGCGACTTCAATAATGTCCCCGACCGAGTACGAGCCGCCTGAAATGGTCTCACCCGATCCACGTGCAATCCCCAAGGCCAAGTTATTCGTAAACGAGTTTGTTCGGATGTATACAAAATCACTGTTATTTATTGAGTTTCCCAAAGCCAATGCGTCGTTGGTGGCTACAACGTCGGCTCGAAACCGCGAGACAAGTGTAAAGGGATAGCTGGTGATTGGTGTGTTATTAGCTTTGATTTTATCATCACCAGATGTCCCTTCAAAATCTATGGCTTTGCCATAGCGGGTGTTGATCGTTGGTGGTGAGCCTGTGACGGTTCCGTCTTCACCTCGGCCGGAAATATCGATGACTTTGTTTCCGGTAAAAGAATTGGTTCCCCAGGCTTGGACAATGTGCTTACCGATCTCATGTGATGCGTCAATGGGGGTGTGAGCCGGAGGCCTCGCACTGTTATTACTTCGTTCAGACTGACTTGTTGGTGGTGTTGGGGGTGTGGCGAAAAGGAATGTTTTGGCAGGCAATACTCGATTGAATAAGTCTGCATAGCCTTGCTTGCTTCGCCAATAATACTCATTGATTTCATCGGCAGATAGAGCACGATTGTACAAACGGACATCGTCTATTTGTCCGTTTATTAGTTCAAAAGGGGCTCCTCCTTGGAACCCACTACCAATATGTAGATCATTTACTTCCGCTGATTGTATATATGGTGCTCCACCAGACCTATCTAGTGTTCCATCGATGTAAGCATTAAAACCAAACCCATCCGCTGTGAATGCGAGAAACACCCAAGTGTCGATTGCAATTGTGCCGGTGGTGGTTAAGCCATTGCTGCCCCCATTATTTAAAAAACGGAGCTTACCATCCGGTTCAATTCTGACCCGGTATCCAGAATTAAAATCTTTTTCAACAAAGTTCCCATAGCCGGATAAAGACCGTAGGTTTGTCCATAATGATATTGTAATTGCCGAAGGGTTCAGGTCTGTGTGGTCTGGTATGGTGACCGCATCATTGACCCCATCAAAATCCAATGCACCAAACCCACCTGGCCTAGCATGATGAATCCAATCCGTTGCCGGGTCCATATTCGTGAGTTTTCCGTGATGCTTCCCTGTAAGGTCAAAATGGGTATACCCACCTTGCAATGGAGGTGCATTAAGCCACCACCCTATTAACCCCCTGTTTAATAGGTGATTTTTGTTAAAAGGATTTTGCCAATCAACCGATAAATGGGATTGTTCTTGTCCCATCTATCATACTCCCGTGACGTTGGAGCCGTCGGCTTCAATGGTGACCGCTTGGCCGGTGTTGCCATGGAAAGACGTGCGGACGTATTGATGGCCGATGGGGATTTCGATACTGGCTTCGGTGACATCGCTGTTGACGGTGTTGCCATAGACCGTGCGATAGACGTACCAGTCTGATCCATCGTTTGAAACTTCGATATCACATTGGCATGCGATGGTGGGGGCGGTTGCGCCATTGGTGATACGAACGTTGATGGTGGCGCCATAGCCGGTCGAGAGGTTCACGCCGGTGGCGGTGGTGGTGGCGTCTGCGGCATTTGACGCCGATGCCTGGAAAGTAATGTCTGCTTTGGTGATGGCCATGAAAGCTGCTCCTTTGTGATATGCAACGATCATGGGGATGGCGATATTCATACCGTAAATCTTGTTTGCTTGGCGTGTCAATAAAGGAGGCGGCCATGCGTGGCAGTATCTTCAAAGAATCAAGACAAACCCCCCAATGGGCCGACGATTGGGCTATGAACCGAATTATTACGCATGTTTTGATGTTGGGCCTGTTGTTTGGTTTGGCTGGGTGTGTTTCGAACCCGCTCAAGCGAAATGATGAGATGTACAAAGTCTTGGTCCGCCATGTCATCAATGTCGAGCCCGTTCGGGTGGTGCAAACCTCGGTGGCAACCTTGCAACGGCTGCAATTACAGGAAATTCAATTGGCCACCACCGCCATTGACGCATCACTGCATTTTAAAAATGCCAACAACCGGGCGTTTCGGATTCTGATCACCGGCCTCAAAGCAACCAAAACACGAATCGAAATCTTCGGCATCAATCGGACCGAAAACCGTGAACAGGCAAACCTCATCTACGATCACATTGTCTCTCAACTGATCACCCCCTGATTGGGGTCCATGCGTCCTCAGGCTATGATGATGCGATGAACATGTCTGCCGGTCTTGCTCCTGTGAATTCTCGTCGTACCTGGCTTTTGGCTGGGGTGCTGTTGGGGTGGACGCTTTTGGCGTATGCCCCAAGTTTGTCCAACGGCTTTATCTGGGACGACGACGGCTACGTGCAAGGCAATCTACAATTAAGATCGGTCGAAGGGCTTTGGCGTATCTGGACGGTGCGGGGTGCGGTGCCTCAATATTATCCCTTGGTGCATACCACGTTTTGGCTGGAGTACCATGTTTGGGAACTTTGGGCACCGGGTTTTCATATCGTCAATTTGATTTTACATGTCCTCAATGCGTTGTTGTTGTGGCGGGTTTTGTGGAAGTTGGGCTGGACGCAAGGTGCTTGGCTCACTGCCATGTTGTTTGCGGTACACCCGCTTGGTGTCGAGACGGTAGCCTGGATTACCGAACGTAAAAATGTACTTTCGTGTTTGTTTTTTCTTTCTGCCTTTTTAGCCTATTTGAATTTCACGAAGGCCAATCGCTGGCGGTGGTATACGCTGGCGTTGCTGTGTTATGTCTGTGCGTTGTTATGTAAAACGGTGACAGCCACTTGGCCTGCTGCGATGTTTCTTGTGCTGTGGTGTCAGCAAATGAGCGGGGGAGACATGCGACTTAGAGATTTGTGGCAACGGCTGCCTTGGCGACATGGCCTGAAGTTAATCCCCTTTTTTGTCATTGGCCTGTCGCTCAGTGCCATCACGGTGAGTATGGAGATCAATGACGTGGGCGCTTTGGGAAGTGCTTGGAATCAAACGCCTGTGGAGCGTTTTTTGATTGCTGGTCGGGTGGCGATGTTTTATGCCCATAAGATTTTTTGGCCAGACGTTTTTATGTTTAATTATCCACGTTGGACGATTGATGCTTCCCAAGGGTGGCAGTTTGGTTTTCCCGCGTTGGTGGTTTTGATTGCGGGGGCATTGTGGCATTGGCGGGGGCGGTTGAGTTTGTGGCCGTTGGCAGCATGGCTGTTTTATCTGGGGTCGTTGTTGCCTGCGTCGGGATTTTTTGATGTGTATCCGATGCGGTTTTCATTCGTGGCGGACCATTTCAGCTACCACGCAAGTATCGGCGTGATCATTCTCTTGGCAGGTGTACTGATCGCAATTTTTCAACGGCTGCCCAAGTGGGCTTCCCGTGTGCTACTGGTGTGTTTGCTGGGGTTCTTGAGCTTGTCGAGTTTGTCCCATGCCCGGACGTTTGCCAATCCGGTGACCTTGTGGACACAGGCATTGGTGGACAACCCTCAGTCGTGGATGGCCTACAACTATCGTGGGGTGGCGTGGGAGCGAGCCTTTAATCAAACACGCCAAGTTGAGTATCTTCATTTGGCTCAAGCTGATTATGAAAAAGGGTTACAGTTACATCAGGAATTTGCTCAACTGCATCACAATCTTGCCAGTGTGCTTTTAAAATTAGGGAAGCCTGCCCAGGCAATTCCTTTACTAGAACGTTCCATTGAACTGCAGCCTGATTTGCCTCAAGGCCATTATCATCTGGGCCTGGCATTGGACCAAACAGGTGAGAAAGAACGGGCGATCATTCACTATACCCAAGCGGTAAAAATCTGGTCTGGCTATGTTTCGGCACATCATCATTTGGCTCGTTTGCTGGTACAAAAAGGAAACTTCTCGCAGGCGAAGGCGCATTTTTTAGAGGTGATTCGTCAGCGTCCGCAAAGCCCAGCCGCGCCACAGGAACTGGGAATGTTATTGTTAAAACAAGGGGACTATCCCGCGGCAGCCAAGCAGTTTCGTCATGCCTTGGCCTTGGCTCCGAACAGCTCTGCTGTTTTGTGGACCAATGGACAGGTGGCCTATCTTCAGGGTCGGACTGGGGAAGCGTTGCTGTTTTTAGAACGGGCCTTGGCCTTGAAGCCGACGGAGGAATTGCTCAAATTGGAATTGGCCTGGGTGTTGGCGACCTGCCCACAGGTGCAATTACAGGATCGTTCGCGTGCAGTCGTTTTGGCGCAGTCGGTGAAGGGATATCCGAAAAAGAAAGCTCGTGTTTTAGCCGCTGCGGCCGTTGATTCTGTGCCGTCGCTCAATGGCGTACCTAGTCTTATTAGCCTGAATCCTTAGGAAATATACAGATTACGGTTGAGTTTTCCCCTCTCCCCCCGGGTTTTTGTGTACGTGGCGGGTGGTCTTTCAAGATCAAATCATTGATGGCCTCCTGTCATGCCGCGATCCATGGTAGCATTGCAATTCTCTGTGTAGATATTCAGTGAACTTGTTTTTGAGGCTTGGGCAGGCTACAAGCATAGAGATGACTGATACGCATGGCATATTTTTATTGCGCGTTGAGAGTTTTATAAAGTATCATCAATTCAGTCTTCGCGAATCACAAAACGCACGAGTTTTAAACATGATTGGTATGACGCATTGATTGACCCAACCTGTTGTCCGATTTGTGGCAAGCCCAATGGCTGTGTGATGGCGATGGAATCAATGCTTGATCCCCAAAATTGCTCTGGGGTCATGTCCGGGGATGATCTGGCGGGGAATTCAGGAAGCATTTTCGAGGACACTTCCGGGGGCGGGGGCGGGGGGTGTTGGTGTGAGTCGGTTACCATTGCGAAAGAACTTTTGGATCAGGTGCCGCGGCATTTACGCAGCAAAGCATGTATCTGTTGTGATTGTGTTCGCGCATGGCATCAACTGAATCAGTCTTAAAACAAGCTATTTTTTCAGAAAACAGGAACCCTCATGTCTATTTTACTTTTAAGTTGTTCACTAAAACCCACCAGTCACTCAAGGGTGATGGCTCGCCAGGCCCAGGCTTATTTGCAGAGCAAGGAGGTTGCCACATCTTGGTTGGATTTGCAGGATGAGGATTTACCGTTTTGTGATGGCGGCAGTGCTTATGCCCATCGGCGTGTGGAGCCGTTGAAGCAGATGATTGCCGGGGCGAAGGCAGTTATCATGGCAGTGCCGATTTACAATTTTGATATCAATGCAGCGGCCAAGAATTTGGTGGAGTTAACGGGTCGGGACGCTTGGACGGATCAGATTGTGGGTTTTATCTGTGCAGCAGGCGGGCATAGCAGCTACGCCTCGGTGATGGGGCTAGCGGGTGATTTGATGTTGGACTTTCGCACCTTGGTGGTGCCTCGGTTTGTGTATGCGACGGGGGAAGCATTTAAAGATGGGCAGGTGGTGGATGAAAAAATCCAAGGCCGCATTGAAGAACTGTGTGATGAAACACTTCGCTTGGCGAATGCTTTGCGTTAAAACTCTGTTACACTTAAAAATGTCACGTTCATGTTCTTTTAAAAAAACAGGAAAAATCATGATGCCCGCCAATCATCTCTTTGAAAAGTTCTCTTCTCTTTTTTTAACCTTGTTCGTTTTTGTGGCCGTCGCAAGTGTGGATGGCTTTGTGTCTGCACAAGAAAACGAATCACCCAATGGTGAAACGCCCTTGGTCAGCCAATTGACTGAGCTTCGGGAAAAGATCACACAATTAGAAGCCAAACTTGGCATTGAAGAGACCGCTGACATGCCGGAGAAATCGATGGACATGAAATCCATGGGCAAAATGAAATCCATGGATAAAATGAAGAAAAAATCTCCCATGAAAATGGGTGCCACCATGAAAAAAAAGAGCATGGGCAAAATGAAATCCATGAAAATGGGTATGGGCATGATGGGTCAGGGCAGCATGGGCATGATGGGAAAAATGCGTCAAAAGCAGATGGCCCAATCGGCACTTCCCGGATTTCCCGGCACATCGCACCTTTATCATATTGGCTCGACAGGATTTTTTCTGAATCATGCCGACCACATTTCACTGTCCACCCAACAACAAGCCAAATTAAACCAGTTCAAAGAGAAGGCATTGTTAAGTCATGCCACGTTTGAAAGAACCGTCGAGCAGGCGGAGCAGGACTTATGGGAAATGACCAGTTCCGATCAGCCCAAAATTGAATTCATCGAGAAGAAAATCCGAGAAATTGAAAAGGTCAAAGGCAATCAGCGTCTCGCCTTCATCCGTTTCATTGGGAAAGCGGCTGGTGTCTTGACCCAAGAGCAGCAAAAAACCCTGACAGGCATGATGCAAGACATGCCCGACGAGGGTTCTGGTGATACACAAGAAGCGAAATAAAATCCCTTCCCACGACTTTTCCAAAGAGTCATTTTATGAAAAAATATCTAAAATACCTGCCGGTCCCTGTCTGGACATTGGCTCTCTTGTTTTTTTTAACCCTCGCGATCAGCCCAGCCTTGGCCCAGTCCGGCAAAGATCACAAAAAACACCACCCTGCTGGGGCAAAGGATGCCAAAAGTAGTGAGAAAAAAGGCGGCATGATGGGCGGCAGCGGTGGTATGGGCGGTAAGGGTGGTATGGGTGGCATGATGAAAAAAATGGGCGCCCCAAAGCCCAAAGATATTTACCCATCACTGATGGACCTGCCTGATCTACCCCCGGAAAAGCGAATGGAAATCAAGGCCCTCGCACGTCAGAGGATGGCAGAGGGCACCACCTTGATGGCACAGGCTCTGGACATCCTGATCAACGCAGCCTCGAAGGATGATTTCTTAACCATGCAAAAGGCGATGGGAAAATTCCGCTCAGGTTCCGCACAATTTGAAAGCGGGCTCGCGGCACATCGCGCATTAGAAGAAGGCAAAGCTCCCCGCAATGTGGCCCTGCAATGGTTCAAAAAAGAGATGAACCTCGTTTCAACAACCATGTATGCTTCGCCCCATGGCCCCTTTGGCATCTCCTGGTTTCATCTGATTACCATGACGCTCTTGATCCTGTTTTTTGTCTTGATGATTTGGATGTACTTCTTCAAAATGAAACGAGCGGCTGCGTTAATGCAAGCCCTCACGCAGCCACCGGGGAAAGAAGCTTCCCCGAAAAAAGACACGCCCACTGCATCCACACCCACGATCGTCAATGCCACAACCGAAACCGCCCAAAAGCCCAAACTCTTTTCAGGCACACTGATCCTTGCCCGCATTTACAAAGAAACCAACGACGTTCATACGTTTCGACTCGTCAATCCTCAGGGTGGCGATATCCCGTTTCACTATCTGCCTGGCCAATTCCTGACACTCAAACTGAATCTAAGCGGCAAACGCGTCAAGAGAAGTTACACCATTGCCTCGACACCAACGAGAAAATCGTATTGCGAAATCACCGTCAAACGAGAAGAAAAAGGACTCGTCTCCCGATATCTGACCGATGAACTCAAAGAAGGCGATACCCTAGAACTGTCCGCGCCTCGGGGTGATTTTACCTTTACCGGAAAAGAAGCTAACAAAATTGTCCTCATCGGGGCTGGCGTGGGAATCACCCCGTTGATGAGTGTCATCCGTTATTTGTTGGATACCGGCTGGAAAAATGAAATCAACCTGTTGTTTGCCTGCAAAACCGCACAGGATATTATTTTCCAGCAAGAACTGGACTATCTGCAAAAACGTCACGCCAATCTCAATGTCCATATCTCCGCGACGCGTGAAACAGAAGATACCTGGACCGGACTTCGTGGCCGTTTTGATAAGGATAAAATCAAGCAATGCGTCCCTGAGATTGTTTCGAGCCTCACCCATATCTGCGGCCCGAATTCCATGATGGAAGCGACCAAAAACATCTTGGTTGAATTGGGTGTTCCCCAAGATCAAATTCAACTCGAAGCCTTCGGTGGCCCCTCTCCCTCAAAAAAAGAAACGCCTCCACAAACAATTTCAGAGCCTGCCGTCGAACCAACAGTCATTCCCACCGCCGCTGAAGCTGCGAGTGTAACCTTCAAACAGTCGGCAAAATCAGCCGCACTACCCCCGGACAAGGTTGTACTTGATGTGGCGGAAGACCTCGGCGTGGAAATTGACTATTCCTGCCGAGACGGCAGTTGTGGCACCTGCATCGTCAAACTGTTATCAGGCGAAGTGACCATGGAATGTGACGATGGTCTGGACCCTGACGAAAAAGCCGAAGGATTGATTCTCGCTTGTCAGGCTAAATCCAATGGCAATCTGATTGTGGACGCGTAAGTGGGATATCAATGAAAGAACGCGAATCCCTTATCATCGGGTCACTGACCGTCTTCATGCTCGTCTTGTGGCTGGGCTTTTTAGCGCACAGTTCCTCTCGATTCGCAGGTAGCCTTGCGGGGGGAATACTCGCTATTTCAGGCTCTGCATTGATGATGGTTCCCTTTGCGTATGTTTTCGCCAAACGCATCAAATGGCTCAAAACACGCATCACGAAATTCATTTCCATGCGGTCCTTGCTGACCATTCATATCTACGCAGGCATCTTAGGCCCGATCCTGGTCCTGATGCATACCGGGCACAAGTTTGAAAGCACCTTGGGCATGACCTTGACCGCCATGACCATTGTCGTTGTGATCAGCGGGTACATTGGCCGTTATCTTTTGAAACATATTTCCACGGAAGTCCGTGAAAAAAAATTATTGCTGACCAACGCCCAAGACATGTATCAGCAAACCATGACGGAATTACAAGCCCGCCCGGATCAACGAATCGCCATCAAATCATTCACAGGGATGCTTTCGAAATTTTTTCTTTCAATCGAAAAAGAACCCGAATTTGCCCTCCCCGTCGAAGTGCGGGCGATCCGTCTTTCAGAATCCATCGCGGACCTTGAATATGCCATCAAGTCTCATGAAACATTCAAAGGATGGTTCGGAAAATGGCTCAAGGTCCACTTTGCCATCTCATGGATACTTTTCGGATTACTGGTGATGCATGTCTGGGGAGCGGTTCATTTTGGCTTGCGTTGGAGCGATTCATGGGCTCCAACCACATTAACATCGCAATATCAGCCAGCGATCACGTCGGACGACGCACCCGAAAAATTTTCCAATTCTTTTGCCCGCTTGTACAAAGAACACTGGCGCCCCAATGTGACCATCCACGGCTATCGAACCACGGTTTTCAATTACGCAGGGTTGGCTAAAGAATCTAAAATCTCCCAGTCCGATTTTAATCAGGCAGTGACATCCCTGCGACGCATCAATCCCCATGGCTTTCAAAACACAGATCAGAAAAAAGCGTTTTGGATCAATGTTTATAATTTTGCAGCTATGAAACTTGTGGCGGAACAGTATCCGGTCGATTCGATTACCGACAAGAAAATCAGTTGGCGTGGAGACCCATGGGGGCTTGACGCTGTGGAAATCGGTGGCAAAAACTATGGCCTGCGTCAAATCGAAAAAGAAATCTTATTGGGCAAATTCAAAGACCTGAGAATTATCTTTGCCGTCAGTTGTGCCGCGGTCAGTTGTCCTGATCGCACGGATTCCATTTTTTATGGCAAGAACCTCAACAAGCAACTCGACGACATGGTTCGAAACCTTTTCGCCAATCGAACAAAGGGTTTAAGCATTCAAAAAAATGAGATGAAAATAACACTCTCATGGATACTCAAAGCAGACAAAGACCTCTTTGATGGAAAAGAAAATCCGACTCTGATCGACTTTGTACTGAAATATGCTCCAGCAAAGCACACCGCATGGATCAAAGCCAATGAGGACAAACTGAAAATAGAGTTTTTTGAACATGATTGGACCCTGAACGACACCGCACAGGCGGATGCGATCAAAAAAAGAACATAAGCGTGGTTAAGGCATGGCAAAGAAAAAGAAAAAAAACAAATGGCCTTGGATACTTGCTGGCGCATTCATTCTGCTCGGCGTGGTCTGGTTCTTGACGCCAGATGACGCAAGGTTTAAACATGCCAATGTTTGGCAAAGCCTCACAAGCCCCGGCCCTCTTTCTGAGTCCCATGCCTTTCTGGAAAACAACTGTGCCGCCTGCCATGCCCCGGTCACAGGCGTCGAACCATCCAAATGTATTGTGTGCCATGCCAACAACACAGACCTTCTCAAAAGACAACCCACGGCATTCCATGCGCACGTGACAAGTTGTAAGGAATGCCATCTTGAACACAACGGCAAGAACATGCTGCCGACGGGTATGGATCATGCCGCCATGGCGAAAATCGGTATGAGAGCCTTGTCGCGAAACAAAGACCCACAAAGCGGTGATCAGGTTGCTTTGGCGAATCTCAAGCATTGGATGCAAATGAATAACACTCGTGTTGGAGGCGAGAACCTCAAGCCGATGGAGAAATTATTGAACTGTTACACTTGCCATCAAAACGATGACCAGCACTTTAGCCTGTTCGGAAAAGATTGTGCCCAATGCCACACCGTTCAACAATGGGATATTCCCCAATATCGCCATCCATCCTCATCCTCGCGAGATTGTTCGCAATGCCATCAGGCTCCTCCAAGCCATTACATGATGCACTTTGGCATGATCTCGCAGACCGTGGCCGGGAAACACAAAGCAAAAGTCCGTGAATGCTTTGCCTGTCATCAAACGACCTCCTGGCCTGACATTAAAGGCGTTGGGTGGTACAAACACCATTAGAATGCTGTGGATTCTCATGACAGCGGATTAAAAAAAAAGCGGCCTTTTCGTTAAAAAAGGCCGCCTGCTTAATACCGGAGGTGGGACTCGAACCCACACCCGGGGTGAACCGGAACGGATTTTGAATCCGTCGCGTCTGCCAATTCCGCCACACCGGCAATAAGGCGGGGTATTGTCCTAGATGCAACCCCTAGCGTCAAATACCCCCCCCCGGAAGTATCCTTCGGTTCATTTTCTCTGTGTTGACGCTGAAAGAGGGATATTTTTCCAGTTCCTAAGCTGGGCGGGGGATAGAAGATTGTTTGTTCAATCTTTTTATTGTCACCACGATGGGTTTAAAACCCTCGCCTTCAGGCGACTCCTTTAGGTTTTGTTCTATTTGCTTAAACTGTGTTCATGGAAAATTATCGAACAGGCCCCCATACGCGTTATGACTTGAAGTATACCAATCGCAATTGAATTTTCCCGTTTTCTTGTGCACGCGACAGCTTGTTTTAAGCGTTCAAACGACTTTCATCGCGGGAAAATTCATACCCGATGGGTATACCACTTCGTTTGGGTGACGAAGTATCGCAAAAGGATTCTGTCTGGTGAGGTGGGCATCCGTTTGCGTGAATTGATCCGTGAAATTTGTCGGACGAACGAGGTTGAGATTTTGCAGGGTTCTGTGGGGAGTGACCATGTGCATGTGTTTCTGTCTTGTCCGCCGAACGTGTCGCCGAGTAAGGTGATGCAGTATCTCAAGGGCAAAAGTTCCCGGAAGTTGCTCATGGAATTCCGTCACCTTCAGAAACAGTATTGGGGCCGTCATCTGTGGGCTCGCGGGTACTTTGTAGCCAGCAGCGGTAATGTAACCGACGAAGCGATCACGGCCTACATTCGGGAACAGGAGGGGGCTGAGCCTGGCGATGGCGGCGATGATTTTCATGTGACTCCTTCGTGAGCGAAGGACTTCAGTCCGTAGCTCACGAATCTTTTTCTAACCTACCGGCTTCAGCCGGTAGTGGTTTAGACGCATTGCGTATTTTAGTTGCGCGGTGAGAGTTTTATAAAGTTTTGTCCATTCTGTCTCCGCGAATCACAAAACGCACGATTTTTAAACATGATTGGGATTATTTCAAAATTGTCGGTGGGTCAACGTGACAGCTTCTGGACAAGTGATCGCCCCGACATAGCCTGCGGGCAATGCCAAATCGTATAAACGCCACGACTGGTCGTCATTGCTACGCAGCAAAGCTGGCGGTTGGTCGGGGTGAACTGAGACATCAAATTGGTCCAGCCCCGCACCAATGCTGCTGGCTTGGGCTTTGATAAAAGATTCTTTTCTTGTCCAAGTGGCGAAAAAAGCGCGTTCGTGCAGATTGGGTGGGAGAGCCTGGATTGCTTCAAATTCTCGAGGCGAAAAAAAACGCTTGGCCAATTTTAAGCAATGGGGTTTGGCGACCACCTGTTCCACATCCACACCCACGGTAGGCAACATGGTAAACGCCAGCAATGCAAGCTCACCCGAATGAGAAACATTGAACGCCAACGCATGATCGCGGAGGATCGGCTTGCCTTGAGCGGTGACCGTGAGGACTGCGTTGGTCTGGAGGTAATGCCCAAGGCAATGACGCAAAGCAGCCCGGGTGAACGCAAACTCTCTGCGTTTAATGTCGAATTGATACCGTTGAGCGCGTTGGCGTTCTGTGTCGGTGAGTTGGGCGAGGGCTTGCTCAAGTGTGAACGGCGGATCGCACAAATTCAATTGCCAAAGGTCCACACTCAGGGGCAAAGTCATTGGCTGTACCAAACTTTGAGATTGCTGATGGCTGTGGTGGTTCCCCCGATGCCCGCGAGTTCAAAGGTGATGGTGGGCGTTTTTCGGGGGTTGATCGTGGGGCTGGTTGCGACGATTTGGTTATTGATTCGCCACGTGACAGATTCAGGGTTTCGTTCGATTTGTAGTTGCAGGTTGTCTGCTGTGGATTCAATGATTGGCCAATTGATTTCATTGCCAGGCGGTGATCCGGGAGAAGCTTTGACTTCGATGCCCGCATTGGTGTGTTTAAGGGTGAGGCGAAGGCGGTTGTTGGCAATGGCAATGGTGAAAGTGGCTTTGTGATCCAGTGCCATGGTCAAGCTGATGTGTTTGATCGATTTTTGCGAGGCCATGGGCGTATATTCGACGCGGGTTTGGCCGTATTCTTTACCGCCGAGGACCAGGAGCATTTTGTGGTCAGCAATAATGGCGCCTTTGCCTTCGGATGTGCGAATGCGATAGTTGGGGCCGAGCAGAGGTCTGCCAAAGGTATCGATGGCGTCTGGTTGATTGGCTGGTGCGACCGGTGTGGTGGGCGTGGCGGGTTGGTCAAATGCTTCGGGGTCGTTTGCTTGTTCGGTTGTTTGGGCTGTGGGGGCCGTGGTTTCTGCGCCAGGGTCTGTCGTCTCCGGCTGGACCATCATAATCACCGCAATCACAATCCCCAGAATCAGCAATACCAAAACACCCAAAGACACCGCAATGGCGACAAACGGCACAGCCGTGGTGGGCTTGTCCCGTGGAGCTGATAAATCTGCCTGAGCGTCCAGTTGGGGTCCATCCACATCCATGAGTGACGCATCCAGTGGTGCAACGCCTCCCTGATCCGTCGGCGGCGGCGGGGCTTCATCGTCCAACTCAAGGTCATAATCTTGCCCATCAAGTGGAATGAGGTTTGAAGGAGGTGAAACTTCCTGCTGTGGGACCATCACGCCTAGCTGTTGGGCCAGTCGTTGATCATAGGGTTTGTAATGTTTGGGATCGGTGAGAGCGACCTTGGCGGTGGCGATTTCGTTCATGATTCGCGTGGCAGCGTCTCGTTTGGCTCGGTCCGGAAGCATCGTATACGCATCGAGTTTTTCTAAACGCTGTTTGGCTGCAAGTGCGATGGCTCCGCTATGATGGCAAAAGGCTGGCAATCCCAGCAACGCATAGTGGTTCGGTGGCATGCCCGGTTCGTGTGTTGCCGAGTCAATATTCAACCATTCCTGATACAAATCGTTAGCCATCGGGCACCTTTTTTAAGCAAACCACAAGCAACCCGCTTAAACAACAGAAGGTTGACTCTATTACATCATCTATCATATCTGTTCTGGCTGAACGCGGATAGCTTGGTTATCGAACTTCCATTTTCTCGACAGCTTGTTGAGCTTGGTCAATTTCTGACGCGTTCATGGCATTGGTACGATCAATGGTGGTTTGGGCGGTGGAGCCGGAGGTCGCTTCGGTGGCTTTGACGTCCAGACGACCACTGTTGTCATAACTGAGGGTCACATAAATCGTGGACCCTTTACGCAAGCCCCAAGGCAACTTTTCAATCGTACACTTGCCGATGGGAATGCACTGATCCGGGTCCGACGAGTCCCCCTCCACAATCACCACCGAAACAGAGGTCTGATTGGGTATCACTGTCCCGTATCGCCTAGTCACACTGGTGGGAAGATTGGTGTTTTTGGGAATGACCGTTGAATTGGTCTTGACTTTGTCCCCCTGAGTCATGACCACGCCAAGGCTATGTGCGTTGACGTTGGAAGTGGTAATGGCCCGCAGTACATCAGTGGCCTCGTTGTCATCATATTGCTCAGAAGGATTGGCCTGCTCTGCCAAATCAGCGAGTTGGTCCGCTTCATCCGCCAAGGGCGCAAGGCCCGTACCCAATGCCACGGTTTGATCCGCTGGGTCGACTGGAGCCTCAATCGTCGGGACCGCCAAAGGAGGTTCTGCGTCGAGCATCGGCAAGGCCGCGTCATCATCCATAAGTGAAGGGCCTGACACGGGGACCGGGGCTGTTTTGACCGAGTCTTGATAGTTTTTGAGCTGGGTGATGGCTGCGTGAATCGCAGCCCCGTGGGCGACCACTTCATCAGGTGAGAGCGATGTATTGGGCTTCTGCCCGGTGACCCGTTGGAGCATGTCCAAGACCTGAGGCATCCGCGTTGAACCGCCCACCGTCAGCACCTCATCGACCTGATTCCAAGGCAATTTAGCAGCTTCAATCACCCGATTAAGCCTGTTTTCTGTGCGATAAAGCAAGCTCGCGGTCATTTCTTCAAACTGGGCGCGGGTCACTTCAATTGACGCGTGTTTCCCTTGGTGGGTCATGCTTAAGCGAGACCGGTCGCTAGTGGACAAGGCACATTTACATTCTTCTGAAGCCGCAAGCAGAGCTTCATAGCTGTGCTCATCTTCGCGTGGGTCGGTTTTGTATTTGGTTTTGAAGGCATTGGCGGCCGCTTGAAGCAGCTTGTCGTCCCAGTCCTTGCCGCCGAGCCGTACGTCGCCATCGGTCGCTAGGACGGTGAGGTTGTTGCCTTCGATTTTTAACACGGTGACATCAAACGTTCCGCCGCCAAGGTCGTAGACGGCAGCAATTCGGTGGGCGCGTTTGTCATCAATGAGTTGAAGGACATCATCGAGGCCATCGCTTTTGCGTTTGATATTCCGATAGGCAAAGGCCAGCGAGGCTGCCGTCGGTTCATTGAGAATGTCCAGCACTTCGAGCCCGGCAATCTGTCCGCCGGCAATGGTGGCCTGACGGCGACCTTCGTCAAAATAGGCTGGGACGGTAATGACGGCTCCGTCGATGGGGCCGATCTTGGCCTCGGCATCTTGTTTGAGTTTTTTAAGGATCAACGCACTGATGGCTGGCGGAGGAATCTTGCGTCCCAAAATGGTTCGTGGATAAAAACGCTCACCCATTTCACGCTTGACGCATTGCACGACCAGCTCTGGATGTTCAACGGCTGCTAGGCGAGCCGGCGCACCCACCACCACTTCACCACTGGGTTCAAAATAAACCACCGAAGGCGTTGTCAAGGTCCCCTCGGCATTGGGGATCGTGACCGGGCTGCCATGAGGATCTAAATACGCCATCGCGCTAAACGTGGTTCCCAAGTCAATTCCGATATAGCGTTTGGTTTTCTTGGCTCGGCTCATGGCCGCTAAACTCCTGTATATAAAACACTAACGCTGGTTGTGTGTGGCGTAAAAAAGCCCGCAAGACCATTTCCTCTTGGCCCTGTGGAAAACCTCAGGGCTGACATTTGACGGGCATTGGTGTATTTTACCCACTAGCTGAAACTGATTATATCCCAATCAGAAACAAAGTGATGACCTGACAGCGTGTTTTTTTATCGGGGATTGGGCGTGATCCATTAAGCCCTTTGCCTTGATCGACCGACTTTTAACAGTATGGGAACCGATTTACAGGACAAGGTCCGAATAACTTCGCTTGGGGGCCAAGCCCAAGCAACGCGGAGTTTGCGCATTGCCTGCGTGCTTGATGAGTTTCCTATGCTCTCTGAAACCTTCCTTTTGAATCAAATGACCGGGTTGATTGATCGTGGTTGTGAGCTGGACCTTTATGCCTTTGGTAAGCGTGACCGATCTCAAGCTCATGAAGATGTTTTGCGGTACAAACTCTTGGATCGCACGCGGTACGCGCCCCCGCCCGCGCCAAGCAAACTCGCCCGCATGGCCAAGGCTCTTGGCATTGGTCTGAAGCATCCTCTTTATTCGCTACGAGCGGTCAATGTATTCAAGCATGGCAGTCATGCCCGATCCTTGCGGTTGATCCACGAGGCAGCTCCTTTTTTAACCGCCCCCAACTATGACATGATCCATTGCCACTTCGGCCACATCGGCCAAAAAGTGGCCCGCTTGCGACAACTCGGCTTGCTCAAAGGCCCCTTGGTCGTGAGCTTTTATGGCTTTGATATTTCTCAACGCCCGCAGATCGAACCGCCTGGCTATTACGACACCCTGTTTGAACAGGCCACGGCCGTGCTGGCCTTGAGTCAGGTCATGGCAGATCAACTCATCGCTTTGGGTTGCCCGGCTTCTAAAGTGCATATCCATCATCTGGGGGTTGATCCGGCTCGTTTTGAATTTTTGCCACGAACCAAAAAAAACGACGAGCCAGCAAAATTGCTTAGCATTGCTCGATTGGCAGAAAAAAAAGGGTTGATCTACGCCATTGACGCCATTGCAAAAGTAGCGGCCCATCGACAAGATTTTCACTACAAAATCATCGGCGATGGTCCCTTGCGAAACGAATTGCAACAACGCATTGATGAGAAAAATCTCGGCCACCTCATCGAGCTTGCCGGCTGGCAAACTCAACAACAAGTGGTCCCTGCACTGCGTGAAGCACACCTGTTGTTGGCCCCAAGCGTGACGGCCACCGCAGGTGACCAGGAGGGAACACCCACCGCCATTGTCGAAGCGATGATGATGGGCTTACCCGTTTTAAGCACCTATCACAGCGGCATTCCCGAAATGATTCAAGATGGCCAATCCGGCCACCTTGTTCCTGAACGGGATGTAGAGGCACTGGCGCAAAAACTCTCCCACTTGCTCGACCATCCCGATCAATGGCAAACCCTCGGCAAGCAGGGAAACGCGTACGCTTGTGAACATTTTAATATCGATAAACTCAACGATCAACAAATTCAAAATTACCGTCAGTGGTGTCAAAAACCTTTGTCCTAGGAGCCGTTTCCTTTTGCAGTTTTCAGTCATTATTCCCTGTCACAATGCCCAGCAGTGGATCGCTTCGACACTGGCCTCGGTCACGGCGCAGACCCATCAGCCTGCTGAGGTGATCGTCGTGGCGGATCGATGTACCGATGATTCGCTTTCGGTGGTGCGTCAGTCGGGCTTGCCGATTCAGATTATTGAAACGGATTTGGGCAATGCCGGGCAAGCTCGCAATGCGGGTGTGGAAATGGCAACTTCTGATTGGATTGCCTTGCTCGATGCGGATGACCATTGGTATCCGAATCATTTGGCAGATGCCGCAACGCTTTTAGAAAATTCCGATCACGTAGCCTACTGCGCAGGTCATGACTTTATGGACAACGACGGCCACACCTTTGCGATGCCCAACTGCTATTGGCCCGGCTGGGAGGAGGTGCATGCGGATCTCACCGATGCAGACTATGTTCAGCTCATGCACCAGAGTATGCACTTTGGCCATTCGACGGTGATTTATTCTCGTCGCCGATTTTGTGAAGTCGGCGGGTTTGAAATTTCTCAGGTCCGCCGTCATGACATTGACTTGTGGCTTCGGATGATTCACCGCCATCGTTGGGTTTATTCGCCGGGACCTGCCGCGGCATATCGCAATCAAACCCCAGGCAGTATTTCACGCAATCAAATTCAAGTGGCCTACTATGATTTACAAGCCTTGACCCGCAATCAACAAGCTTATGACATGCCTCTGTTTGATCAACGGGTCAATGCCTACGCCAAACGGGCGATGAGTGTGGCGTTTCATGAAGCGGAGGAACCCTGGGCCAGCCGTTTGCGTCAGCTCGCCCAAGGACATCTCTCGTGGAACTATCGCTTGGTTTACGCTGTGGCAAATTTATGTCCGCCGTTGTTCAAGGCCATGATTCATCTAAAACGAAGGAGGCGTACCGATGCCTCGCTTTAGTGTCATTATGCCCGCGTACAACCGCCATCATCTAATCCGCGCAGCGGTCGAGTCTGTTTTGAATCAGACCTTCGCTGATTTTGAATTGATTGTGGTCGATGACGGCTCGACCGACGGCACGCTCGAAGTTTTACGTGATCTGGCAGATGATCGGGTCACGTTGATGCAACAGGCCAATGCCGGTCCAGGAGCCGCCCGCAATCGAGGGATGCAGCAGGCGGCCGGCGACTACATTGCGTTTTTAGATAGTGATGATCTGTATTTGCCTTGGACGTTGCAGACGTATGCCGACGCGATTGAACAGGCTGATGAACCATCGATGCTGATCAGTGCTGCGAAAGAATTTGCCGAAGAAAATGAGCTGAAGCAGATCATGCAAGAAGTTTTGGCCATGGATGGTTACGCAGATTATTTCGCAGCTGCAAAGGAAGACTTCTGGATCGGAGCCAGTGTGGTCGCAGCCAAACGAACCACGCTTTTAGCCGTCGGTGGGTTTAATAACGCCAAGGTGAATCAAGAAGATTGCGACCTTTGGCTCAAGCTCGGCAACGAACCGGGGTTTGTCGCAATCCGCCAACCGATCTGCTCGGGTAGACGTTGGCATGATCAAAACGTTTCGCATGAAACCGACCGCAACGTGCAAGGTGTGCAATACCTCATCAGCCAATACAAAAACAACCACTACCCCAAAGGCAACCCCCAAGCACTGTTGACCATTTTGACTCGTCATATCAGGCCAGCCGCTTTGGCCTGTCTGCGTCAAGGTCAACGCAAGGTTGCGTGGTCGTTGTACCGTCAAAGTTTTGCATGGAATTTAGCTTTGGGTCGTTGGCGATTTCTCATTGGATTTCCAATCAAAGCAATCTTCAATAGCCGCACGCATACTGCGTGCGCGTCGGGGGCCTCCACGGGCAAGGGGGCAAAAAAACAAGCATGAAAATCACTGCTCTGACACAATTGCGTCGTACCTTAACTCCCACCGGCGTGGGCGTGCACATGATTGAAATGGTTCGAGAGCTTGCTCGCCGTGACGGCATTGATGTGGATTTGTTGGTGTCACGGACGCAGCTTGATGCCGCGGGCAATATCCAGTCGCAATATCCCTTGTCTGATTTCTCTGCTCATGGCTACCCCCTGGCTCAGCGTTCGATGGAAGCTCTTTGGCGAATATGTCGGTATCCACCTGCTGAGCGATGGTGTCCGGATTCAGATTGGATTTACTGTCCTGCTGAAACATTTGTCCCCACACGAAAAACAAAGAGTGTGGTGACCATTCATGATCTTTATTTCATGGAAAAAGATTTGCCATGGTCCAATACACCCGAACACCAGGCAGCGGGTAAACGCTGGTCTCGACGGTGTCGGCAAATCGTCGCTCATGCAGATCAACTCCTAGCCGTCTCCGCGTTCACCAAAGAACGCATGGTGCAGTTGCTCGATGCAGATCCCAAAAAAATCACCGTCATTGGCAACGGGGTCAGCGATGTTTATTTTACCCCGGACCTCACCCCGGACCTCACCCCGGACCTCACGGCCAAACGCCCAACAGAGCAACCCTATGTCTTGGTCGTCGGCGGCTTGACAGAGCGAAAAAACGCCCAGGCCATTCTCAACGCCGCCCGCCAATTGCCCCCTGATATGCAGCTACTGGTGGCAGGTAAAAGTTCCGTCCCATACATTGAGCTTGCCCGTGAATGCCCTAACGTTCACTTGTTGGGTTACGTTCAAGACACGGCCATGCCTTCGCTCATGGCTCAGTCTGCCTGCTTGCTGTTTTTGTCACGATACGAAGGCTTCGGCATGCCCGCGGTGGAAGCAATGGCCGCAGGTACGCCCGTGGTGGTTTCTCATCACGCAGCGTTGCCCCATGTCGTCGGCAATGCCGGTCTGATCGTGGACCCCGACCAGGCCGGTGAAGTTATTGAACGAATCACCTCGCTTTATTCTAATACGACTCTGCGGGAAAAAATGATTCAGCGCGGTCGTCAGCGAGCCCGTGAATTCACATGGAAGCATTGTGTGGACCAGATGCTCAACGCAATCACCCCTTCTTGAAATCATGTTTTGAAATGGTTTTGGCGTGCACCTTGGCGTGGGCGTTTTCCCCAACGCCGCACTCTGAGGTCCCCCCGGGGGCCGAAGAGTCGGATTCCCGTTGCGTTTGGGGCATCGCAAAAAGACTTCTTCGTCGAAACGATCAGGACGCTTGTTTATGACGCAAGGCCTAGCCTAGGGAAAAGTTCCGGGGAACTTCCGGGGGGGGGATATGCTATCCTTTGGGTTATGTTTAAACGTTATGAAAAATTAGCTGAGGGCGCGCTTGCCAATGAGTTGCCCTCAATGGAAGACGCTCGATGGATTCTCGATGGGTCGGACGTTGAGTTGATGCCGTTGTTGCAGGCAGCCTATCTCCCTCGCCACAAACACTTTGGGCGGACGGTCAAAGTGCAGATTCTCAACAATGTGCAAAAGGGTCGTTGTGGGGAGGACTGTGGTTATTGCTCTCAGTCTCGTGACTCGGACGCGCCGATTGAGCCTTATTCGATGAAGGACGATGCCCAGATTCTCGCCGAGGCCAAAGCAGCCGCCGAGGCAGGGGCCTCTCGTTATTGCATGGTTTTGGCTGGTCGTGGCCCGTCGATGGATCGCACGGAGCAGTTTGCTCAATTGATCCGTCAGATCAAAGAGACCTATCCCATTGAGGTTTGCCTCAGTTGTGGGTTGATTGACGACGCCAAGGCCAACGTGCTTGCCGAGGCTGGGCTGGATCGACTGAATCACAATTTGAATACCTCGGAGCGAATGTACGAAAAAATTTGTACCACGCATACCTATCAGGATCGCCTAAACACGTTGCAGTCCGCCAAGCGGGCGGGGTTGGAATCTTGCAGCGGGCTTATTGTCGGGATGCAGGAAACCACCGAAGATATTTTAGAAGTGGCCTTTACGCTGCGTGAACTGGAAGTTCCTTCGATCCCCGTCAACTTTCTGATTCCCATTGAAGGCAACCCCGTGGTCTCTGACGGAACCCTCACGCCAGAGCGTTGCTTGGCGGTTTTATGTTTGCTGCGTTTGGTCAATCCGACGGCAGAGATCCGTGCGGCTGCTGGTCGTGAAGGCCATCTTAAATCGCTTGAACCACTGGCGTTATGGCCAGCAAACTCTTTGTTTGTCGAAGGTTACCTCACCACGCGTGGGCATGGCGTGGACAAGACGTATCGTATGATCCGCGAGGCGGGTTTTGAGATCGAAGGCAACGCTTTGTTCACCGAAAAAAAGGCTACTCAGGCCTATCGCATCGACTCCCAAGAACACCTGTCGATCCTTAAATAAAATCCCCTGTGTTTGTAGCGGCCCGGTGGGTGGCCCCAAGGCTCCAATGCTTTGGCTTTAGGGCGATATTCAGAACGACCTTGCTTGATTGACAGGTATCGGGCCTTTTGGATACACTAACTTGATCGGGTCGTGATTGTTTGGACGCATGTGCAGACTGGCATTGTCAGTTCATGTTTTCTATACTTGACGACTTGACAGATGATGAGGCTTTGGGATAATCCCGAGGCTCTCTGTTTAATCGTAAAACGGATAGATGCCCGATGCGCGTGTCACGGGTGTCATGGCTTTGACGAAAGTCGCCAAAGTCAAAAATTTAGGAAGCGGTGGGGTGGCGGATGAGATCGCCTGGCCCCGAAATAAAAGAACTCTAGTTACCGAGAGGATTGGTTCGCGATGGCAAAAGATGTTTTTGAACGTACAAAACCCCATGTAAACGTGGGAACGATTGGCCATGTTGACCATGGGAAAACCACTCTGACTGCTGCAATCACAGCGGTTCAGGCTGCCAAAGGTCTGGCTACTTTTAAGGCTTATGACGACGTTGCAAAAGCATCCGAGTCCGAAGGTCGTCGTGATGCCACGAAGATTCTGACCATTGCAACGTCCCACGTTGAATATGAATCAGAAAACCGTCACTACGCTCACGTCGACTGCCCAGGCCATGCTGATTATGTGAAGAACATGATCACCGGTGCTGCTCAGATGGACGGTGCAATTCTCGTGGTTTCCGCATCTGATGGCCCCATGCCTCAGACCCGCGAACATGTGCTTCTGGCACGCCAGGTGAATGTGCCAACTCTCGTCGTGTTCCTCAATAAATGTGACCTCGTCGATGACGAAGAACTTCTCGAACTCGTCGAGTTGGAAGTCCGTGAATTGCTCAGCAAGTACGATTTCCCCGGCGACGATACCCCTGTGATCCACGGTGCTGCATTCCCCGCACTACAGAAACCAGAAGACGCTGATGCCGCCAAGTGCATCACCGAACTGATGAATGCACTGGACACCTTTATCCCTGATCCCGTTCGTGCAACCGATCAGGATTTTCTGATGTCCATCGAAGACGTCTTCTCCATCAAGGGTCGTGGTACCGTCGGTACCGGTCGTATCGAACGCGGTATGGTCAAAGTCGGCGATGTGGTTGAAGTGGTTGGTCTGCGTGACACCATCAAAACCACCATCACGGGTGTTGAAATGTTCAACAAGACCATGGGTGAAGGCGAAGCTGGCGATAACGTTGGCTGCCTGCTCCGTGGTGTGGACAAAGAAGATCTTGAGCGTGGTCAAGTTCTGGCCAAGCCCGGCACGATTAATCCTCACGTCCGCTGCGAAGCTGAAGTTTATGTGTTGACCAAAGAAGAAGGTGGCCGTCATAGCCCATTCTTCAGTGGCTACAAACCTCAGTTCTACTTCCGCACGACAGACGTGACCGGTTCGATCAAATTGCTCGGCGGTGCTGAAATGTGCATGCCTGGCGATAACATCACCGTGGAAATCGAATTGGGCAAACCAATCGCGATGGAAGAGCAATCCCGCTTTGCCGTCCGCGAAGGTGGCCGAACCGTGGGTTCTGGTGTTGTCACCAAGATCCTTGAGTAGGAATTAGCTTAGACGATTGTTCGTCTAAGAATTAGATATTTTAAGCTGCAATCGGCGGCCGTGACGATACAATAAAATGAATCGTGCGGCCGCCGGTTTCTGCGGCTTAATAGAAACCCTTGGGATATTACTCCTTCAAGGGTGGAGACTGAGTCATGGCGAAGAAAAAAGGCGATGCTGTTGAGAATGTCTGGCTTCAGTGCACCGAAACCGGTGACCTGAACTACCGCACCCCGATTCGGGTTAAAGGCGGTATTGCCGAGAAGATCAAAGCAGGACTGATGAAATACAGTCCTCGACTCAGAAAGCATACGCTTCATAAAATTAAGCGTAAGTAAAGGGCCCGTGGGTCTTGCATCCACCGGTTCGGTGATACGCCAGTAGCTCAATTGGCAGAGCAGCGGATTCCAAATCCGCAGGTTGGGGGTTCGACTCCTCCCTGGCGTGTTTTTGGTTTGAAACAGGCTTTTTAAGTTGGTACACATCCATGGCATTGTCAATTTACAAATCAGGTCAAGGGTATTGGACTCGCATGCTCAGCGCGATTGGTGCCGGGGTGCTGCTTGCTTCTGGCCTAGTTTGGGCATGGGCTGAACTCGAAGGCGTCATTGTCGATGACAGCACTCGCAGCACCGTTCAAGCGGTGGTTGCAATTGCCATCGGACTTGGTGGTGGTGGGATCTTGTTCTGGGTTTTGAACAAGCCTCGAATCGTGGACTTTATGATCGCTACTGAATCAGAAATGCGTAAAGTGAATTGGCCAACACAGCGAGAGCTTGTGGGGTCTACTTGGGTGGTGATCTGCGGAACCGCATTGATTGCCATCTTTTTAACGCTGATTAACATTGGCTTCTTCCGATTGTTTAATATTATCGGGATTTTGGATGCTGGCGGCTAATTCGCACACAAGAGAGGGATCAGGATTATGTCCGAAGATCAGGAATTGACACAACAAGAAGCTGCTGAGCAGGAATCCACCCCAAAAGCTTCCACTGAAAATACGCCCGAAGCTTCTGTCGATGAAGTCGTTGACGAAGCCGTGGCGGATGAAGCTCCTCAAACGTCCGAGGAATCCGACGAAGAACCCTTGATTACCCCGGGTATGAACTGGTTTGTTCTTCGCGTAGCTTCCAATAAAGAAGATTCCGTTCGAGAAACACTCTTACGAAAAATTAAAATCGAAGACCTGCCTCACTTGGTCAATCGAATTTTAGTGCCTACCGAAAAACAGAAAACCATCAAAGGTGGCAAACAACGCATCTTTGAAAAGAAACTGTATCCCGGCTACGTCTTTGTGGAAATGCGACTTGAAGAAGATGGCCGTATCCCTCAGGATGTCTTTTTCTTGATCAAGGAAACCACAGGCGTGGGCGATTTTATCGGAACCGCTGGCAGACCTGCAGCGATGTCGGTCCCTGAAATCGAAAAAATGCAGCAAGCTTCCATGCCTGCCGAACAGCAGCCAGAAGTCAAGATGGAGTTCCAAAAAGGGGACAACATCAAGATTATGGAAGGTCCCTTCGAGAACATGGAAGGTACCGTGGACCTGCTTTTGCCCGATCAAGGCAAGGTTCGCGTGATCGTCATGATCTTTGGCCGCGCCACCCCCGTCGAACTGGAATACTGGTTGATCGAAAAAGTCGACGAGTAAACCTTTTTTACCAATCACAATTAAAAGCTAAACAAAAAAACGCATGAGCTAGCCGCTTGTGCGTTTTTTTTATGGGATGAACGATCTGTTAAAAAGATCAATGTAAAACGACGCGTTTTTCCCCAACGCCGAAGAGTCGGATTCTTATCAGATGCGACATTGGGCTTCGTGAGTTAACCCCCCCCCGGAAGTTTTCCCCGGGAAATTGATTACAGAAGTTATCTTGCAGACGTCCTTCTCCAAAAGGAAGTAACGATCCTTGCCGCTATTTCTCCGCTTCTAACCAAGGCATCCAAAGGGTCGCTTTGTGTGCCCAGGTTTCCTGTTCCAAACGCTGACGGGCAACCTGTTGAGATTCGGTTAACCCTTCTGCCGCCCGGCCAACAGCAGCATCAACACATGCCTCGGCTGTCTGCACTAAATCCGCGGCATCGGCCCAATTCACTACCCCCGGTAAACAACGGCCCACCACCGGCTTGCCTGTGGCAAGGTACTCCTTGAACTTCAATGGCTGCATCGCTCGCGTTACCGGCAAATCCGCATAAGGCATGACCAACACATCCGCAGCCTGGGCAAGCTGAGGTAACTCCGCATACGAAGCAGGTCCCGCCAACGTGGCGAATTGACTCAAGGCAGAGTCCGGCGATTGAGTTGGTCCAACCAAAACCAAACGCCCCCGCTTTGAAAGTGCTTCACACCAAGACAAATCCAGACGTTGATCAATCAATCCCCAGAATAAAAAGATAGGCTCACTTCGGTCCTCTGCCCAAGAAGGATTGTTCCGTGTGGCATCGGCGGGTTGACGCCAGTGCGGCAAATCAATGCCATGGGTCAATAGATGGTTTGCGTTGAGACGTTGCTTGAGTGTTTGAGAAACAGCAATCACTTCGTCCATATGCTGAACGAGATTGCCTTCCATTTCTTGCATGACTTGGCTATCAAGGCCAGGCCAAACCGAAAAATCATCCACGCAGTAATAAACCCACCGATCCACGTCCAGCTTGCCCACCAAGTCCGCCACGATGGGGATGGTGGCAATGACGATGCGGCGGATGCCAGTCTTGCGTGGACCCAACGCGGCATTGACCTGACGACTGATCCATCGGGCATTGAGTTTGCGTTGCCAGTGGGTACGAAAGCCCGGATACATGCGTGGGGAAATCACCCGCACGGGTTTTTGTGATTCGGAAGACGCGTCCGAGGTCTTTGAAGTAGACGTTTGAGTAGCTTCGGCAGTAGATGGATTTTTCCGGGACAAACTTCCGGGGGGGGGGAGCCATTGGGTGAGTCGGGTTAGGATTTTTTTGAAGTCTGCAACGCACAGGCGAGGCATGCGTGTGCCCAGGGTATTGACCCAGAGAATTTGATGGTGACGGGGTCGGTGTTGGATTAGATGTTGACAGCTTGAAGGGTGCTTGCCCCAATCGTCAGAAAAAATCACCAGTTCAACAGAATCGTTAGGCATTGCTGTTTTTATCGGCAAATTGACCTTCTCCAGAAGAATACAATGTCAAAGGTTAAAAAAAAGGTTTGGGAGAGTTGATTTTCAATTCAAATTCGGTAGAATTTCTAGGCTCAGTCGGGTGTGTGCCGGAGTGGTCAAACGGGGCAGACTGTAAATCTGTTGGCTTATGCCTTCGTTGGTTCGAATCCAACCGCGCCCATTGCTGGGGTTTTTCGAAACCCCAGCTTTTTTTATGCGCTTCCCAAATTTATTTTCGTTGTTCGTGAGCCTGTTTGAGTTTTTTATAAACAGCATAAGGCACATTTTGACTGGCAATTTCGATGGGTTTGCGGTGGCCATGAAAATCACTGCCGCCGGAGGTGAGCAGGTCAAAGCGGTCTGCCAAAGCTTCGTATTGACGGACTTGAGCGGGGGTGTGATCACTGTGGCGGGCTTCGAGGCCGTCAAGGCCCAGTTCTTTGAGCTTGGCGATGGCGTATTCAAGTTCATCGGGGTCGGGCATTACCAGTTGCACCGGGTGGGCGAGGATGGCTAAGCCGCCTGCATGGTGAATGGCATCGATGGCTTGCTGGGGTGAGAGGTAGTTACGCCTGACAAAGGCGGGGCAGCCAAATTTAAGATATTTGGTAAAGGCATCGGTAATGGACTTGGCGTAGCTTTTTTGAACGAGGATTTGGGCGATGTGTGGCCGTCCGATAATTTTGGTGTTTTGCTCACGGGCGAGTTTGAGGACTTCTTCATATTCAATGCGAACGCCCAATTCCTGAAGCTTGGCAATGACTGCGGGATTGCGGCTGTCACGGGCTTTTCTCATTCGATCAGCCACTTGGGCGAGTTTCTCATCGTCATGTCGAATAAACAATCCCAACAGGTGCAGCGTGCCTCGTCGTCGTTCGATGCCATCGGTATTTATGCGTGGCCCCGGGTCGGTTGATATTTCAATTCCTGGGACAAATTCAATTCCGACCTCTTGGCATGCTTGATTGCAAGGTGGGAGGCCGACGGTGGTATCGTGGTCGGTGAGCGCGATGGCGGCAAGTCCTGCGTCTTTGGCCAGTTGGGCTAGTTCGCGTGGGTGGACGGTGCCGTCGGATGCGGTGCTGTGGGTATGTAGGTCGACAAAAGTCATTTTTTTAAGTTATCAGTTGTTTTAAGTTATCAGCTATCAGTTGTCAGTAAGAGAAGAGGGAGCAAAGGGAGAGAACTTCTCTTGACTGCATGTTTGGGTTTGGGGTGTTCTAGAGCGTGTGATGCACTTTTGCGTCAGCCAAACTTTCTCTCTTACTACAGGATATGAAATACCCGCTGGGTTGACAAAAAACAAGCCCACGGAGGCGGTAACCATCCGTGGGCTTGATTAAAACAAATGTCGTGGAAATTTTCTATCGGTATCCCAGCAAGCTAGGCAATACCAAAAGAAAACTTCCCGCCCCGGGGGTCCGGGGGGTCCGGGGGTCGGGGTCTTAGATGATGCCCTTGGCTTCGAGGAGTTCTAAGATTTTTTCGGTTGCCTGTTCCACGCTCAGCTCATGGGTGGGCAGGAGCAGTTCAGGATTCTTGGGTTCTTCGTATGGATCGTCAATGCCGGTAAAGCCTTTGATTTCGCCAGCACGGGCTTTTTTGTAGAGTCCTTTGGGGTCACGCTCTTCGCAGGCGGAGAGGGGAGGATTGACAAAAACTTCGAAGAACGGCAAGTTGCTATCGTCATGCAACGCGCGGGCTGCGTCACGGTCGGCCACGTAAGGGCTGATGAAGCTGGCGATGCAGATCACGCCTGCGTCAGCGAAGAGCTTGGAGACTTCGCCGATGCGACGAATGTTTTCAGCACGATCATCAGCGCTGAAGCCCAAGTTTTTGTTGAGGCCCATCCGCACGTTGTCGCCATCGAGACGGTAAGCATGCTTGCCACGTTGGAGGAGGACTTGTTCGAGAACCACTGCGATGGTGCTTTTACCGCTGGCGGACAGACCGGTCATCCAGATGGTGCAGCCTGTTTGGTTCATGTTGGCTCGGCGTTCTTCAGCGGTGACGTCGCCTTCGTGCCAAGTGATGTTTGTTGCGACTTGTTCGGCCATGGGAAAAAGTTCCTTTGTCTAGGGGTTTGCACCAATTTAAATTGGTTTTTGTGTTCCAGTTTTGTGCGTAGCCTTGAGTTATCAGTGGGTTACGCCAATTTTGCAATGCCTGGCCTTTTGGCCAAACGCAGCACAGAAGAAAGATACTAGCTGATCTACAGATAGGATCAAGCCCCGGACCTGTTTTGCCGGGATTTTCCGTGGCTGGTATCCTAATTGTGCTTTGCAAAATTATTTCAATAGGAACCCTTCAATTATGGCATCTTCTAAGCCTCCCAAAAAAATCGTGCTCGCCTATTCTGGCGGTCTGGACACCTCGGTCATTTTACCTTGGCTCAAAGAGCGTTATCCCGGCGTGAAGCTTGTGGCATTTGCCGCGGAACTCGGCCAAGGTGATGAACTCAAAGGTATTGAAAAGAAAGCTTACGCCAGCGGTGCTGACGAAGTGATCGTCAAGGATCTTCGCAAAGAATTTGCAGAGCAGTATTGCTGGCCGTTGTTGCGTGCGCATGCGATTTATGAAAGTGATTATTTGTTGGGAACCAGCATCGCTCGGCCGTTGATTGCCAAGCACCAGGTTCTCGTCGCCAAGCAGACCGGGGCCGACGCGGTGGGCCATGGCGCGACGGGCAAGGGCAATGATCAGGTGCGTTTTGAATTGACGTACAAAGCGCTCAATCCCAAGCTACAAATTATCAGCCCATGGAAAGACCCCGCCTTTTTAGAGTCAGGTCTCACCGACCGCGAGACGGCTGTGGACTATGCCCTGAAGCACAAGATTCCAATTGATCAGAGCAAAAAGAAAATCTATAGCCGTGACCGCAACCTTTGGCATATCAGCCATGAAGGTGCTGAAATCGAAGACCCCGCGTGCGAGCCCAATTGGAAGCACTGCTTGGTAATTTCTGTGCCAGTGGAAAAAGCGCCCAACAAGCCGCAGAATATTGAAGTGCAATTTAAAGCAGGCACTCCCATTGCTGTTGACGGTAAAAAGATGGCAGCCCATGACCTTATCGCCCATCTCAACGAAATTGGCGGTCGTCATGCCGTGGGCCAAATCGTGTTGACCGAAAACCGACTCGTCGGCATGAAAAGTCGCGGCGTCTATGAAACCCCAGGCGGAACGATTCTCTACGAAGCTCACAAAGCGCTCGAACAGCTTTGCCTCGAACGTGAAATGTATCACTACAAACAGCAGTTGGCCCAACGCTATGCAGAACTGACCTACTACGGCCAGTGGTTCCACCCACTGCGTGAAGCACTGGATGCGTTTATGACCCACGCCAATAAAGTCGTCACCGGCAAAGTGACCCTTAAGCTTTACAAGGGACGCGCGATGGCGATTGAATCCCAATCTCCCAAGAGTCTTTACGACACCGACCTTGCGAGCTTTGCGATGGACGGCTACGACATTACCGCTGCGCGAGGCTTTATTGATCTGTTCGGCTTGCCGATGCAGGTTTGTGGCCACAAACAGAAAGTAGGCCGTTAATGGCGAATTTGTTTGCCCCTGTAGATTTGGATTGTTCCGATTTCGAGCAGCTTGAGCCGTTGTATCAACAATTGCTCGACCGGGATATCGACTCTCTCCAAACACTTGAAGATTGGCTCGCGGATTATTCTGATTTTGCCTGTGTGGTTTCTGAATATGGATCACGTCGGCAAATTGAGCATAGCTGTCACACCGATGACGAGGCCATTGAAAAACGGTATCTCCAGTTTGTCGGTGAGATTATTCCCAAGATCAAGCCGTTGGACTTTGCATGTCAAAAGAAAATGCTCGCTTGTGGCCATGTGGACGCTTTGGCACAGACCGCGCCCAAGTACCGTCAACTGGTTCGGCAATGGGAGACGGAGGTGGCCCTCTATCGTGAGGAGAACATTCCGCTGCAAACGCAGATCACCCAGCTCACGACCCAGTACGGTAAGCTCTGTGGCGATATGCTGGTCGAATTTCAAGGCAAGCAATTAACCCTCCAACAACTCGCTCGATTCGGCGAACAGACCGACCGTCAAGTTCGTCAAGATGCGTGGGAATTGGCTGCAAGTCGGCGGCTTCAAGACCGCAAAGCCATGGACGATGTGTTTGATGAAATGTTTGCGTTGCGTGCGAAGATGGCGCAAAACGCGGACTTGGCAGACTATCGTCAATACACATGGCAGGCCATGGAACGGTTTGATTACACGCCTGAGGCTTGTTTGAATTTTGCCGATGCGATTGAAGAAGTTTGTGTGCCGAGGGTCGTGGAGCTAGATCGTCAGCGTCAGGCAGATTTAGGTGTGGACTCGCTACGTCCATGGGACTTGGCGGTGGACCCAAAGGGGCGTTCACCTTTGAATCCATTTGATGCCCAGCGTCCGATGGACATGGTGGCGGGCGTGGGCAAGATTTTTGAGAAAGTCAGTCCCGAGCTTGCAGAGCAATTTTCACAATTGAAGCCTGAACGGAATTTGGATTTGGGTAGTCGTCCTGGCAAGCGTCCCGGCGGCTATCAAAGTTCACTGGAGCAGGTTCGTCAGCCGTTTATTTTTATGAACGCGGCAGGTTCGCATCGTGATGTGGAAACCTTGCTGCACGAAGCAGGTCACGCGTTTCATTACATGGAAGCCTGCGAAGAACCTTTGATGTTTGCGCGTCATGCACCGCTGGAGTTTTGCGAAGTCGCCAGTATGTCGATGGAATTGATCGGCTGCGATTATTTAGACGTGTTCTACGATGCCGCCGACGCGGCCCGCGCCAAAGCACAACAGTTCGAAGGCATCCTGCGGTTTTTCCCATGGATGGCAACCATCGATGGCTTTCAGCAGAAGCTTTATACCACGCAAAGGACCGATGCCCAGACGCGGACAGCCACATGGCTGGAGGTTTACAATCGATTCTCCAGTGGCGTGGTGGATTGGACGGGTCACGAGGCTTCTCACGAAGCTCGCTGGCATGCTCAGCTCCACATTTTTCACTATCCGTTTTATTATGTTGAATATGGCATTGCTCAATTGGGCGCGCTTCAGATTTGGCAGCAGTTTAAGCAAGACCCTCAGACGACGTTGAAGAATTTGCGACGTGCGTTTGCGTTGGGCGGGTCGCGGCCGTTGCCTGAATTATTCGACGTGGCAGGGATTCAATTCGATTTTACGGTCGAGACGCTTGGCCCGCTGATTGAGGCTGTTCAACAGGAACTCAATACGTTGTCTTAAGAGGGGGCATTTGATGATTGTTCTTCCTCATGCTCAGTGCCGCTGGCGTTTGGTTCATCAAATGGATCACGCCAAGATGTGCCGTCAGATCGCAGCCGCTTGGCAACGGCCCTCATTGATCAGTTCTGCGAATTGGGATCGGGTGATTTTAGCTGCGGGCCATCATGATGATGGTTGGGAAGAAGCGGATCAACACCCCATGCTTGATGCCCAGGGTCGGCCATACGATTTTCTGCACATGCCTTCCGAACAGCATATTAAAATTTGGAAACTCAGTTTAGACCGAGTCGCCCAGCGTGATTTGTTTGCAGGTCTTTTGGTGAGCATATTCGCGTGCAAGCTTTATCACGAACATTCGCATTGTGGTGAAGTGGAACGTCTTTTTGTCAAAGAACTAGAAAGTCGTATTAAGCAACAGACCGCTCAATTGACTAAGGGAAGTGCCGACGATCAAGCTGGCATTGAACCGGTTTCTCTGATGGCTGCCGCGTCGTTGTTAGCGTTCTTTGATGGGCTGAGTTTGCAGATGCTTGGCACGATTCCTTGGCGGGCGACATGGGAGGGTCTTGATTTTGGAGAGACGCAAGCATCGCTGTCCGTGGGGCGGCAGGCAGGCTTGGGATTCACGCTTGACCCTTGGCCGTTGACCGATGTTTTGACGTTGCGTGTTCAGACTTCGCAAGAGAAAATTTCGTTCACGTTAAATCCTTGCAAGTCATAACTGGTAAATTAGCTGGCTTGTCTTATTGTACGAAGGAAGACCGATATGGCTGGTCAGATTCAAGGTATTTACACGCCTCACATGATTCCCTTTAATGATGCGGGGAGCATTGATGAAGGGGAGCTTCGCAGCATTCTAGAATTTTTAATCGACAAGGGAATTCACGGGTTGTATCCCAACGGTTCGACGGGTGCATTTACCCGGTTGACCTACGAAGAACGCCGCCGCGTGATTGAAATTAACTGCGAGGTCAGCCAACGCAGTGGCCGTGATGTGCCGATCTTGGCTGGCGCGTATGAATCGCATATTGATCTGACTGTGGATACGCTCAATTACTATGCAGACTTGGGTGCTCGATCTGGTGCGTTGATCGCTCCGTATTATTTTTCCATGAGCCAGGGCAGCATCAATCTGCTGCCAGTGAATTAAATATTGAGGGGATTGCTCGTTCGATTTAATGCCTCATTGCTGAGCATGGCCTCGTTGATCCACCCGCCGGTGGCTGTGCCAATCCTCAGGTGGATCAAGATGCGGTTCAGCAAATTGTGGCTCGTGTGATCCAGCAAATGGGTGGGTAACGTCTCATTGTGCCGCGGCTAATTCTGTTGCGTATTTCTCCGCCAACCTCGCGGCTCCATCGGCGCGGCCGGTCTCTTTGAGACGCTCGAGATAAGGACGCAGGTGTTCCGTCTGTGCATGAAATGGGCCATTTTCTCGCATTACCGTCCAAAGTGGGTCCACCACATCATTGCAGTGCTTGACCATTTTGATCATTTGCTGGTCATGCCAATTCATTAAACGCCAAAGACCTTCTTTGCAAAGTTCGGGGTGCTGGCTTGCGAGGTTGTTTTGTTCGTGTGGGTCTGCCTCAAGATCAAAGAGCATTTCCTTGTCGAACAAATGGAAGCCATCGTGATAGGTTCGGATGTAGATCCAGTTTTCAAAGCGGACAGATCGTTGGCAGACATGGGCGCATTGTGAAACGATCAATTCATCGTGGCCGACATCTTGTCCCGCGGTAAGGGTGTCTGCAAAGGATTTGCCGTCCCAGAGGTCCGGCGACTCTTGGCCGATCATTTGCATCAAAGTGGGAGCCAGGTCCAAGTTGTAGTGCAGTCCCTTGGCCACGAGGTTTTGCTGTTGGTTGGGCCATCGAACGATCATGGGGATGTGGCAAGTGGCGTGGTCGGCAGTTCCATGTTCGCCATAGATGCCGCCAAGGTCTCCCTGGTTCTCGCCATGGTCTGCTGAGATGATGATGACGGTGTCGTCGTACACGCCCGCAGCTTTGAGCTTGTCAATAATTTGCTGGATTTTGTCATCGACATAGCGGATGGCAGTGTCATAGCCATCAATCCATTGCTTGAGGGTCTCGCGGTCGACGATGCGTTTGGGAACACGAGGCCAAATTTCCGTATTGGTGTCTCTGTACATAAACAAATCGGACGCTGAGTGTGGCCCCGTTTTTTTTATGTGCTTGGCGAGTACGTCATCGGTGAACCAGTCGGCAACAGGTTCATTTTCAAAGGGATTGCCATACTCTGCTGGCGCGCGATAGGGGGTGTGAATATCCCAAAAGTTCAGATGTAAGAACCATTGATCCGAGGCTGCGTTGGTGTCGAGCCAACGGTCGACGGCGGGCATGACTTCCTCGGCACTTTCCATACCTCCTTTGCCTGTGTTGTGAATTTCTTTAAACCCAGCATAAAAATGCCATGCGGCATGACGCTGCCCAAACGGCGAAATCATGGCGGTATGAAAGCCCGCTTTTTGCAGGCGGCCAGCCAAGCCCTCGGTGAGATAGGAGTCATTAAAAAATCGGTCCGGCCCAAGGTTTTTAGGTTGAGCTGCGGTCCCGGCATGTCCGACGACGCCGGTTTGAATGCCAAAGCGCCCGGAACAAAAAGCGGTCCGTGAAGGCAAACAAGGTGCATCCGAAGCGTAACAATTGGTGAGCCTCACGCCACCACCGGCCAACCGGTCAATGGTGGGGGACGTGTTGCGGTGGTAGCCATAACAGCCGAGGTGGCTGGGGTTCAAAGCATCAAGATCAAGATAGAGAATACGCATCGAAAAGTTCCTTTCAACGTGATTTATTCATCAGAAAGTGTTTGTTGTATTTGAGCCAAGGCCAGAATGATCGCAGGGTCTGGTTCGTCTGCGGATCGAGAGACTGCTTGGGCAATAGTCAGGATGCCCCAGAGTTTTTTGTTTTTAAACAGAGCGGTGGCATAGCGACGCACGCCACGAGAATTGACCCCGGGGTCTACGGTGACCGCTTGGAGCCTCGTCTGAGGAAGTTGTTGACGCAGAGCCGAGGCAGACATTTGTTTTTTGCAGGCATTGGCATCCCAGTACCAGCATCCACGTGTGGGGGCATCCATGTCCGTATGCGCACGACAAATCAAACTCATCGCATCACATTCGTAGAGGTCTCTTTGGTGACCAATGCGCGCCACCGCCATGACGCTGGCCTCGTCGGGCTCAGCACGGTCGGACATGATCAACCCGGTCTCCGTGAGACGGAACCACTCAGAAGTGTGCCCGATTTGCTGGCATAGCTGAACCATCGCTTCACGGACACGCTGGCTTAGTGGGAGGCTTTGGCTTGCTCGGGCGTGTAGTTGAACCAGAGAGGTATACCGTTTGGTCGCTTCTTCTCTCTGGACAGCTCCCCCTTGGCACAGGGTTTGAAGAATGCGCAAAACCGAGGTTTTAGGCCAACGCGTTCGGCTTACCAAGGATTCAAGCGAACAAGCGCCGTCACGATTCAGAAGACTCAGCAAAGTTAAACCACGCGTGAGGGCCGGGGTCTGATCGTCGTCAATGGGAGTGGGGAACCATGATTCCATATATGGAATATATGTTCTTTATATGGAATTGTCAAGAAAAAGATAGCGTTTTCCGCATGTTTGATGGATTGGGCTACAATGCCCGGTATGACCCTTGACCCCACCCATATTGAACAGGTGATTGACGGCAACGCCCGTCTGGATATCGCAGCAGCGACGGCTCTTTACCACGAAGCTTCGCTTCATGATCTGGGACGATGGGCCTCGGCTATGTGCGACCGGATTCATGGCAAAACGCATCGTTCTTACATCATTGACCGCAATATTAATTACACCAACGTTTGCTCGGCTCGTTGTACGTTTTGTGCATTTCGGCGGGACGTGGATGACTCCGATGCTTATACCCTCAGCAAAGAGCAGATCAAGAGCAAGCTGACGGAACTGGTGAATCTGGGCGGAACGCAGATTTTACTTCAAGGGGGAATGCACCCGGATTTACCCTTGTCTTTTTATGAAGACTTGCTGCGTTGGCTCAAGGCAGACTTTCCTCAGATTCATTTACATGCTTTTAGCCCGCCTGAGTTTGTCGAATTCGTGGCAGTGTGTCATGTGCCTGGGTTCCCAAGTACCGAACCGGGCCGCAGTGATGAATTTCCCAAGGATGTGTGGGACGCCAAACTGGATGTGATTCTGAGGCGATTGCAAAAAGCGGGATTGGATTCGATTCCCGGCGGCGGCGGCGAAATTTTTGCCCCTGCGGTTCGCAGTCGCATCGGGCGAGGCAAAGCCAGTGTCGACCAATGGCTAGAGGTGATGGGGGCAGCTCATCGTCGGGGGATGAATACCAGTGCGACGATGATGTTTGGTCACATTGAGTCGATTGCTGATCGGTTTGATCACATGAAGCGAATTCGTAATGCACAGGATCAGGCCATTGAGGGGAATTGGGCTGGTCGTTATCACGCGTTTATTTCCTGGCCTTTTCAGCGTGAGAATACGCCGATGGGCCGTTTGCCCGACTGGGACCGTCAGGGTGAATTTCCGGGCGAAGACCCCGATCATCCTTTGTTTGGGAAGGTGCTTCGCATGGCCGGGGCGACGGAATACCTGCGGATGCAAGCGATTTCCAGGCTGTTTCTCGATAATATTCATTCCATTGGCGCGTCTTGGGTCACGATGGGGCCGCACATCGGGCAATTGGGTTTGTTCTATGGTGCCAATGACATGGGCAGTGTCATGATCGAGGAAAATGTGGTGAGTGCTGCGGGGACGACTTATTGTTTGGATGAAGCGTTGTTGTGTCGGTTGATCCGCGAAGCGGGGTTTGTTCCTGCTCAGCGTGACAGTGATTATCAGATGCTTCAGGTTCATGAATCTGCACAGTCGCCAGACTTGGCGGTGACCAATTGGGCGGACCATCGCGTGGCCCGTTTGCGTCAACATACCGATGAAAAAACCGATGGGCCTGCGGTCTCTTTGCCAGTCTCTTCGTAGGATCAACGGGGTCTTTGATCGGAAGAGAAAAAGTAGGTCCGAAAATAAGTTATTTTCGTTAAGGTTACCCTTTTTTAGGTCGATGAGCCTTACGGAGATGACCACACATTGGCTTAAAAATCCGTCGGATGGTTTTGGACCGCCTTCACCGTCCATGGCCCGCCCTCGTATCTTGCTTCAGCACAAGATGTTGCTGTGGTTGTTGGTTTTTGTGGCAGTGCCCACGTTTGCGTGTGTTTGGTGGGTGAGCAACATGACCGGCCATGCGATGAGTCGGCATCATTCCCGTAATGTGGCGCTTTTGACGCATGCCTTGGCTGCGAGCCTCGCAACCCATTCCGATGGGATGAATGCTGCGGTGGTGGAGTCGAAGCTTCGTGTTTTAAATATTGATCAACGTTTGTCATTTGTTTCGGTGACGGATCCGTCGCACCATTTGTTATTTCGCCATGCGTTGGATGCTCAAGCCTGGGTTACCTATCAGCAATGGCGTGATGCCGCAGGCCATGCAGCTATCGTGGATGTTGGAGCCCCTGTGATTTTGGGCAGGACCGGCGATTTGGCTGTGCATCGCGTGCCGATCTGGGATCCGCCGTTGGTCTTCTCCTCTCAAATGATCACAGGTTTGCCGATGAAAGAGAGTCGCAGGTTGTTGGGTTATATCACCATTGGCATGAATGAGCCGGGTTTATCTCAGTCGCTTAGCGAGTTATGGGTCGCCCAGTTCACCGGGGCCGCCGTGATTTGCCTGTTGCTGTTGCCCGTGGCGGTGCTGTTGGTTCGCAAGACGGTTCAGCCGTTGGTGCAATTGTTTAATGCGAGCCTTGCCTTGGCTGAAGGCGAAGTTCCGCTTCCTGTGTCGGTGAATCGTCAAGATGAAATAGGTTTGTTGGCTGATGCGTTTAACTACATGACGGTAAAATTAACAACTGCTCGAGAATTGCAACATCACGCTCAAGAAGAACTCGAACGCAAGGTGGCTTTGCGAACCAAAGAGCTTGAGCATCTCAACGAACAGCTCGAACGCACCGCGAGGCAATTTGAAACGCTCGCGGCAACGGATCCTTTGACAAGCGTGGCAAACCGTCGCGCGATTGGTGATGCGCTTCAGCATGCGTACTATGATGCCAAACGCTGGAAGTCTGACCTTGCGTGTGTCATGCTGGACATCGATGGCTTTAAGCAACTCAACGATACCCTTGGGCATCTCATGGGAGATCAAGTTTTACAGCAGACCGCCAGAGCGTTGACCCGAGCAAGCCGAGGCGGCGATGTGGCGGGACGGTACGGCGGCGATGAGTTTGTACTGCTGCTACCTAGGGCTGATGAAGAAGCTGCCATTGCCGTGGCAATCCGCTTGGGAGAATTGTTTACACGGGAAATGCAAACCCTTCTAGGCGATACCGTGATGAACAACAAAGTCACCATGAGTATGGGCGTGGCAATCATGTCGCAAGCCAACGTACGTGATTCAGAGCAGTTGCTCGCCAAGGCGGACCACGCTTTGTACCGAGCGAAAAAGACAGGTAAAAACAAAATCGTGATCTACAATGCTGCTGAAGGTCAAGAGTCTACCATTGAAATTATCTCGACCAACTCATCGGCCAGTCCTTGGTAATGCAATCCATCCTCTGATTTTGGGTGGGATTTTAGAAGTCTTTACTCATAAGCTCTTTATGTCTCAAGTTTGTTTTTGAAGTGGCCTCGATCTAGCTTGAGCAGGTTCAAAGAGACGGCTTGTGACTTACTGATTGAACCATTTGATCACAATTCAACCCTTTTTTCGAGAACGCATCGACCTATCTGGTCGCGGACGCTATAATGCAGCGCTAGCCCTTTAGAGGTGTCCTATGTTCAGAAAAATGATGCGAGCCAAAATTCACCGAGCCACCGTCACCCAGTGTGACCCTGACTATGTCGGCTCGATTACGATTGATGCAAACTTGTTGGCGGCCATTAACATTCGGCCCAATGAGTCGGTGCATGTGCTGGATATCGACAACGGAGCCCGGTTTGAAACCTATGTGTTTCGCGGGGAACCGGGATCTGGGATCATCGGTATCAACGGCGCTGCGGCCAGACTCGTCGAGCCAGGCCACAAGGTCATTATTGTCACGTATGCCATGTTGACTGAAGAAGAAGTGGAAAACCACATTTCTCAAACGGTCATTGCAGATGACCAAAACCGTCCTGCCGAAACCTATTCCTATAACAGCTTGATCGAAGCCCCCTGTCCGTAAGGCGTGATCGAAGTCACCTGTCCCAAGAAGTTGTTTCGGAGCATGTATACCCATCGGGTATGAGACTTCCCGCGATAAAAGTGCTTTGAACGCGATGCAAAAAAACAAGCCGCCATGTACACAAGCGATCGGGAAAACTCAATCACCATTGGTATAACGTGGCCTGTTGAGGCGATTGCCGCTTGGGTTGTGTTCCCATCGTGCTGGGCAGTCTTTGTGGTATAATACCCATCATGTTTAAAACTCGTGCGTTTTGTTATTCGCGGAGATTAAATTGACAAGACTTTATAAAATTCTCAACGCGCAATAAAAATACGCAATGCGTATAACACATCATGCCCAAATCGGTTCGCATCAGTCTAGCCAATAAATGCCAAATTCTCTTTGGAGCAGCGGTGGTCTTGATCCTCGCGGCAGCCTTGTCTGTGGCATGGATTCGTATGCAGGCACTGGTGCGTCAAGAACAGCATGAAAACGCACGTAACCTCGCCAATGCCTGGCTCAGTGACATGATTCAGCTCGGCGGGGCACTGATGACATTTGAAGAACTCTCCTCCCGCAAAGACATCGATCAAGGGTTAACGCTGACGTTGATTCGCCGGGATGAATTTGATTTGGCAGCCTCCAACGATGAATTTATTGCTCATGCCATTGAGCAGTTTGAGATGCGTCAAAAGGCCCATGAATATGCTCGGCCAATCCAGGCAGGGCAGGGGATTCATTATTACCGCTATGCACGAGCCATTCGTCGATCTGACTTGGCAAAAATCCGGGGGGGGGCCGAGGCTGGTTTTTCTGCGGGCTTGGACATGCCGATCATCAATGATCCGTTGGAAATGGTGCTGTTGATTCGAATTCGATCAGACCTTGCTCAACGCCAATTGGTGCTCAACCGGATTTACATCATTGTGGCAGGTTTGTTTGCCAGTTTGCTTGCGATTGGCGTGTTTTATTACATCACCAAACGCATCATTCTTTCTCCCTTGCGGGTGTTGCGGGATACGGCCGAGCAAGTGGCTGCTGGAGATCTGAACATTCGCAGTGATATTAACACAGGCGACGAGTTTGAACGCTTGTCCGTGGTTTTTAATCAGATGCTCGAAAACCTCAAGAGTAATGAGGATCAGCTTCGAGGGGTCAATAAAAGCTTGGATCTCAAACTAGGCGAGTTGGCTGAAACCAACGTGGCTCTGTTCGAGGCCGACAAGCTCAAAGGTGAATTTCTCGCCAATGTGTCTCATGAACTCCGCACGCCGTTGAACTCGATTGTGGGGTTTGCCGAGGTGCTTGAAGATTCTCTCAAAGAGGCTGATGACGATCAGGCCCGCAAGCACCATCGGTATGCTCACAACATTATTCGTTCCAGTCGTGATTTACTGGACCTGATTAATGATTTGCTGGATATTGCCAAAATTGAAGCTGGCAAAATGGAAGTGCGTTCGGAAGCCATGAGCCTGACCGATACCGGCGAAGGGCTCATCAACTTGATTCGTCCCCAGGCAGACAAAAAAGAAATTGACCTGCTTTTAAAAATCCCCGCCACGATTCCATTAATCACCACCGATGTGGGTAAATTTCAACAGATCATCTTTAATTTCCTGTCCAATGCGGTGAAATTCACGCCCTCAGGCGGAATGATTACTCTTGAAGCAACAACGTTGCCCCCCAATCACATTCGCATCAGCGTGATCGACACCGGGCCAGGCATCGCCAAGGAACTACAAACTCGCATTTTTGACAAGTTTATCCAGCTCGATTCCACCGTGACACGCGAATATGCAGGCACCGGTTTGGGATTGACCATCAGCAAAGAACTTGCGTCACTGCTCTGTGGCGAAATCGAATTGGATAGCGAAGTCGGCAAAGGGTCCGCCTTTAGTCTGCTAATTCCCATTGACATGGCCACAGACCCAAATATCTAGAGTCTCTCAAACCCCTCCCTCTTCCAGAAGCGTATCAGCATCCCGGAGGTGTTAATTTTACTTGTAGTGATCACAACGCCGAACTCTGAAGCCCTTCGGGGGCTGAAGAGTCGGATTCTTTTCCCCCACGACGTTGGGGCCACCTTGTTTTAGCGTGATTGGCTCGTTTTTTTACGAGGTTGGTTTGGAAAAATAAGGGATGAAAACCAGCAGATAAACCAAAGTATGCGTTTTTTTGTCTTGGCATTTTGACGTTGAACTTGGCTCGGTTGCTCAAAAAGTCTAAAATGTCTTCTTCACCCAAGACAGGAAAGGTCTCTATCACGATGGGTATTGAAACCGCATTGCCAACTGACATGGTCTTGACGACGCAACTCCAGAAGGTGCTCAATTGGGCCAGGCGTTCGAGTGTTTGGCCCATGCCGTTCGCGACGGCTTGTTGTGGTATCGAACTGATGGCCACCGCATCGAGCCGTTTTGACTTGGCGCGATTTGGTGCTGAAGTCATGCGCTTTAGTCCCCGTCAGGCAGACCTCATGATTGTCGCTGGCCGCGTCAGCATCAAAATGATGCCTGTTCTTCAACGCATTTATCAACAGATGGCTGAGCCTAAATGGGTTCTTTCCATGGGCGCTTGTGCTTCCACCGGCGGGGTGTTTGATACCTATGCCGTCGTGCAAGGCATTGATCAGTTCATCCCCGTGGATGTCTACGTTCCCGGCTGTCCGCCTCGGCCTGAAACCCTGATGGAAGGCATCATGACCATCCAGCAGTATATCGACCAAGACCGTCTCGTGACCAAAGACGGCAAACGTCGTCCCCTGCAAGTTGCCATCGAACCCACCCATGCCGTGGCCAGTCAGCCCGTAGAACTCACCGTCAACGCATCACGCTAGAGCATTTAACAGTGATCTTTCGCATTCAGAAAGAATCCAAATTTTCAAAGCTTGGCATTGTTTTAGCCGCAAGCATACTTGCTTGCGCGTCTGCAAAAAGACAGAAAACGCTACAGGTGGTTTAGTCACGCTCTAGGCTTGGTGAAATGCTCGATGCATCAATCAATCCGCAAGCCCAATGCCTGTCGCTTAAGCTCAAAGCGATCTGACCAGACAATCTGACGGCTAGCGACTTCATGCACTTCAAATTCCAGAAAATAATAGTCTGCCGTCTTTGATACCTGCCCGTCAGTTCTACGCCGCGCATCGCGGCGGGCTGAGCGAAACGTTGCAGATAGCACATGCGTCGCTTGCAGCGAAGGCTTGGTTTTAGAGGGAAATCCATGTTCCCGGAGCCAAACTTGGCGCTCCGGTGGCAACTGAAAAACCAGATTCCTCGTTCGTCTCAATGCCTGCAACGGCATCGCGCTCCGCAAGCGTGAAATGATCATCCACTGCTCTGCCGGCGGAATGAGGTCGGTGGTTAAATTCAAAACTTTCTGACAAGTCACCACCGCCAAGGGCGACCGGGCGGTACGCGAACCAAGCCATTGACTACCCGCAAGGCTTACTGCCATTTGACTGGCAGTCTCATTGAGATCTGAAAGTTGTAGCCGTGTTGATCTTGCCGGGCCAGCACATCCGCCAAGCAATAGAAAACAAACAATGGCCAGTTGGATTTTTCCCGTCATTGTGATCGTTACCTTGTGAGGTACCCAACGCGAACCAAGCCATGACAGGTATGAAGAAAAAGCAAACTTTAAAAACGTCATGCTCTTCATGTCCTTCAGGGTCAAAAATGCAGACACTTTTTTCGTGTCTTTTTTGTAGCTATTGGGGTTTTATGATCCCAAGCCCCATCTTCTTTAGTTGGTTTGTCCCAGATCATAGGAATTCTGAAACACAATCGTCCGCTTGGCTAGGTTCGTTAAGGTGAACTCAAAATAGTATTGTCGTCGTCCGCCACGATTGGATTCGAGGAAATCGCCCATCAGCACATAGGTGGTCGCGGGGTCTGATTGAGCTGTGTTGCCGACTTGGCCGTCAGCCGCAATGGTTTCGGACAAGCGATTCATGCGTGCGCGGCGAGCAACAAAATTAAAATGCTTGCGGATCTGAGGATTGGCAAACAATTGGCCTCGCAAGCGTCGTTGGATCAATTCATAATCATTGCTAGGCGTGCGTGTTTTGTTGTACAGATCGCCAAGTTCGAGCGTGACTTTGGGGGTTATTCCGGGGGTTATTCCGGGGGCGGGGGCTTGGAGTTCTTCGATTTGGCACAGGTCTTGAGCCAAACGCTGGGCTGTCACATCGCAAAACTCCAGCAGAGCAGGGATGCTGGCTTGGTTTGATTCACGGTCCGCTTCGGTGCTGCGGTACGGGTCAATGCGTCCACCTGATTGCCCTTGTGGGACGGTTTGGCAGCCAAAGAACATGGCACTGGAAAAAACCAAAATAGCAGGGGTTAAATAGTTCATCATTTGAAGACCTTTTTTGATGGGGATGGCTGCCCGATGCAATGGGTCAATCCGTAGCACCGACATGCTATTTTACCCGGCAAGTGAGGTTTTTGTTGCGGGAAGGGTAAAAATAGTAAGATAGTTCTTGATTTCGGTGGATACGTCGGTAATACATTGAAAAGCGTATCGCAGAGCGTATCGGAAGAAGTATTGCCTATGAGACCTGTTTCAAACTTAAAATCCGACCGTGCTTCCGAGCAGCTTGCCGAGTGCATGAAATTCGGGAAGTTCATTCTTAGATGTCATTTACCATTTAGAGCAAGCGTTGCCTCGAGAGCTTGGTGTAAATCATCAAGCCTTGCGTCGGGGGTTTGAAAAGTTGGTCGGAGATGCTGGTTCAAGTTCCCAATGCCGATGGGCATCCGGAGTGGAGCATTGTTAAAGAAGCCTTGTCGCTTGGTGTGACAATCAACCTTTGGGCCACGCGGTGCGACTGGCTTCACCCAACATCGTTTGGTTGCATATGCAAGAGGCTCAGATGGCAGCAATGCATTTGCTCAATTGAAAACAAAAAAGCGGATGATGCGTGCAGGTGCATCATCCACTCTATTTTTGATATTCATGTCATGGCCTATGAAGCCATCTGTTGAAACAGAGTATTGAATGAGTGATTAATTAACGCTCATCATTGATGGTGTCGTAACCTGCAAGTTCAATGCTGAAAGACCGCCATGTATTGAGGAGATTGGCGGCCCGCCCGTTTACATACAAGTAGCGTTCATGTCCAGCATACTGGACATGACCATCTTCAAACGCCACATTGACGCCGCCTTGGTTGGTGGAAACGCCACCAAAGGAGGCTGTAAAAGAGGCGGTTTCGTTGATCGCATGAGGAATCATTAAAGGATCGTAAGGGTCCCCCGGGCCTCCTGCATTCCCCACCCGGTTCATCCAATAGTCCGCAATAAAGGATCGGCCCGGGCGGTCTCCAATGCGATAGCTCTGCATTTTTAAGGTGGAATTATTCACCGTGCGTTCAGAGTAGGTGTCAACTTGACCATGTAAATAAACGTTGTACATGTATGAACTAAAAGTCTTGCCGCCCACGACATCAATCGGCCCATTGGCTGGGACATTCATATTCCGGACCGCACCCAAATTGCCAGGCTCCGAGAAAGCGTGGTCCAAATTGGTTCGAGATGGGCAAACGAATCCTTGGAGGCTACTGATATAGCCCATCCGGTATAGAAGACCACCGCCGAGATAGAGAGTTGAGGACCTGAAGTTTGAGGCTCTTTCCATCGTTAAGTCTCGACGACCGCCGCCCCCCCAAGCTCGTCCAGCCATATTGGCCATGGGGATTGGGCCGTGGAGAAACCAGTTGTTGTTATCGATGGAATAATTAAGAAATCCCTGTGCTTGGCCTCGAATGGTGACTTGGCATTGAAGATCACGTGCTCGTTGGCGTGCAGCACCCAGTGCTGGCAGCAGGACGGCGATCAGCAGACTGATAATCGAAATCACGACTAAAAGTTCGATCAGGGTAAACCCAATTGGGTGCTTGTCAGGGTCGGGGGCGAGGGATTTGTTCATTGTTTTTCTTCTTTCATAAGAGGCTAGGCTGCGTGATAACGGCATTTTGAATGAAACAGCCACAAATTTTTCTTTAACGATCTATTTTCTCCGTTACAGACATGGCTTGCAATATGAAAATATTGCGATTTTGGATAAAAAGCCCTTTTTTTAAGGGAATATATTGCGATTTTGATTCTGTTTTTATTTGGCAGAGAGCGAGGTTCTTTCCTAAGCATGGAAGTTGGAAGAAGATTTTTGGCGTTGCAGGATCGGCCTCAAAATTGGTGATATTCACCACGCTGAGCCATGTGGTCAGTTATTCCATACGGACGCAAAAAGGGCTGGATTTGGCACAAGACCATCGGTGGAAGTGTTTTAATGCCGTTGGGGAATAAAGTTTGCTAGTTCAGGCCACAAAAAAACCACTCTGACAAGTTGCCAGAGCGGTTTAAGTAGAATGATCCCTACGGGATTTGAACCCGTAAAAAATAGCCCTAAGAGCATCAAAAACGAGGTTGGGACCCACATAGGGACACAAACGCCAGCAACCGTCGCGGAGTCTCCCAGCCTTCAACAAGTTATTGAAAATTGGCCAGGCCTCACCGAAGTTCAGCGCCATGCCATCCTGTCGATTGTGACCGATGGTCCGCGAAGCGGTGCAAGGAGCTTGCCTCCGGCCGCTTCGCTTCCATCTGACAGACCAGAGTCGTCTACATCTTCCGTTAATCATCAATCTAAGGAGAACCAGTCATGAATGAACTGGAAGCTATCGTTGCGCGTCAAGCGTTGGAGCAATCGCTCCATGCCTTGAAGCATGTTCCGGCTGATGCGTCAGTCAATCTTCGGTGCAATGTCATCACCACCGCGGTCAGGGCGTTGTCTGCCTTCCGCGAGATTCATCACCAATCCCCACAGCAGGACCGTCCAAGTCCTGCCTGAGACCGTCGCGGTCGTCGCTCGCCCAACGGAGCAACGCGACCAGGGCGACGACCGCGTCGCAGCTCAGGTAGGACGCCCCTGCCTAGACAAGAGCGGCTCAGAGCATCGTTTGTCATAAAACCCAGTAACCATAAAAAAACCGCTGACGTGTGATGTTTAGAGACGTGCACGAGCAGCGGTGAAAGGAAGAAAATGAATTTTACCACAGAACACGCACAGGACACCAGACCCATGTCTGATGAAAGCGGAGCGACCTCAAGCGAAGCGCCCAGCAGACATGGGGCTGGTGGGTCGTTTCATCTTAAAAAAGAACCAGATGCGCCTTGCCCCCCCTCTGTAATACGGGGGGCAAAGTTACACGATGCAGAAGTCGGCCTAGATTGGCTCCGTTTTACTCTCCCCTTCAATCGGCGTTATCTGATGACGAATAGACTTGCAAAGTACCTCGGCAGATATGTCAGCAAGCCGGGCATGTGGGGCTATCGTGAGCGTTATCAATTCGCCAGTGGTGCGTTTGTTGCCTTTACAGATTCCAGCCGTGAATGCTGCGTTGAGCTAACGGGTGAAACCTGCCAGCAGCTAGGCCATGATTCACTCATGGAATTAATGACCTGGGCCTACAACCAATTGGCAAGAGCAACCCGCATTGATGTTCGATTGGATTTCAAAGCAAGCCATGTTGGCTTAATCGATCAGGTACGTGATGCTTGTCATCGAAAAGAGCTATGCCGCAGTCGTGTTTATAAAAAAGATGATGAGCATGTTACCAACGGCCTATGCACGGGCTACAGTATTCAACTTGGCAAGCGTGGGAAGAATGGCTCCGGCCGCTTCGTTCGTGTATATGACAAAGGGCTTCAAACCGGTGACGCTCCAAAGGGCCAGTGGGAACGTTGGGAAACCGAGTTCTCTGATGATGCAGCCAATCAGGTTTGCATGAAATTGATTCACTCGGACAACTGGAATCAAACCGCATCTGAGTTGACCTTGGGAGCCGTCGAGTTCCGCGAACATACCGGGTCACGCTCCCTCAAGCGGCGGAAGTTGGCTCACTGGTGGGCCAATCTTACAAAATCCATCAATCCCATTTTGGTCAAGATTCAACGACCCAAAACCACCTTGGACAGATACGGGGCATGGCTTCGCAGAAGCGTCTTGCCCGGCATTCACACCATGGCCCACGAATCAGGCCAAACCCCCTCGCAAGTCATGGACTTTTTTACAGGCAACGACAATCTAGCCACCCCGATTGAGCGGGCTTCGCCTGCGGTGTGGGGTTACCTCGACATCCTGCAAACCTGCCCAGCAGCAAGCCGAGCATGAAATAAAAAAGACTTGCTTGTCACTAAAACAAGACATATAATGTCATAGGATAAAAATATGAATGTCATAATTGAGGATAAGGCCGCAAAGCAGTTCGCCAAGTTACCCCGACCGGTGCAGGCAAGGGTTCTCCATGTTTTTGAACGCTTAAAGCATTGGCCAGACATTAGCGGAGCCAAGCAGCTATCGGGGCAATGGGCAGGTTGTTGGTCCATTCGTACAGGGGATTGGCGTGTGGTTTTTGAAGTGATGGATGACGTGATAGTCATTCGCGTGGCTCATCGCAAAGAGGTCTACGAAGATTAGAAGGGGGGGTATATAACTGCCGAGCTTTTGTCCCCTGACAAAAGCGAGCAGTGGATTCCCCATAGCAGAAAGGAATTTTGAATCATGCACACCGACACGATTACCATTCAGGGCCAGCGATACGTTGTCATTCCCGAAAAGGAATACAAGTCATTGGTTAAAGGCCAGTTTCCCGCACTACCCAAGGCTGACCGCAAGGGCCGCCGTCCTGCTGTCGAAACCGCCCGAGCAATCATGGCTCAGCAGCTCATCAAGGATCGCAAGCAAGCAGGACTCTCCCAGATCGAACTAGCCAAGCGGGCAGGCCTGCGACAGGAAACCATATCACGCATCGAATCAGGCAAGGTAACCCCGACCATTAAGACCATGCAGGCATTGGAAAAAGTGTTGGTGTGATTGGGAGTATTGTTCGTGGAGCGTCTTTATGATTCACAATGAAGCCGAATATCAGCAAGCGATTACCCGTATCAAAGATGAACGCAAACGTTTGGCTGAACACTGCCAGTCTTGGAAGGATCAAGGTTTTACGCCCAAGCAAATCATTAATCTGCGAGAACCTCTTGAGTCTTTCCAGATGCAGTTGGTCGAGGAAGTCCAAGATTACGAACGCAGCCAAGGTTTGTAACCCAATATTAAAAAGTATTGCTTGTGGGTATAATAAAAGGTATAATTCAATTGAAGTCACAAGAAGCCATCAGGATCATTTGCCAGTGTATCAGTGAAGATCGTTACCGGATGCTGCGGCATTTCAGCGAACGGATGGACGAACGCGGGTTATTCTGGCCGGATGTGCAGGCAGTGATTGATCATCCCAAGTCGGTCCGCAATGCTGGCTTGGATGACTACGGCCGACCACGTTGGTTGGTCGCTGGCAAGACCACGGATCGGCTGAATCTGGAATTGGTGGTTGTCATCGATCAGGATGATGATGGCAATCTGGTGGTTCTGATCACGATTTATTTTGAGGACTAAGCCATGGGCATTTCAAAGATTAAGCAAAATGATTGGGTTCCCTACACCATGTCACTTCCCGATGGTCGCACGTTATTTGTCCGCATTCCCGGCCAGTGTGTCGAGTACGACCGGAGTGGTGAGATGATGTTTACCCCTGAGGGCACACGTTTCATCGACAAGATCCGGGCCATGGCGATTGACACTCCCGATACCCCGTCACCTGCCTATATTCGCCAAGTGCGGGATGCCATGAAGCTCACTCAGGCAGAGCTGGCCAAGAAGCTCGATTACAGCCTGATCAGCATCAAGAAGTGGGAGGCAGGAGATGCCAAGCCCGGCAAAAAAGCTGTAGACCGCTTGCGTAAATTAGTGGATACTGTCACCAAGCGTGGCCTTGTGCTGGCCGGTTAAGCTGCCGAGCTTTTGTCTTCTGACAAAAGCGAGCAGCGTTATATGGGGGATTCCATGAACATGCCTAAGTTTCCTAAGCCTGACCGCAATGGCTGCCGTCCAATGATTGAAAGTGTTTGGGTTGTCATGGCTCAACAGCTCATCAAGGACCGCAAGCAAGCAGGACTCTCCCAAATCGAGCTAGCCAAGCGGGCAGGCCTGAGGCAGGAAACCATCTCCCGCATCGAATCAGGTAAGGTGACCCCGACAATAAAGACCATGCAAGCATTGGAAAAAGTGTTGGTGTGATTGGAAGTATTGCTAGTGGAGCGTCTTGTTATGATTCACAATGAAGCCGAATATCAACAAGCCATTGTCCGTATCGAAGAAAAAAAGGTTCGCCTAGCCGAGCATTGCAAAGCATGGAAAAGCCAAGGCTTCACCACTAAGCAGATTACCAATCTCAGGGAGCCATTGGAGTCCTTCCATATGCAGTTGGTCGAAGAAGTTCAAAGCTATGAACGCCTCAAGCGTGGCCAAATCAGCGAGCTAGAAAATTTCCAAGGCATAGGCCAAACCCTCATTGGCGTACGCATCGCTCGTGGCATCACACAACGCAAATTAGCAGAATTGTTAGGCGTATCTGAAACAATGGTATCCCGTGATGAACGCAATGAGTATCATGGTATCACCGTCGAGCGAGCTAGCCGGGTCTTGGATGCATTAGACGTACGCATGGTGTCACGGGTTGAAGTAGAACCCATGCCACAAAAAACAGGGCATGTGGCGTGAGGGTTTGGGGAATAGTCGAAATACACAAGAATTATTGAAAAAAAGTGAAGTTAAATTATGCGGTAGCCCACGAATAGCGGATTCCAAACCGAACCGGGATAATGCCCGGCAGAAAGGAATCCATTATGACCGAATCAACTTCTAATTCATCCCAGGCCTCCCGCAACTTGTCGCCTCCTGAGGCACCACGTCGCCGT
>JAJRRC010000038.1 GCA_024279865.1 Planctomycetota bacterium | reverse complement strand
TCGTCAAGAACCACGCCTATGAATTGCTCAACCGTGAGGAAACCAACAACCTCATTACCCAGATCAAAGAGAAAGCTCCCAAGCTTGTCGAAGAAGTTCTCGGTTCTGATGCAGACAAGGCTGCCTTGGTCGAGCCCGGCGAATTGCAGAAAGTGCTTCAGAATCTGCTTCGAGAACGTGTGCCTGTCCGCGATTTGGAAACCATTATCGAAACGCTTGGCGACTGGGCGACCCGAACCCAGGACATGGATGTTCTGACGGAATATGTTCGCAATGCTCTGCGTCGCACCATCTGCAATCAATATGTTGAACAGGTTCCTGCTGAGGGGGCGGACACCATGCAGCCGGGCTATCAGACCGAACCCAAACTATTTTGCGTGAGCCTGGACCCGACGCTCGAAGACCAGATTACAGGCTTCATTGATCGCAGTCCCGAAGGCACCACCGTATCGATTCCCCCCGTGGTGGCGACCCGAATCACCACCGCCATCGTGGGTGAATTGCAACGGCTCATCGAAGCAGGCCATCAACCTGTGGTCTTGGCTTCACCGCCTGCGCGGGCGGCTGTGCGTAATTTGATTGAGCCTCATTTACCCAATGCCGCCGTTCTCGGTTATAACGAAATAAGTAAGGGCGTGGCCGTTGAAGCCGTGGGCGTTGTACAACTGGATTCACAAAACACACCCGCTGGGTATGAAATGTCTCGTTAAGGAAGTCGTTTGAATGCTAGAAAAAAATAGCCACAGATGTACGTGGCAAAAACAGCTTGGTCGTCATGGAAATGCCTCACAAGAATTACAAGGGGTTGGATATTGAATATGAAAACTTTTACAGCATTAACCATGGCTCAAGCGTTGACCCAGGTGAGACTTCATCTGGGATCTGACGCGGTGGTGATTCACACACGCACGGTGAAACGGGGGGGGATCTTGGGCATCGGGGCTAAGTCTGCCGTGGAAGTGACTGCGGCCAAGGGCAGTGACCTTGCTTCAAAAGCTCGTAAGACACGGTCTGCCCCCAGGCTCCAATCGCGGGGTGCAAATGAAAGACCCTCGCCACGCAACAGGCTACACGCTCAAGCGTACACCCAGCCTCCACGCGCTGCGGCTGCTGCTGCTGCTCCAACGGAACAAACCTTTGGCCAAGCCATGGCCAAAGGCGGGGCAGGGGAGTTGATCCGCCGCACCTATGCAGCCGCTATCGCAGAGCAAACGCCCGTTGCACAGGCTGCAACGATCACAGCCTCTCCCCAGGCAGGCTCACTGGGTCTTTCTGGCACAGCTTCAAGTGTGGCCGCCCCTGTGGCGACGTCCTTGGGGACGTTGCCTGACGCACAGCCAATGAGAACCCCGGAGACACTTCCGGGGGCGGGGGCGCAGGCCAAGGCTGATCAGTTGGCTACGGAAATGCAATGCGTTCGACGCATGGTTGAACGCATGATGAAGCAACAGCAGCAAGGTCAAGAAAAGACGGGGCCGACGGATTTACCTGATGCGTTGTTTGACCAGTACATGAATTTGCTTAAACAGGAAGTCACCGAAGAAATCGCTCAGGAAATCGTGACAAGCGTGAGCGAAAAACTCACAGCAGATGATCTCAAAGACTTGGACAAAGTTCGCTTGGCCGTTCGTCAGGCCATTGAACAATTTATTCCAATCCATACAGATGACTGGGTGCTAGAGCCCACCGAAGACGGCCGTCCACGCGTCATTGCACTGGTCGGCTCGACCGGCGTGGGGAAAACCACGACCATCGCCAAGCTCGCAGCAACCTTTAAACTCAAGCAAGCTCGCCATGTGGGATTGATCACGCTCGATACCTACCGCATCGCGGCCGTCGATCAGCTACGCACCTATGCGGATATCATCGGCATCCCATTGCATGTCGCCAATACCATTGCTGAACTCGATGCCGCTTTGGCCAAATGTGCCGGCTGTGAAGTGGTGTTGATTGATACGGCCGGCCGTTCCCAACGGGATGATCCGAAGCTCGAACAACTCAAAACTTTTATCCAAACAGCCAAGCCCCATGAAGTACATTTGGTCTTGGCCTCGACTTGTACACAAAACGTGATGCTTGAAGCCGTTGAGCGGTTTAGTGATGTGCGTACGGATCGGATCATTTTTACCAAGCTCGACGAGGCAGTTTCTTTTGGCGTTTTGCTCAATGTGAGCCATCAGGTGGGTAAGCAGTTAAGTTATATCACCACCGGGCAGGAAGTTCCTCATCAAATCGAACCCACCGGCTGCAAGCGATTGGCCGAATTGGTCATTGGCGGAGAACTTGATAGATGACCACACTCGACCAAGCTCAAGCCCTTCGCAAAATGGTGGCTGCCGCCCCCCCCCCGGAAGTCCCCCCGGAAGTCCCCCCGGAAGTGCCCCCGGAAGTATCCCCGGTTGTATCCCCGGTTGTGGCTCAAAAGACCGCAGTCGTGCCTCCCAGTATCACGCCTCTGCCTAGGTCGCGGCCAAAGCCACCCACACAGATCGACCCTTCAGCACAGGCTCTCTTTGAAGCAGCCCAGAGAGCCGAGGCCACGGCCTTGCCTCGAACGACTTCTCACCAATCCCGCGCACGAATCATCGCCGTGACCAGCGGTAAAGGAGGTGTTGGAAAATCCAATGTCTCAATCAACTTGGCCATTCAACTTGCCCAGGCAGGCAGACGGGTGGTCCTCTTTGATGCGGATTTAGGGACCGCCAATGCAGATGTGTTATGCAATGTTCCCGTGGGGGCTACTTTGGCTGAGGTTGTGACAGGCAAACGTCGATTGCGTGACGTGATGATTGACGCACCAGGTGGATTTAAATTGGTTCCCGGTGCTTCTGGCCTCGCTCAAATTGCAGACATGACCCCACATGAACGGGATCGACTGGTTCAGCAAATCTATGAATTAGAATCCGAAGTGGACGTGATTCTTCTGGATACCGGTGCTGGCGTATCTTCGAATGTGCTGGGTTTTGCCCTGGGGGCCGATCAAATTCTCGTGGTCACAACTCCCGAGCCCACCGCTATTACAGATGCGTATGCGGTGCTTAAAACCTTGGCCAATCGCAAGACCGATCTGGATATCAGGTTGCTGGTTAATATGGCACATTCCCGTGAAGAAGGCCATCGCGTTTATCAACGGCTTGATGCGGTGTGTCGCCAGTTTTTATCTTTGAATATCCTTTATGCGGGGCATATCATGCACGACATGGCTGTCCCCAAAGCCGTCCGGGCCCAGAAGCCGTTCATCTTGTCCGCTCCACGCAGTGAAGCTGCCCAGTGCGTCCGAACACTCGCCAAGCGGGTAGACCGTCTGGCCAAGATTCCCGACGGCGGAGGCTTGTTCCAACGCATGACCCGCTGGATGCGACGCGATTAAAAAACAGACAGATCGCATTTGATCGCATAACATGGTGAAGCGTTTTTTTTATTCGTATCTGTATTTTATCTTACTGACAACTGATAGCTTGAAAAAATGGAACTTTTTAAAACATTTACATTTGAGGCTGCCCATTGGCTTCCTCACGTCCCCGCTGGCCACAAGTGTGCTCGTGTGCATGGACATACCTACGTCGTTGAGATTTATACCCGCGGCAAGGTCGATCCCCATACCGGCTGGATCCATGATTTGGCAGACATCAAAGTGGCCTTTGAACCACTACTCAACCAACTCGACCATTATCAGCTCAACGATATTGAAGGCCTCGAAAATCCCACCGTCGAGAACATCGCCCGTTGGATTGGTGATCGATTAAAGCCTGCGTTGCCCCATTTATGGAAAATTAAAATGTGGGAAACCCGTTCCTCCGGTTGTGTCTATACACTGCCAGAAGAATAGGCCATGGGTTGAATGATTACTTTTAAGCCCAATTTGTCTGTTCTTCAAGAACCGCAACGGCAATTGTGGGATGAGTTGGTAGGTGTCCCACCTCATTTGTGTTGTGTGGGGGGACGGCTGTGGCATTGTATCTGGGCCATCGTGTTTCGATTGAATTTGATCTACTGCCAAGCCTCCGCTTCGGTGACGCTGGCTTGGCCTGTGAATGTGATCTCGGCGAGTTCAATGCGTGGCTCGGATTCGCCAATCTCGATCATGCGTCGCAAGAGGCGTTGACGCATCACGTCACGTACCGGCTGATGGGCCTGAGTCTCAATCAGATTTCGCAGTTCATACGGATCGTGCTGCAAGTCATACAAATGAGATTCCACATAAACCTCCGAACTCGGTTGATACGGCGACACTTCCGGGGGGGCGGTCACGCAATACTTCCAACGCTTGGTCCGAACCGCACGCCCCAGTGAATCTTCACTAATCTGAACGAATGCTTCTTGGGGCCAATCTTCAGTCTGACCTTTGAGCAACGGCAAGATACTCCGTCCCTGCATGGTCGAAGGAATCTCAATTCCCGCAGCATCGAGCAGTGTCGCAGGCAGGTCCACCAAACTGACCATTTGGGAAAGTTCGCCACCCCCCATCAAGCCCGGACCATGCAGCATCGTCGGCACACGAATCGACGATTCATGACAACTTCGCTTGTACTCTTTGTTACGGGTTTTGAAATGACAGGCATGGTCGGACGTGAACAAAATAATCGTGTTGTCCAGTAAATTCAGGCTTTTTAGGGAATCAATCAGTCGTCCCAAGGCTTCGTCTAGGCGTTTGATCATGCCCCAGTAACCGCCGAGGTGGTGCTGGGTGCTGCCGCCGGTGTAGTTGGGCCAATTCTCATTGGAACTGGGCAAGGCCGCCAGGTCAGGCGGTGTCCAACGACCCGTATACCGTTCGCGATACCCATCGGGTGCAGGGTAATCATCCACATGATTCTGATGATGAGGTTCTAGAAAAGAGCTGAACAGGAAAAACGGCTCGTCCTTGTGTTGATCCACATACCGGATCATCGCATCGGTCTGAGCATCCACACGATACCCGGGCAAATGGACCGCCTTGTGGTCTTCATCAAACAGCCATGTGTCATAGGAATCTGAGGTCATTTCTAACACATTGGACGCAAGCCAGTATTCATACCCGCCTCGTTGGGCTTGGGCAACGGGTCCGCCATGGGGCTCTTCATTTGCCGCACCACGCCAACACGCATGTCCACCATCGTCATTGGAGATAGGCAGGTCATCTGCCAAATGCCACTTGCCGATGTATCCAGTTTTGTAGCCTGCTTCACGAAAAGAAGTCGCCAAGTTCGGCATTTCAGCAGGCAATGACATGCCGTTGCGGTAGCAGCCGTTGGTGGTTGCGTAGGTTCCTGTTTGCAAGCACGCTCGGGCTGGGCCGCACACCGGTTGACAGGTAAAAGAGTTGGCGACATGGGTTCCTTGTCGGGCCAACCGGTCGAAGTTAGGCATCAGGTCCAGTGGATTGCCATGTAAGCCTGACGCATCCCATCGCTGTTGGTCGGTAAAAAACACAATGACGTTGGGACGCTTTGATCCAGAGGCAGACATGCAATAACTCCATTGAACAGGTTGAATTGAAAAGGCCATTTTCTCGACAGTGCGTGGTTTTGGCAAGCGGTATCCGCATTGAACTAAAAAAACAGCTGCACGCAGACTGCGTGCGCATCTGGCGGGCGGCAGGAAATGATAAAAAAGCGTTAGCCAGCGAGATGTTGTTTGATGGCCTCAAGGATCGCCAGAGGCTCACTCATGCGGCCGGCCCCATTGGTGCGGCAAGCTTGCCAGCCAGATTCTGGGCCAACAAAATGCCAGTGACGCCAATTTTTGAGAATTTGAACATTTTTCTCAACAAGGGGATTGGCCCACATGTCCGCGTTCATGGCCGGGGCCAGCAGGGCCGGGGTTTGAGCAGGGATCGCGCAAGCCACCGTGCTGACAAGATCGTCGCACAGGCCATGGGCTATTTTTGCAAGAATATTGGCGGTTGCCGGGGCAATGACGAACAGGTCGCAATCGCGGGCGAGGCTGATATGTTGGGCATCAGGACGGTCGTCAGATTCCCACAAGCTCGTTAAGACCCGTTTGCCTGACAAGGCTTCAAAGGTCAGCGGGGTGACAAAACACGTGGCAGCGTCGGTCATGATGACACGAACAGACGCGCCGCTTTGGGCGAGTTTGCTAACAAGGGTCGCTGTTTTATAACAGGCGATGCCGCCGGTGACGGCAACGAGAATGGTTCGACCTGTTGCCCAAGTTTCCTCAGAGGCCAAAGCAGTTTGGGAGGTCATTATCGCTCCTGTTGGGTTTGGCTTTAGCTTTAGTCGTCGTCGCTGTTGGCCGCTTCGTAGGCGATTTTACCTTCGACGATTTCTTGGACTGCGATTTCAAAGTCCGTGCGGCCGTTGCGATCAATCAACGGGCGAGCGCCATCCATTAATTCGCGGATGCGATGTTGGATAAGGGCGGTAAATTTGAAGCGACCACCGATCTTGTGGACGATGCTGTCATCTTTGAGGGCTTCAATCATGCTACGGACTCCTGTATTGCGTCGAGCCATGCAGTATACACGGAAATAGCCAATTTTACAATTTTTACAAAGGTCTTTTGTGGTGGCTAGAGGTTTGACCTGACTGGTATGTGGCGTTACCTTTGAGTTTTTACCCGACAACGCCGTTCAGGACGGCAGGATGTAAGCAACTAAAACATGACTGAAGAAGCAAAACATAAGTGTGGCGTATTCGGCGTTTGGGGGGATCCGGATAGTGCGAATTTGGCCTATATCGGACTTTACGCCCAGCAACATCGTGGGCAAGAATCTGCAGGCATTGCCGTGACCGACGGAAACCTATTGCGCGCTCATGTGGGCATGGGACTCGTCTCGGAAATCTTCAAGAAATCGGTCCTAGATACACTGACCGATTCCAATGCTGCGATCGGACACAACCGCTATTCCACCACCGGTTCAAGTGTTCCTGAAAACGCCCAACCACTGTTACGCGAATATATCGGCGGCCAAGTGGCGTTGGGACACAATGGCAACTTGATTAATTCCAAAATTTTACGAGATGAATATGAGCAGCGTGGTCACATCTACCGGACCACCACCGATACGGAAGTGATTATTCACCTGTTGGCAGCTCATCATTTGAGCCATACGGACCCCTTGGTGGAAACCCTCCAGCACTTGCAAGGTGCGTATAGCCTTGTATTTCTGTTTAAGGACCGTCTGGAAGTGGTTCGTGATCCCTGGGGGTTTCGACCTCTGGTGATCGGCACAACGCCTGGGGGCTTTTCCTGTGTGGCTAGTGAGACGGTGGCGTTGGATGCCATTGGCGCAACTTTTTTGCGTGAGGTCGAGCCAGGCGAGATTGTGACCATCAGCGACAAAGGTATGTCCTCGCGTCGCTTTGCGGAAGTTCAGCAGCCTGCTCACTGTATTTTTGAACATGTTTATTTTGCCAATCCCAGTTCCCAGGTCTTTGGTGAAACGGTCCAGATCGTTCGTGAGTCGCTCGGAGAGACACTTGCCAAAGAAGCGCCCGTGGAGGTGGATTGCATCATTCCGATGCCTGACTCGGGCCGCAGTGCCGCTCTGGGCTATTCTCGAGCCAGTGGCATTCCTTATCGAGAGGGAATCGTCCCCAATCGCTATGTGGGACGTACTTTTATTAAGCCCACACAAAGTCAACGCAACACCGCGGTGCAGCTCAAACTCAACGTGGTGCGTGATATCATCAACGGCAAGCGAATTGTTGTGGTCGATGATTCCATTGTGCGAGGCACCACCACCCGCGCGAAGATGGAACAGTTGCGCCGAGCTGGTGCTCGGGAGATCCATCTGCGAATTAGCTGCCCGCCGATCCGTCATCCCTGTTACTTCGGCATCGACTTTCAAGATCCCAAACAGTTGATCGCCACCGCTCGGACCGAAAAACAAATTGCAGATTTCCTAGGCGTCGATTCACTGCATTACCTGACACTCGATGGCATGCTCTCCTGTGTGACCCATCCCAATGACAGTTATTGCAATGCTTGCTTTAGCGGGAACTACCGATTGAATGTGGAGCAGCCAGTGAACAAGCTGGACCTTGAACGCCATCAACTCAAAATGTTTCCCTAAGCCCCCCCGGAAATTTTCCCGGAAATTCCCTCGGAAGTTTGCCAGAAGTTTGCCAGAAGCGTCTGGCAAGTCCTCGGGGGTTCCCCCTTGCTAGAAGTCCATCCCCGGAGGTTTACTAGGGAGGCCCTCTGAACCTCCGGTCATTTCTAGGATTTTTTTCAAAGGTATCTGTGTGTCTGGTCTGTTTGTTGGGTAAGAAGAATCCGGCCCTTTAGCGGACTTCAGGACTCGGCTTGTGATGGCTTGGGAGAACACGCTGGATGAGAGAGAGCACGTGACACTCAGGTATCACGGCTTGATGATCCGTAATCGCCTTGGCAACCTCGTTTATGCAGTTTCCCCCAGTGACAGGGCCGCTACGCATGACCGTTAAACGCTCTAAAATTTGGAAAAGCCGTATTCTGAGGGCCGAAGAGTCGGATTCCCCATGACGAAGACGCAAGCAAAGAGCGTCTCTTTCTATTTTTTTACAAAGTCGATAAAAAAATGTCTACAAAAAAAGCCAGCTGCAAGCGGGATGCTCGCAGCTGGCTTTGAATCGTTTCACAAGGGCGATGGCCCCAGTGGTTTAGTCTTCTTCTTTGCCTTCAAGGATGCCCTTGGCAATATTGTTGGGAACAACGCGGTATTCGAGCGGCTCCATGGAGAAGCTCGCACGACCCTGGGTCATGCCACGCAACGTGCTGGCGTAGCCGAACATTTCGCTCAGCGGTGCTTCAGCGGTGACGATGCGGGTGTTGGCCCGTTGCTCAGTTTCAGCAATGATCGCACGACGACGGTTAAGGTCGCCACTGACGTTGCCCACAAAGTCTTCGGGGGTGGTCACGATGATCTTCATGAACGGCTCAAGCAAAGCCAACCCAGCCTTGCGGCAAGCTTCGCGGAAAGCGAGAACGCCCGCTTGTTCAAAAGCAATCTGCGAGGAGTCGACATCATGGTATGAACCATCGATGAGAGAAATCTTGGTGTTCAGCAGAGGGTAACCAGCGAGCACACCACTCTTGGCGGCAGAGCGGCAACCCGCTTCAACGCTCGGAATGTATTCACGGGGAATGGTGCCGCCTGAGATTTTGTTTTCGAAGGTCATGCCGTCTTTGAATTTCAATTCCTCTTCTTTAGCCTGAGCCGCAGAGTAAGGTTCAATGGTGATGGTGGCATCACCGAACTGACCACGACCGCCGGACTGTTTCTTATGCAGACCGCGTGCTTCGGCTGTGCCGACGATGGTTTCTTTGTAAGCCACGCGAGGTTTGCCGACGTTGACGCCGATCTTCATGTCACGGATGAGCTTGTTGGAAATGATTTCCAAGTGAAGTTCACCCATGCCAGCGATAATGGTTTGGCCAGTTTCGTCGTTGTAATGGCTACGGAAAGAAGGGTCTTCGCGACGAATCACCACGAGTGCTTCAGAAAGTTTGTCTTTGTCTGCCTGGGTCGCAGGTTCGATGCTCATGCTGATGACGGGGTCAGGGAATTCCATGCGTTCGAGCACGATGGGATCGTTGGGATCGCAGAGGGTGTCACCTGTGATGGTGTTTTTAAGACCGACGATGGCGACAATTTGGCCTGCACGCACCACGTCTTGTGCGAGACGTTCCTTGGCGTGCATTTCAAAGATGCGTGAGATGATTTCACGTTTGCCCGTGGTGGTGTTGAGGACGCGAGAGCCTTTTTCCAGTGTGCCGGAGTAGACGCGGATGTAGGTCAGGTCACCATGCTGATCGGAGACGACTTTAAACGCCAAAGCGGAGAATGGAACCGAGGCATCATGCTCACGGGTGATCTTCTTTTCTTTGTCGTTGACATCGGTCCCATCGACGGGAGGAACTTCGGTGGGATTGGGAAGGTAATCAATGACGCCGTCGAGCAGACGCTGGACACCGATGTTTTTCAGTGCTGAACCTGCGAAGGTTGGGCAGATTACGCGGTCGATGGTGCCTTGACGGAGTGCTTTTTTGACTTCGTCAATGCTGATGTCCTCGTCCATGAGGTATTTTTCGGTCAATTCTTCGTCAAGCTCAGCGACTTTTTCGATGAGGGTGTGACGCCATTTTTCAGCTTCTGCGACGAGTTCTTCGGGGATTTCGCGTTCTTCGACTTTGGCACCCATGTCTTCAGTGGAGAAGTAGAAGGCTTTCATTTCCAAGAGGTCGATGACGCCTTGGAAGGTATCAGCTGCACCGATTGGAATTTGGACGGCCACGGGATTGGCACCGAGTCGTTCGATGATGGAGTTGAAGCTAAAGGCAAAGTCTGCCGCCATTTTGTCCATCTTGTTGATGAAGCAGATGCGGGGGACGTCGTAGCGGTCAGCTTGACGCCACACTGTTTCAGACTGGGCTTCGACGCCTTCTTTGGCATCAAAGACGACCACGGCACCATCAAGGACACGCATGGAGCGTTCGACTTCGATGGTGAAGTCGACGTGTCCGGGGGTGTCGATGAGGTTCATCGTGTACTCGATGCCTTTGTGGGTCCAGGGGCAGGTGGTGGCTGCAGACTGAATGGTGATGCCACGTTCTTGTTCTTCAACGAGGAAGTCCATGGTGGCGGTGCCGTCGTGGACTTCACCGATTTTGTAGGTTTTGCCTGTGTAGTAAAGCACACGTTCGGTCACGGTGGTTTTACCAGCGTCAATATGAGCACAGATACCAAAGTTGCGGTATCGCTGTAGTACGCTGAGTTTTTTGTCGGTCGGGGTTGTAGTCGTGGCCATTGGTTTTTCCTTCATTCCGCCAAGCGTTAAGCTCTTGTGTTGGCGGGGCTTGCGGGGCTACCGGATTTTACAGGTCCGGAGCCTATAGTCGGGTTTCCTTGAACGTCAGTAAAAATCGATTGCCAGGACGGTGATCAGACCGATACTGGCAGAACGCCAAAGAATAGCGTTTTAATGGGTTTCGTCAAGTCGTTTTTTGAGATTGGGCATCAGTGCCTATAATCCGCAGATGGCCAATCAAGTCGAAAAACTTCAACAACTTCTCAAAAAAGCGCACGCTTTGCCCAAGCAGCCCGGCGTTTATTTGATGCAAGATCCACAAGGACGGGTTCTCTACGTCGGCAAAGCAGCCAACTTGCCCGACCGAGTCAGCAGCTATTTTCAACCTTCAGCAGACTTGGGCCCCAAAAAACAACCCATGCTTGATCTGATCGCTGATTTTGACATTATCGAGTGCGAAGGTGAGTGGGAAGCACTTCTCACCGAGAACAGGCTCATCAAGGATATTCATCCTCGCTTTAATACTTTGCTCACCGATGATAAGACCTTTCCGTATTTGGTCATCACGATGCGGGATGATTTTCCGGGCGTGTTTATTACCCGTCAGCCACAGGATGAAAAATACCGGGGTGCTAAAGTGCTTGGCCCGTTTACCAATGTGTATGCCTTGCGTGAGTCGGTCCAGTTGCTTCAACGGGTGTTTCGTTTTCGCACCTGTCATCTGGACATTGACGAGGCAGACGATTCGCGTCGTCGCTTCCGCCCGTGTTTGCTCTATCCCATCAAGCAATGCAGCGCTCCGTGTGGGGCGAAAATCAGTCAAGCGGACTACCGTCAGGACATCAAGCGGTTTGTGCAATTTTTAGAGTCCAAGCGTTCGGTGATGCTCCGCGAATTAAAAAAGGAAATGGCAGAGGCTGCCAAAAATTTGCAATTTGAACAGGCTGCGGTCTTGCGGGATCAAATTCGGGCCTTGGAAAAACTCGATGAACGGGGCAAGGTCAGTCAGGGTTGGCAGCCCGAAGCCGAATCATTCTATGTCGATCCTGCCAAAGGGTTGGCCTCTTTGCAAAAGTCGTTGGGCATGGACGAAGCCATTCGGTGCATTGAGTGTATTGACATCGCTCACCTCCAAGGTGGCGAGACGGTGGGGTCCAAGGTTTGTTTTGTCGATGGCAAGCCTTTGAAAAGTGAGTATCGACGTTATCGCATCAAGACCGTCGAGGGGGGCAACGATGATTACGCGTCGATTCGTGAAGTGGTGTCACGTCGCTATCGTCAGGCTGGCGAGGGGCATGAGTTGTACCCCGATGTCATTGTGATTGATGGCGGGCTTGGACAATTACATGCGGCGTTTGATGTGTTTGAAACGTTGTCGGTGAAGCCGCCGATGGTGATTTCATTGGCCAAGAAGCAAGAGTGGATTTACAAACAAGGTAGCGGTGAGCCGATCAAGCTGGGGCGGACGAATTCGGGTTTAAAAATTTGCCAGGCGATCCGTGATGAAGCCCATCGATTTGCCCAGCATTACCACCATATTTTGCGACGCAAAAAAGTCATCGGGAAATAAGTTTCAAGCGATCAGTAAGAGAAGATGATGCTGCACAAGTGTCGTGTGGTGCGCCAACACATGATGGCTCTGGGGGCGTGTGTGAAAGCGTCTCACAAAGTGAAACTGTTTATCAGGTAGTCATCACAACGCCGAGCCCTGAAGCCCTCCGGGGCTGAAGGGCCGGATTCCCCTTATCCCAAAACATAGCAGGTGGAATTAAAACACGCTCACAGTGCGTTCGTTTTTTCCGCTCCCAACTTTCGAGGGTTATTCGTCGCTCGGTTCGGTTTTTTTTTCTTCTTCAGCGGGGATGTCCATGATGGGAGCTCTGGGTTGATCGTCGTTCATTTGATCGAGCCAGTGATTGAGTTTTTCTGCCAGGCGGTTTTGCAGGGGCGCTACTTTGGGATTGCCTGCAAAGTTTCGTGTTTCGTGGGGGTCTTCGATCATGTCGTACAGTTCGGGATGATCGCCGACGTTGTGGATAAATTTATGGGTGGAGGTTCGGATCATGCGATGGCGGTAGCCTCGGCCGGAGTTACCATCGTAGGCTGCGAATAGTTCGCGTCGGGGACGGTTGTTGGGGTGTCCTTCAGCGAGGGATCGCAAGCTGCGCCCCGAGGAGTCGTTGATGGATTCCTGTCCCGCATAATCTAATAGCGTGGCGGTGAGGTCCAGGTGATCGCTCATTTCCGATACCCGCCTGGCATTTTTCTGGCCAGGCGTTTTGACCAGCAACGGCACACGGACTGCTTCATCATAAAGACACATCTTTTGATACAACCGATGGCTGCCCAGCATCTCCCCATGATCCGACGTAAACACAATCACCGTATCATCGAACATGTTTTGACGCTTCAACGCATCGGTGATTTCTCCGATGCAAGAATCCAACATCGTGACCATACCCATGTACAACGCCCAGACATGAGCCCAATGTTCAATGGGGACATGGCTGCCAAGCTGCCCAGGCAGATTCGATAATTGCAACGCAGGCATGCCCGGATACCACTGCCCAATCGTCTCAGGCAATTGGACCTGCTCGGGATGTTTCAGATGCGCCCAGTGACGAGGAACCCATAACGGCGGATGCGGAAGCCAGAACATGCCCATTAAGCACAACGGCTGATCCGTGTCATGCTTATCAATCGCCCGCACCATGCGACGGGTCAGCGTGGCATCGTAAAATAAATCTTTCCGTAACGGCCAAACCGCAGTGCGCGAACTGGTCCCCACCGTGGTGATCGGTTGTTCTTGATTGTGTTCGACGACTGGATCACGAAACGCATCCATGTCCGGAAGCATCAACCCACGCTTACGCAAATCCCGATGATGACGGCCCGCAGACAACGGCCCAATAAATCGCGTCCGGTCACACGCTTTTTCAAAATGACCCGCAAGCCTCACATGCTGAACCCCTGCATGAATCACGTGATAGCCTGCATCGCTGAGTCGATTGGGCAAGAGATCCAACCCCTCACGGACCATGCCATGAGAACGTTCTTCGCGGAGCCAACCGTTGATGGTCGCGCCATGTTGATAGGGGTACAAACCCGTCATCAGACTGCTTCTCGCAGGCACACACAAAGGGCAAGGCGTGTGGTGTTGCTCAAAAACGGTACTCTGCTCAGTCAACGCATCAAGGTTCGGCGTGTCACATTGGTGATCGCCATAAGCTCCGAGCATATCGAAGCGCAACTGGTCAGCCATCAAGAAAATCAGGTTCGGCATGCCTAAAGGCTAACGGTCGAGTATCTTAACTGCAATGTCAGAGACCAAAATAAATTTTATTTACCAAATTCAACCCGACGGGATTCGACTCCGAATCAAGGCCATTCCCAACGCCAGCCGGTCACGTGTGATGGGTTTATTAGGCGACCGATTGAAGATGACTGTCGCTTCGCCCCCCGAAGCAGGCAAGGCCAACAAAGCCATTTGTAAGCTACTTGCGAAGATTTTTGGGTTGTCCGCACGGGACGTGACCGTCGTTGCCGGGATGACCTGTCCGCTTAAAACCGTGCGGTTGACCGGGATTGATGAGCGGGCCTTGGTGGCTTGTTTGGAAACATGGGTATCACGTTAAACCCGTCTGTTGTTAGAATGCTTCGACGATGCCCACCGACTCCAAATCCGAATGGTATGAACAAGGCCTGCACTTTTCCTGCACCCAAAGTGGCAACTGTTGTACAGGTTCCCAAGGCTATGTCTGGTTTGAGGAAGACGAAGGCCAAGCCATGGCAGATTTCTTGGGGATCACGCTGTTTGATTTTTTGAGTCAATACACCCGCAGCGAACTTGGCAAACGCACGCTCAATGAAACTCGCAATGCTCTGGGGGAATATGATTGCGTGTTTCTAAAAGCCGATGAACAAGGCAAGCGGGGATGCTCTCTTTACAACGCAAGGCCACACCAGTGTCGTACCTGGCCGTTTTGGCCTGAAAATATGGTCAGTCCCCAAGCATGGGAAGATGCGGCCCGTCGTTGTCCGGGCATGGCCAACAGCCTCAAAGGCCAAGGCAAGTTTTATCCCATTGAAGATATTCGTATCACCCGTGACAGCCATGACTGAGATACCGACACCCGATCAAATAAAACTGTGGCATCAGTGGGCCAAGGCCGCCAACGAGACTGCGGTGGATACGGCAGTGCGTCAGCTCTACGTTCAAATTGATGAACAGATTGCAGCGTATCAGCCGGTCTGCCAGTCCAGTGGAAGGTGTTGTGATTTCAATGCCTTTGGGCATCGGCTCTATGTGTGTGGCCTGGAAATCGCATGGTTTCTGGAGCAACAAACAGAGGCCTTGCCCACGATTGATTTGCTAGAAGCATGCCCTTGGCAAATCGACAAACGTTGCACCGCCCATTGCATGCGTCCGTTGGGTTGTCGCATTTTTTACTGTCAGCTTGGCGGCGAAGATTGGCAACAAGCGTTGTACGAACAATTTCAAACGCAGATCAAACAGCTACATGAAACCCACGCGATTCCCTATCGCTACATGGAATGGCGAGCAGGACTCGCCGAGGCAATCACGGCAAGTGAAACGTCGTAAACTTATTTCCACGTTTTTAATAGGTTGAAAGCTTCGCTATTGGGGTTGTTCTTTAGCGTGGCGTCATCACACGCCGAGCCCTGAAGCACTCCGGGGCTGAAGGGCCGGATTCCCCTTGTAACAAAGCGACAGATCAATTGAAAAACGTCTCAATCGCATTGCTCTCTTTTACCCCGTGATTCCCAATAATTCGGCAATTTCACATGGCGTTGAAACAATCGCGTCCGCTCCATGTTCACGCAGTTCAGCTTCATCGCGGAATCCCCACAACACGCCCACTGCATACATCCCTGCCCGCTTGGCGGTTTGCATGTCCACCATCGTGTCGCCGACATACATACAGCGATCTGGCGTGGTTCTAAGGTCGCTGGCCATTGCCAGAGCCGACGTGGGGTCAGGCTTCAGTGGATTGGGTTCACGATGGCCCAAAACCTGGTCAAAATCCCATGCTTTGAACATGGTGTTGGCGACTTGCTGGGTGGGGGTGTCGGGTTTGTTGCTGAGAATGGCTTTTTTAATTTGATGTTCCGTCAGGCTATCAAGCAGGTCTGCAATGCCATCGTAGGGTTTGGATTGATCCTCATTGTGAACCGCATAATATTTACGGAACAAAGCGACTCCCTGATCAATCATCGCAGGGGCCTCGTCGGGTAACGCATCGACGAACAAGGGCCGCAACCCCTGGCCTGCCAGATAGCGAAAGTCGGCAACCTCTCGAATGGGAAACCCCAGTTGCGCAAAGGCATGATTGGCTGCCGAGGCAATATCACCCAGCGTGTCAGCAAGCGTCCCATCAAGATCAAAAATAACAGCGTTGAATTTTTTTAAGCTATCAGCCATCAGCGATTCAGCAATCAGTAAGAATAAAAAAAGAAGCGAGATTATACGGACAACAGCCGCAAGCTAACAGCGCCCGGGGGCGCGTTGGGGGCGAACCAAGAGCTTTCGCAAGATCGCCAACAGCGTGCCAATGGGCTGGAGATAGTTCGTCGGCGGACGGAAGTAAATCGTTGTCTCGTCAATGAGGCTCACCCGACCGGGGGCGCCCTCTAAAACCTCAAGCAAGGCTTTGGGGCTGGGTGTGCGGAAGATCAGGTCCGGTCCCTGAAGATTCAACGCATCCACATCCAGCAAGGCCGCAGCGAGCCTGATTTCCAGTAGATCAATAAAAAGCTGTGCCGGCGGCGGAGGCTTGCCATACGCATCGGTCAGATCGCTGATCACGGCCGTGAATTCTTCCATCGAAACAGCCCGACTCAAACGGCGGTACGCTTCCATACGGAACTTGTCGGAACTGATGTAACTTTTGGGAAGTTGCCCGCTGGCGTGTAATTCCAAATGCGTTTGTGTCGGCTCCACCACACGCTCACGTCGCAATCGTTTGGCAGCTTGTTCGAGCAATTGACAATACATGTCATAACCCACCGCTGCGATGTGGCCTGACTGCTCCGCGCCGAGAATATTCCCCGCGCCGCGAATTTCCAAGTCACGCATGGCAATTTTGAAACCCGCGCCGAGCATGTTGTATTGTTCAATGGCACGCAATCGCTTGATGGCTTTGTCCGTGACAGGGCGGTCCGGTGAGAGCATCAAATAACAATACGCTCGATGTTTGTATCGCCCGACGCGGCCGCGAAGCTGATGTAGATCTGCAAGCCCGAAGCGATCTGCATTGTCAATGAGAATCGTATTGGCGGTGGGAATATCAATGCCTGATTCAATGATCGTGGTGCAGACCAAAACATCTGCTTGACGACGGGTGAACTTGAGCATGACCTCTTCCATCTCATGAGCACCCATTTGGCCATGCCCCACAATGACTCGCGCATCAGGGACCAAACGCTTCACTTCCGCGGCGACGGCTTGAATATCACCCACCCGGTTGTGCAGGTAAAAAGTTTGTCCATTACGGTTCATTTCACGAATGATGGCCAGTTTGACGCGGGTTTCGTTGTAAGAAATGACTTCCGTCACAATCGCACGTCGGTCTGCTGGGGCAATGGTCAAAGAGCTGATGTCCCGCAATCCCAACATGGACATATGCAGCGTGCGTGGGATCGGCGTGGCTGAAAGGGTCATCACGTCTGCCGTCAAACGAAATTGTAAAAGCCTGTTTTTGTGTTCCACACCAAAACGCTGCTCTTCGTCGATGATGACGAGGCCAAGGTCTTTAAACCGGATGTCTTGGCTGAGCAAACGGTGGGTGCCGATGATGATGTCCACTTGCCCTTGGGCGAGCCATTCGATGGTTTATTTTTGTTGGCCTGTGGTTTTAAAACGGCTCAATGCTTCGATGCGCACGGGGTAGTCTGCCATGCGACTGCGGAAGGTGCGTTCGTGTTGTTCCGCCAAAACGGTGGTGGGAACCAAGACTGCTACTTGTTTGCCATGTTGTGCTGCTTTGAAGGCTGCGCGAATGGCGACTTCGGTTTTACCAAAGCCCACATCGCCACAGATGAGTCGGTCCATCGGCCGATTGGTGGCCATGTCTTTTTTAGTTGAGGCAATGGCGACGAGTTGGTCTTCGGTTTCTTCGTAGGGGAAGGCTGCTTCAAATTCCGTTTGCCAAGGGGTGTCCGATGGAAAGCAGATGCCAGGCATCGCGGCACGGGCTGCCTGTACGCGAAGTAATTCCCCAGCCATGTCTTTGACTGCTTCTTGGACTTGTTCTTTTTGTTTGTCCCACCGTTTGCCGCCGACTTTGGACAGTGAAGGCTTGCCTTCGAATCCGCCGATGTAGCGAGACACACGATCAATCTGTGAAACCGGAACATGCACCAAAACCCGAGAAGCAAATTCCAAAGTAAGAAACTCTTCCCCCCCCCCGGAAGTTTTTTTTCCGGGGATTTTGCTGTGTGTGGGGGACTTTCCGGTGGTTTTTCCGGGGGTGCTTCCGGGGGGGGCTTTTTTGGGCTTCATGTAGCGTAGACCGCGGAAGATGGCCACGCCATGATCTGCATGGACGACATAGTCGCCGGGGCTAAGATCTAAAAACGCATCGGTCGCGCGGCTCGCTGCTGTGTGTGTGCTGCCTAGTCTGCGAATCGAGGTGCGTAAATCGTAACGATGAAACAATTCCTGATGTGGAATCAGAGCCAGTTCGCCTTCATCGGTCTGCCAGCGAAAACCACGGTGCAGATAGCCCACACAAACGTGGAGGTTCGGACAGGCGGGCTTGATATGTTCTTCAATCAAGGCGATGAGGCGGTCATGCTCTGCCCGTTGAGAGCAGAGTACGTTGACTTGTCGGGTGGGGTCTTCACATAGCTCGCCCAGTTCCTTGACGGCATCGGACGCTTGCTGTGCAAAGGGAGCCAAGGACCCAATGGGTAGCGTGATGGCTCGGTCCTCTTTGGAGGTGGAACTGTATTGGTTGACTTCGATGTGAGGTCTAGCGGTGAGCGCTCGGAAAACCGCGCCCGGCGAGTAGATGCCCACCGGGTTGGTTAGCCGTTCAAAGTATCCCCTTGCTTGCTCGGAGAGTTCCATGACCTCGTGCATGACGACGGCAATGTTGTCAGGCAGCAAAGACCATAGGCTTGTCGTTTGATCATCATTTTGTAAGCCTTCAAGCTTGGCACTGATGAGTTGGATTTGTTTCAGTCGTGTGCCTGAGCCGAGGGTGTTTGGATCGACTCCGCAGATGCTCTCGATTTCGTCGCCGAAGTAGTCGAGGCGGATGGGGTCTTCATTGGTTCCGGTGGGGGGGTAGATATCGACGATGCCGCCTCGGATGGAAAAATCTCCTGGCTGCTCGATGCCTTCGATCCGCTGATAGCCTGCATCGGTGAGCCATGTCGCCAAATTGCCAGGCGAATATTCATCGCCCACTTTCAGCGTTAAAGCCAATTGTGCCATGGCCGCAGGCAGTGGGACCGCTTGCATCAAGGCTGCAATGGGCGTGACGATCACGCTGTGGTCAAAGTTGTGGGCTCCATTGAGTTTTTGGACTAGCGCTAATCGTTCTGCCAACAGTTCTAGACTGGTATTGGTTTCGCCGGGCAAAACTTCCAACGCGCCAAACGAATGACGTTCAAGTGGATGGCCTGCTTGGGACCACAACGCCAAGTCTTCAATCGCATGGTCCGCATCATCAAGGTGGGCGACCACCAAGAGCACGGGTTGTTGGGTACGAATGGCGATGGCACCTGCGAGCAAGGCCGCACTGGACCCTTGGCTACCTTGGGCGACGAGCCGTTTTTGAGGTGATTGGCTCAGCCGTTGAACAAGCTGCTCGACCGAAGGAGCATGCAAAAGATGATTGAGCCAGGCATTGGTTGGTTGGGCCACGCGATCAATCTCCAGAAGAACCGTCAGAGGAGTTGTCGGGGGCTTTTTCGAGGGCCAGGCCAGGGGCGGGTGGTGTGTCCGATGGAAAACTTCCGGGGGCGGGGGGGATGAGGATGGGCAATTCCACCATGGTGGACAAGGGGGATGCGGGCTTGGGCGCATGGATGGGGGGTACATCCAGTTGGCGAATCATGGCAATTTCGTCACAGGCTTGATTCTTCGGGCAGCCGGCACATTCGCTCCAGACCTTCATCGGCAAGTCCAGACGATCTACGACCTCGAAGCCCAGCTTTTTAAAAAAAGCTCGTTCATAGGTTAATGACATCAAACGGGCGAGGCCCAGTTCTTGAGCATCCTCAATGGCTGCTTGGACGAGTTTTCTACCGAGTCCTTTGCTACGATGGGAGGGTACGATGGCCAATGCGTAAACTTCGGCGAGGTCGGCCCAGATGATACTTAGGCCGCAGACGCCGACGATTTGGCCTTCATCTTCAATCACGTGAAAATCGCGTGCATGTTCATAGAGGTCTTCGAGCGAACGGTGGAGCATGACACCAAGCTCGGCACAATCATTGATGATCCTGCCAAGCTGGGCAATGTCTCGAATATGGGCGCGACGAATCATGGGAGGTCCAGATTGGGTTTAGGCAGCATTGCCTGACGGTAAATGTTCTTAACAAAAGCATGCGGTCCCATCATTGGCCGGGGCATAGCGAAAGTGCAATTGTGGATTGGTTTTGTCGGTTCGTTTGCAAACACTGCATTCGTGGAAAGGTTCGTTTTTCTGACGAATGTTTTCGGCTTTGCGTTTTACATTTTTTTGACTGGTAATCGCTCGCTGTACCATATCCTTGCCAAAAAAGATGAAGAAATTCAGCACTGCAGCCAAAATAAGAATTTTCGTAGGCCAAGAGCTGCCGACCAGTTGAAGACTCAAAATGCACCACTGGAAAATAGCCAGGTATTTCACCTTGACGGGGATAATGAAGAACAGCAGGATTTGAAAGTCAGGATACAAATACGCAAAGGCCAAAAAGATCGATGTGATAAGGTAGAAATTGGTCCCTGGTACATGGGGAAAGCAAAAGGAGCTGGCCACGGTTGCGAGGTATCCAATGAGGATGAACGCGTTGTATTTCGCATCTCCCCAGTGGTTTTCCAGGGTGGTGCCAACCCAATAGAGAAACCACAAGCTCACCGCAAACCAAATGGGTCTGAGTGTCTGAGGAATGAACATAAAAACCAGAACCCGCCAGAATTCCCCCGCAAAGACTTTGTCCGGCCGCAGGTCCAATTGATGGAGTAACGTCGGGTCTGCCGTGCAGGCCAAAAAGAACAAACCCTGCCCGCCCATCAAGATCCATGTCAGATGGGGGATGGCAAAACGGCTACATTTTTTTTCGATCCAGTTGAGCATGAAAGAAAGGTTCTCAGAAAAAAGCTTTAAAGCGCATCGCTGTCGTTGCCGAAGCTAGAACCGCCGCCGCGGTCGTCTTCTTCATTGGCGGATTCTTCGATGTCACTGTTGTACGGGGTGACGGACGTGGACTCGAGCAATCGGTTGATGCGTTTACGCACCAGAAAAAGCCAAGGCACATGCGGGATGCGTCGCAATTCAGTTCGACCTGTGGCTGAGTAGACAATGAGTGTCCCCGCGCCGCAGAGTAAAAATTCCAATAAATCCGGGTACGTACTACGAACCCGCTTGGCCCCGCGAGCCAAAGAGTCATCCGAGCGACCCCAAGAATAATGTTCAAATTCATTGTGGGTGATACGCCAGCGATGTTGTAAGCGGGTCCAGACGATCATGACCGAGTAGGGGACTGCCAGGGTTAAACTTAATGCCAGTCCAAATCCACGGTCATAGGAAACGTCTAGGCCGCCTAGAAAATTGTAGACATCGCCGAACAGGGTGAACCCCTTGGCTTCACTGAGCCATTTGCCTAGAAAGAAGAACATGGCCATGGCCACAGCCCAGAAGGCTGCATGGTTGCGTTCAATGTCCACACTGAGCGTTAAAATCACCAGTGACAGCACAATGAGATAGGCCCATCCGATCACTTCTTCGTTGCCACCAGCACCGGTGAGTAGCCATAGCAGTGGCCCGAGTATCACCACTGGCCAAGCAAAGATGAGCTTGGGATAAGTGTAGAACACGACCGAATCTATTTTTTTGCGTCGTCCCATGTTCTTTAGACCCATTACAATTGAGAGTTCCGATTGCTTGTGTATGTGGCTGTTTGCTTGAAGCAGCCACCTGTTTTTTAATCGCTGGATAACTTACCAGACCCGACGGGTATATCTTATCGCCCGATTGGTGTTTGGTCACCAAGGGCCTACCAAGGTTGGGTCAATTTGTAGATTGAACAACCTGGCAAGACTTAGGCCACCTTACGGCCGGTCTGCTGGAACGGCAACTTTTTGATCTGATCAAAATTCGCAATGGATTCATGAACATAAAACGTGTCTGAACGCACATTTTTTACGAAGACGTACCCGTTTTGTTCCAATAAAATCTGATTCAGCAGCGGCGTGGGGCGTTCAATCGTCAGCGTTAAGAACGTGTACCGGTCAAAGGGAAAATGACGCAGGACCCGCTCTTCAGCTCCTTCAACATCAAGGCTGAAGTAGTCAATGACTGGCGGAGCACCACATTCATCGAGAATGTCTGCTAGCGGGCGGGCTTGGCAGGTCACGATGCGTCCCGCTTCATGGGCATCGTTTAGCGCATCTGCTCGCACATCTTGATTGTTGTCGGTGTCGGTGTCGATGATCCCGCCGTACTCGGCGGCAAGGATGAAGGAGACTTCGCCGGCCTCGTCGTCAGCACAAATATTTTGGCAGATACATTGGCGGTTTTGTTGGAGTGTTTTGAAGAATTTGGGGTTGGGCTCAATGCAGATGCCGTTCCAGCCAAAATCTCGTTCAAGGACTAGCGTGTTGCTGAGGTTGATGCCGTCGGCTGCGCCCATTTCCAGGAAGAAGCCCTCACGTTTGCCGTTGAAAATATCGTGAATGACCCAGTGGTCCTGACCCTTTTGGGAATTAAGTGTCACGATCGGTTGCGGGGAGCGGCGAAAACGTTGGGCCAAACTGGCCAATCCTGTAAATAACATGGCGATTCCTTTATCCAAGCGAGCAATACCAATTCCGAACCAAATTCGTGCCGGTTGTTCTTTGCTGATTCTGCATTGACAAGGGTTTATCAAATTCTTAACGCGCAAAAAGAATACGCAATGCGTATCACAACGTATTTATATTCATCGTGTTGACGGGTTTGATAAGCCCAAAAGTTCCGCCTTTGGGCGCGGTATGTCCCATAACCAAAAAGGTGATGGGCTGAAGTTGTCTGTGGAGGTTGCCTCGAAGGTGGCTGGGCATGAGAGGGGCGTTTGGGTTTGATGTTCGAGGGCAGTCAGTGGAACCGTTTATTAGAGATTTATTTTTTCTGTAAAAAGGGATTGTGAGATTAAGTGGGGGAACTTTTGTTCCGATTGTAGCGACTGTACGGGTTGGCCGTTTTGGCACGTTCAACCCCCGGAACCCCCCGGAACCCCCCGGAATGACTCTGTAATGCGTATAAAAATTTCCAACTCGCCTTCTTCGCCCATCGCGGCAGACTGTCGGCACTATTTAGGGGATCGTCCTTGTGTCGAGAACCGACTTTGTCCAAGCTGTAACCGGTATGAACCGTTTGACTCTCGTATTTGCGTGGTCAAGCTCGGTGCGTTGGGTGATGTGATTCGGACGTTGTGCATTTTGCCCAGCCTCAAAGAGCAATATCCCAACAGCCAGATTACCTGGGTCACCCGTCCCAATGCAGCCCGCATGATTCAAAACCATCATCAGATTGAACGGGTGGTGAATTTTGATGCGATGGCAGTGATGCCGTTGCTTGGCGAGCAGTTTGATCTGGTGATTTGTCTGGACAAAGAACCAGAGCCTTGCAGCTTGGCGATGTCGCTTCAGAGCCCTTACAAGCTTGGCGTGGGTTTGAGTTCCGTGGGCACGCCGATCCCTTTTAATGATGAAGCGGTTGATTATTTTCAGCTTGGCTTGTCTGACGAACTTAAATTTAATCACAATACTCAGAGTTACCCACAGTTGGTTTACGGTGCACTGGGCTGGTCTTATGAAGGCCAGCGTTATGAACTTCCCCTAGATGATGCGTTACGCGAATCACAGATGGCCAAGCTTGGCCGTCTGGGTTGGAACCGTCGTCAACGCACGTTGGGAATCAATGTCGGCGCGGGTGCGGTGTTTGCAAACAAAATGTGGCCTGGACCCAAACAGGTTCAATTGATCGAACAGCTCAAAGCAGAAGATCTTTCCTTACAGATTATTTTGCTTGGCGGTCCGGATGAACGCCCCACGATTGATCAGATGTTAAGCCTGCTTCAAAATGCCAGCCTTGGCGAAGGTGTCTTCGACGGCGGCACGGAAAATAGCGAGATGGCATTCGTGGCACTGGTCAGCTTGTGCGATGCGTTGTTCAGTGGGGACACCATGGCGATGCACGTGGCGATTGCTTTGGAAAAACAGGTGGTGGCCTTTTTCGGCCCGACTTGTGAACAAGAAATTACGTTGTTTGGGCGAGGTGAAAAGCTCGTCGCCCAAGTGCCTTGTGGCCCATGCTACAAACGAACTTGCAATCAAAGCGACGTTTGCCTTGATGCTGTCGAGGTGGGCGAAGCGGTGGTTGCCATTGGACGTGTTTTAAAACGCTCTGACGAAGTTGTCGAGCGTGTGTCTTTGCCTGTGTTACGCCAGGCTAGTTGAGGATTCAAATGAGTATGCCATCAAGTTGAGAAAGGATGGTTCTCGATGTTCGAGGATACGTTTCAAATGAAACATTTAATATTCCTTATAGCAGCGACAGTTCTAGGCGGGTTTGGTGCTATTTACCATCCGTTCTGGGGTATCTTGCTGTATTACACCCTTGCGGTGTTGCGGCCTCAGTACCTATGGAACTGGGCGTTGCCAATGGAATTACGATGGTCGTTGTTTGCCGCCATTATTGTGTTTGTCAGTCTGATGATTAACGCAGGACGCGGTTTTTTCCGACTCAAGCTTCAGCTCGTACCGACGTTGATTGTGGCTTTTACCATTCTGATGATGGGTAGTGCCGTCAACGCGTATGACCCCCAGACCGCTCAATACTGGGCCATTGAATACGCCAAGATTCTGGCCATGGCACTCATTGCCAGTGTCGTGATTGATCGCCTGTGGCAGGTACGCACCATGATCGGCATGATCGTGTTGGTGCTGACTTACATTGCATGGGAAATTAACTATCTCTACTTTGCGGAAGGTCGTCTGGATATCTATCACAAAGGCTACGGCGGTCTAGACAACAACGGTGCGGGCTTAATGTTTGCCATGGGAATTCCCCTGGCCTACGCATTTGCCGTCTCAGCCAAGAATCGCTGGGTGCGATTGGGTTGCTGGGGTGCTGCGATTTTGATGCTCCATGCCATGCTGATGAGCTATTCACGCGGTGCGATGGTTTCAGCCATTGTGGGCGTGGTCTGGATTCTTTTGAACCATCGCCCTCGTTTCCAAGCAGGTCTTATTGCCGTGATTGGGATGGTGGCGATCTCCTTTTTGGCGGGTGAAGAAATTCGTGAACGCTTCCGTTCTTCTTCAAATTTTGAAAGTGATGCCAGTGCTCAGTTGAGGTTTGATAGTTGGTCCGCCGGCTGGCAGATTGCCTTGGATCATCCTTTGTCAGGACAGGGAATTCGTAACTCCAAGTTCTTTATTCAGAACTATGGCGGAGACAAGATTGGTCGAACCATTCATAGCCAATACATCCAAATTGCAGCAGACTCTGGCATTCCTGCGATGGCCACTTACATCGCCATTCTTTGTGCAGCTCTTTGGAGCTTAAGACGATCACGGATTTTGTGCAGCGACTATCTCGATGACTATGAAAAAGAACATCCCGACCGTGAGCCCGACCGCTTGACCCGTCAGGTCATTCCCCTGGCGTTGGGCTGTGAAGGAAGCATTTTAATCTTCGCATTTGGAGCGGTTTTTCTCTCCATGGAAGTCGTTGAATTGCCATGGCTTCTCATCGTTCTTGCGGGCATCTTGCCTCACGTGGCCATGAAGCATATCGAACACATGCAAGGTTCCCACGCCCATCATTCCCCTGATGGCCTCAAATCTGCTCATGATAAAAATCAAGAGCTTGAACGTGAACCCCAAGTCTGCCCGGTTCCTTCTATTATTAGAGGAATTTTAATCCCATGAGCACATTGAATCTTTATATGAATGGGCGGCTCGCGCGTGCGGTGGCTTATACAGAACGGCTTAAAACCAAGCCTCGCATGGCAAAACCCTTGCGAATGTTCGCTAAGATAGCGGACTTTGTGGCTCGTGGCGTGTTCTATTTGTGGCGCAATCGGAACTATCTGACATGCACCAAAATCGCGAACATGGCTGCGGTGAATGTTCAGTTTTGGCTCAAGACCGAAAAGGTATTCGGTCGGCCGTATAACATGAAAATTGAATCGACCAATATCTGTAACACCCGTTGCCAACTTTGTCCCACAGGTTTGGGAATCCAAGGACGCTCTAAGGGACAGATGTCCCTTGAAAAATTCCAGACCTTGATCGATCAACTCAAGCGAACCCTGTTTGGTTTGGACCTGTCGATGTGGGGTGATCCGCTGATTGTGCCTGACATTTATAAAATGATTCGCTATGCCCATGATCAAGGTGTCTGGACCTATATCAGTTCCAACCTCCATGCCTTTAAGCCCGGCAAAGGACAAGCTGAAGAATTGGTCAAAAGTGGACTGGACCTGATGACCTGTTCCCTGCATGGAGCGTCGCAAGAAACCTATGAACTGTATCAGCCAGGCAAAAACTTTGAAGAAGCAGTGGATAAAATTCGACACATCATCGCAACCCGTGAACGCCTCAAAAGCAGCACCCCGCAAGTGCAGTTGAACTTTGTCGTCACCCGTCACAATGAACATGAAAGAGAAGCTTTTACACAATTGGCTGAAGAGCTTGGCTGCAAGACCGTGTTTTCCACCGCCTCTTTGAATATTCGATTCCAGGACAAGGATCAAAAACTACAGCCGTTGGGATTGGCACCGGACTTGCTTGAGAAAAAAATTAAAACCCATATCAAACAATGGCTTCCCAAAGACAAATCCTATGCCTTGGAACCCTACCAGGAAATCCTCGCAGGCAAGTCCATTCAAGGTGATCAGTTCAACGGCAACAAGACCATGAACTGCTCTTGGCCCTGGCGGTCGAGCGTGATTAACTGGGACGGCGACGTGTCCACCTGCTGCGGCAGCTTTGAACAGGCCGACGACATGGGCAACGTGCTCGAACAACCCTTTGGAAAAGTCTGGAACGGCCCAAAGTATCAGGCTGCCCGACGGAGCTTCAAAAAGAAAGTTTCAGACGAACAAGCCCAAGGAAACCCTTGCGCCCAATGTCCGGGATATATGCTTTAAAGAAGCTATCAGCTGTCAGTAAGAAAAGACCATCCCAAACGTGCTTTTGAATGCCAACCACATGAAGAATTATACGCTGGCACATGCAAAAAATGACAGGGCGGAGAGGGAAAAGTTTCACGTGGCCCTTCGGTCGGCATCCATTGATGGCCGACCGGGCCAGGTGACGGAAATTCTTCATGTCCGCGTGGTTTCTAATTGTGGTGGCGGGCCAGATAAAACCATCATGCGTTCAGCACAATATCTGGACCCTGCTCGTTATCGGTCGACCGCTGCGTATATGTATCCGCGTGATGATGAGAGCTTTGAAGCTTTAAGAAATCAGGCCACCCAAGAGCAATGTGATTTGGTGGAACTACCTGAAAAAGGGGCCTTGGACTGGGACACGCTTCGACGCCTAGTTCAGCTTTGCCAACAACGCCACATTCGAATTTGGCATGGCCACGATTACAAATCCAACTTGCTGGGCTTGCTCGTCAAGAGGCAATGTCCCGGGCTTAAACTCGTCAGCACCGTGCATGGCTGGACCTGGGATACCCTGCGAACCAAGCTCTATTACCATCTGGACAACCATTGCCTCAAGCGTTACGACGAGGTGATTGTGGTGAGTCCCACGTTGTACGATCATTGTTTGAAATTGGGGATCTCGGCAGATCGATTGACCTATATCCCCAATGCCATTCGCCCTGAAGAATACGTGCGTCGCCAAACACCATTGCAAGCCAAGTCCCAATTGAGCATTCTTACAGAGGATCAGCCTTCGGCCTCTTTGGTCATCGGCGTGGTCGGGCGGCTAAGTATTGAAAAAGGTGTGGATCGCGCGGTGAAGGCCATGCCCCATCTGCCCCATGCCCAATTGCATTTGATTGGTGACGGTCCCCAACGTGAGAGCCTTGAACGTTTGGCTCGCCAGCTCAACGTGCATGATCGGGTTGTTTTTCACGGGTGGCAGACTTCTTCTCAGCGTTTTTATGAAGCAATGGATTTGCTGCTTTTGCCTAGCCATACCGAAGGCTTGCCCAATGTGGTGCTTGAAGCGATGGCCATGGGCGTTCTGGTGGCAGCGACGGATGTGGGAGGCGTGCGGGATTTGCTGGATGATGGCCGTTGTGGTGTGATTTTGCCGACGGAGCAACCCGATCAGTGGCCGGCCATGATTCAATCCCAGATGGCGGATGTTTCTTTATGCCATCAAAAGGTTCAGCAGGCTCGCCAGCGGATTGAAACGCACTTTACCTTTGCGTCTCGCATGACGCGGATGATGCAGGTTTATGATCGATTGACAGGTTCTTTGGCTCAAGCAGCCTGAGTCGTTGGGCGGGTCTATAGTTGCCCATCGTGAAGGTGGGCGATATGCTACCTCCAACCCAGTGCGGGCGTAGCTCAATTGGATAGAGCAGCTGACTTCGGATCAGCAGGTTGGGGGTTCGAGTCCCTCCGCCCGTATTACTTCCTTTTGGGAAGTCTAAAGACGCAAGCTTCATCGCTTGCGTCTTTTTTTTTTGTTTGATGACAAAGCCGAATTCGAAGGTCTTCTGAAGAGTCGGATTCTTTTAGAGCGTTTAACGGTCATGCGTAGCGTCCTGTCACTGGGGGAAACTGCATAAACGAGGTTGCCAAGGCGATTACGGATCATCAAGCCACGATCCCTGAGTGTGAGGTGCTCTAAACGGGCCAGATGGTTTTGTGATGCTCTAGTAATAGAACGTCTTACCATCTTATTTTTTGGGAACCATCGGTCGCAAGCGAACCGTGATTGCTGTTCCGACGGGTGGTATTTGTGGCGTGTTGGGTTGCCAGCGTGCATTGTCGTTTTGCGAGGTAAGTTCGGTGGGGCGGGCAAGGACATCATCGCCGAAATTGACCAGTGAGAGCAGGGTGCCGTTGACATCGGCACGGTAGACGCGTTGCCCGTTCCAATTGACGAAGCTAGAGCCTGTAAAAAGCCAGATGTTGTCGAGCATCGGTTGTTGGGTCGTGGCATCTAAAATCCATCGGTTGGCAGGGATTTCCATAGCCGTGTTGTTCTTGCTAGGCAAAATAAGGGTCACCGCGATCTTGGGGCCTTGTGGCGGGATGATTTGAGGGGCCACTTGGCGTTTGATGTCAGAGGTTGTTTGGGGGGAGGGGTTTGTTTGAGGGTGTTCCCACGACATGGGTTTGCCCGGCTCTAGGCCAAGCATCAACAGGGCCAAGTGCAGATGGCTTGGCTTTACTTTGAGCGTGAGGATTGCTTCATGCTCGCGGGAGTTAGGTGAACAGGCCAGAAGTTCCAGCCAGTCACCTTCACGCAAGACCACGGTTGCTTGGAGATCAATATAGCGTTCTTGCTGATTGACCTGCACGTGTGGCAGGGTAGTTTTGTCAAGGGGTGTTGTGGGCAACGTTGGCGAGGCTGCGGCTTCGGGGGATGCCGTAACCGCCGGCAGGGCAGTCAAAAGCGAGCAGAGGATCATTATGATGCAGAAAAGATTCATGGCCTAATCCCAAAAAAATAGGCCCGGCAAGACCGAAGTCAAGCCGAGCCCTTCCGGGGGCAATTGTAAGCGTTCAGGAGTTTGACTCCCAAACGATGTCGAAATTATACCCGTGAAAACTCAGGATGCAAGTCGCTGAACTGTTTTTTTTAAAATAATAATAGATAGGGTAAAATACCCCGTAAGGGTTGGTTAAACGTACCGCTGGTTGGCACGCAGTCCCAACAGCGTATCGGCCAATCGCCATCTCAAAGCGTCCAGCAGGTTGCTTGCGACGGGTTGTTCCATCAGATTTTGAGTTTCATCGGGGTCGTTTAGGACATCGTAGAGTCCTAAAGCTTTACGCTTTTCGGTGTTAAAAATAACCTTGTAGCGTTCTGTCTCTAAGAGCAGGCGATGTCCAAATTCACTGATCAGGCCCGTGAACGGGTCGGTCATTTCATTACCCGCCAGCAGAGGCAAGAGAGATCTGCCTTCACAGCTAGGGGGGGAATCACAGCCAGCGAGAGCGGCAATGGTTGCCGCCACATCGGTGGTGCTGATGAGGTCATCGGTGGACCGATTGGGCGGTGCTTGGGTCGGTGGGGTGATGATGAGGGGGACTTCCAAGGCAGGTCCGAGGAAAGATCGGTGTCCGATGAGGCCTTGCTCGCCGAGGAGTTGGCCTCGGTCTGCGGTGACCACCGACCAGGTGCGGTCGTGATCGGATCGCGTTTGGAGGGCTTTGGCCAGACAGCCGATGCCGTGATCGATCAACCCCACGCGGCCGAGATAGTGACGCCGAATATCAGCAATGCCCGTGCGGGTGAGGCGTTGAAGTTGGACTCGGGGGTAATCCAGTTCCGCGAGGATATTGGTTTTTGAGAGGTCTGCTGGGACAAAATCGCCGACCAGATCGTTTGCTTCGACCAGGTCGTTGTACAAACGGGGGGCAGGCAGGTCATTTCCCGGGCCACTGAAAAAGACCAGTAGAGCCCAAGGACGATCCAAAGGCATTTTTTCCAGTGCTTCAGTGGCCTGCTGGGCGATAAAGCCATCAATGTCGTCATCGGGTTCAATCGCCAGGCCAGCCGGTGCGAATGGGCCGTACCGAAGGCGTTGGCGTCGCTGGGTCACAATGTCGTCAAACCGTCCGCGTTGGATGATTGCTTGGAGGTAGGCACATTTGGAAGCTTCGAGGGTTTGTTCGTTTTCGACGACAACGCTTTGGTCAAGGTGTTGTTTGAACATGCCCACGCGGCCGACACCAACAACGTGGTAGTCTGCGTCTTGAAGCTGGGCAGGCCAACCATCACACAAAAGTGGTGCCTGGTCTTGGGTAATCACGCCATGTTGTCTGGCATGCATACCTGTCATGAGGCTCAGCATGCCCCCAGGGTCTGCCGGGCAGGCACTGGTCCCGATCAACCTTAGGCCACGTTGGGCAAGTTTATCTAAATTAGGTGTATGGGTAGGCCATGCCTGGGCATCGCTTAGAACGTCCGAACGAAAGCCATGACCCACAACAATAATCAAATTACGACGAAAACGCATGACCGGAACCTATCGTACGTTTGTGCCCTAGGCCATCTTTAAACACAAGGAAATAAATCTTGGGGGTGGATCAGTCAGACTGTGCGTTTTATGACGATTGATTGACGTGGCAACACTTGCCCCCGCAGGGTTCTGCCTTTAGGCTTGTCGCCCTATGGCAATTTTAGGTATTTCAAATTTAAAGTTTGGCTACGGAGATCACATCGTTCTCGATGGCGTGAATTTAACGCTCGAACAGGGTGAGCACGTCGGCATGGTCGGCCGCAACGGGCAGGGGAAGAGCACCCTCATGAAGCTCATTGCAGGCATCGGAAACCTTAAACCCGGATCCGGACAAATCCAACTCACCCGGGGCGCCACTGCTGGCTATCTCCACCAAGACCCCGATTTAGACCTCAATCGCACCTTACGCGAAGAAGCAGCCACGGTCTTTGCAGGTCTGGACGCCATGCACCAACAACTCCACGCATTGACCGAGCAAATGGCCGATACCCAAGGCTCGGCATTGGAGAAACTGCTCAAACGTTACGAAAAACTTGAACACAAAATGCAGGCTGCTGGAGGCTATGCCGTCGATCATCAAATCGATCAAGCTCTTCATGGCTTGGGCCTCGGCAACGAGACTTTCGACGTGAAAGTCGAAGATCTCTCTGGTGGCCAAAAAGGCCGCTTGGCTCTGGCCAAGCTGTTGCTCACGGAGCCGGACCTGTTGCTCTTAGATGAACCGACGAACCATCTGGATATTGCTGGCCGTGAATGGCTAGAAAACTATTTGATCAACTATCGCGGGGCCGTGATCCTTATTAGCCATGACCGTTGGCTTTTGGATCGGGTCGTCAGCACCATTTATGAAGTCGAAGTCGGCCGGGTCTTTGACTATCCAGGCAACTTCGCCAAATACACCGAATTACGCACCGAACGCCGCATGGTCGCCCAGCGAGTCTACGAAAAACAACAAGACAAAATCCGACAGGAAAAAGGCTTCATCGACCGATACCGCTCAGGCCAGCGATCCAAACAAGCCCGCGGCCGCGAGAAACGACTCGAACGTTTTATCGACCAAAAACAAGTCGATCGTCCCCTTGAACTAGATGTCATGTCGCTGGACCTCCCCGCGCCCCCGCGAGCGGGGGACATGATCCTCTCCTGTGAAGGACTCAGCAAAGTCTACGACGATGGCAATAAACCTTTGTTTAAAAATCTGGACCTCATCGTTCGTCGAGGCGACCGAATCGGGATCATCGGCCCAAACGGTGCAGGAAAAAGTACCCTCGTGCGATGTCTCCTCGGAGAACAGCAAGCTAGCAGTGGTGAAACCCGCCTTGGCGCTCAAGTCCAAATCGGCCACTTTCGTCAAACCCATGCAGACATGGCGCCCCATCTGACCATTATCGAATATCTCTCCAAACATGTCCCCGGTGAATCAGGCCAAATCGCCCGAAACCTCGCTGGCGCATTCTTATTCACCGGCGACGACCAAGAACAAACCCTCGGCCTACTCAGGGGTGGCGAACGCGCCCGAGTTGCCTTGGCAGCCTTGATGGCTGGCGAACACAACCTGCTGGTGCTGGACGAACCGACCAATCACCTTGATGTACTCAGTTCTCAAAAACTCGAAGAGGCTCTGGAAATGTTCACAGCCGACCGCGAAGGCTGGGGTGAAAAAACCCGTGGCGGCGGAACCCTCATCCTCATCAGCCATGATCGAATGCTCCTGGATCACCTCGTGGATCAACTGATTATTTTTGATGGCCAAGGCAACGCCAAGCACGTCTGGGGCAACTATAGCCAATATACCCAAGGCGAACTGACCCCCACGCCCGTGGACGTGAAGCCTGTCAAAACCAAAAAAACAGCGTCCAAACCCAAGCCTCAGCCCAAGCCGCAAATACAATCCAAGCCCAAGCGTTCAGGTGCTCTGACCAAATTGAGCATGGAAAAACTCGAACAACGCATCATGACAATTGAACAAGCGTTGTCGGACATTGACGGCTCGCTGGCAGACCCGGCTATCTATCGTGATGGCACCAAGGTCAAGGATTATCAACAGCGTCGTGATGCGCTTCGTGAGGAATTGACTCCTCTAGAGGAAGAATGGGCCGCCCGGGGTTAATGCGTTTGTGAACAAAACGCTTGCGGCTGTTTCTTTCGGTCATTTTGCATCATTATTAACTGTTTTCAGTCGGACTAGATTGCTTGAAAAGCAGTCGCACGCATACTGCGTGCGCGTTGGCAGATAGCGGGCAATGATGGGAAACGTTCTGGTGGGTACTTGTCACACCCCAAATGGGCAAGTGATTGCTTTTACAAAAAAACGCATCCTGCCAGCCTTTGACAGGATGCGTTTCCTATTTCATTTGTAAAAACCTCATCCGTGCGAGGACTTTTGGCTTTAGACTTCCGAGGCCAATTCGCCGAGCAGACCGTCGACGGCAGCACTGATTTTTTCATCCGTTTCGTAGGTGCCGTCGGCAATGGCGGCCCGCACGTTGTCGACGAGGTGCTGTCTGACATCGGGCAATTGCCGCAACTGGCTAAGCAATCGAGCGGCATCAGAAAATTCAACCTGATCACCTTGGCGTGTGGGCGAGGTGGACTGGTCTTCGGAACTGCGGGTACGGCTGGTGCCGCGAAGATCAGTAGGGGCAGGACGTCCGATGGGGGCAATGTCATTCATGGATTTAACTCCTTCTGAAGTTGCGTTTCACGAGGTCGCGTTTGCTTGCCAGACAGTTTTTAAATCAGCTCTTTGGCGTTTTGCAACTCAGCTTCCTTACACACTTCATTATCGCCCATACACGGATTAAGACTTGAAGGAAAAAACAATTGCTTGTCAATTCGATAAGTTAATTCATATTATAGCTTTATTTGCGTATAGGTCTATCTTTCGTCCTATAAAAAACAAGAAAATATTACTGATATTGATTGGGCAGACCTTCTTTTGAAGGTTTGTTTTTTTGGAAAAAAGGATGCTTGGGTCACCTAACTTGTTGCGAACAAAATGGTTGCAATGAAAATGGTTCACCGTGGCCTAAATACTTGTTTCTGCTTGGGTTCAAATCGACTTTAAGAAGATAATCAGATTTAAAAGTGTTAAGATGGCCCGGGGAGACAATAGGCTCAAATATGCTATAATTTAGCCACACTTATTTTATGGGAGTTTTTTTGATGAAATATCTGACAATGGCGATTTTGGTACTTGCTTGTGGCATGTTTGTGGGCTGTGGCTCAGAAGATGAGCATGCAGGGCATGACCATGACCATGACGGCCACGATCATGGGATCGAAGCGCCAACCCCTGTGCCGACCAGTCAGCCTGCTGCCGCGGCCGTGAATTCCAAATGCCCCATCACCGGGAATGCGGTGAACGCCAACGGAACCACCGTCACCTTCAACGGCAAAGAATATGGACTTTGCTGCGATGATTGCATCAAAGCCTTTAATACAGATCCTGCAAAATACGTTGCTGTTTTAGCCCAGTAGCCCATGCTGGATCGCCCAGGTGACATCGGCTGCCTGGCGATTGGCTTGGACATCATGCACCCGAAACAGGTGGACCCCCGCGGTGACGCCCATGGCGGTGGTCGCGCATGTCGCACCAACGCAGTCGTTTGGTTGTGGGGTTTTGCCATCAAGGGTGCAAGCATCACCCAAGAATCGCTTGCGGCTAGCGCCCAGTAAAATCGGGTAGCCCGTGTCGACCAATTGATCGAGTTCTTGAAGAAGGGCCAGGTTGTGGGCGGTGGTCTTGCCGAACCCGATCCCCGGGTCCAGAATGATTTGGTTTTTGGGAACGCCCGCTTGCATTGCCACTTCAGCTCGTCCTAATAGATAAGTCTTGACCTCGGCAACCACGTCTTGATAAGTCGGAGCGTCCTGCATCGTCGCGGGGTTGCCTTGCTTGTGCATCAGGACAATGGGGGCGTTGTGTTGAGCGGCCAACGTCAGGATTGCCGGGTCTTCCTCACCTGCTGAGACATCATTAATAAGATGCGCCCCAGCTTCTAGGGCAGCCTTCGCCACCGCACTATGCGTGGTATCAATGCTCAAAATTGCCTGGGGGCAAACTTCTGCCAGCCGTTGGATGACTGGTTGTGTCCGTTTGATTTGTTCAGCTTCGTCCACACGAGATGCCCCAGGCCGAGTGGATTCCCCTCCAATATCCAAAATCGTCGCACCCTGCTCTAGCATCGTTTGGCAATGCGAAATTGCTTGCTCGATTGCTTCATACACACCCCCATCGGAAAAACTGTCAGGCGTGACATTTAGAATCCCCATAATCCTTGGATGATCCAAGTCCAACACGCGATGGTGAGCCAAGGGTAATTGCTTCATGAGCCCATTATCAAAGCAGTCGCATTGCAACGCAATGCTGAGCAGTTATGATCGTATTTCTTACTCAAAGAAAATCAGGAGCAACAATCATGAAAATCAAGACAATGACCCTTCTCGTGCTGGCGATGAGCCTCAATGTCGCTTACGCCCAGACCGGCCCGGAATTGATGATGATTCCCCTCGGTGAAGGTCAACAAGCAGATGTCCAAGTCCAAGCAGCCTTCCAGGGCAAGGGTGATATCGATGGGACCTCTACCGGTATTCAACTACAAACCTATGATGCGGCCGGCCGCTGGCGCGTGAGTGATGATGACTTGCAACTTACCTTTGGTGCAGCCATCAAAGCGGTGAACATTAACAGCACTTCGACTTTGTTGCCCAATGCGTTGGTGGATCAGTCCGTTGCCTTGGGCGCCCGTGTGGGTGAATTTCAAGGTTGGACCGTCGATGTCGTGGCCGGGTTAGGCTACAACGGCGACTCCCCCTATGCCGACGGCAACGCATGGTACGGCAAAGCGGACCTCATCTTTACCACCGAACTCGACGAAAAATCAATCCTCCAACTCCTCGTCGACTACAACGGCAATCGCACCTTTTTCCCAGACCTGCCCTTGCCCGCCTTTGCCTACACCCATCAGTACAGCGATCAATTGACCTATACCTTGGGCTTTCCTACCAACTCGATCACCTGGACACCGGACGACCGTTGGACCTGGCAACTGGATTACGCAGTTCCCTTTACCGCGGATGTCCGAGTGGGCTATGAAGTCAATGAAACTGTCGAACTATTTGGCAAGTTTGCCAACCGACTTGATGCCTACCGTTTGAACAACAATGATTCAGATCGCCGTCGCGTCTTGTTCACCCAGCGTCTTCTCGAAGCAGGCATCGTTTGGACACCTGCTGGCCAAGTGCAATTGGCCGTGGCAGGGGGCTATGCTTTTAGCCAGGAATTTGATCGCGGCTTTGATGTTCGTGAAACCCGATCCATCCTCGATGCCAGCGACGAACCCTACGTCAGCGTTCAACTCAATGTGAGTTTCTGAAACAGCTTTCAGCTATTAGCCGTTAGATATCAGTAAGAGCAGAGATAACCAGGTTGCTCAAGATGCAACCGTCTGCTTGATCGACTTCTTTTTTTTCTTGTTCTCTATTTAGATTCGTGTGAAAGTTTTTTGCTCATGGCAACCATTAATGACCACTTCCTCAAGCTCACCGCTGGCTACCTCTTTCCCGAAATCGGACGACGTGTCGGGGCCTTTCAAAAAGCCAATCCCGATGCCCCGGTCATAAAACTAGGCATCGGCGATGTCACCGAACCACTCCCCCCAGCCATCGTGCAAGCCATGCACGATGCCATCGACGAACAAGCAACCCGTGACCAGTTCCACGGCTACGGCCCAGAGCAAGGCTACGACTTTCTCCGAAACGCTATCGCCAAAACCGACTATCAAGATCGCAACTGCAACGTCTCCCCCGATGAAATCTTCATCTCAGACGGAGCCAAATGCGATACAGGCAACTTCCTAGATATCCTCGGCAAAGGCAATGTCATTGCCGTCACCGATCCCGTCTATCCCGTCTACGTCGATACCAATGTTATGGCCGGCAACACCGGCCCCGCCAATGAACAAGGTGAATACGAAGGACTCGTCTATCTCCCCATGACCGACGAAAATAATTTCGCTCCCAGCTTGCCCGACCAGAAGGTCGACGTGATCTATCTCTGTTCGCCCAACAATCCCACCGGTGCAGTGATGAGCCGCGAGGCATTGACCCAATGGGTGCAGTATGCCAAGCAAAACAATTCGATCATTTTGTTTGATGCAGCCTATGCAGCCTTTATCACCGACGACTCGTTGCCTCGTTCGATTTATGAAATCGAAGGCGCCCGTGAAGTGGCCATCGAAAGTCGAAGCTTCTCCAAAAACGCAGGCTTCACAGGCATGCGCTGCGGCTTCCTCGTCGTCCCCAAAGAACTTACCGGCAAAGCTTCCGATGGCACCGACGTCTCCCTGCACCAACTCTGGAACCGTCGTCACTGCACCAAATTCAACGGCGCATCTTACGTCGTCCAACGCGGTGCAGCAGCCGTCTACTCCAAAGCAGGACAGCAACAAACCCGCCAACTCGTCGAGTGCTACATGGAAAATGCTTCGATTGTGCGAGCCACGCTCAAGGAGCTAGGCTTTGCAGTCTATGGCGGCGAAAATGCGCCTTACGTTTGGCTCAAAACCCCGGACCGTTTGCCCAGTTGGGACTTCTTTGATCAGTTGCTCGCCAACTGTCACATCGTGGGCACCCCTGGTAGCGGCTTTGGTGCTTCAGGTGAAGGCTATTTCCGCATTAGTGCGTTCAACAGTCGAGAAAACATCAACGAAGCGATGGCTCGCCTGAAAAAACAATTCAAGACGGTATAATCTCCGTTCAGACCATGCACAAAGGGTGATTAGCTCAGTTGGCTAGAGCGCTTCCCTTACAAGGAAGAAGTCACAGGTTCGAGTCCTGTATCACCCATTAAAAACAGCCCCGCAAACCACCACGGTTTGCGGGGCTGTTTTTTTTGGAGCTATCATTTATCAGTCAGAAAAAATATTTTGAAATCTACGTTTTTTCCCCGTATAAATTTCAAGGTCGCTTTGAAGGTGTTTCCGCGAGGGGATATTGGTTGGTCGAAATAGATGGCGTTTGGCCATCACAACGCCGCATGCTTCACGCCCTTGGGCGTGAAGCATGCGATGGACGGTTGCCTGCGGCAAGGTTTTACTTGACAACCCATGCGAAGGCGGGAATAATGACACGACCTCGCATTGTGAGGTCAATATTAAGTTGAAATGGGAATTATCAGGAAGAAGTGATCCGCATGGCACAGACCATTGAAAAAGTAAAGCGTGGCAGTCGTGAATCTGCCATTGACCGGATGGTCGATTATTTGGGGCAGGCGATTGAGGCAGGGGAATACCGTGAGGGTGACCGCTTACCTTCTCGCAGTGAGTTATCCAAGCAATTTGGCATTCATCCGGGGACCGCGGGGGTGGCGTTGAAACGGCTGGGCGAAAAGCTGCCTTTGAAATTTGTGATGGGGAAGGGTGTTTTCGTAGCCTCTGCCGAGCAAGAGGCGCATACCATTTCATTGGGGGTGTTGGGGCGATTTGCCAGTCTTGCAGAACATGAAGGCATTTTAAGCGATAGCTATGCGGGGGCTTTGTTAAAAAATCTGATTCTGGCGGGTCAATCTTTGGGTTGTCATGTGGGTTTTATTCCTAATAGTGATCAGTTGCCTTTGGACATGGATTATATTGCGTCATTTGATTCAGATTGCGCGATCATGTTGGGTTTGCCCAAAGATGCGGAGACTATTTTAGAGTTTAAGCGTCGAAAAATCCCCTTGATTTTAGATCGCCCCGGCGATGGTTCGGTGGCAACGCTGGGGATGTCTTTTGTGCGGGACGTGACGTTGGAGATTATTCGTCGTTCGGCAAGGATGTTTTACGAGCAGGGTCATCGTCGCATTGCGATGGTGGCGGTGGATTCGACGGATGCGTCTGGTGAGCGTTGGCGTAAGGAGTTTTATGCTCAGTGCGTGGAGGCAGGTTTTTCGGATGTGCCTCGGGATTCATTCCGTTTGTTGTCTTATAAGAATTTATCAGAGCATCTCACATGGGTCGGAGATGAGGTTTTGGCGTTATTGGATCAGCCCAATCCGCCGACAGCTATTTATTGCCGCACACTTCAGCCGCAGTCAGTTCAATTGATTGCTCAGAAATTGGCAGACCGAGGTTTGGTTTTAGGTCAAGATATTTCGTTGGTCGCCGAGTCGGTGAAGGGTGTGCCTGTTGATGTGCCGGTGAGCATGTTCGTGCATGATTACGCGACTTTGATGCGTTCGGTGGTCGAGGCAGCGATTACTTTGGCTGATGAGCCTTGGCATGTTTTTTGTTTAGATATTCCGTTGACGTTTGATGATCGGGGCAGTGTGGCTCGGATTGGATAGGGGGGGTTGTGTTTTGGCGGATCTTTGGCAGAAGGAGAATTTTGTGATGGCAAAGGATCACCCGACTCTCATAACGGCTGGTACATAGTTTGGGGGCAGGTCATCATCAAGTCTTATCAATTCAATCTCCGCGAATCACAAAACACGCGAGTTTGAAACATGATTGGTATCAGATCTATTGAAATGAACAGGCAGGTTCGGGTAGTTCTCGTTTAATTTCATCGACTCGATAGCCCATGCCTGTGGGGCCGAGCGTGGACAAATCTAAAATGCCGTGGCGTCTTTGGTAGAGGCCATGATGAATTTTTGCTTCGGGGGCTGACGCGTCTGGGTAGAACTGCATGGAGTTTACTTCCACGCCCATGATGGTTTTTGCGTGGGCGGCTAGTTGTACATGGGGGATCATCGCCAAGGTCGGGTTGGTGAGATCCTGCACCATCAACGGCATGCCATGGGCTTTGGCCCAACATAAACTCAAGAGCGCGCCTGTTTGTGTTTTACAGGTTTTAAGCGCTACGCCCGTCCAGCCAAGGCTGCGGCCGAGTTGGACGAATTTCCAATCATGGGCACTTTCATCCATGAACAATGGCTTGCGTGCTGAAACGCTGTGTACATCAATTCGATTGGCTTGGAGATCATGTGGGAAGGGTTGCTCGACATAAAGCACCATGCCATAGATTCGTGGATGTTTATCACGCAGGCGGTCTAGAATTTGATTGACGTAAGCGGGGTCGGTCACGGTGCAATTGAAGTCTGGACTAAGCCAAGAGACATCGTATTGGATGGCAAGTTTTCCGATGGCGACCATGCGTTGGTAGTCCCATGGGAGGTCGTTGCCTCGGAGTTTGATTTTGAGCGCTTTGAGGCCGTTGGATTGAATCCATTCGTCGAGGAAGACGGGGTGTTCGTCGTTGGGTTCGTTGCCAGTTGCGTCGTCTACGGTGAGTGGGTCGACACCGCCGACGAGATGCCAGGTTGTGAGTTTGGTTGGTACTTCTTCAGCGAGGAAGTCTGCTGGGTATTGTCCTTCAAAGCGGACTTCTGTATCGGGGGCCGGGGCCAGGAATGCTGAGAGATCTTGGTTCATGTACTGGCTGTTGTAGGTGTCATAGGTGGGCACGCCCAAGAGGTTGCCAAAGGCATCATGAATGGCGATATCGAAAGCGGAGAAGCTGACCAGTGCTGCGAGGTAAGGCATGTGTTCGTCGGCAGCTTTGTCTGCGTTGGCAATATCAAGCAGTTTGGGCAATTCATCTTCGATGAAGGCGTGACCGATTTCTAGGGGGTGACCGCTGTGTTTGAATTGCGTGATTTTTTCCGTCAGCGTTTGGCAGACCGCTTGCATGGCCACGTGGCGTGGGTCGTATCCCAGCGTGCTAGGCCAAACCCAAGTCACGCTTAGTGGCGTTTCGCCCCAGCCGGTTGCTTGGTTGCCCGCAGTATCCTGGACGGTGACGCGCACACGGGCGCACGTAATTTGATGGATCGTTTCGCTGCCGAACTTCAACGGCACACGCATTTGCATCGGCAAGTAATACAGCGTGGCTTCAACGACTTGGATATCAGTGGATTTGCTCATAATTAAAATCATACACGGCCATTCAATGCGACTCTAGCGTACCGTTACGAATAAGTCTGTTGTCCATTGAATTGTGTAGGGAGATTCCTGTTGAGCTTTGTGGCTGTCTGTTACGAGCGTAGAGTCCCACTTCCTTGTTGACAGGGTTCAACAAGGGGTCAACAAGGGGTCAAACGATATTTGAGTTGCCCAAGTTTCAGTCGGTGCAGGGCATGTCGTCAGCATAATCCAGACAGATGACCTGAGCATGTCCGCTGCGAACTTGCACGAGGTTGCCTTCGGCTTCGATGCGTTCGATGGACCATTGGCTGGCTTGTTCTTTGGCTTGGCGTGCAGAAGGTCGAGTTGGCTGTCCGTCTTCAGAATCGATGTGAACTTCGTACATCCGCGTCACGGGGATTTGTAAGATCATGATGAGATTCCTTGGTGACTATATGGGTTTGTTCGATACGATACAAAAAAAGATCGGCTAAACAGCAGAAGAACCTTCAATAGATCATGTTGAAAAAGATCGCCAAATGGCTGCCGCTGCCACGGCCGCCGTTTCAATCCGAAGAATATGCGGGGCAAATCGCCAAGGTATAAATCCAGCTTCCGTGGCAACCTGGATCTCTTCATCGGTGAATCCACCCTCTGGGCCAATGACCACCAATACCGTGGCGGGGGCGGGACTCGAAGCATGGCCAAGGGTGTTGTTGGGGAAACCGGGGTCGCTTCCGGGGGCGGGGGTGGGGGCAGTGGGGAGGCCGATGCGTTTTTCGTCAAAAGGTTGGTCGGCAAGTTGAGCAAGTGTTTGCGGTTTGGCCAAGTGCATCAAGTGGGCTCGCCCGCACTGCTTGGCAGACTCTTGAGCAATGCGTTCAAAACGTTGGAGTTTGTTTTCCCGGGGTTTCACCACGCCTCGCTGGGTTTGCAAGGGGATCAGGCAGTCCACGCCTAACTGGCTCAACTGATTGACCATGTCGCCGGCCCGCCCGCCCTTGGGAATGGCTGTGGCCAGTGTGAGGTGCGGAGACAGCGGCTCAACTTGCGTGACCTCCGTGACCTTGATGAGCAGTTTGGGCTTGATCTGTGTGATCTTGCCTTGTGCGACCGAACCCTGCCCATTGAGCAGCTCAACATCGTCTCCTTCATGTAGCCGAAGCACTTTGATGGCATGTCGAGCCTCTTCCTTATCGGGCTCAATAAGAACGTCCGGTAAAAAAGGCTCTGGCATAGGTGATGCGTCGTTAAGATGGATGAGCAAGCGGTGCATGAATGAATCTTTCGAGTCCTTTGGGAAGACGGTCGATATATTAAGTTATCAGCGGTCCGTTTTTAGTTGTCAGAGTTAAGATAAAAGATATCAGAAATGAAGCCCGAAGCCTGATTGAGGGTCTTCTTTTTCTCTTGATGGGTTGGTGGCAACGGATTGCTGATCGTTTGGAAAGGAATGGACGCACGTGGCCTCAGAAGAAGTGAATCAGTCGCAGGATGCGGCCGAGGTTGAAAATCAGGATATCGAGCTGACCATCGAACAGCAGCTCGATGCGATTTTAGACCAGGTTGAAAACGTTCAGCCAGGCCTGCTCGACGCTCAGCAGGTGGTGGGTGACGATGGTGTCCCTACGTTCATCCCCAAAGCTCCCCCCCCGGAAGCCCCCCCGGAAGTACCCCCGGAAGTACCCCCGGAAGTACCCCCGGAAGTTTCCCTCACTCCTACGGAAGCTCCCCAAGTTCCCGCTCCCTTAGAAGCAGTGGATCATTCTCGAAATTTGGCAGATCAAGTGCTTGTCGAGGTGGAGGCTCTGACCGAAGAGGTGGGGCTCGAAGCGGCGATTGACCAAGCGATTGACCAAGCAACCCAATCACAAACAGCATCAGAAGCTCCATCTGCCCCAGCAACTCCGGTTGCTGATGAGTCTGTTGAGATGTCTGCTGAGGACATTGAAAAGCTATTTGGTGGCGGGGCAGATGAACCTTCCCCCGGTTCCCCCGAAGCTCAAATAGCTCCTGTTCAAGCTGCTGCACCGAGTCCCCCCGAGCCAGATAAAACTCAATCCGAAGAAGGATTGGGTATTGATGATCTGGCCAGTGAACTTGACGCGTTATTTCAACAGCCCACCCCCGCACCCATTGCCGAGGCTGCTCCCACGACAGCCGTTGAAGCTCCAGCGGTCCCGGTTGCTGATGAGCCTGGTGAGATGTCTGCTGAGGACATTGAAAAGCTATTTGGTGGCGGGGCAGATGAACCTTCCCCCGGCTCCCCCGGTTCCCCCGGTTCCCCCGAAGCTCAAACAGCTCCTGTTCAAGCTTCTGCACCGAGTGCCCCCGAGCCAGCCCCGATTCAATCCGAAGAAGGATTGGGTATCGATGATCTGGCCAGTGAACTGGACGCGGTAGTTCAACAGCCCTCGCCCGCACCCGTTGCCGAGGCTGCTCCCACGACAGCCGTTGAAGCTCCAGCGGTCCCGGTTGCTGATGAGTCTGTTGAGATGTCTGCTGAGGACATTGAAAAGCTATTTGGTGGCGGGGCAGATGAACCTTCCCCCGCTTCCCCCGGTTCCCCCGGTTCCCCCGCAGCTCAAACAGTTCCTGTTCAAGCTGCTGCACCGAGTCCCCCCGAGCCAGCCCCGATTCAATCCGAAGAAGGATTGGGTATCGATGATCTGGCCAGTGAACTTGACGCATTATTTCAACAGCCCTCCCCCGCACCCGTTGCCGAGGCTGCTCCCGAGGCAGCGACATCAGGACAAGAAGACTTACCACAAGACACGGCAGTTGATCTGGATCAGATTGACTCCTTGCTCGCTGAACAGGCCGACGATGCGGTGGCGGATACCTTTGAAACCTCGGATTTGGCAGGCACTTCAGGGTCGTCCGATACAGGATTGCCGATTGAAGGTGCCTTTGCTTCGGTGTCAGAGATCACAGGCCAAGAATTAGACCCCTCTACGGTTGAGGCAAAGGAAAATCAGCTATCCCAACCAATCGTGTCTGGCGAGGAAGCTGCTTTGGTCGGCGAAGATGAATTGGAAGGAGGCTTTGATTCTCCGCAAGACGTTCAAAATGCAGCGGTTCAATCAGAAGATGCCGAGTTGGTTGAAACAGGTTCATCTCCAGAAACTCTTGACTTAGATGGTTCAGAAGCGGTTGATGAACTGGACCTTGAAGGCTGCTTTGAAGCGCCCGATGAAGTCGCCAGCGAGATTGAAGAATCTTCTGCCCAATCGCTGGCAGATTTGCCAGATATGTCTGAAATGATGGGACAGGTGGCTCAGAAGCCTGCCTCTGCTGCCATGGCAACAGGGACCTCTTCGCCGCAAGCGGGGCAAGCTCAATCTCAGGTTGCCGCTGCGGCCGCTCCGACAGACAACATGCCGGGGGAATCATTAGATGCCATCCAAAATCCCAAAACAGGGATAGTCCGCACCCTGATTGGGAAAGTGATGGAGATACCCCGATCTCTGGGGCCTCGCATGGGGCCTGGGCTTGATTGGGTGTGTCAATTGGTCAATCGTCCTTTGATGTGGGTTGATGGCTCGACACGGAACCTCATTGGCTATGTCGGTCTGGCTCACATTTTCCTGGGCGTAATTTTTTTCTGTATCTTCTTTAAAAACATCCTTTTCGGTAGTTGATCTCCTTCAAATTTGGTTCTATCGGGGCAAATGTCTACAATACGTGGCTCATGATTGTTGCCAATCGTGTTGAAGTTCTGTGCTTCTTGTGATTCACAGGCTCTAAGCGAAGAAGTTTTTAATACGTTAGAAAAAACGTAATGCGTATCAGGAGTTGAACACAAGCCGTGTCTACCACCATGACCATGCCTCAGAATATTGATTTGGATGCTGTGAACGAGCAGTTGGCTGATGCGTCACCCACGCAGATTATTCAGTGGGCTGTTGATACGTTTGGCGATGATATCATGCTGACCTCAAGCTTTGGCGTGGGCGCTGCGGTGATGTTGCACCTGGTTTCCAGCATCAAACAAGATGTGTCTGTGGTGGCAATTGATACGGGGTATTTATTTCCTGAAACGTATCAATTTGCCAACCAGTTGACCGAGCAATTGGGATTGAATGTGCATTGGTTTGCTCCACGTCTATCGACGGCTCATATCGAAGCGGTTCACGGCCGACTGTGGGAAAAAGGCGATGCAGAATACGATCAGTATTTTCAATTAACCAAAGGTGAGCCCATGGCTCGCGCGCTGAAGCAGTTAAACGCCAAAGCTTGGATCGCTGGCCTTGGCGCTAAACAGACCGCTTTTCGTGCCACGCTTCGGGCGGTGGAATTGCAGGGCGACACAATTAAAATTCATCCCATTCTCAAGTGGACCGCTAAAGAGAAGTATGAATATCGCATCAAGCACAACCTGCCCGAGCATCCCTTGCATGACAAGGGCTACGCCACCGTGGGTGATACCCATTCATCGCGGCCGATCACGGCAGACGATAAAGATGAACGCGACACACGTTTTCATGGCCTGCGTCAAGAGTGTGGCCTGCACCTACCCACGAATGAGGCCGAAGAAGATAGCCGCCATTCCAGTGGGTTGTAATCTAAAAAACGAGCGTTTTTTTTAGTTATCAGCGATCAGTTGTCAGTTGTCAGTAAGATGCCGAAGGATTCTGTGTGGCATTTTTATTTTTAAAAATGTTTGAGCGTTTTATGAATTCAAGCGTCTGCGTGTAAAAAAACTTACCCGCGCACGCAGTATGCGTGCAGCTATTTTTCAAGCCGAACGCTGAGGTCCCTCCGGGGGCCGAAGAGTCGGATTCTTCTTAGTCGTGACAGATCGTTGTGCTGCACTTTACCGTTGAATTTCCACGGTGCTGTATCGTTCGACCAGTAGATTAAAGACTCGGCTGAGGTGTCCATCGAGCATGCGGATACAGCCCATGGATCGTTGTTGTCCGATGCTGTCGGAGTCGAGGGTTCCGTGGATGCCATAGCCTTGTTTGCCTTGGGTTCGTTCGTCGGTTCCAGCTAGGCCGATCCAGTATTCCCCGATGGGGTTTTGGGGGTCGTCCGCTTTGTAAAATTTGCCAGAGCGTGGGTCAGGCCACGAAGGGTTTTGTGCTTTGCCTGCGGGCTTGACGATCCATTGGCCGAGGGGGGTTGAGTCTTGTTCGCCAAGCCCGACGGGGTAGCTTGCAATAAATAGCCGTTGTCCTGTGGTGGGGTGGTTGGCATAGATGTCCATTCGGTAATCGGTTTTGTCGACGATCCCATGAAACGGTCCACGCAGAAGTTTCATCCGTAAGCCGGGCCAAATGCGTGTGGCTTTGACTTTGTTGATTTGTTCGAGCAACGGGTAAGTCACGCGATATTTTTTGGCAATGGGTCCAAGATAATCACCCGCTTTGATGGTATACGCCACTGTCAGTGGATCATCGGGTGCAATTCTGCGGGAAAAAATGAGTTCATCATTTACTTTGGCCAGTTCGGTTCGGATGATGCGTGCGTTGGCTTTGGCGAGTTTTTGTTGTGGGTCAAAAAGTAGTTCGCTGAGCAAAGCACGCGCCTGGACGAGTTGGCCTTGTTTGATCAGGGTCAGACCCACATTCATTTTTTTAGCCACGGTCGCATGGGTCAAAATCGGCATGTCAGGCTCAACGCTCGGCTCTGAAGGTTCACTGGACATTGAAACGGTTTGCGGATCAATTTCCGGGAGCGAGACCAAGACCGGCGTTGCGGGGGGCGGTGAAACAGTGGGTTTGGAGGGGTGTGTTTCCTGGGTGGGTGTGACCGGGGGAGCCGGGGGGGCCGGGGGGGCCGGGGGGGCCGGGGGCTGGGTTTTTGTGGGTGTTTGGGGCGTTATGGTAAAGGGCGTGGGTTTGGGAACCACGGCAGGGATGGGAACGGGGGCTTGAGCGTTATTGGGTTCGAGAGCCACGTTGGTATTGGTTGCTTGTTCACTTTCACTGGGGCTCCACCACCACCAACCGCCGCCGATGATCGTTACCATTGCCACCAGTATTAAAAAGCGTCGTCGGGTGCGATGATTGCGTCGATGGGTCACACGGGCACTGGGTCCTGATGCGCGGCCGGTTTGTGAAGGTAAAGCCATAAAGCAAGGTTTCCTATTCAAACATTCTCTAGAACGTGTGATGCACTTTTGCGTCAGCATACTTGTTTTTACAGTGTTTTGCCTTGGTGTCTCATGCTCGACGATGCGAAACATCGCCTGTGCTGATCCACACAGCGGTAAAACACGGGAAAAACGGCGCCCGGGGGGTCTGACAAGACGAAAAAGTGCATCACGCGCTCTAAATCTTTGCACGTCTTTTTACGCGTGTTGCTGCGAAGTTCCATTATCAACTGAAACAGTCGGTTTGTCTTGTTGATTTTCGATCCACTGAAGATATTGTCCGATTCGTTGTTCGTAGCCTCGTTCGGTGGGTTGATAATAGTTGACTTCAACGCCGAGGTATTCCTGGTCAACGTAGCCTGTTTTACTTTGATGAGCGGATTGGTAGTCCGAGGCATTGCCTAGCTTGGCGGCCCCTGCGTAGTGGCCGTCGCGGAGATGGCGGGGGACTGCGACGGTGCGTCCTTGTTTCACGTCTTTCATTGCCGCCCAGATGGCAAGGGCGGAGGCATTGCTTTTGGGTGCGGTGGCCATGTAGATGGCTGCTTGGGCCAAGGTGAGTTGGCATTCGGGCATGCCGATGCGTTCGGTGATTTGGTAGGCAGCGTCTGCGATGGTCAGGGCTCGGGGGTCTGCGTTGCCGATGTCTTCGCTGGCGAGGATGGCAATACGTCTTGCGATAAAGCGTGGGTCTTCGCCCCCATGAAGCATTTTGGCGAGCCAGTAGACCGCTGCGTCTGGGTCGCTGCCTCGCATGGATTTGATGAATGCGGAGATGGTGTCGTAATGACCATCGCCGGTGGCATCGTAGACGACGGCTTTGGTTTGGATCGATTCCTGAGCAATGTCTAAATCAATGACCAGGGGTTGCCCTTCTTGGGGGGGGCTACTGAGGACTGCGATTTCCAGGGCTGCAAGCGCTCGGCGGGCATCGCCATCACTGACTTTGGCCCAGTGGGCAAGGGCATCCTCTTGCAGTTGTAAATCCATTTCTCCAAACCCACGTTCAGAGTCCGACGCGGCATTTTGGACGACTTCTTTAATCTGGTCTTCGGTGAGTGGTTCAAATTCAAAAATCTGTGAACGGCTCACCAGTGCCGAGTTGATCGAGAAAAAAGGATTTTCCGTGGTCGCACCAATCAGCGTCACAATGCCCCGTTCGACATCGCCGAGCAAGACATCTTGTTGAGCTCGGTTGAACCGGTGGATTTCATCGAGAAAGAGGATGGTTTGCTGGCCATCATTTTCGAGGCATTCCCGGGCGCGGGCGAGGATTTGTCGAACTTCTTTGACGCCGACGGCCACGGCATTGGCTTGCTCAAAACGTCGTTTGGTGTATTGAGCGATGAGTTTGGCGAGGGTGGTTTTGCCGGTGCCTGGTGGGCCGAAGAAGATGACGCTGGTCATGCGGTCTGCTTCGAGGATGCGGCGTAAGAGCTTGCCGGGGCCTAGGAGATGGTCTTGGCCTGAAAATTCTTCAAGCGTGCGGGGGCGCATCCGCTGGGCGAGCGGTTGAGCTTGGCGGCGGTGTTCACGTTTTTTCTGATCCCAAAGGCCTGACATATCACCATGATACAAAGAAGTGGCCCATACCGTTTTTTTCTTTTTTTCGGGGATGCAACTTCAAAAACACACCCCTTGAAACTTGTGTCATCGGTCCATGCCGCTATAAAGTAACCCCTCTTACTGGTTTGAATGATTGTTTGTATGAAGGAATGACAAGGTGGCCTCCACAGCATTAATTACCGGCGCGTCCTCTGGCATCGGCAGGGAATTGGCTTGGTGTTTTGCCCGTGATGGGGTGAACCTCGTTCTTGTTGCGCGCAATGAAGCCCAGCTAAACCAATTGGCTCAAGAGGTTTTTTCAGAACATGGAGTCAAGGTCACTGTCTTGGTCAAGGACTTGACCGATTCGCAGGCAGCAGCCCAGATTCATGCGGAGCTGACAGATCGCGGCATTGCCGTTGACGTGCTGGTGAACAATGCTGGCTTTGGCAATCATGGCAAATTTGCCGAAAATGATTTGCAAGCTGAAATGGATTTGATTGCTGTCAACATCACCGCCGCGGCTGGATTGATATTGTTGTTTGGCAAAGATTTTATCAAGCAAGGGTCTGGAAAGATTCTCAATGTCGCCTCGGTGGCAGCCTTTCAATCGGGTCCTTTGATGGCAAACTATTTTGCCTCCAAAGCCTATTTGTTGAATTTATCCGATGCGTTGGTGGTGGAGATGCGTCATCAGGGCGTGACGGTGACAACACTTTGCCCGGGCGCGACGGTGACGGAATTTTTTGAACGTGCCTCGAGCCCTCGCTCTGCTGTGAGTAAAGGCATGAGTGCCCAGACCGTGGCACAACAAGGCTATGAGGGGATGCTCAAAGGCAAGCGTGTGGTGATTCCGGGGTGGCGTAATAAATTATTGGTGTGGGCTGCAAAGTGGTCGCCTCGCTATTTTTCAGTGCGCATTGCGATGATGGTGAATCGAAAGATATGAAGCAATTACGCGGTCGAAAAGCATTGATTACCGGAGCGGCCCGTGGCATTGGCCGTTGTCTTGCGCTGACGCTGGCCAAGCAGGGGATGGACTTGTGCTTGTTGGACCTGGACGGTTCTGCCTTAGAAGCGGTCGCTCAAGAGGCCCGTGAGCATGGCATTCAAGCCATGGCCCATGTTTGCGATCTGACAGACCCCGCTCAAATTACCGCCAGTGTGCAAGTGATTCGTGAGCAGATGGGGGCGATTCATCTGTTGATTAACAATGCAGGTCTTTGCCACTATGGCCCGATGCGTGATATGGCAGAGGAACATTGGCGGCAATTATTGGCGGTGAACCTTCATGCTCCCATTCAATTGACCCATGAGTTATTGCCTGTGCTTGAAGCTCAGGACCAGTCCCATGTCGTGAATATTTGTTCGATGTTTGGGCTGGTGTCTTATCGCAAAATTGCTATGTATCAGACCAGCAAGTTTGCTTTGTTGGGTTTTACCGAAGCGTTGCGTGCTGAATATGCCGGGACAGGGTTAGGGGTGAGCGCCATTTGCCCGGGATTTGTCGGGGACACCACTTTTTTTGCAGATGAATCCAAATCACCTCCAGCGTGGGTTTGTTGCACCGCTCAAACGGTGGCTGATCGCACGGTCAAGGCCATTGGAGCCAACCGCGCGTTGGTGGTGATTACCCCATTGGCTCGGGTTTTATGGTGGGCCAGAAGGCTTTCACCTTGGCTGATGGATCGGTTGTGTCAATGGGGCTGGGGGGCGAGCCAACGCAAACGGCTGCGGCGGGCCCAACGCCAGTAATCGCCCATCGCTTGGGGCATTTGAACTTTCTTTGTTCTGTGGTGTTGGCAATAGGGATTCTTCGTTACCATAGGCAGCTATGCGACATCTTCCTGTTATGCTCAATGTGGATCAACGATCTTGCCTGATCGTCGGCGGAGGCAAGGTGGCGGTTCGTCGTGCCGGCAGCCTGCTTGAAGCAGGAGCTTGCGTGACGGTGGTGGCAACGCAGTTAGACCCAGCTTTTGGGGACATGGACTTAAAGACACATTTACGCACATTTGACGAATCAGACCTTCAAGGGGTCTATCTGGTCATTGCCGCGACGGATGACTTGCAGATCAATCGCCACGTCTGGGAACTGGCCACCAAAGCGGGAATTTTAGTCAACCGGGTGGATGAACCGCAGCTTGGTGATGTGGTGATCCCGGCGCATGCTCATCATGGACCGGTCACATTGGCGGTTTACACGGGCGGGATTAGTGCGTCAGCTTCTGCGATTTTACGTCGAAAGTTTTCTGATACGCTGGGCCCTCATTGGCCGATCCTATTGGAAGTGGTCGCACCTTTTCGGATTGCGATTCAGCAAAAAGTAGCAGACGTTCAACTTCGTCATACGTTGCTAGAGAAGTTGACCGACACAGAGGCGATGCGTATTTTGCAGTGTGAAGGAACTGAAGCCTTGCGGGTGTATTGTAGTTTGATGATTGATCAGGCAGTGGCAGACCCCGAACATCAGGCAGAAGGTAAGTCTTAAAATGGATCTTTCAATTAGTACGATTGTGCTGGGGTTGCTCACTTTATTGGGGGTGATCGCGAGCATTGTAGTGGTGGTCCATGTTTGCCGTTCTGGTGAACAAAAGGGGGTGCGGCAACTGCAATACTCCTTGTTCGGGGTGATTACCCTTAGCAGCCTGCTGTTGTTTATCTATCGCTTATCAGTTGTCCATCATGGTTGGCGTCCGCTGACGTCGCATGTGGATGGCTTGATTATGTTGGTTACTTTGTTGTGTCCGATTTTGCTATTCCTTCAGCAACGCGGGCGCATCCGAGGCTTGGCCGTGGTGGGATTCCCGCTGGTCACCTTGATGCTTGCGTGGGCGACTTGTTCAAGCCGGTGGACCTTTTATCAATTCAGCCCAGATACTTTCTGGAAAGCGGCTCATCTGATCAGTGTTTATTTGGGAGCTATCTCCATTGTCCTAGGCGGCATGGGTGGGGGGACCTATCTCATCGTTGCTCGTAAATTACGAAGTAAACGCAGGCTCGCCACGGTGACCCGTTTTGCGAGCCTTGAAACGATTGAACGACTGATCGTGGTTTCTGCCATGGTGGGCTTTTCCTTTTTGACGCTTGGGCTGGTCACTGGCTTTATTGAAGTAAGTGCCCGCCATGAGCAGCTAACTGCAGGCTGGTGGTATGGCCCGAAGATGGTGCTGTCTTTCTTGGCTTGGTGCCTTTATGCATTGCTTTTGAATGTGCGTCATACGACGCATTTCCGTGGTTCACGCGCTGCATGGCTCAGTCTTTTGGGCTTGCTTTTGATGATTGCGGTTTTTGGAGCCACGCATCGCCAGCCGTTGGTGCGTCCTGATTCTCAAGAGCCCAAGGTCGTTGTGACCACGGTGTCGGTGATGCAGCTCACCCCCTCTTACACCATGTTGGGGGGGGTGGACTGATGAGATTAACCTTACTGAGTGCCAGTTACAGAACCATGCCGTTGGAATTGCGGGAGAAGTTAGCTTTTGCCAATGAGCATCTTGCCCAGGCGGGGCGTGATTTGGTGCAGCGTTATCCCGGTGCTGAATTTGTAATTCTCAGCACATGCAACCGAACGGAAATTTACACCGCCCATCCCTCTAATGAACCGCCCGAAGCAGAAGACCTTCGCCAGTTTCTCAGTGACTCTTGTCAGGTTTCGATTGAAGATCTAACCCAATGCACCGTGCACCGTGAAAATGAACAAGCGGTCAGTCATCTGTTTCGCGTGGCATCGGGTTTGGAATCCATGGTGCTCGGCGAAGCCCAGATCCTCGGCCAAGTCAAACGATCCTACGAAACCGCCTGCCAGCAGCGGGGCGTAGGCCCCACGTTGCATCGATTGTTTCAGCAGGCCATCACCACCGCCAAACACGTTCGCCTTCAGACCGGGATTGATGAAGGACGTACCTCCATTGCTTCGACGGCAGTGAGTTTCGCCCAGCAAATTTTTGATCACTTCGGCGACAAAGTCGTCGTCGGTATCGGCGCAGGTGAAATGGCGGAAGTCACCCTGCGTCACCTCCAGGCCTTGCACCCCAAAAAGCTGTGGCTCGCCAATCGCACACGCCAGCGGGCCGCAGACATTGTCGACCACTTGAACATCACCGTTGAACAAGGCGGCGTTCGGAACATCGAAGACCTTGACCAATTGCTTGTCGAGGCTGATGTCGTCATTAGCAGCACCGGTTCGCCTGACCCGATCATCACGGTCGAACAGCTCAAACCGATTCTTAAGAAGAGACGCTTTAAACCACTGTTTTTGTTGGACATTGCGGTGCCACGGGATATTGAGGCTGCCGTGAGCGCGATGCGTAATGTTTATCTGTACAACATTGACGATTTGCAACAGGTCGTCGAGCAGACCCACTCTCAGCGTGCCGAGCACGTCCAAGCGGCAGAAGAACTCATTGGCAAAGACATGCGAGCGTGCATGTCCCAAATTCAACATCGAGACGTGGGGCAATTGATTCGCCAGCTAAGACAAAAGCTGACGGATATTGGCGAATTAGAGCTCGAACGGACCCGGCGAAAATTACAGTCGACCACCCCCGAAAACATGCCTGATTTGGTGGGAGAGCATACGCATCGGGTGATTAATAAAATCTTACACTTGCCGTTGTCGCAAATTGATCATCGTCATCCCGATGCGCCGTTGGCTTTCTATGCAGCTGCGTTGAGACGTTTGTTTGAGCTAGATGGCGTGGATGAAAATCAGCCCACGCCGCCGCCATCGGTCTGTCCACGGAAAAAAGAAAAAGAAGAAGAACAAAAAAAGACAGAAGAAAAAGCCCCTTCCGTTGATCAGGTTGCCAAACTGTGAACACGGCATCTTTTTTTCGATCACGATGGACACAAAGCTTCCTGCTCGGCGGGTGTTTTCTAAGTAGCCTGTGGTTTGTGACCCATGGCGGATGGGTTGCAACGTTTCCAGCGGACGCTTCACCTGGCCTTAAAACATTGCCGACCATTCGATTCTGGGGTGTGATCTATCAACTGGTCGTTACCGCTCCGCTCTTGGCAGGTTTTTGGCTTGCCGTCATGGGCTATGGCACGCTGTTGCGACGTTGGCTTGCTTTAGATGGCTTGCTTATTCAAACCGGCTTGGGCTTGGCGACCATGCTCTGGCTCGATTGGCTTTTGGCATGGGCTGGGTTGATGCACGGGATTGTGCCATGGGCGGTCTTGCTCGTGGGGCTGGCTCTGAGTGCCAAACAATACTGGCAATTCAAAAACGCCGCCCCCGGAAGTCCCCCCGCCCCCGGAAGTCCCTCCGAAAATTCACCTGTATTGAGCAGCACGGCTATCTCCCAACGCCGAGTCCTGAAGTCTTCTGAAGGGCCGGATTCTTCTTCTGACAGTCTTCGTTGTTTTTGGGTGCTATTGGCTGCCATGCCGATCCTTGCCTTGGCGTTGACGGCATGTTGCTGTCCGCCTGGCACGTTGTGGAAGGTCGAAGCCTTTGGCTATGACGTCTTGAGCTATCACCTCCAACTCCCCGGTGAATGGCTTGCCCTCGGCCAAATGCGGGGGCTTGAACACAACGTCTACAGCTTCTTCCCCAGCCTGATGGAAGTGGCATATCTTCATCTCGCGGGTTTGATGGGCAGTGTGTATCGGGCGATCTATGCTTGCCAAATGTTGCATTTTTCCATGGCTGTTTTGACCAGCCTGTGCATTGGGCAAGGGGTCGCACGTCAGACCAATCGATTTTGGGGACGGCTCGCTGGCTTGGCTTTCTTAACCGTTCCCTGGACGATCATTGTTTCAACGTTGGCGTACAACGAAATGCTGGCACTGGCGTTGGGGGCTACTGCCTTGATCGTGGCGTTTGATACCACGCTCACCTCCAAGCGGGCAGCGATCGCTTGCGGGCTTCTCGTGGGCGCAGCCACGCTGACCAAATTAACCGCAGGCCCAATGCTGGCGGTTCCGGTGGGTTTATTGTTTCTATTGAAGCTCAATGCTCAATCCGACCGTCAGTGGACCGGGGCTCTCTGGGCGGCTGGTGCGGGCCTGTTGGTCCTGAGCCCTTACCTAGCTCGCAACACGATCCAGACAGGCAATCCCGTCTTTCCCATGGCCACACAAACCTTCGGGGCGGGCCACTGGTCTTCTGCTGATGTGAAACGCTGGGATGACGGACATGCCAATCAAACCACCTGGAGCCAACGCAGTTCTGAAATCGCCCGCCAATGGCTCTGCAACGAAGGCTACGGCAGCATCCTCGGCCGAACCCGCTACCGACAGCCCGGATCAATCGAATCACAGAATATCGCTCGCTTTGATCGAGAATGGGGAATGCCCACCTTCTGGCTTCTTGCCCTAGGCAGCGGGCTGAGCTTGCTTGTAGCGGGTTCACACAAACGCCTCGCCATCGCACTATGGCTGATGCTTCTATTTCAATTGGCCTTTTGGTTAACCGCGACCCACCTACAAGCTCGATTCCTCATCTGGCTACTACTGCCCGGCACATGGATGTTGGGCCTGGCTTGCCCGCAAAAAAAAATATTCCAAAGGGCAATGACCGCTCTCATGGCCCTTTGGATATGCTTGGGAACCGGGTTGTCCATTCAACTCTTTCAGCAGCAAATCGTCGCCAAGCAGTCTGCATGGTATTTCATCGATTCGTTGCCCACTGAACAAATGTTAGAACAGGCCAAGCCCGGCCAATTGATAACGGGCGATCATATAATCAATCACCTGCCTGCCGATTCATATACGTACCTGATTGCCGACTCTTCACGCTCACTCTATATCCGCAATCGGTTCATGTATCACAGTGCGTTTGATCCAAGCCCACTGGGCCAGTGGATTCGGGAAGCTAGGCACAACCCTCAAGCCGTGACCGCTCGGCTCAAGCAAGAGGGGATTACCCATGTTTGGATTCACTGGGGTGAACTAGCCCGCTTGCACGCGACGTATGGGTTTGATCCAGACGTGACGCCCCCGATGCTCCAGCAAATGATCGCCACCGGTTGGAAATCAGTTTTCAGCGCCGGTCGTGCGGTAAATTTGTATGAGTTGCCTTAGAGCGTGTGATGCACTTTTTCGTCTTGTGAGACGCCAAGGAAAAACACGAGAAAAACAAGTATGCTGACGCAAAAGTGCATCACGCGCTCTAGAGTCAGAGCTGTCTTTGTATACGGAAATAGCCGCAAGCTTACAGCTTGCGCGGCCGAATAGCGTTAAGGATTCAGTAAACTTTTTTTTGAATCTTTACAGCATGCTATAAAGATTGTTCCCCGCTTTTTTGAGTCGTCCTTGTTTGACGAGTTCTTCCCAGACGGCCATTTTAAAATCCGGCGGCGGCGAGATTGCCACAATCCCACTGCTATGACCACCCGTCATCGGGCTACGTCCCAAGGCAGATTCCGCGTCCAGTCGTGAAAGCTTGATTCGTCGTTTGAATTGCTTCATCGCATGACGCAGGTAAGGCTGGTCATAAGGAGGAGCTCCGGGATCTTTTGTTTTACCTGTATTGATAGCCGCAGGAGGTGGGGGAGCAGGTGCTATGGGAGCCATCCCCAGGGGCGGGGTGTTGACGTGGCGTTTGCGAGGCGGCTGGGAGGGCTGCTTTTTTTGTAAGTTTCCCATGCTCAGCTCGCCGATGAGCAAGGCCAATTTTTCAATATCTTTCTTTTGCATGATCGGCCCGATCAAGTCTGGCTCAACTTTTAGATTCGCCATTGCTTTACTCACACGTTCCCATAGCCGTTTGCTTTTGGCTTCGGTGTCTGCAAGGTAGAGGTCAGACACCATCTCGCCTAGCTTTTGGGTCATGGCAGTGTCAATGTTGTCGTAGTAGCGTTTGACTACTTTTTGTTGATAGCTGTTAAGGTCGCGTCCCTTGGCCATGTGATATGATTCCTATTTTGAAAAAATCGGGATAACAGCACCTTCTTACCATGCTACGCTAATTGATACAACCGGAAGGGGGATGCGTGGGTCTGATTTTTTTTAAAAACATTCGTATCTTGCCATTTCAAAGGTATTGCTTGTCCTGCTCATAAAAGAGAAAGAGGGCTCTGCCCCTAGGCGCAATTTCAGGAAAGGGAAAAGAATGATACGCACTTTGCGCGATCCACACGCCTCGTTGGCTCACCGGATTCACCCGAATCTCTGCTGCTTTGACCATTGCCGCCACCGCTTCGTTTGCGGGGCTGTCCAATGCACAAGCTGATGTTGTCCCCATGGATTGGACAGTGAAAGCGAAGTTTTAAGGTGTCACGATCAATGGGCAAGGCGATACCTATACTGGTGCGAATCAGTGGGATGAATTTGGTACGCCTTTGTTCTTGCAATATCGTTGGCGTCTTTGGGACCCCGGATTTTCAGGTTCGGAGTTTGATGTTCTCGCCTCTGCCGGTTGGCTTGAGCAAGCTCCCAATGGTGGACAGCTCGGCACCAATGACTTTTTGTTTGTCGTGGACACCAGCTCCGTACCCGAACCCGCGAGTCTGTCGCTGATGATGCTCGGTGCAGTCATGCTCCTCAAACGACGCAGAAAACAAGCGGCCGCCTAATCGAATGATCTAGGCCTCGCCACCATCGAAGCCCTGTAACCTGTAGGACGATCTCAAGTAAGATCCTTCTACGGGTTATTCTTTTGGGGGAATAGCTACAAAAAACACAAAAAACACGAAAAAAGAAGGGGATGTGAACGAGGAACCAATGTCATTGTTTGTGGTCATCACAACGCCGAGCCCTAAACCCCCGGGGTGATGGGCCGGGTTCCGATCCCCAAAATGCGAACCATGGATTCAGAATACTTGAAGCTTTAAGCCGCGTTAATTCCCCACCGCCACGCCCAAGCGTTCGAGTACTGCCTCAGTCATTTGATCGGTGGTGAGATCGCCGCCGACGTCGGGGGTGAGGCAGCCTTGAGCGAAAGATTGTTCCACCGCGGTTTGAATGCGAGCCGCAGCCTCTTTTTCGCCGAGCCAATCAAGCATCATCGCACCTGACAAAATCGCGCCCACTGGATTGGCAATGCCTTTGCCTGCAATGTCCGGGGCTGAGCCATGTACCGGTTCAAACAAAGAAGGGAATTGACGAGTCGGGTCAAGGTTCGCTGAGGGGTTGAGCCCCAAACTGCCCACGATCGCGCCCGACAGGTCCGTGAGAATATCGCCAAAGAGATTGGATGCCACCACCACATCAAATTTCTCAGGCATACGCACAAAATTCATTGCTGCCGCGTCGACGTGCTGCTTGTCGGTTTCTACATCAGGGTAATCGCCTTGCACTTGTTCGAGCACATTATCCCACATGACCATGGAAAACTTCATGGCATTGGATTTGGTAATCATGGTCAACTTATTGCGACGGGTGCGAGCCAAATCAAAACCAAAACGAAGAATCCGTTCAATTCCCTTGCGACTGTGCAGGCCGGTTTGAATGGCAATTTCATCATCAGACCCTTGCTTGAATCGTCCGCCACAGGTGAAGTATTCGCCTTCGGAGTTTTCACGTACGACAGCCATGTCGATGGTTGCGTTTGAAGCAAGCAGAGACCGCACGCCTTGATAGGTTCGAGCGGGGCGGACGCAGGAATAGAGGTCGAATTTTTGGCGGATGGTGACCAGTGGGATCAGTGAAACATGATCGGGGTATCGAGAGGGATAGCCCACCGCGCCGAGAAAGATGGCGTTGAAGGGTCGGACGGTATCCAGGAGGTCATCTGGAGCGGGCTTGCCATGCTTGTCGAAGTAGTCTGCTCCCCAGTCGAATCGGGTTTGGTCTAGGGAAAATGATCCGTCTGCTTGGGCGACTGCGTCCAGAACACACATGGCCGCGTCGGTCACATCCACGCCGATGCCGTCACCGGGATACACTGCAATACTGTAATTTTTCAAGGAAGGCTCCATTTTCAGGGCAGCGGTATCCGCTAGCCAAAGCATTTTATTTCAGAATAAATTCAGCATGATTGCTGAATATTTTGAGAACGAGTGTAGCTTGGGTCTAAAGAAACTCAAACTGGCGTGCTGATGGGCGTTGAGAAGTCATCGCCAACGCATATGGCGTTTGGGCACGTTTTTTACTTCAAGACGTTAGCGTACGATCATCACAACGCCGCACTCTGAGGCCTTGCGAAGAGTCGGATCTGGGGGGGTAGGAACCGTTAGGTTTCAGCATTGGGGGAAAATCCCATATGCGTGGGTCCTGGTTGAAAAAATCAAATAAAAAAAGGAGCAGGTCTGATGGTATGACCTACTCCTTTTGATTTTGATAAGCCATGCAGAAGGGTTTCTGCGGCTGATTTTTTAGTGGCTACGTTTTTTGCTGTAAGGACGTTTACCACCGCCGCCGCGTCGTTTGCCGCCGTGGCGACCACCACCACCGCCGCCGCCGCCACGTCCACGTCCGCGACCGAAGTTACGCGGTGCAGGTTGACGGGAATTGTAAGCTTCATTGCAATGGTATGCATGGTCCATGTCCACGGGGACGGTTTGGCCCAGCAGGCGTTCAATGTCTCGCAGATACGCCCGTTCTTCAGCACTGCAGAAGGAGAGCGCATCGCCATCAGCTCCCGCACGAGCGGTCCGGCCAATGCGGTGGATGTACGTTTCAGCTTCGATGGGAAGATCGTAGTTGATCACATGGGTGATGTCGTCCACGTCTAGGCCGCGGGCTGCCACATCGGTGGCGACGAGGATTCGAATGCGGCCGCGTTTGAAGCTATCGAGGGCTTTGGTGCGGGCTGCTTGGCTTTTATTGCCATGAATGGCAGTACTTCGCAGGCCAGCTTCAAACAAGTGGTCCACCACGCGGTCAGCAGCATGCTTCATCTGGGTAAAGATGAGGACCTTGTTAAATTCCATTTCGCTTAGCATCGAGACGAGCAACGCATCTTTGTTTTTCTTGCCCACAAAAAGAATTTTTTGTTCGATTCGTTCTACCGCGGGCTTGTCTGGCGTGATGGTGACCAAGACAGGATTTTCGACCATGGTGTGAGCCAAAGTGAGCATCTTCGGAGCCATGGTGGCGGAGAAGAACATGGTCTGACGGTTTTTTGGAAGTTCTGAGAGGACGCGTTCGATGTCCGGGATGAATCCCATGTCCAGCATGCGGTCGACTTCGTCAAGGATGAAGGTATCGACTTTGTCCAGTCGGATGTAGCCTTGTTCCATGAGGTCCAGCAGTCGGCCGGGAGTGGCGACGAGGACATCGGTTCCACGGTTCAGTGAGCGGACTTGTTGGAATTGGCTCACGCCGCCGAAGATGACGGTGTGGTTGAGTTTGAGGTAGCGGCCGTAGACTTGAATGCTTTGGCCGATCTGGGCAGCTAGTTCACGGGTGGGAGCCAGGATCAATGCTCGAGGCGTACCACGGGAAGGTCGCTGAGGATCCTCAGCAAGCCGTTGGAGTAGTGGCAGGACAAAAGCAGCGGTCTTGCCGGTCCCTGTTTGGGCGGTTCCGATGAGGTCGGCACCATCGAGGAGTTGGCTGATGCACTGCTCTTGAATGGGGGTTGGGGTGGAATAGCCCTGGGCTGCCACCGCATTTTGAAGTTTGGGGATCAGGCTGCGAAATGCGCCCTGAGGTTCTGCCCATTCTTCTCTTGGCAATGCTGGTGGCAAGGACGCTTCTGGAGCGTGCCCTTGGGACTGCGAACGTCCTGAAGAGCGGCCACGGGAGTGATGCCTGGCACCATTTTTAGAGCCGGGTCGGGTGTCTTTGGAACGGCGCTTACGGGGACGTGAGCGCGGATTGGGAGCCTGTTCTGACATGATCGTTTCCTGGTCCGGCATGTTAAATAAATCTTTACCTGCCGGACGGTTGGAAAGACCAAGGCCACCGTATTGGTGGCGAGTTTAGGTGTCCCTGCACAAACAGCAAGGAAGCACATGTTTATCAAGCTAAAAGATTTTATTTTTGGGATGACCCGGACACATTGTCTGACGCAGTCATCATGAAGGTAAATCTCAGCAGTCGGATATTGTACCATGACTAAACGGAAAAGCAAGTAAAAAGTAAAAATATGTGAACGCTCAATAGAAGTGTCACGGTTATTATGACAATAGAAATGTCATGTGTCACGCTGCGGGTTGGGGCGGGCGTAGCGGAGGGCGAGGCGCAGCCGAGACCGTAGCGGAGACC
>JAJRRC010000037.1 GCA_024279865.1 Planctomycetota bacterium | reverse complement strand
GTCGGACAGAGAACGATGGGTCCGTTCAAGTTTGGCTATTTCTTTCGGTGGCAATCTGTAATCTCTCATAGATATCATTATCGGACATAGATCAGCCCAAAGTTTAAAATTAGGGAATTTTCAAATGGCATCAGTATATAAATGCCTGCTGGAGTTTACGCTCGAAAATTCCAAAACAACTCTACTTTATAACCCTTTTTTTTTAGTGATTTAACCGAATTTTTGAATAATACCATGGAGAATGTCCGCATCCTTGCAGACAACCTCTTGAGGCGCAACGGTGTCGCCTAAAATAATGCGTGGTACCGTTTTTTCTGCAACAGGACATACGCCATCTTCATAGCGAATTATGCAATTTTTGTTGCGTTCATCTGCAAAAGCTGCGGCACATCGTTCTTTAATCAGCGGATGCTGATACGCAGCGATTTTGGTATCTCCAACGCTAATGGTGGTTAGTTTGGCTTCTTCGACCGCGTGGCTGAACGCTTCAAGTGTCGGTCCCCCCTTTGTCTCGATGAAGTTTGCCGCCCAATAGTAAAAAGAGTGCTCTGCACCTTCAGGGCCTCGCTGAAGCGTAATCCAATCACAACCCAAAACCGCACGATCAAAATATGTGGCATTCTCCCGGAGCCTCTCGATCTCCTGAGGCAGTGTCTCAAGTCGTGCCAAACCAACGGCGGCAGTCAGTTCATTGATACGATAGTTGTAGTCCAAACTGTATGCAACGGACAGGAACGTTGGCGCTCCAGCAAAATTAGACAATTGTTTATGGAGATTTTCGTCTTGCGCCGTTGCCATACCACCATCGCCGAGCGACATCTGCTTGCTTGCCTGAAAACTGAAGCATCCCACATCGCCCATGGTGCCTGTGTATTGACCTTTGTATCGGGCAAGAACAGCTTCTGCACAATCTTCAATCACCAGCAAGTGATGCTTTCGGCAGATCGCCAGAATTCGGTCCATTTCAGCAGGAAGACCCCACGCATGGGTCACGATCACAGCTTTGGTTCTTTCGGTAATAGCAGCCTCAAGCTTGTCGGGGTCCATGTTGTGCGTTATCGGATTGATATCCACGAACACAGGAATCGCGTTGTTATAAAGAACCGCCATGGCACCAAAAATATAGACCGAATCACAAATAACTTCGCTTCCGGCACCGGCCTCCGCTGCGATGACCGCCGAATGCAGAGCACCCATGCAGGTATTCATCGCCACCGCATATTTGGAGCCTGTTAACTCGCTAAATTGACTCTCAAAGCGAGGCGTGAACGTTCCACCCATTAAAGAAGAAAGATTACCACTGTCCAAAACCTGCTTTAAATAAACCAGTTCATTGCCTTGCGTAGAACGATTGGAAAGTTTTTTTTCAGCATCAATGTAAGATTCCGTAAACGTTTCTTGTAACATATTTGACTCCTGTCTTTTTGACTTTTGAGCTTGAACTCTCATAATTAAGCGTTGTAAACGATCTGGAATGATGGTAACCGAGTACCGATGTAGGAAAATATACAAATATACAAATACAATAGGGATATCTTATTCAAGGGATCTACAATTGCCAACAAGCAATTTTAAAACCTTTCGATTTCCTGCAAACAGGAGCCAGTCCACCATTCTCAAACACGTTCGTGATTTGGGGCCTGTTTCGCGTTCAAGGCTTGCCGATGACTGCGGCATCCCCAGGCCTGCCGTGACGCGAACCGTCTTGACACTACTGGAAAAGGAATTTTTAATAAATCTGCCTTTGGCAGATGTTTCTGGATCGCGTAGGAGAGACGGTCTGAGTTTGAACCCGAAGTCTGGATATTGTTTATCGGTGTTTCATGGTCCATCTGGCATCGATGGAACCATCATGAATACAGCCTATGAGACCGTGGTTCAGAAACAACAACGAGGTGACTGGAAGTCAATGAGCCAACAGGAGCGATTGGATGCCATTTGTTCTTTCGTCACACATCTACAAAGTTTCGCTCCAATTTCCAACAGGCCGTGTCTTGGGCTGGCGGTGGTGGACAGTGGCGTGATCGACCCTCAAACAGGCACCTCATTGCAAGCGACAACCCTTGATCACTGGAGCAATGTTCCGATTGTTGCAACACTTGAAAAACAACTGGGGCTGCCGGTGATGCTCGTCAATGGAAGCCAAGCGTGTCTTCGCGTCATAGATCGTTTGGAGTTGCAAAGTGCCATTGATGATCTGTTGTACATTCAATATACAGAAGGAATTGGGTGCTCTATCAAATCCGGGGGGCATTATATTGCCGGGTACTCGAGCATGGCAGGAGAATTTGGACATTGCAAAGTAACCGACAATGACATGCCATGTCGGTGCGGCGAGATAGGTTGCCTTGAAGCAGTGGCGGCTTTGCCTGCTCTGGTTAGAGAGGTCAAAATTTCAATGACTCAAGGATGCGCCAGTACACTTGGCAAGCAAACTCACTTTGATGGCCATGACGTTTTGAAGGCAGCAAGTGAAGGCGACCGGTTAGCTTGCCGGGTGGTTCACAAAGCTTTCTCGCATCTGGCCAGTGCAGTCGGTGGTCTGATCAATATTTTAGCGCCCACGGTGGTTTTGTTTGATCATTGTGTGGGGGTGGCAGGCGAAGACCTTGTTTCTGCGTTGTTGTTAGAGACACAGCGACATGCGTTGCCGAGTCATTCCCCACATCTTGACGTTCGTGTGAGTCAAATAGAGACGGAGATTATCTCATGTGGCGGAGCGGTTGCTCTGCTGGACACCTGTCTGGAATACTAGGATCTGTCTGGAAACCTAGTACTTCGTCCCATCTATAATGAATTTTCAGTATTCTTGCCTACAGGGTTTATAGACCCCATTCCCCCGGCAAGGAGGCCGACCATGCAAAAGTACATCGTTGAACTGACTATCCAAGAGCGCGACCAAATTAAAGACATCGTCAACGCCCATCGTATGGCTGCTCACAAACGACGCCATGCTCAGATGTTGCTTAAGACGGACCAAGGTGAACACGGCCCGAACTGGACTGACGCCCGCGTGGCGGAGGCCTTTGACGTCTCTGCTCCAAGCGTTGGGCGACTTCGTCAGCGCCTTGTTGAACGTGGTTTGGAACGGGCGTTGGAACATGGCAATCGCGGAAGCTACCGGGCGAAGGTGTTGGACGGTGAAGCTGAGGCACCCACCTCGCGGTGGCGGGCGTGGCTCCACGTGTGGCCCAGGCAGCCATGCGTCACAGCCGAATCGAATTGACCACTCATTTTTACACGGATCCGATTTTGCTGGACGTGAATGGTGCGGTGAATGCGCTGCCCGACTTCACTGCTGGGCGTGCCGATTCATCTCAATGCGAGGTTGCGTAAACCATACCCATTCACAGGGCCGAGTTCGGTGCCGAGATGGTGGGTAAATGGTGCCGGAAGGCAGTCCACGGTTGGCATCGGTTGGCATCGGTTGTCATGTGTAGGCAAAACGCAGAGGGCTTGGGGGTTGCCGAGGGTGTTGTAAGTCTTGTGGTGGCAGAAAGAAAGACGCCCAAGGTCAACGGCTGTCAACCCAAGGCGATTGTTGTTTCAAAGCGGGTGATGAGATTTGAACTCACGACATTCACGTTGGCAACGTGACGCTCTACCACTGAGCTACACCCGCAATATTTTCCGCTGAATTTTACTCAGCGATTCGGAACATAATAATGGCTTCCCGGGAAATTGCAAATCATATGCCTTGCACACATTGGAAACGCTTTAAAAGTTCCATAAAGGCTTGTCAATTCGGAACCCGCGAAGAAGCATCAATCTGAAAACCAATCGCAATACAACTCGCCCACAAGACTATTGGGGAAAAAGAAATTTTTACGACAAACAGACTAAAAAAAATCTAACATTTTTCAGAACATACGCTTACCGCATTAAAAAAACAGGGATTCGAGGCACCGCGTGGCAAGGGGCACAACGCTCATCGCTCGCGTCTGGAGAATTTGCAATCCTTGGAATCACATGATCTAGTAAGAGCGAATCACACCCATGACCACGCCTTGAATCTGACATTGATCCACGATGATCGGCTCATATTTGTCATTGGCGGGCTGCAAACGAATACGCCCATTCTCTCGATAAAATTTCTTCAGCGTCGCTTCACCATCATCCAACAAAGCAACCACGGTTTGCCCCTGATGAGCGGTATCGGTTTTTTGAACCACGACCATATCGCCACTGCGAATTTGCTCGTCGATCATGGAATCACCCCGAACTTCTAAGACAAAAGTGCTACCCTTGCGACCTGTAGGGAATAGGTCTTGAAGGTCAATGAACTGGCGGTCTTCAAAGGCACCAATTGGATACCCTGCAGAAATCGTACCCACAAGAGGCAAACGTGTTGGCGATGCCTCCTCGGGCATTTCAAAATCCGGATTCACTTCCAAAGAGCGTGCCTTGTTGGGTTGCCGCAACAGTGTGCCTTTTTTGATGAGAGCCTCGACGTGTTCGAAAACAGTGACCTTGCTGACGCCCAGGACATCGGCCAATTCCTGCATCGTCGGGGAATAACCGAGCGTCTTGCGACTTTGGTTGATTCGACAAAGAATATCCAACTGCTTGGGAGTCAGGTTCGGAGAATGGACTGGATTCATGAGTAACCTCCACAGAATCGGGTTGCTGAGAATTGTTTAGATTGCTGGCAAGATGAAAGGATTGGCCGAGCCTTCGCAAGTCCGCAAACACACGCTGGACGGCCCCTTGACGGGCCCGGTCGCTCGCTGCACACATGGCAGGCTGACGATAAACGCCCGAAGCAGGCGACGGCGGCACATGTTCGAAAACGTCTGGTTTGCGTTCGGAGACCAACGGCCCGACCGAAACAGTCGCCAGCTTGCGTTCGGAGCCCTTGGGGATACCCCCAAAAGTGTCTTTGGCTGCCTCCCCAAAAGATTTCCTTGGATGATCGGGGGTCTCTTGAGCTGTTGCTTGGGCGGGATTGGCCTTGCGGCGAACGAGTCGCCCTTCGCTGGCATGATACTGTCGGGTGTAATTGCCGCCTGGGCCAAATTGAAGGATTGGAATTGCCATGATGCAGATGCCTTTTCTGTGAATCGCCACCACCTTGCCCGACCCCATCGAAGGAGCGAGGCAAAAGAGAACTTAAGTTGATCTCTCGGGGCTTTGAATCGACGCTTTGCATCATGCTTCTTTAACTTTCATCAAACTTTTGTTTGGAGTATGTTAACCTAATGATCCCCGAACGTCAAGTTCATTTTTACAACCTTGGCCTTAAGCGTGATTTATGCTTCGCCAGGTTTGGCATTTCGCTATTTGTACGGGTCTTTGTTATCGGCCAATACAAGATATCGGGGCATTAAAAAAAAGGGGCACAAGGACCGGTAAGGCTCAAGAAGATCACAAAACCCGCTTGTACGGGTCTATCTAAATCGGTTATAAAACGAATTTCGAGCGTGTAACGGACTTGCAACGGGGACATTGCATCAATGAGGATCGCCAAGGCGATTATTGATAATTCAACCCGCTATACCTCAGTGCGAGGGATTCTAAATCCAAACTGTAGCATTTAGGGAAAATCCGACTCTTCGGAAGACCTCAGCGTTCGGCTTAAAAATAGCGGTACATATACTGCGTACGGCTACTTTTCAGTAGCCCCACCTATGTCAAAGGCGGGAAGAAATGATGCAAAATGCTCTAAACACGATCCACTTCGGTCAATTCTCGGTCACGGTGCTGGAACTGAGCTTTGAGCCTGGCAAGGATGGAACTGTGCATTTGACTAACGCGAGATTCAGAGAGGTCTAGCGTGAGGCCGATTTCTTTCATCGTCATCTCTTCGTAGTAATACAAAATAAGAATCAGACGCTCCGCACGAGAGAGGCCTTTGGTAATCATGGCCTTCATGTCGCGTTTTTGGACCACGTTTGAAGGGTTGCTTTGCTTGGCATCCTTTAGGACATCGATTTCGCGGACATCTTTGTTTGAATCGGTCTCGAACCATTTGCGTGACAAGCTAACGACGCCGACGGCCCCGGAGTCTTTTCGGATTTTACCGAACTCTTCGTCGGTAATGTTCATTTTCACTGCAATTTCTGCTTCGGTGGGCTTGCGTCCCATTTCCATTTGCAGTGATTTTCGGGCTTTGTCGACTTTGCTTGAACGCGAGCGTACCAGACGGGGGACCCAGTCCATGGCTCTTAGTTCATCGAGGATGGCTCCTCGGATGCGTGGAGCGCAATAGGTTTCGAATTTAACTTCCCGGGCCAGATCAAATGCGTCGATGGCATCCATCAGACCGAAGATGCCGGCACTCATGAGATCTTCGACGTCTACTTCGTCTGGCAGTTTCATATGAACGCGATCTGCGTTGTATTTCACCAAAGGAAGATACCGTTCTAGCAGACAGTTGCGAAGGTATTGCCCTCCTTCTGCCTTGTACTGTATCCATACTTCTTTTGCAGGCCTACCGTCGATCAAATCGTCAGCAGGATTTCGCGTTCTTGTCTTTGCCATGGTCCTCTCCTTGACCGCCCTTGTGCATCCGTGCTCTAGCCTCGGCGAAATAAACCACATTCATTGACTCTCATGCATCACACGCTTGTGCTGGCAATCGATTCGTCATCCTGACGAGCCGGCTTGGCATCTGCTTGAACAAATATCTGTTCTTGAGAATCTTCGACGATCTGATCACCCAAATCATCAACGTCTAAAATGTCATCTCCACCACCAACCTGATAATCAGGCGGGATTGGCCTCGTTTTTTTGTATTGATGAATTTGCGATTCCATCACGTGAACCGCCAACCCTCCAACCATCCGACCAATAATCCAACAGGGGATCATTACCACAAGCGCGCGCCAAAGCACGACGTCTACAACATGACCAGCCGCAAAACCTACGACGACTGCTGCTGCAAATCCAACTAGTGAAAAACAAGTTGCAATGACCTTTGCTGGTATTGCTGAGCACTCCTTTGCCCAGAAAGCCAATCCGTTAAAACTACCGTTGCATTCTATCTAAATTTTACGTTATGTAAAACCTTTTTTCATGAAAAACAATGATAATAAAAATAAAAACAAAGCCGTCGTCGAATTCGATATTTCAAAAAACCATCAAATTCCCCGTGAAATTCGGCAAAAATGCCACACATTCAATTTTAAAAATAAAACAGGCCAACCCTTTTTCTTTTTCTTTTTTACAATTTTTCCGCATCTTTCGCATCAACAAGCGTTGGTTTCTCCATGCGACGAACATTGTGATTGTAAAAGAGCAGCCCTTTACGATGGCGTGTGAACTTGCCGTCCGAGTCGTTTACCCAGACGGGTCAAGGCCTTGGAGCAGTCCATTCATGTCCAGATGAATATTAAGAATGGAGTAACTTTGCACGTTGGTTTTTTCTTGCACGAGAGTTTCTTCAAGTTCGCCTTTGGTGTGTACTTCACAGCCCCAGCCTGCGTTAAACGTGTGACTCAGTCTTGTTCCGATGGTCGTTTGTTGTTCCATTATATAATTATAGACGACTGTCTGGCGTGAAAACTAAAATCTTTTGGAATGGATTACCATGAAATACCTTTGGCTCGGTTGCTTGTTGCTGATTTTGACTTCATGGACTGGGGCGAGTCCGATTGTGACGGATGGGTTTGTATGGCTTGAAGCAGAACAGCCTACGGATGCAAACTTTGAATTTATGGTCGCTTCTTCAGCTAGGCCGAAGCTTCTTTCTGATGGTCGTTATTTGCTTCGGATATTGCATCGGCATCAGCGTGCAAAAGAAATGCCTGAAGGTGGTTGGCATTTAAAATATCGCTTTGATGCCCCGCACACTGACCGGTATCACTTTTGGAGTCGTCTGAGTTTTGAATTCATTCGTGCACCTTTTCAATGGCGTATTGATGAGGGACCTTGGCGTGATGCGTCTGCTGAGATTCAGACGGACAATCTCATGGAATTGAGCACATGGAATGAAATCGCCTGGGCAAACTATGGGGCTGTCCAATTGAACAAGGGTTCACATGTACTGGAACTGCGTTTTGAAAAAGCGGGCACCGATGGTCGCCTACTCATCGGATTGGACAGTTTGGTTCTTGCGCGCGAGCCGTTTCATCCGAACCTGATGCACTATGCCCCCGTTGAGCGAATTGATCAAGAAGCAGCCAAACAGGTCTTTGCGTTTGACCTGCCTTCATTGTCAAAACGACGGCCGACGTTGGCGTTGACCGGACTGTGGCAAGTGGCGAGACACGACGACCCTGACATGGATGAGCAACCTTATGAGCCAGTCCGCACGCTGCCTGACGAAACCATCAAGCCGTTGCGATGGCTGGGTATTTCCGTCCCAGGCAATGCGTGGCAAATACGCAAAGAACTGACCTTTGGCCATCGTTTGCTTTACCGCACAAGGGTCGACATTCCCGATGCCTTTGAAAGACGAGGCTTTCACCTACATTTTTCAGGCACGAACTGGATCACCAGTGTCTTTGTCAACGGCCAACTCGTTGATACCCACCAATCAGTCCTCGTCCCTTGGGATCTGGATATCACCCATGCCATCACGCCCGGCAAACGTAATCAAATCACCATTGCCATCAAAAGCCCCTGGTATGCCATCGATACACAAACCAACCAAAGCAAAACGCCCTCGCTGGACCATACACGCAACACACCTGCCCATGAAAGCTTTGCAAAACATCGCAATTATGTCGCGCCCGTCTTTCCCTCCACCAAAGGCGAAGGCAACGGCATGGCCACCGGACTGGTCAACCCTGTCACACTCATCGTCACCGGTCGCGTCTACACACAAGATGCCTTCATCCAAACACGCCTCACCGACCACACCCTCACGGCCGACCTGACCCTCCGTAACACCACCCACCAGCTGCGCAAAATCTCCCTGCTCTGCCAAGTCATCGACGCTCAAACCGGAGAGATTGCTCTGACCTTGCCTGCCAAAAACCTAACCCTCCAAGCCAATGCAACAACCCCTGTGCAACTGCAAACCACTTGGCCTAACCCCAAACTGTGGTGGCCTCAGGAAAACGCGGCCATGTACCGATTGCGATGCGAACTGACCGAAGAGGTCCGGCCCTTCGGCCCCCAAGAGGGACCTCAGGACTCGGCTTTGAAGAATCAAACGACCGCTAAACTTGCCCTCGGTGGAATGTTCAAAAAAAACCCCGCCCCCGCCCCCGGAACTTCCGGAGGCGGGACTTCCGGGGGGCAAAGGCTAGACCAAAGGAAAACTTCCGGGGGGGATGTTTTTGAGCAAACGTTTGGCTTTCGGGAAATTACCCTTCAAGGCAAAGACTTTCTTATCAACGGCACGCCCCACCACTTCTGGAACTGGTCAGAAGTCCCAAACGTTCACACACCCAAACAATGGCTCAAAGCCTGGCGTGAACAAGGCAATCGCTTTCACCGCATCTCCTATGACCATGACAAAGTCTTCAAAACACGCGAAGCAGCACTGGACTTCTTCGACACACATGGCATCCCCGGCAGACTCTCTACCTGTATCGATGGCATGTTCATTACCCATGACCTGAACAACCCTTTGGTCTGGAAAAACTTCCAACAACACGTCCAACAAGTCGTCAAAGCCTATCGCAATCACCCCAGCATCATGATGTACAGCTTGGGCAATGAAATGATGTTTGTCACCGCGTTCTTACGTAACGGCGGGAACTTCCGCGAAATCGAAAAACGCATGGCCAACCTCAACCAAATCGCCAAGCAACTCGATCCCACACGAGAAAGCTTTCAAGATGGTGGGGGTGACCTTGGCGGCCTAGGTAAAATCAATGCCCAGCACTATGCGTGGCTCACCGGCGAACAATTCCCTGCCTCGGCTTATCAATACAACATAGGCCCTTATCAAAAAGAGCCGCCCCACCAACGAGCTGAATTATTCAAGTGGACAGGCAACAATCCGCTGGTCCTGGGCGAAGTCTTTTACTACTCAGGCAATGTCTCAAAAATGGCCTGGATCGGCGGACCACGGGTCTTTCGCAGTCGGGCTGAGGCGGACATGGCTGCGGGCCGTTTTTGTCGCATCAGTATCGAAGGCGCACGCTGGCAAGGCGTGACCGCCATTTGCCCGTGGACCAAACCTTTACCTGGCGTTGGGCCAGCTATGTCACCCCACGCGGTCTTTGTGCGTGAACACGCCAGCACGCTCAACCCGAACCTCAATCCCACCGTGCAACGAACCATCAAGGTCTTCAATGATACGTCTTATGACAACTCCCCCATCGAGTTGCATTGGCTCCTCACGCACCAAAAAAACATTTTGGAGCAAGGTCAAAAAACCTACACAATCATGCCTGGCCACGCAGTTGAAGACACGCTACAGTTTCAAACACCTCGCTTAAACAAGCCTGGTTCTGTTATGCTGACCTTGCAATTGGTGGTTCAGAACAAGGTGGTCTTTACCGATCACAAACAATTTTCAGTGCTCCTACCCCAGGCTGTGACTGCCCCTGACAAATTCTTTGTTTTTGATCCTTCACAAAAAGTTTTGCGTTGGCTCAAGCAACGAGCGGTTGCTCATGGCGTGATTCAAACTTTATCACAGGTTCCGAAATTACCCCAGGTATTGTTGGTGGGACCGGATGCGGTGACCGCTGATAATCTTCAGCAAGTCGCGTCACTGGCAAAACGTGTGACCGCCAGCGGCGGCACGGTGTTGATGCTTGAACAACAACATATCTTGCCGTTGACAGACCTCACGCTTGGTGAAGATGCTAAACCTGACGCAAGGGCCCCGCGAGCAGAATTCGAAAACGCCAAAGGATACAGCGGACGCATTGCTTTTATCACCGCTCCAGCTCACCCGGTGATGAAAGGGCTCACCGATGCAGCCTTCTTCACCTGGGCCAAGGATGAATGGTCTTTTCGAAGTAGCTATGCCACGCCCACTGGACGCGCGATTGCACTACTTGGAGCCGGGGACCAATTAAAATTGACACCCATGCTCCAATACCCCAGCGGCCGCGGAAGCTACCTCTTAAGCCAAATGCTCATCGGCCACAAACTCGATATCGAACCCGCTGCCAATCAGTTACTGGCGAACATGATCAACTGGGCTGGACAACGCCAACAAACCAACCCCAAAACAACCTTCGCTTTCACTGCCGATGACAAAGCACTAGACGCCCTGCTCAAACGCACCGGCATGGTCTACCAAACCATGGAGAAGCCTGAGGATTTATTCGAAAAAATGCCTGGTATTGCGATCATGCGCGCCACCGGTCCGGTCATGACCTGGCTACGTCAAAACCGCCAAGCCGTCCGAGCCTATCTCCAAAACGGCAACCAGCTCATGCTCGTCAATTTAACTGTCGACGCAGCCCAGACCCTTGAAGATTTCAACGTCTTGGTGGGCTTCCCCCATCGCTTACGCAAAGGATTTCAAGAACGTGTTCGCTTGCAAAACCAGAACCATCCCTTGCTACTAGGCATCGGTGAACAAGACCTCAGCATGTACAGCGATCAATACATGGCCCGATGGAAAAATCTCAAAGCCGTCTCCGACCGTGTGTTTAGCTTTGTGGTCGATGGTGAAGAAATTGCCTCCTTTGCTCAACTGCCCAACCACCGCTATCGCAAAACCGTCAATGGGCTGACCAATGATGACTTCTGGCGTTACATTCTCTATCTCCCTGCTCAAGGTGAAAAAATACGCCTGCAACTAGATCGCCCCGAACGACTCAACGCTCTACATCTATGGACCAACGAAACCTACAAAGTGGTTCAGGACATTGAGCTGGTCTTCGATAGCGATCCACGCACCACACTTGCGGTCCGACTTAAAAACACCAAGCAACGCCAGATCATCAACTTCCCCCCACGGGTCACCCAGACGCTGGATATCCACCTGCTCAACAGCTATCCGCTCGAAGAAGGTGTTCAAACCAAAGACCTTGTGGGCATTGATAATTTAGAACTCTACCGGACCATCCCCCCCGCCATGGCCAAGCAAGCAATCCTTCTAAGCAAGCCCGGCGGACTGGCGGTCTACCCCATCGACCAAGGCAACATTCTCTTAAACAACCTCGACTACCAACAGCCCGACACCCCCGAAAACCAACAGAAAAAATTACGCATCTGGACCAATCTGTTACGCAATCTGGGCGTCACGATTGAGTATTGAAATATTCTTTGAAAATAGAAACAAAGACAGGGTTTTATTTCCCCGCTTTTTTTCGCCTGCCTACTGAGCAATCAATCCCACCACGGCCACCGCAAGGCCGAGGCCCACCCACTGGACCGAGGTTAATTTTTCATGCCACAGTAAACGAGACACCAAGACATTGATCACAATAATCAACGTGCCTCCGACCGGAAAAACCACGGCCGTACTCAACACCGCCAAACTGGCGATCAGAAAAATCAACGTCGTGGTGTTCACCAGGCCAATGAGCAAACCCATCTGAACTTGGGAGCGATCCGGACGATGGCCACGAAACCAAACATAGGCCACGCTAAACAAGGCTGCCCCGCCAAAAAGGATCATGTTGTAAGCATCTTTTTCCCCTGCATCGACCCACACATCCACCGCCTTGTGAATCGTCGCGCTGGTACTGGCCAATAGAAAATTCAACGCCAATAAAAGACTCTGCCACGTCCACCGTGAGGCCATGGCCTTGCCTCTGGGGCTCAACAACAACACCGCGATTGGAACCAAGGCCACCGCGAGCCACTGAAACACATCTAACTGATCTCCCCACCAAATCGACGCGCACAACACAGGCATCACACACGAACAAGACATCACCGCCACCGTCACACCCACCCCCGCGGTACGATAGCAAGCCAACAAAACCAACAAATGCACCCAATATACCAAGCCGTTGACACAACCCAAGGCCAAGGCCAATTGACCGATGGGCGAATCCGCATGCCAATACCACCACGCCACCGAACAAAGCGACGCGACGATATAATTAACTGCCACCACCCCAAAGACATGGGGGTAGCGATGTTGACTCAACCGAAATAGCTGCATAAACAGCACGGTCGAAACAATGTACAAAATAAAAACGGACATCTTTTCTAAAACTCCAATCAAACACCGTAACCCAAGCCACCCTAGAAAGAACCAAATGACTTCCCCTCTTACTATCGACCAATTGCAGGCCAGCCATGGCATTGAAAATCAAGTTTGGTTTGAATCAGGACAAGGCGGCCTCACACGCATCATCGTTCAAACCCCACTGGCTCAAGCTGAAATTTATCTATACGGTGCCCATCTCACCCATTGGCAACCAACCGGCGCTCAGCCAGTCTTATTTATGAGTAAGAAAAGTTCCTTCGAAAAAGGCAAACCCATCCGAGGCGGCGTGCCGCTTTGCTTCCCTTGGTTTGGGGATGCTTTGGGACAACCCGATGTCCCAGCCAACCCAGCCAATCATGGCTTTGTACGTATCTACCAATGGAACGTCGAACAGGTCACCTTGGACCCTCGCGGCCAAGTGGTGATCACTCTCTTCATTTGCTCGAGCGAAACAACCGGGGCTATTTGGCCTCATGCGTTTGAGCTTCGCCATACCATCACCATTGGCCAAGAGCTTTCCATGTCATTGCAAACGCGTAACATGGGAACGAAAGATTTTATCATCAGTGAAGCTCTACACACATATCTGCAGGTTTCTGATGTGCGTCAGGTTCAAGTACGAGGCCTCGAAAATCAGCCCTATTTCAGCAAATTACAGAATGCAACCATAGACGGTTCTGATAAGCCCATTGAGATTGATCAGGAGGTCGACCGAGTCTACACTGATTTTGCGGGACCTTGCCTGCTGCATGACCCAGGGTTTGAACGCACAATTCAAATTCAAAGTACCGGCTCTGCCAGTACCGTGGTTTGGAATCCATGGGTTGAAAAAAGTATCCAGATGCCCGATTTTGGCGATGACGAATGGCCCCACATGCTCTGCATCGAAACAGCCAATGTCATGCAAAATACACAAACCATTGCCCCCGGAGAGGGCCATCAAATGCAAACCACCCTCAGCCTCATCTAACTCCCCCCCCCGGAACCCCCGGAAGTTTCCCCTGGTTGCCCCAAGATTCCGGGGGGGCCGGGGGAAACTTCCGGGGGGGGCCAAGCCTATTAAACAATCGCTTAAAATTTTCTATCGTCCCGTCCAATTGCTCATGACCACCAAATTGAAAGATTCAACAAGATGTCCGAACCGCAAACCGATCTCGGTTTCACACAAGCAAAGTATCAGCGTGGCCTAGTCGATGTAGGCAATCTCACACGCCTCAAACAATTCCATGACAAAATCCAGTCAGGCAAGCCCATCGTGTACGGCTCAATCGGCGGGTCCATCACCGCCGGCGCCAGCGCCCAAAAAGGACTAGCCTACCCTCCACTTCTCGCCAACTGGCTCGACACCCAAACACCCACAAAATTCATCAATGCGGGGATCGGGGCAAGCAATAGTTTTTTTGGCGCGTTTCGAGCCCCCAAAGATTTGCTCTGCCACATGCCCGACCTGATCACCGTGGAATATGCCGTGAACGATGTGAACAACCCTAATATCTCCATTGCATATGAAGCATTGGTGCGACAGTGCCTGATGCTGCCCACCAAGCCGTTGGTCATTGCGATTTCCACCATGCGTCGAGATGGAAGTAACGTGCAGGATGTTCATCTCCCGATTGGGCAACATTATGGCTTGCCCATGCTCTCGTACCGTGATGCGATTTATCCCGAAGTCACCGCTGGGAATCTCACATGGGAAGACCTCTCGCCCGACGAGGTGCATCCCAATGATGCAGGCCACACATTTATGTTCCAGATGTTACGGACCTACTTGAAGGAGACCACCATTGCTTCATCCACAGAAAATACTAAAAAAACCTCCGACCTGAAAAACTTGCCTTGGCTCGACCCACAAGCCAAACAATACACTGGCGGACAGATTATCGATGCCTCAAAAATGAACGTACAAAGCTCCCACGGCTGGACCCAAGGCCCACACAAAGACAACTACACCGGCTGGCAAACCAACACCCCCGGAGCAGAACTCACCCTCACCTTTACCGGATCGGTGGCCTACCTCGGATACAAAAAATATGCAGGAGATTTCGGGCAAATCGCCATCACCCTCGACGGCCAACCGATTGGCATCTTTGATGTTTTTTTCGAAAAACCAATCACTCACGAATGGGCCGGCGGCCACACCGTCATCGAACCCTTGGCCATCGGTCTAGAGCACAAAGAACACAAATTAAAAATCAAGCTACTTTCTGAAACACATCCAGCCAGCCATGGCCACGAATTTGACCTCGGTTATCTCTTGGTCAGCTAAAAGATCAAACTTTTTTTTCAGATTAAATACTTGGGCCAGTGGTTTGATTGCCTGTATGTTTTCATTGCATGCGTACCGGTGATCCCGTAAAATTTCTCATGAACCTTAATACGGGGTGTAGCTCAGCTTGGTAGAGCGCTGTGTTCGGGTCACAGAGGCCGTAGGTTCAAATCCTGTCACCCCGATTAACACCTGCCTTGCTAAGTTAAACATTTGGCAAGGCTCATTGACTTCTCTTTCGCCTCAGCAATCAACTGCTTTAGCACATGCTCATATCGACTCTAATCCATCGGCAACTGCACCGCTTCCCGCTCAAGACCAGATAAAAGCATGGCATTGGCCAACTCCACCGAATAAAAACCTTCGACCCCCGGAGCAATCAATGCTTCACCGTGCAAGGTGGATTCAAGATATAATTGTCGGTGTCAGGTTCATCGACGGAGAAAAGAAACAGGCCGCCTGATCATGACTCATCCACAACTTTTGACAATATCTCCCCGCGATGATGCAGGGGACCTCTCATTGTGTCCACCCAAAGCAGCGACCATCGGCCCCAAAGATATGGCTAACTCCAAATTGGTCAGCTTCTGGGATGGCTTTGCTTATGGTGATGTGTCATGGCAACGGTTCATCACCTGTCTCTCTGCTCACGGTCCGGCCACCCCTCGGGTTCCTGCCAGCATTCTTCAGGTTCTCAAAACTCAACTGACAATCTCAGGCACCGTGGCAGATGATTGCGTGACAGAACGAAACGCAAGCAACTTGTGTGTAAAACAAAGCTTTGTGAAGAAGAACCCTTTAGTCTTCGGGCTTAAACGGCTGCACGGGGGAATAGTTCCCATGGGCATCATCGTCTTGAACTTCTTCATGCCAGGCTGCTTGGATGGCTTCGAGAATTTGTTCATTCACCGCATGGCCGGGTTCTGCTTCAAAGCCAGGCAGCGCTTCAACCATCTGACGCAACTGCGTAAACCGCACCGACAGCGGGTCCACGCCTCGGTGGGCTTCGGTGAGATCAATGGCAATGTCTTCGGTGTCTGTCCAGGCGTAACTCATCGGGGCGGTGCCTTTATATGCATCGCATCTATGATGTATGCGATGAGACTTTCATAAAACTTTATCAATTCAGTCTCCGCGAACAACCATTCGCACGAGTGTTAAATGGGATTGGCCTTATTGCAGGTTCAGAGGCATGATCACGTACAGGAAGTTTTGGCCTGTACGCAAAATGCCTGGCTTGTTGGAGGCTTTGAGGTCGATCTGAACTTCGTCAGCATCGACGACTTTCAAAGCTTCAGAGATGAAGTGAGGATTAAAGCCAATTTCCATCGCTTCGCCGTCGTAACTATTTAAAGCCACATTGATCTCTGCTTCACCCATTTCCGGGGCGCGGCTAGAAATCACCAAACCATCAGGCCCAAAGGCCATCCGAACACCCTTGGACTCATCATTGGTCAACAAGGCTGCCCGACGCACGCCTGAGGCCAGCACATCGGTGCTGATCATGGCTTTGCGATCTGAATCTTTGGGAATCACGTCACGGTAAGGCGGGAAGTTGCCTTCAACCAAGTTGGTACTCAGCACGGCAGTATCGGTTGAGAAGAGCATCTGGTTTTCAGTCACCTTAACGGAAACCTGCTGCTGTGGGTCATCAAAGAGTCTCATGGCCGTGGAAAGTGCTTTGGTCGGCACAATCGCGACCTGGGAGGATTGAGTGTCAGAATCCGTTGCTTTGCAGGCCCCTCTCGCTAGGGCCAAGCGTCGGCCGTCGGTGGCAATGAGGGTGAGCTTGTTGCCTTCGCGTTCAATCAACACGCCGTTGATTGCGTAGCGGCTATTTTCACGAGCTGTGGCAAACAAGGTCCGCTGAATGAGGCGGTGAAGTTCATCGCCTGGGAGCGTATAGTCTGGCGCCCCATCAAATTCTGGAATCGGCGGGAAGTCTGCCAAGGGATAGCCAAAGATTTTGAAATGGGAATCCTGGCCTATGATCTGAGCTTCTTGTTTTTCCACTTCCAGGGTGATGGTGCTATCAACGCTTTCACGCACAATCTGGGTGAACTTGTCGTTGAGAATCAGAGCTTCGCCCGGCTCTTGAATTTCGACCTTGGTGGTGGTAGCCCGGATGGCCAATTCCATGTCCGTGGCCATGACCGTTAGCGTATCTCCCTCGGCCACGAGCTTGACACATTGGAGCACTGGCTTGGGCGTTCGAGTGACAATCACGCTACCCGCCAGCGTCAAGAGTTCTGACAAGCCCGTACGATCACAGATTACTTTCATATCCAACCCTTTAAATGCAGTAATTAGCCTGTTCAAAATACAGCCCACAGCCTCTCTGAGCAAGTCTGCCGCAGCCTGACCAAGGGCCCGAGCATCTGTATTTTAAGGATTGCATCCCCCAACGCCAAGCTCAAAGGCCAAAGCCTCGGCCTTTGGGAAGAATTCCTGCTACGATAAAAAAGAATTATCGTCATCACCTCAAAGATTCTTATACCATACGCAGAACGTTTTGGCGCATTGAAAATATTCATTCACAAAGCACAAAAAAAACTATATCCTATTGTCTTCTCTTATCTTACTGACGACTGACCGCTGATAGCTGATAGCTGATCACTGACAACTTTCCCATGATGTATTTGCTTGCCATTCTTGCTGGTGCCGTTGCGGGCTTTATCAACACCCTTGCCGGCAGTGGGTCATTGATCACCTTGCCGATGCTGATGTTCATGGGACTTGATGCCAGTACCGCCAATGGGACCAACCGTGTCGGCGTGCTATTGGGAACGCTCGTCGCTGTCGGAACCTTCTCCAAGCAAGGCAAGCTTCCCCTTGAAAAAGCGACTTCCTGGATGATCGTCCCAGCCGTCGTCAGCGGGGTGATCGGAGCGATCCTTGCAGCCAAACTCGATGCCCCCACCATGCACAATGTCATCAGCATCGTCATGATCCTGATGCTCTTTGTCATTATGGTCAAACCCAAACGCTGGCTGATTGAATCCACCGAATCTCAACCGCCTCTGGCCCGATGGACCACGGTGCTGATCTTCAGCGTCATCGGATTCTACGGCGGATTCATTCAAGCAGGCGTGGGAATCTTCCTGCTTGGGGGCTTGGTCCTGCATGCCAAATATGATCTGGTGCGAGCCAATGCCCTGAAAATCTTCATCGCGTTGATGTTCACCGCCCCCGCGTTGTGCATCTTCATCTGGCACGATCAAGTCCACTGGGGATTCGGCGCACTCATCGCAACAGGTCAAACCTTTGGCTACTGGGCGGGTGCCCGATTTGCCACGGGACACCCCAACGCCAACGTCTGGATTCGACGTGTTTTAATCTTCATTGTCATCCTTTCCATCGTGAAACTCCTAGGCGTGGACCGCCTACTGGCCTAAACAACCTGTTATAGTAAACAGCCAGAAAATCATACTTTTTTTAAGGACCCTTCTTATGTTTCACCGTTTATTCATTGTTGCCTTGCTTGCTGTCGCCATTTGGACCCCTGCTGCGACTGCTGCTCCTAAGGCCAAACCTCAGGTCGCTTTGCACACGAGCATGGGCCTGGTCGTTCTGGAACTCAATCCCCAAAAAGCGCCCAAGACCGTGGCCAACTTTCTAAAATATGTCGACGAAGGCTTCTACGACGGAACCCTGTTTCACCGCGTGATCTCAAACTTCATGATCCAAGGCGGCGGCATGACCAAGGGCATGAAAAAGAAAAAAACCCACGCACCTATCACCAATGAAGCAGACAACGGCCTCACCAACGATGTCGGAACCGTGGCCATGGCACGCACAGGCCAACCCCACAGCGCCAGCTCACAATTTTTCATCAACGTTAAAAACAACACGTTCCTCAACCATCAAGGAAAAAGCCCACGCGGCTGGGGTTATTGCGTCTTTGGAAAAGTGATCCAAGGCATGGACGTCGTCAACCGCATCAAAGCTGTCCGAACAGGACACAGCGACATCCCCTCCAAAGACGTGGTCATCCAAAAAGCAACACGACACCAGCCCAAAAAAAATCAGGCCAAGAACTAAAACTTCAAACCTGCCTGATCCGCCCCTCTCTGACTACAAGCTCATGGCTGACTGCTGATCGCTTAAAAAATGAACGGTATCATTGCTGACAACTTGGTAAAAGTCTTCCCCACCCCCGATGGCACAGAAAAACGGGCCGTGGACCAGATGACCTTCCATGTGCCCAAGGGTGAAATCTTTGGTCTGCTCGGCCCCAATGGCGCGGGAAAAACCACCACCCTGCGCATGCTCTGTGGTCTGATCACCCCCACGGGGGGCCGTGCGATTATCAATGGATATGATGTTGCCCAAAACCCCATGGCAGTCAAACAATCCATCGGGTTTCTTACCGCCAATACAGGCCTATACCAACGGCTCTCTGTGCGCGATATTTTGATCTACTTCGCCCGACTGCATGGCATGAGCAAACCCGAAGCCAAGGACCGTGCGACCGAGCTTTGCGAACTACTCAATATGCAAGACTTCGCCTCGCTGCGATGTGGGAGCCTTTCCACAGGTCAAAAACAACGCTGCAACATCGCACGCTCACTCGTTGCCGACCCACCAGCACTCATCCTTGACGAACCCACGCTTGGCCTTGACGTTCTCTCCAACCAAATCATGCTCAACTTCATCCGAGAACAACGCGATGCAGGGAAAACCATCATCCTCAGCACCCACTATCTCGATGAAGCTCAATCCCTCTGCGATAAAATCGGCCTCATCCATGAAGGGAAAATCCTCATCCAAGGAACCCTCAAACAACTTCAAGACCATAGCGGACAAGATCGACTCACCAACATCTTCCTGCAACTGGTCCACAACCTCCCCCCCCCCGGAAGTTTGTCCCCCGGAAGCTTGCCCTCCCGGAAGCTTGCCCATGGAGAATTTTCAGTGCAAGGTGGACCATCGGATACCGCCCCACAAACAGACTCGCTTACAACCCACGCTCCAGATGACCCTGCGTAACATTTATGAATATCTCCCGTATCAAAACCGTATACGTCAAAGAGATGATCGATCTATTGCGAGATCGACGCACGCTTATTGCCACCATCGTGGTGCCTGTGGTGCTGTACCCTGTTTTGATGCTGTTCAGCGTGCAGGCTGCCAGCGTGCAGTCAGGCAAAGTTGCAGCCGACCGCATTTCCGTCGGCATCCTTCATGAACAAGACCAAACAACTTGCACGACACTGCTCTCCCAAGAAAAACCACCCACAGATAAAACAGAAGACTTCACGCCTTTGATCGATCTGGTGGACTGGGTCATCGTTCCAAACCTCGAAGATGCTGTCAAAAGTCGAAAAGTCAATTGCGCCCTCACCGTTTTGCCCACCGAGCAAACGGCCCCACTGACCCAGCAGGTTTCACTACGCATCTACGTCCAGCGAGATCAACTGCGTAGCAGATCTGCGGCTACGCGCATTGAAGATGCTCTAATCGGCATTGCTCAAAACCGTGTGCGAGATCGACTTGCCCAACTGAACGTCGACCGCAAGACCATCAATCCCATCGTGATTCAGCAGACCAATTTAACCACCTCCAGTTCGATTCTGGGCCTCATTTTGCCGTTGCTGTTGATCTTGATTACGGTGACCAGTGCGATTTACCCAGCCATTGACTTAACGGCTGGCGAACATGAGCGAGGCACACTTGAAACGCTGATGGTCTGCCCTGTCCCCATCATCGAACTGGTACTCGGCAAGTTCATGACCGTGGTAAGCATTGCCCTGTTGGGCGCTACGCTCAACCTTGCCAGTGTCGCAGCGACGGTCTACTTTGGTGGGCTGACTGATATTCTCAATGCTACGGGGGGGCCGGGGGGGGCCGGGGACACCTTCCCGTTATCCGTGATCCCGATCATTTTGCTGGCCTTGATTCCATTTGCGGTCCTGACGTCTGCTTTACTCATGGCAGTGTGTGGCTTTGCCCGTTCATTCAAAGAAGCTCAAAACTACATCACCCCCGTCATCATGGCGGTCCTGGTGCCAGGCATGATCGCCAACATGCCCGGCACCCAGCTTCAAGGGGCGATGCTGGTCCTTCCGGTGGGGAACATGGTTTTACTTTTGCGTGATTTACTCTCAGGAGCGGAATTACATCTATCTCAATACCTGATGGTGCTGGGTTCAACCTGTCTGTATGCAGGCGGTGCGGTGGCGTTGGCAACGCAAACCTATGGCCGCGAGGTGGTCCTCTTTTCCGACACCGCTTCGATGCGATCCTTGCTCAGACGAAACCTCTTTCGCAAACGTGACTTTCCCTCGGTCGCCTTGGCCTCTCTTTACGTAGCCTGTCTGTTTCCAGCATGGTTTTACCTTCAGAACATCATGCAGAAACAAGCCGACGGCCAGATGGTTCATATTTTGAAGCTGACCGCCATTGCGATGCCGTTGGCATTTGTTTTGATTCCCGGGGTGTTGTTGTGGTACTGGAAGATTAACATTCCCAAGACCCTGGCACTGTCGTTGCCGAGCCCGCGTTATTGGTTTGCAGCCGTCTTGATTGGGTCGAGCATGTGGGTTGTCGGGGCAGAGGTTTTTGCTTTTCAGGAAATGTTTTTGCCCATTCCCCAGGCTTTGATCGACTCGCAAGCCCCGCTTGAAAAAACGCTGGCCGAGCAGCCGTTGTGGCTTATCCTGCTCTTTATCGCGGTGATTCCCGCGGTGACGGAAGAATTATTATTCCGTGGATTTCTGTTGAGCAGTCTACGTCAAAACTGTCGACCATGGGTGGCGATGATTCTCGTGGCAGGCATTTTTGCACTGTTTCACTTTTTGGTTTATCGCTTTGCCATCACGTTCATTTTAGGAATGGCGTTGGTCTGGCTCTGCTGGCAATCTCGCAGCATTTGGCCTGCGGTTTTGGCTCACTTCCTCAACAACGCCCTTGCGGTCATACGATCTCGCACGCCGCAGGTCAATGAGATGTTGAACATCGACATGGAAGCAACCCACCTCCCCGCCACGGTCATCCTCGGCGGGCTGGCCATCCTGGCCCTAGGCCTATGGCTCGCCCGCAAGCCCGCGTCGGGGGCACAGGCAACAGAATAACTCAGCCCAAACACCGTCTATACCAATCATGCTGCGGCAGCCCACCTTCTTGCTTAATCTACGAAAAAAGCTCACCGCCAAATGACGGTGAGCTTTTTAAAATTCGCAGATAACCTAGGTCATCCATGCAATGGAGCGGAGGGGACTCGAACCCCTGACCCTCGCGTTGCAAACGCGATGCTCTCCCAACTGAGCTACCGCCCCGTGAAGCAAGGGCGGTATTATACCCATCGCCACGGATTTGTCACATCGGCTTCTTTACATGCATCGCATATCTTATGTACACGTTGAGAATTTTATAAAATCTTGTCCATTCAGTCTCCGCGACTCACAACCCGCACGAGTTTTTATCATCATTGGTATTAGATCAGAAAATAATCTGATCCCTCCCCCAACCACCCCATACCGCAAAATAAGATCAAAGTTTTTTCTCGAACAAAGAAAAACAGGGGAGTCAGGTCAATGGCCAGATGCGAGGAGCCAAAAAAATCACCACAGCCATAATTAAAAAATTCAACGGCAAACCAATTTTAAAATAATCGCTGACTCTGTAACCACCCGGACCATACACCATTAAATTGGTGGGATAACTAATCGGCGTCGCGTAACTGGCACTGGCCCCCATCATGACCACAATCGCCAACGGCATAAAATTCAACTGCTCAGTCAACGCAATGGCTTTGGCGAGAGGAAAAATCAACACGGCAGCCCCAATGTTGCCAATCATCATGTTAAACAACATGGCGGCCAAATAAATGGCGCTCAAAATAGCGTAAGGACCAAACGGCTTGGCAAAGCCCACCAGGTTCTGAGCAATGACCGTCGAAGCACCGCTCTGTTCAAAAGCAGAACCGATGCCAATGGCCCCGCCCAAAGCCAACAGCACCCGAAAGTCCACCGACTCGCGAGCTTCGTGCATGGTGAAACAACCGCCCAACGCCATCAACCCACAAACCACCAAGGCCGCATGCAACAGAGAAACCGAAGTCAACGTGACCGCCAGGATCATCATGCCCAGCAGGGCAATCGCAAGCCATGCCCGATCATGTCTAGGAGGTTTGGAATCTTCGATGGCTGAGGCGAGAAAAAAGTCACGACGGTTGCGATGCCTCTCTACAAAGCGGGGATGGGTTTCTAATAAGAGTGTGTCGCCGGGCTTGAGGATAATATCGCCGATTTTCTGCATGATCCGTTCGCCGCCACGGTGGACAGCGATGACCACCGCGTCATAGCGTGTACGAAAATGGCCATCACGAATGGTCATCCCTTGGATCGGGCATTCATGGCTCACCACTGCCTCAACTAGGCAACGGTTGGGTCTTGGGTCATTGAGCTTAAAGACATCGGTCCCAGCGGGAACCAGGCCACGGATTTTTTGTAGATCGACCACCGATTCAACCAGCCCGACGAAAAACAGACGGTCATTGCCATGGATTTTTTGCTCAGGGCCGACAGCCACCAATCGCTCGCCGCCGCGTTCAATTTCCGCCAGGAACATGCCAGGCAAATGTCGCAAGCCTGCATCTTCAATGCTCTTGCCATCAATCACACTGCCAGCCTGCACCATCATCTCTGCCACGTATTGACGAGCGTCTGTTTCAAGGGTCGCCACGGTCCGCTTGTTTGAAGGCAACAAAAAACCCGAACAAGCCAGAATATAAACCATCCCCAACACCGCAGCAGGCAACCCCACCGCAGCAATCGTGAACATGCCGATGTGAACATCTGCAAAAAGACCCTGACTCTGAGCATCACTCACCAGTCCCGCCACGACGATATTGGTACTGGTCCCAATGAGCGTACAAGTCCCGCCCAACAAGGCTGCATAGCTCAAAGGAATAAACAATTTGCCCGCAGGAAGCGATGTCTTCTTACACCAGTCACTCACCACAGGCATGAACATCGCCACAATCGGCGTGTTATTCAAAAACGCACTCAAACCCGCCACCGGCAACATCATCCGAAATTGCGCACTGGTCAGCTTCTTGGGCTTCCCCAAGAGCGGACTGGCAAGTAAATCCATCGCGCCGGTTTGAGACATCCCCAAAGCCACCACAAACAAAACCCCAATGGTGATTAAGCCTTCATTGCTAAAGCCCATGATTGCCTCGGCAGGTCCAGGCAGGCGGCCATCAGAAAACAGCCCCCCCGTCATCAGCAACGTCAAACCGCCTAGCATCACCGCATCGGGACCAGCCCAATTACGGACCAAGGCCAACATGACCAAGCCAATGACTCCCAATGTAAACCAAGCTTCCCATATCATCTGACGAGCTCCATCCTTACAAGCGCGTTATCTTATACCAATCACGACCACATTGCCCTCACAATTGATACGCAGAACTATATTATGCAAAAGTAACTAAATTGTTTTTAACGTGAAACATTTTTATGCCCAAAGGGTCCCTGTTGACATGAAACATCTCTGTTATGGAATTTTATTGCTGCTGGCGGGTTTTCTCTCCGGTTGTCATGGCCAGCCCATTGTCAACGACCAAGCAAAACCCTTGCATCCGGTGAAATCGACACTGCAAGCAGCGAATCTGTTTACACCCATCGAAGGCAAACGAATCTTCACCGTCACCGAAGGATCACACCAAGGACAAACTTGGCATTTGCAAGACTCGACCCCAAAAGACCACGCGTGGCAGTCTCTCATGACGGGGCAGTTTGTGATTTATTACCGCTTAACTTCCGATGGCAATATCGTCATTGAACAGGAAGATGATTTTGAATCCGCCGCCCAGGTGGTCTACGATCCGCCGATGGTCATGCTACCTGCCTATTTGGCAACGCATGTCCCGAAATGGACAACCGTCAAAATGACCGTCACCACGCTCAATGGAAAAATGGTCCGCGATCAAGGTCATTGCCGCTACCAAGTTCAAGTCCTCGGGCGCGATGATCGTGGCGTGGTGATCCGCATGACCCGTGAACTTCAACTGCGATTCGCCCAAGGACGCGTCACGCTTGATTATGTCTTCAAAGAAGGCTTGGGCCTCATCGCTCAGCGAACGGAAAAAAATCTGACCATCCTCGGCATTTTGCCTCAAAAATCGATTGAAGCGTTTGAAGTAAGCCCTTGAGAGCTTGTCCGAACCCACCGGGTTCAAGTTGCATCGCCCAAGTGAACGGTATACTACGTCTATCATGAATGAATTGCCCATGCACCCAAACTCTCCAAACACCCCCGCCCCCCCGGATTCCCCCCCGGCCCCCGGAAGCACCCAGGAAGTAACCCCGCAAGTAGCCCCGCAAGTCACACAAAACGCAGTTCCCGAAGTCTCGCCAGCCATCCCCCCTCAAATTTCTGAGCGAATGCCTGTGCAAACAAATGTTGCAGCAGCGTCTCCACGTATTTTGGCGGTCATGAATCAAAAAGGTGGCGTGGGTAAAACCACCACCACGGCCAATCTTGCCGCGGGGCTGACCTATCTCGATCAAAAAGTGCTTGTCATTGACATGGACCCTCAAGCCCATCTGAGTTTACATTTCGGGCTTGAACTAGCATCCACGGATTTAAATTTGTATCAATTGCTTGCTGAGGATGAGGTCACCGTGCAAGAGGTCATCCGCGAAGTTGGCTCGAACCTTTCGATCATCCCAGCCCAAGTGAATCTTGCGGGGGTGGAAGCAGAATTGGCTCCCAAGGTCATCACCGGCCAAGCCCAGCGGGTGTTGGCGGACAAAGTTGAAGCCTTGCTCCAGACCCCGGATCGGCCGGACTATATTATTATCGACTGTCCACCTAGCTTGGGATTGCTCGCGATCAATGCTCTGACATTGGCTCGGGAAGTTGTGGTTCCTTTGCAGGCACATTTTTTAGCATTGCAGGGATTATCCAAGCTCTTTGAAACGATCCAACTGATTCAGCAGGGATTCAATCCCAAGCTGCGTGTGGGAGGCGTGGTTCTTTGTATGCACGAAGCCAATACGATTCTCGCCAGTGAAGTGGTGGCGGATCTGATGAATTTTTTAGAAGCTGGCCGCGGTCAAGATGTGCCTTGGGCTGACGCGGTGATTTATGAGCCGCCCATTCGCCGCAATATTAAGCTCGCCGAGTCGCCTAGCTTTGGCAAAACAATTTTTGAATATGCTCCCCATTGTGCGGGCGCTCGAGATTACGAACGGCTCGCGAAGTCGATCCTGTCAACGCCCACGGCATCTGCCTCGTAAAGTCGAATGCCGATTGCAGAACAGCATGATCCGGGTCGTTCTTTGCCTATGGAACGGACAAGTATACGCATCGCGTATGAAAATTCCCGCAATGAAAGTTGTTTGGATGCGATGCTTGAAAAAAAACAAGATGCCGCGTACGCAAGCAAACCGGGGGCGGGAAAACTCAATCATGAGGGGTATGTTTATCTATGACGTCTCAACGCGACTTAACCCAATGCCAGGCATATGATCGCCACGATCCGCTTGGGGCGCGTTTGGCGTTACTCATCTATTGGCCGGCCCTGATGATTTGCACCCATTGGCAAGGCCTTCATGTTCAACTCCAAGCCCATGGCCTCGGTGAGTGGTATCTGACCAAGCCGTTTTACGTACTGGCCTTAGGCATCTTACAAGGCCTGCTTTTCTGGTCGTTGCCGTTGGGACGTGCGGGGCAATTTCGGTTGAACTTAATCGCCAGTGTCTGGGTTGCTGCTGCCTATGCTTATTGCAGCGAGTACGCACAAATCTTATTTGACCAACCCTTCTCTACCACAAATCTATTGTGCAGCATGATCGGCATCTGTATCGCCATGTGGTTGATGGCGGCCCGCGTACGCGATCACCAGACCGAGCGTTGTGACAATGTGCTGTTGGCGAGGCTTATCTTTATTTTATTTTTGCCGATGGGCTTGTTGATGGCCTTGATGCCGAGCCTTTCATTTGATGTCCCGATTGGCCTGCCGATGGGACCGACATTTGCTGACCGTGTGGAAATGCGTGGGGATCATTTGCTACATTTGTTCGCTGCTTTTAGCGCGGTCTGGCTCTTCGCAGCCATGCGTTTATTGGGTCGCTCTCGACCGAAAATGGGCATTGCGCTAGCGATTGTTTTACAAATTGCAGCCGCCCCGATCCTTGAACTCGTTCAACAAAAAATCGGACGAGGCTTTGAATGGAGCGATCTCATTGCCCACGAGATCGGCGTTTTACTCGCCCTGCTTACAGGCATCGGATACCTCTTGGCAATCGCACATACGCCGAAAGTTTCCAAAAAAACCTCGCCCCCGGAAGTTCCCCCGGCATCCCCCCCGGCATCCCCAAAAAACGCCCCCCTCCAAGCACCCGTATCCTTCGTTCGCCATGCTCGTACCGTCGGCGGACTGACGTTGCTCTCACGCATGACTGGCCTGGTACGCGACGCGGTCCTAGCGGCCACCCTGGGGCTCGGCCACCTTGCCGATGCGTTTCACATGGGCTTTCTCATTCCCCATCTATTTCGCAGACTCTTTGGCGAAGGCGCACTCTCCGCTGCGTTTATCCCCAAATACAGTCAACTTCGCAAAACTGACCCCGTGGCGGCTCAACGATTGGCATGGGCTTGTATCTCGCTTTTATTGGTGGGGCTGGGCATGGTCGTCCTGATCGGCGAAGGGATTCTCCTGGCCGTCCAACACTACGGCACATGGTCGGATACCACCGTCACCGCGATCAAACTGATGATGCTGATGCTGCCTTACATGCCTTTGATCTGTGCGGTTGCACTGCTCGGCGGCGTGCTTCAAGTTCACCACCATTTCGGGCCACCAGCAGCAGCACCGATCCTTCTGAACCTGGCCATCATCTCAGCAGCCTCCCTTGCATTGTGGCAATACACACCCGAGCAAGGGGTTTACTTCATCGGCTTGGCGGTCCTCGTGGCAGGCGCCGGTCAATTGGCATGGCAATGGATCGCTGCCGCCAGACAACAACCTTTCACACGGAACTTTCAAGGAACAGGTCCCAACTTGTGGGCAGTGGCAAAAACCATGCTCCCCATGCTCATCGGCTTGGCAGTCTTTCAACTCAATGCGGCCATGGACTCGATCATCAGCTACAGCCTCAGCCCCAAAGAAGGGGAAACCGTTCTGGCAGTCATCGCAGGAAAAGAACTTCTCTACCCAATCGAACCCGGTGCGGTGGCGGCACTGAACTGGTCCCAACGCCTCTATCAATTCCCCCTGGGCGTGTTCGGCATCGCCATTGCAACGGCCATCTTCCCGGCCCTGGCCCATGCGGCCGCAGGACATCGAAAACATTTTGCCACCATCCTTCATCACGGCCTGCGTCTCACCGTCTTCGTCGGCCTCCCCGCAAGCGTCGGCCTCATCCTTGTCCGCTTGCCACTAACCCGGCTGATCTACCAATACGGCCGCTTTGATCTCCAAGACGCTCAACGTGTTTCAACCATTCTCATCGGCTACGCCATCGCCATCTGGGCCTATTCCATGACCCATGTGCTCACACGCGCGTTTTATGCGTTGGATGATGTCCGCACACCTCTCAAAATCACCGTCACCAATGTCTTTTTGAACCTTACCTTAAACTGCATCATGATCTGGTACATGGGCGTGGCGGGACTCGCTTGGTCCACCGCGTTGTGCGCCATCTGGGGCGCGTTCTTATTGATCCGGGCCATGCGCCGGCATCTTGCTCTGCCCCTTGATGACAAAGTTCTCTGGTCTTGGGGACGCTCTATCTTGCTCACGCTGATCATGACGCTGGCCTTGCTCCCGATTCTCAATCGGTATGACATGGCAGACCTGTCACGCATTCACAGTGCTATTTTGTTGGCGGTTTTGGTCATGGTCGGCATGGTGGTTTATCTCTTCAGCGCGTGGCTATTCAAAGCGCCCGAGTGGCGATGGCTGCTAGGTCGTCATCAAAATTCCCAGAATGACACCATGGATTAAAATTTGATCTGCAATGCGTATAATACGATGCCATGAAACAAACCGCAGACATTTTGACCGTCACACTCAACCCCGCCATCGACCGTGTGATTGAGGTCAATCAATTGATCCCCGGACAACATGAAACAGGCATCACCACCGGCCGCACCCCAGGCGGCAAGGGTGTGAACATCTCACGGGTCCTCACACAAATCGGACTCACCTCCACCGCCACCGGTTTTTTGGGGGAAGATAATTTTTCGACCTTCGCCTCCCTGTTCGATAGCCGCATCACCAATGCCTTTATCACCCTGCCAGGCAGCACCCGTGAAAATATCACCCTCACCGATGCTGCCACCGGCTTAGATACACATATCTGCGACCGCGGACTGGCCGTCGATGGCGATGGGTTAAACTTGCTGCGTAAAAAAATTCACAAACATGTGAACCGACAAACCATCGTCATCTTCAGCGGATCACTGCCGCCAGGTGTTAAAATACAATTCTTTACCTCGCTCATCGATGACTGCATCGCAACCGGTGCCAAAGTGGCTGTGGACACCTCAGGTAAAGCCCTGCGAAAAATGGCGGGCAAAAAACTCTGGCTCACCAAACCCAACATCAAAGAGCTAGTCGATTTTGTGGGCAAGCCTCTACCCTCACGCAATGAACAATTAGAAGCAGCACGCCAAATGGCCTCCGACGTGGAACATGTCCTGATGAGCTGCGGCCCCGACGGCGTTTACCTCGTCACCCAAAAACAAACCCTTCACGCCCACGTCGAACTAGGTCAACCCCTCGTCAACACCGTCGGCTGCGGCGACACGCTACTGGCCGTTTTTATCGGCACCCTTCTCAACGCATCACCCGCAGACGCATTAGCCAAAGCAACTGCCCTCGCCACCGCCAGTGCCGCCCACCAAGCCAGCGCCACCTTCGACAAAAAACTCGCCCGAAACCTTCAAAAGAAAGTGGCCGTCAAAACCATCACACGCTCTAAGGCGTAGGGTGCCCAATCTACTTTGCCCCGCGACGACGAACCCGGTACGCGGGCCTGAGGTAGACGACAACGGCAATCACCACGCCCAACAATAAAAAGAAACCCCCGCGTGAACCGCCTCGGCTCAATCCGATTGCAATCGGAATAATGCCACAAATAAAGGCCCAGCCAAACCGTTCCAAACGGCTATACGTCACCGGCACTTTGACGAAATAGCCCACAGCCAAACCAATATGACGCACCGCCACGATTACAAAAAATAAAATGGCAACAATTCGAAGCATACGACGTCTTTCAAACAACCTCTAAAAAATTCAATCCGAAACGGTACTTCCAACGGCTGTCGATCCCGGAAGTGGAGCTTTGATAATTTGCACCATCTGCGTAATCAGCCGGGGCAAATGAATGGCACAAGTGTAATGATTCCCTGACAACCAAATATGATGAGCGGGCGTTAAGTGGGCTGCCTTCGCCAAAACACGAGCATTGGCAGCAGGGACAACCTGATCGTCCTTTGCCGAAAACAGCCATGTGCGATTTGGGTTCAAGCGATGTGCCAACCGTGAAGGTTCAATCTTCCATGCCAACCGCTTGATCTTCTCATTGGTATACCCGTTTTTTTCGAGGGCCTCGCGTATGTCTTGAGCTTCGCCCATGGCAGACCGCAAAATGCCATGAATGTCCGCTCCCCCCAAAATCATAAACACCGGGTCAAACGCACGATCCATGCCCGCGGCAACGGAGGTCACAAAGCTGCCAAGGCTCGTCCCCTGAATCCCAATAGAACCATGCTGGACATACGGCAACGAGGCAATCGCATCACGCCCACGCCTCGCATCAGAAATCCCTTGCTGGATACGATTCAAAACATTCTCAGGATCCTTCCCCTGCTTGCCAGAACGACGCAACCCGTAATAAGGCAAATGCATCACAAAAGCATGAATCCCCTGAAATGAAAAGGACCGAGCAATCAACCTTGCCACACGCATCTTTCCATCAAGAATATGCAACACCAACATCGCAGGCGCTTCAATGATTTTCCCTTCGTGATTACGAGCTGCATACCACTCCATGACCACCCGATCATTAATCGGATTGCCACTGGGACGAGGTGAATCAAACGTCACCAAGGCCTCCGCAGCACGATCATCCTCCACACTGACAACTTCAAATGAACGAGGAAGCCACGTGATATTCGAAAGCATCTCTTGACTCTCCGCAGAGAGATTCATCTGAACTTGAAAGCTGTCATTGGCCTTAAACGTACCAAACAACACAGGGGAAGTTTCCCCCGCCCCTGAAAGTGCCCCCGGACGTACCACCGGTTTAATCTCCGACGCAGCCCCAACCCCCGGCACCACATAACACACCGCCAACACCACCGCCAAAATTCGCATCAGATGATTATTCATCGCACCTTCTTCGGAACTAAAAACAACGAGCTTGTTTTGAGCAGTACGCCAAGATCAAACAATACATAAGGACGCTCAGCGGCAACTTGACGACGACTGGCATGCGCAACGTATAACTTCAAATCTTGTGGCACAAACAAAACATTGTGCAGATTACTACCTGTTGCCACGGGACGACTCATCAGCCAAATGGCTTTGTCAACATCAATTTGGCCGTGACTTTCTGTGATGCGTTGGCGTAACACTTTTAAACGGTCACCGCCAGACATCAAAACTGTATCTTTGATCCCTTCACCAAGACGAGCATGGGCTTGGCTGGGATTGATAAATTCAAGATGTTCCGGCGTCGCAGCAACACCAACGGCATCGGGGATTTTCCCATCAGCGAACACATAGTAATACTCGCAGGTTCGGGGGGAATTTTGCCAAAGTGCTTTCACTTCGTCCAACGTCGAACACTCTTCTAAAGCACGACGCATCAGTGTCGCCATCGGAACGCCATCCCAATCACCTTCACCACCCCCACCCATTTCGCCGAGTGAAATTTTCTTTGCATTCATACCCGAAACGCTGCCGGTAAACCCAGCGAACCCGACATTGGCAAACGGAATTTTGCCCTCTGTGTTAATCACAAACAAGGCTGCTGAATCCTGCAAACCAATCACGGTCATATAGTCCAACACACGACCGTGGTAGAGTTTGCCTTCTTGCGTGGCGCTGCCGAAAACAGCGAAACCTGAACAGTGAAACAATTCGGGAAAAACATTTGCAAGACGGACTTCTTCAGCACGGACACCCGAAGACTTGGCCATCGCATCCATTTCTATCTTATGAGCCTGGGGAATATATGTTTCCAAACGCTTGTAAGCATCGCGTAGATCGTCGAGGAACCAGCGGCCCGTTTGAACCGTCTTTGCAATACCTACGAGATACAAAACAGAATCACAAAGTCGGCGTATTTCATTTTGCAACAATTCGCCATGCGCCAAACCAACCTGCAAGGGAGTTCCTTTGAGAAGAACCAGCCGCTGTCCCTGCTTCCATTGCAGTTCGCCATGCTCAACGAAGCGAGAATTTTGCGAAGGATGAATCAAGCTCGGCCCAGGCCATAACACTTCGGTGCTTCGCCTCACACCACGCACAAACAATCGCTCCATTTCCGTTCGATTCACTTGGCGAACGTCAAACCCTTCTGGCATATCTTGTTGTGGTGAAACTTGACTAACTGCAATCCGTCTTAATATGGCAGACCCACTGGGAAACATGATCTTCAGCGTCCTGCCGTCTGGGCTAAATTCGAGGGAAGCATTGTCGATCTTAGGGATGATCCATCGCAAGGCTTTCTCGTCCGCTGGCTCTAATTCGGCAAGCGAGGTCAATGAAATCGCAGCCATCTGTCCATCGCAACTCCCCGCCATCAAGAAAACAGTACTCGCCATCGAATCCATACTAAGCAAGCGAATAAATAGGCCAACGGGATCAAGCGTCTCTCCTGCTGCAAGTTCCCCTTCTCCTAGGATCGCTGTCTTGTGAGCGGGCAAAACAAGCCTTGTGCGTTCGGCTGTCCGGTCAAGGCTTAATGAGAATGATGGATGGGTCATCACCAACCGCCACGCATCATCGTTAAAACGAACCAATCGCACCGTGCCCGCCATGGCTTGGCCCTTCACTTTGGCATCAATTTCTATTTCAATGGCAAATGATTTTGCATTGCCGTTGATACAAGCAAGCCAAGGGTCAAGTTTCGTCGCCAATTGGCGTATTTGTTGTGGCGTTGCGTGCGCACCGTAACCGGCAACTGGCATCAAAAAAACCAAAAGCAAGGCAACAAGCAATGTTCGTTTATGCATAGAAACTTATAATATCAAGTTGTTTGGCGGATTCAATTATCTCGGCAAAAATACCACGCGGCCGACTTTGGGGATGTTCAGACTGCTGCCGGTGTAGGCGAGCTTGCCTGTTTTTTTGTTGATTTCAAATACGCGTACATGCCCAGCCCTTTTATCGGTCACAATGAGATAACGGCCCGTTGGATCGATGCTGATTGCCTGAGGAACATCGCCTCGGGTCGATTCACTTCCCAACGAAGTCAATTTCCCCGTATCACGGTCCACCGAAAACATCGCAATGCTATTGTGCCCACGATTCGAAACATAGAGAAAACTGCCCTCGGGCGTAATACAGATCCCCGCATTGGCATTGTTTCCTGAAAAATCATTTGGCAATGTAGAGATCGTCTGCAAAATCTTTAAGCGACCCTTCGTCGGGTCATAGCTAAAAACAGCAACTTCTGAAGTGAGTTCCAGATTGCCATACGCAAACTTTTCCAAAGGCCCAAATATAAAATGACGAGGCCCACTGCCAGGTGCCACAGCAATAAACGGTGGACTATTGGGAGTCAGGGTCCCGGCCACTGAATCAAATCGATAGCTTCGTATCTGGTCAAGACCCAGATCAGCCACAAAAGCGTACTTTCCTGCCGAGTCAAGGACGATGCTATGGGGATGGGGCGATGTTTGCCGTCGGGGATGCGAGCTTGATCCCTTGTGCTGCTGAACCGAGGAAACCGGTTTGAGCGAACCATCTTTGGCTAGTGGCAAGACTGAACAATTTCCCGTTCGATAATGCCCCACAAGAACGTTACGTCCTTGGGGATCGACAAAAAGATAACAAGGCCCATTGCCTTTGCTTGGCTGTGAGTTGATCAATGTGAGCGATCCTGTTTTGGGATTGATTTTAAAAGCACAGACCGAGCCGCTGCGAGGCCCACGATAGCCTGCGGGCTTGCCGATGGTGTAGAGGCGGGTTCCATCAGGATGCAGTGCAATAAATCCAGGGCGAATTGCTTTTCCCGCCAGTGAAGCTTTGCCAAGCTGGCCAGTGCGTAGGTCTAAAATGCTGGTATAAATGCCTGCCCGATCACCCGTCATACCTGTGCCGAAGTAGACACGACATTGCCTCATATCAGCCGAATCAACCACTTCTGCATTGGTACTGGTCAACAGAGCGAATAACACAACAAATGCCACCACAATCATGCTTGTTTTTTTTATCAACAAAAACCCCTTGTGATTCCCAGATTAAAAACACCTAAATTAAAACGCACTGAAATACAAAATATTGCATGCCAAGAAGAAAACAAAGCACCCCACCTGCCAAGTCGGCAACTTCCGGGGGAGTCAATGCCGATTTTGTCAGATTTTGTGATGCTAAACCCTTGTTTTAACTGTATCTGAGTGGCATGAGGCTTGCTTGTTGGTATCTACATGGCTGTTAAATTTGAAGATTATTACAAAACCCTTGGCGTCGGGCGTGATGCGTCCGCCAAGAAAATTCAAAATGCGTTTCGTCTCCGGGCTCGCAAATACCACCCCGATGTGAATAAAGACGCAGCGGCTGTAGATAAGTTCAAACAAATCAATGAAGCCTACGAAGTCCTCAAAGACCCCAAAAAACGACAACGCTACGACCAACTCGGCGAAAACTGGCAAGCAGGCCAAGACTTCACCCCACCGCCAGGTTTTGGCGGCAACGGCTTTGGCGGATCGAACTTTTCATTCAACGGCATGGACGGCCAGCAAGGTGGCTTCCGAATGGACGGCGGCGGTCAATTCAGCGACTTCTTTGAAAACCTCTTTGCCAATCAAGCAAACGGCCACCCCGGAACCCCCGGAACCCCCGGACAACACCAACAGCCTCGCAGACCAGCCAATTCTGAAGTGGATCTCACGCTGACCTTAGAAGAAATCTTCCACGGCGGCAGCCGTCAGCTCACCGTGCAAGGCCCCACAGGAAACAGACAAATTGATGTCAAAATCCCAGCAGGAACCACCGACAGCTCAAAAATTCGAATCAAAGGACAAGGCAACCACGGCGCAGATATCATCCTTAAAATTACCATCGCACCACATAGCCGCTTTGAAGTCGATGGCGTAAACCTCACACTCGAATTGCCTTTGACCGTGACCGAGGCGGCCTTGGGAGCCAAAATCCCTGTGCAAACCCTCGACGGCGAGGTCACCATCACCATCCCGCCGGGCACTTCCAGCGGCAGCAAACTTCGACTCAAAAACAAAGGCCTCACCACCAAGCTCAAAGCCAAAAACTGTGGCAGCCAAAAATGCAAAGACGACGGCTGCGACGATCCAGCCCCCTCACGAGGCCATCTCGTGATTCGCACAAAGATCGTCGTACCCAAAGAACTCACCGACGAACAACGAACGCTTTTAGAACAACTACGCGAAGTTTCGACGTTTGATCCGCGCGCCTAATTTCACTTGCGAAGCCCCCCTGCCCCCGGAGACCCAACATGGACATGAACCAATGCACACAGAAAGCCCAAGAAGCGCTTCATGAAGCGCAAAACCTAGCCACCAGCCGTGGCCACCAGGCAGTCGATGTCAACCATCTCCTGCTTGCGTTGTGCCAACAGACCGACGGCTTGACCCCGCGTCTTTTAGAAAAGCTCAAACGCCCTGCCGATGTGGTGATTGCTGCTGTCACCCATGAACTGGACAAGATTCCCAGCGTCAGTGGGCCGGGGACCGAGCCTGGAAAAATCTATCTGACCCAATCGCTCAATGAACTTTTTATTCTCGCTCAACAAGAAGCCGACCGTCTCAAAGATGAATATCTCTCCGTCGAACATCTGGTTTTGGCCATGCTTGATCCGCAAAAACCTCATCCCGTTTTATCGACGTTGGGCATTGACCGCAACGCATTCCTAGAAGTGTTGACCCAAGTGCGAGGTCATCAGCGTGTCCAAAGTGCGACCCCTGAGGGGACCTATGAAGCTCTGTCTCGATATGGCATTGACTTGGTCAAAGAAGCTTCCACCGGCAAGATGGACCCAGTCATTGGTCGTGACGAAGAAATCCGTCGCACCATTCGAATTTTATCTCGCAAAACCAAGAATAATCCCGTCCTCATCGGTGAGCCAGGCGTGGGTAAGACGGCCATTGTCGAAGGACTCGCCCAGCGGGTTGTTCGGGGCGATGTGCCTGAGGGATTGAAAAACAAAACACTTTTCGCGTTGGACATGGGCAGCCTCATTGCAGGCGCCAAGTACCGCGGCGAGTTTGAAGAACGCTTCAAGGCCGTCCTCAATGAAGTCAAACAATCTGATGGCCAAGTGATTTTATTCATTGATGAATTGCACACCATTGTCGGGGCAGGTAAATCTGAAGGTGCCATGGACGCGGGCAATCTGCTCAAGCCGATGCTCGCGCGGGGCGAACTGCATTGCATTGGTGCGACGACACTGGATGAATACCGTCAGCACTTGGAAAAAGACGCTGCGTTGGAACGACGTTTTCAGCCGATTCTTGTGGAACCGCCTTCGGTGGAAGATGCCATTTCTATTTTGCGTGGGCTGAAGGAACGGTTTGAAATTCATCATGGCGTTCGTATTGCCGACAGCGCGATTGTGGCGGCGGCCGTGCAATCAGATCGCTATATCAGTGATCGGTTTTTGCCTGACAAGGCCATCGACTTGATTGATGAAGCGTGCGCGATGATCCGCACAGAGATGGATTCGATGCCAGCGGAGCTTGATGAAATGACCCGCCGGGTGATGCAGCTTGAGATTGAAGAAGCTGCCTTGAAAAAAGAAACCGACGAGCCTTCACGACAACGTTTGTCCCATTTACAAAAAGAACTCGCCAATCTCCAAGATCAATCTCAGACCATGCAAGCCCAATGGGATCAAGAGAAAAACGCCATTGATGGCGGCCGTCAATTGCGTGAGCAAATTGAAGCACTACGCTTGGAAATGGACCAAGCCCAGCGGGACCATGACCTCGAAAAAGCAGCTCAAATTAAATACGGCCAATTGCCCGCTCTTGAACAAAAACTCAAAGATACGGATGTTCCACATGAACAAACCGGTTTGCTTCGCGAAGAAGTCACCGAAGAAGAAATCTCTCAAATCGTTTCGAAATGGACAGGCATCCCCGTCACCCGACTCGTCGAAGGCGAACGAGAAAAATTACTCAAACTTGACAAAACCCTTCACGAACAAGTCATCGGCCAAGACCATGCGGTCACCCTCGTGGCGGACGCGATCATCCGCGCTCGCGCGGGAATCAAAGACCCCAAACGGCCGATTGGTTCGTTTATCTTCCTCGGCCCCACAGGCGTGGGCAAAACAGAACTCGCCCGCACACTCGCCCGTACGTTGTTTGATACCGAAGACAATATCGTGCGGATTGATATGAGTGAATACATGGAGAAACACGCGGTGAGTCGGCTCATCGGCGCGCCTCCGGGATACATTGGTTTTGAACAGGGAGGTCAATTGACCGAAGCGGTTCGCCGCAAGCCTTATAGCGTGATTTTGTTTGATGAAATTGAAAAAGCGCATCCTGATGTCTTCAATGTTTTGCTTCAGATTCTCGATGACGGCCGCGTGACCGATTCACAAGGCCGCACCGTGGACTTCAAAAACACCGTCATCATCATGACCAGCAATATCGGTTCACAGTATCTACTCGATGAAGCAGTCACCGCCACGACCAGTGGCGAGATCAGCGAACACACACGTAATTCTGTTTTTGCGGATTTGCAATCTCACTTTCGGCCTGAGTTTTTAAACCGGGTGGATGACACCATTTTGTTTAAACCACTCACCATGGCTGAACTAAGACAAATTGTCGATTTGCTGCTTGAGGATGTGCGTCATCGTTTGGCGGATCGACAAATTTCGATCAACCTCACGGACGAGGCTGCCAATCTGATCGTCGCCGGTGCGTATGACCCTGCTTATGGGGCAAGGCCTCTAAAACGATACTTGCAACATGAACTCGAAACCCGTCTTGGCCGCGAGATCATTGAGGGAACGATTACCGATGGTAGCACCGTCACGGTGAGTGAAGATAAAAACGGGGAACTCAAGCTCACGGTACAGAAGTAAAGCGTGCAGTGAAGCGTGACGTTCCTTGAGAGGGGAATCCGACTCTACGTTGTGATGACGTTTGATGAACCATGGCGGTACGCCACGATGCGTTAGCTTTGGGTGCTGCCCATGCGTTTTCGGATGGATCGGGCGATATTTGCTTTACAACGCCCCCATGTTCGACGGGCGTTGAGACAACCCCAAACAATATCCTCTGCATTGGGCAAACAGGCTAACACACCGGCATCTTCAAGAGCAATCTTTGTTTCAAAATTTTCATTGAGCTTCCAATACCCCTCGGTAAAGGCTGCATGATCGCTGAAAAAAGCAGCGGGATAATAGCGATTTAAAAACGGACGGATCACCGACGTCGGATAGCAGTCATGTACAAAACAGGCAGCGGGCTTGTGAGCTTGCAACGTCCTGAACGCCAATTGCAAAGCACGAAAATCTTTGGGCCCATCAATAATGCAAATGTCTTGAGGCTGAGTATGTTCGAGCATCAATTGTCTCGCATCGCCAAACAAGCACGTCACATTGTCATAAGGCTTGAGCCTTGCGAGTGCTTTGTCGGCATCGGGATGGCCTGCTTCGAGTTCAATACTGATAATCTGGGTCTCAGGAAAAAACCGGGCGAGCAGTTCGGTACTTTGCCCCAAGGCTCTGCCTGACTCGATGATTCGCTGGGGCGGATTATTGCCTAGAGTCGCGTACAGAAAAAAGAACTCACTGATGAGAATGCCTCGCGGCAACATCTCTATCTTTCCCAATTTCTGACGAAAATCATCCACCAACGTCTGAGCGCTGGCCAACATGGTTGTCTGATCGATCAAAATAAAATGCTCCCTGAACCCCTAAAAATTCCACATGAACCTGACGCAATCTTGTTTGTACGTGTAGAATACCGTTTATTGAATCATGACACATAAGCCTGACCATCCTGAGAGCCAGAAAGACCTGCTTCGCGTGCTAGAGGTGGCTCGCACCTTGGCGGTGGTCTGTGATCTGCCTCAGTTGCTCACGCAGGTGATTGATGCGGGCCGTGATGTTCTCAAAGCAGATCGTGGTTCGGTCTTTCTCTACGACCCACCCAACGATGAACTCTACATGACCACGGGGACAGGGCTGGCCTCGTTGCGATTTTCCGCCAAGCAAGGTTTGGCAGGCCAATGCGCCACCACCCGAACCATTTTGAATATTCCTGACTGCTATGCAGACCCCCGGTTCAATCAGGACATTGACAAGCAGACCGGCTACCGCACCCATTGCATGATGACGATTCCATTGATCGGCCTTGAGGACAAGCTCGTCGGCGTGATGCAATTGCTCAACGCAGACAAGGGAACCTTTGATCAGGACGACGAACATATTGCACTGGCCCTAGCGGGACAGGCCGCGGTGGCGATCCAGCGAGCCCAGCTCCTTGAAGAGCAGCAGGTCAAAATTCGCATGCAGCAAGATTTGGCTTTGGCCAAAGATATTCAACAAGGCGTCCTCCCCAAAACCCTGCCCCACATTGAGGGCTACGACTTGGCGGTTTTCAGTCAGCCTGCCGACGAAACAGGGGGCGATATTTATGACGTGATTGAACAGGATGAAAAAATTATCCTCGTTCTTGCCGACGCAACCGGGCATGGCATTGGGCCAGCTTTGAGCGTGACCCAGATGCGGGCCATGTTCCGCATGGGTTTGCGATTGGGGGCGGACCTCAACCCCTTGGTCCAACACATTGATGAGCAACTCGAAGATGATCTCGATGGCAGCCGATTCATCACAGCCTTCTTCGGCCTACTAGATCCACAAACCCATCAAATCCATTACGAAGCCCCAGGCCAAGCGCCCCTGCTCTGCTATCACGCCCAAACAGATCAATTCGAATCACGCGATGCCTCAAGCGTGCCACTGGGGGTCATGCCCTTGGCAATAGGCGATATCACTGAGCCGTTTGAAATGGACCAAGAAGACATTTTTATTCTCCTGACCGATGGTTTTTACGAATGCCAACGTGAAGATGATGAACAGTTCGGCACCCTCGGCGTTCAGCAAGTCATCCGCGAACATCACAACCAATCAGCCAAACAAATTATCAAAGCACTCATTAATGCGCTACACACATTTGCACCCGGTTGCCCGCAGGCTGATGACTGGACAGCTATCATTGTGAAAAGAATTTCAACAAACAGCGAATAAATCACCCTCTAGCGGGGTTTACTTCATTATGACACAGACTCCTCCAAAACATCGTTCTCCACGGGTTCTCCTCGGTGCAATTGGCATCACCGTGGTGCTTTTATTTGCTCTTTGGCAAGCAGCTTCTCGAACCTCAAGCACACAGCAAACACTTGTCAATGCGGTGGATATCACCTGGAAGCATGACTTTCAAACCGCCTCGCAAGCTGCGAGTGAATCAAATCAGCCAGTCTTGTTGCTGGCGACAGCAGATTGGTGTCCGCCATGTCAACACCTTAAAAAAGAGGTTTTGGTTCAGCCGAGGGTCTCTCAACAGATTCAAACTCAATTTGTGCCGTTGAAACTGGATGTGACGGAGCCTGACAGCGTGGCCACACGCAAATCCGATGAACTGGGTGTCCAAGGCATCCCCACCATGATTATCTTTGACAGTCAAATGAATGAGATTGACCGGGTCGTTGGCGCTCTTCCTGAAGATAAGCTGCTGGCGTGGTTCGATAAATGCCTGGCCAAGGTCAAGCAATCCGCAAGTATGGCACGCTAAAGCATGTCATTTTTGTAGGTTAATGACAATCTGGTTTTGGCCGATAAAATATACACGCATCGCGTATGAGAATTCCCGCGTTGAAAGCTGTTTGGATGCTTGAAGCAAGATGCCGCGTACGCAAGCCAACGGGAAAACTCAATCATGATGGGTATACTCATAGATGGATTCACAAAGCCATGACCCTTCGGTGGTGCCTGTGAGTTGTCTGGTATTGACCCGCAATGAAGAGGTCAATATTGCCGACTGCCTGGGCAATTTATCCTTCAGCGATGACATTGTCGTGCTGGACAGCTATTCTACGGACCAAACGGTCCAGATCGCCCGTGACACCGCCAACACGCGTGTTTTTCAGCGACATTTCGACACGGAATACAAACAACGCAATTTTGGTCTTCATGACATTGAATACCGTTATCCGTGGGTCTATATCTGTGATGCCGACGAGCGGATTCCCAAAGATTTGATTGCTGAATTGCGGGAGATTGTCAGCGATCCGAACCCTGCCTATGCAGCCTATCGTTTGCGGTACAAAAACATGTATCTGGGCAAGTGGATCAAACATGCCACGAGTTACCCCGTCTCGATCATTCGCTTGGTACAACCCCAAAAAGTGGTCTATGAAAAACGAGCCACCAATGTCCACCCCCTTGTTGAGGGGGAAACAGGTCAATTACAGTCACATTTCACCCATTACAGCTTCAACAATGGACTATGCCACTGGTTTGAAAAGCACAATTTTTACAGCAATGAAGAATCCATCGAAGGCTTGGTTGTCCGGCGCAAGGGGCTTCCCTCCATTGAAGAGCTGCGGCATCCAGAGCCGATGCAGCGACGGCGAGCGATCAAAAACTTGAGCTTCTTCCTGCGAGGCCGAGGGCTGTGGCGCTTTTTGTACCAATATTTCTTACGCAACGGCTGGATGGACGGCATGGCAGGGTTTCATTACTGCGCCATGATCTCAACGTACGAATATTGGATCGAACTCAAAATCCGAGAACATGAAGCCCAATGGTCCGAACGCACCGAAGCAACCGCCCGCGAAATGGGGAAGGATGACAACGTATGACCCATCCCCAAATTAATATTTTAATCCCCACGTTCAATGAATCACGCCACATTGTCGAGGCCATCACCAATGCCAAACAAGTCGGCCAAGTCTTTGTTTTAGACTCTGAAAGTACCGACGGCACACGCGAACTCGCCCAGCAAGCGGGCGCCATCGTCGTCAACCACCCATGGGAAGGCTACGCACGCCAAAAAAACTGGGGACTCGACAACCTCCCCTGGACCGGCGAATGGATTTTCATTCTCGATGCAGATGAACGCTTCACACCCAAACTACAACAAGAACTAATCCGAACCGTCGGTTCAAGTAACCCCGCAACAGGCTATTACGTCAATCGACTGATGATCTTCATGGGCCAACCCATCCGCCACGGCGGACTGTATCCCTCTTGGAACCTACGTCTTTTCCGCCGAGGCATGGCCCGATATGAAGACCGAAGCGTTCACGAACACATGATATGCCAAGGAGCAACGGACTATTTAAGACATCAGATGCTCCACATTCGTAGCGAAACCATGTCCCAATACATCGCCAAGCACATCCGCTATGCCGACCTTGAAAGCGATGAATGGGTCAAACAACGGCTCGGAGAAAGCCGCGTCGCCCAATCCAACGAACTATTCCGGGACATGCTCCGATACCGCCAATGGCTACGTCGTCACGTTTGGCCTCGGGTTCCTTGCCGGCCTGCGTTGCGGTTTTTGTACATGTACCTTGTGCGTTTGGGCATTCTTGACGGCCGCCCGGGGTGGTCCCTGGCAAGTTTGATGGCCAACTATGAATACATGATCAGCCTGCTCTACCGCGAAAAACTCCAACGAGCACTTCAAGACCAAGCTGATCAAAAAATCCCCCCTAAAAAGTTTAGTTGACGGGAAAGACCTCACCACGGTACACTGAAGCGTCGACCATTCCTTCTATTAAATACAAACAAGGATGGTTGTAACGTCTGAGACAACCGGCACGCGCCTTGGATAAATGTGTCCTAAAGGCATCAAGCCGATCAATCCGAACTGCCTAAATTCAGGCAATTTGGCTGTCCCAAAAGTGGGATGGAATAGATTAATGAAGATTTCGAGCCTTTTGAATAGCTTTCGACATGACATCACAGCACGGCACCTTGCTCCCCAAGAACCGCGCCATGGCATATTCCTCTCCAATGGAAGGGAAACAGGTCTTTCTGTTTCCCTTGAAAGCACCCGGCTCGGACTCCTCTAAATTTATTCACGAATTGATCAAACTTGATGGCCTTCCCCGGACCCACTTTGATGGTGGCGTTGTAATGGTTGGATCACAGCATCCATTTATGCTGTGACTGCCCCGTTGTTCTAAAGGGAAAGGGCCTAGAAATTGATTCTTCTACTCTCCGCGATTGAAACGTCCGTACTGATTTACACCCTCGTGGGTGTCGCAGTCGGTATTGCCACCACCGTCATCATCGGCAAAGTCATCGGCAAGCAAGTGATGGGCAATGCCCAACGCGAAGCCAAAGATATCACCAACCGAGCCCAGGCCGAGGCTCAAACCTACAAAAAACAAATCGAGCTGGATTCCCGCAATGAGCTGGCCAAACGTCGCGAAAACTTTGACCGGGACATGGATTCCGCCCGCAATGAGCTCAAAGAAACCGAACGCCGCCTGCAAAAACGAGAAGACAATCTCGACCGCAAGCTCGATGTCCTAAGCACCAAAGAAAAGTACCTTGACGACCAAGACAACAAGATCAAGGCCCGTGAAAAATCCGTGGCGGCCAAGGACGCTCAAATCAGCACCATTCTTGTTGAACGCAAGGAATTGCTGGACAAATCACGCGACGAACAAAAGCAAATTCTCCTTCGCATCAGCAACATGAATGAAGAAGAAGCTCGCAAGCAAACCCTTCAGCTCGTCGAGCATGAAGTTCAGCATGAAGCTGCCCAGCTTATTCAACAATCCACTCTGCGGGCTGAGGAAGAAGCCAAAGATATCGCCCTGAAAATCACCCTTCAGGCCATCCAACGCTATGCCTCGGAGCATACTGCGGATTCCACGGTGAATACGATCCCTGTCCCCTCGGACGACATGAAGGGCCGCATCATCGGCCGCGAAGGACGCAACATCCGAGCATTTGAAAAAGCCTCAGGCGTCGATGTCATCGTCGATGACACCCCAGGTGTTGTCGTCGTCTCCTGCTTTGATCCCGTCCGACGCGCCATTGCCACCGAAGCGCTCACCAAGCTGCTCGACGATGGACGCATCCACCCTTCACGCATCGAAGAAGTCGTCGAACAAGTCCAAGGCGAAATGCAACAACGCATCGTCAAGTTCGGAAAAGAAGCGAACATCGAAGCCAATATCCAAGGCCTACACCCTCGCATCTCCGAAGCCATGGGACGACTGTACTACCGAACCAGTTACGGCCAAAATATCTTGCGGCACTCCATGGAAGTTGCCTTCCTCTGCCAAGTCATCGCCGACGAACTCGGACTCGACGGCACACTGGCCAGGCGTTGTGGCTATCTCCATGACATCGGCAAGGCCATGGACCACGAAGTCGAAGGCGGACACCCCCAAATCGGTATGGAATTCTGCAAGAAATTCGGCGAACGCGATGAAGTCCTCAACGCCATTGGCGGCCATCACAATGACATCCCCTCCACGAGCCCTTACACCCCCATCGTCATGGCGGCAGATGCCATCAGTGGTGCTAGGCCAGGAGCCAGACGTGAAACACTCGAAAAATATATCCGTCGACTCCGGCAACTCGAAGACATCGCAACCGAACACGAAGGCGTTCGCCAGGCCTACGCCATCCAGGCCGGCCGCGAAGTCCGCGTGATTGTCGACCCAGACAATGTGGACGATTCAAACTGCGTCTACATCGCACGCGACATCGCCAAACGAGTCAGTGATGAAATGACCTTCCCAGGCGAAATCCGAATCACCGTCCTACGCGAAATGAGAACCATCGAATACGCCAAGTAGGCTCTCAGTTCAAAATTTACTAGAATATCGTTGTTTCAAATCGAACCCTCAATAAAGGAAAAAAAAATGTTACGAATCATTGCCCTTCTGGCCCTTCTCACTGTCCCGGCCCTTGCTGAAAGCACCACCCAACCAGCCATGACTGATCAACAGAAATTTAGCTATACCATCGGTATGAACATCGGCCAAAGCTTTGGAGCTCAAGGACTCGAAATCGACCTCCAAGCAGTCATCAACGGCCTCACCGATGCGGTCAAGAAAAATGAAGCTAAAATGACCCCAGCGCAAATGCAAGAAGCAATGATGAAATTGCAACAAACCATGCAAGCCAAACAAGCCGGCGACTCCACGCAAAATCTTGCTGAAGGCAAAGCCTTCGCACAAGAAAATGCCAAGAAAAAAGGTGTCACCACCACCAAGTCAGGCCTACAGTACAACGTCATCACCAAAGGCACCGGCACCGTCCATCCCAAAGCAACCGACAAAGTCACCGTCCACTACAACGGAACACTCATCGACGGAACCGTCTTTGACAGCTCCTACAAACGTGGTGAGCCAGCAACCTTCCCACTCAACGGCGTCATCAAAGGCTGGACCGAAGGTGTCCAACTCATGGTCACAGGTGACAAATACCTATTCGTCATCCCAGCGGATCTTGCCTACGGCCCACAAGGTCGCCCAGGCATCCCAGCAAACGCAACCCTCGTCTTTGAAGTAGAACTAATCTCCATCGACGACTAAGATATAAATGGATCACAAACATGGCTTACACACCTGCGATCAATCGGTATAACCGCGTCCCTCGCAACTGGTTTCGACGTTGCGGAAAAAGCGGACTGCTCCTACCAGCAGTCAGCTTCGGACTTTGGCATAACTTCGGCAACCATGCCGATGACAGCGAGGCAGAACAACTCTGCTTCACTGCGTTTGATCTTGGTATTACCCATTTTGACCTGGCGAATAACTACGGCCCACCGCCAGGGTCCGCAGAAAAACGCTTTCGTAAAATCCTCAAGCAACTGCCACGCGATGAACTGATCATCTCGACTAAGGCAGGCTACGGCATGGGACCGGGCCCCTATGCCGACTGGGGATCACGAAAGTATCTGCTCTCAAGTCTCGACGCTTCCCTCAAACGCATGAAGGTCGACTACGTCGATATCTTCTACCACCATCGACCCGACCCCCAAACACCGCTCGATGAAACACTCGGCGCGCTCGATACCGCAGTCAAACAAGGTAAAGCTTTGTACGCAGGCATCAGTAACTATACAGGCGAGCAAACCCAGCAAGCTGTCCAAGCGGTGGAAAACAAAGACTATACCCGCCTGTTGATTCACCAAGTTTGCTACAACATGCTCAGCCAAGGGCCGCAAACAGACCTGTTCCCACACACCGAAGATGCAGGCATGGGCGTTATCTGCTTTTGTCCCTTGGCACAGGGACTCTTAACAGATCGCTATCTCTCAGAGCCTCTACCCAAAGATTCACGCGCAGCGGACCCGAAGGGCTTTCTCAAACCCGACCAAGTCACCACCGACCTGCGACGCAAAATCCATCAGCTCAACGATCATGCACGCCAACGCGGACAAACCCTCGCGGAAATGGCGTTGGCCTGGGCCCTCAATGATAAGCGAGTCACCAGCGTACTCATCGGAGCCAGCAAGGTCGATCAGATCAAACAAAACGTCAAGGTTCTGGAGAACCCTCAGTTTTCTGAAGATGAATTGACCAAGCTTAATGCCATCCTCACTGAATCGTAAACAAACTCAACCCCAGCCTGCGTTTCTATCATGGCTATAGAAGCTGCAAATCAACAATCAGACTTACCCTTTGCCGCGATGATTCACGGCAAATCAGCGTCCGTCAACGACGCACTCACCCAAGCCTGCAATCTACTGGCCCAATCGATTGCTCCCACCTTTGTGGGCCTCGACCATTTAACCCTTGAAGCTCAACAAGCTGCCATCACCGCAGCCCAACTTTGCAAGGCTCGCATTGCCTTGCCAACAGACCTCTGCATCACCCGAGGTCAAAAAGTTTGGCACCAAGCCTCCCCCCTGAAGCTTCCAAAGGAATCCCCTTGCGTTCAAAAAATCCAAACACTCGGTGACGTGCAAAACCTCGAAAAAATACCCGACACCTTAAATTCGGATTATCTAATCCTTGAATGCAATACACAAACGACTCCTCAAACCCTCAGTGCGGCACACCGTCATGCGGGGTCAGATATTAAAAAGGGGTCAGACCCCTTTAATTTATATTTGATTCTTGAATGCGATGCACAAACCACGCCTCAAGCTCTAAGTGCAGCCCATCGTTATGCAGGGGCCATGCAAACCCAGCATCGCGTGGCCGTCTGGGAACAACCCGACAAAGCCAAACCAAAGTTCCCCCGGAACTTCCGGGGGAACTTCCGAGGCTTGATCGACCAACTGCTCTGGATCACTGGCATCAACCCTCAGCTCGGCGGCATTGATTTTGCCAAAGCGACGCCAACATCTTGCCCACCTTTGCAAACCCTTCTCGCTCGGCAAGCGGTTGATCTACTCATTCATGTGGGAAAACTTCAAGCTCCCTCCATCTGTCAACGCATTGCCATTGATGAACAACCCGACCCACAAGCTGCTGTCAGTTTTTCTTTGTCACCGATGAAAGTAGCAGCTCGCATCATGCTCGCGGACACCACGCTTCAATGGCAATGTGATGACCCCACCACCGCCCCGGCAGATCCAATGATCGCCCTCTTTAAAAAATTGGGGGAAACCGGCGGGGACTTCCGGGGGCGGGGGAAGTTCCGGGGGGGGCATGATGACCACCGCACTGCATCTTAAAGGAGGTCTGCTCTACGACCCTGCCAATGGCATCGATGGCCAGATCCAAGACCTTTTTATTGTCAATGGCAAAATGACGAACTCGTTGCCCACGAATCAACCGGTGAAAGTTCTGGACATCACTGGCAACGTCGTCATGCCAGGCGGCATTGAAATGCACACCCACATTGCCTCGCCCGCCACCACAGCCGCTCGGATGATCCAATCCACGGCCGCCTATGCCCCGGTCGTTCCCACAGCCCTGCAAACCGGACAACGCTATGCTTCGCTTGGCTACACCACCGCCATTGAAGCAGCGGTCCCACCCGTGAGTTCGGACTATGCCCATCTGCAACTCGACGCGATCCCTTACCTCGATACCGGGCTTCTGACGCTCATGGGAAACCACGAAGCAATCATCGCCCATCTTGCCAAAGGAGATAAAGCGAAGGCCAAAGCATTGATCGCTCAAATTCTCAAAACAAGTCGCAGTTTTGGAATCAAAGCCGTGAACCCCGCAGGGGTGAGCCGTTGGCGACAGAACCCAACGCAACATCGCATTGAGAGCTTGGACGACACGGTGGGTCATACGCCTGTCACACCCCGGACGGTATTAACGTTGCTTGCTCAAACGGCCGACGAACTGGAACTCTCCCATCCGGTGCATGTGCATGGCCCACAACTCGGCGAAGCGGGCAACGTCACCATTACCCGCGAGATGATTCAAAGCCTTGATGGCCAGCGAGCCCACCTCGCGCACTTGCAATACTACTGTTACGGCAAAACGAAAAACACAGGCGTAAAAAGTGCGGTCCCCGACCTCTTAAACCAACTCGCCCAATCCCCCCGCATCACCGCGGACCTCGGCCTTGTCAGCTTCGGCCCCGCCATGACCGCCACCGCCGACTTGCCTTTGGAATACAAGCTCTATCAACAAACGTCTTCGCCAACCCGACCTGCCTTCTTCAGTGAAACGTTTAATGAGGATTGCTTTGGGGTCATGCCCTTAACCCATCAACCCCACAAAGCAGCCCACGCATTGCAATGGGCCATCGGGCTGGAACTGGCTCTGCTTTGGGATGACCCCTGGCGGTATGCATTAACCGTAGACCATCCCAACGGCGGAAGCTTTATGCACTACCCCCAACTCATTGCCCTGCTGATGAACAAACCCTTTCGGGATGAACAACTCGCCCGCTGTCACCGAGCAGCGACTGAACAGACCGGCCTCAAGCAAATCCAACGAGAAATGACTCTCTACGAAATTGCGATCATCACCCGCGCGGCCCCCGCCAAAGCTTTGGGATTAAAAAACAAAGGTCACCTCGGCCCCAATGCCGATGCCGATGTCGCGGTCTACGCGAACTTGCCAACCAATGCTCAAGTGATGTTCGAGTCCCCCCGCTATGTCATCAAAGCAGGCAAAATAATCCTCGACCGAGGCAGCTTGGCCTTGCCCTTTTGTGGACAACGGCTGAGTCCTTGATCATTACGACCTGTTCCAAACAGGTCGTTTCATGCCAATTCGCAAGAAAACACCCAAAATCGCGATATTTTACCATTGAAAGCCTCCCCCCACGAACTACTATTATTACATCTCAGGCGGAAGCCTTTGCAATTTTTCTATCTCTTTATTTAAAGGAAATCGCATCATGGTCATTTTTTCAAAACAGACAGGCAGCCATACAACACGTTGCTCTGCACAAAAACAATCTTTTGCGTTTACTCTAATTGAGCTTTTAGTCGTGATTTCGATCATCGCCTTGTTGATCGGAATCCTGTTGCCCGCGTTGGGAGCAGCTCGTCGGACCGCCCGTCAAATGCAGAACTCCACACAGGTTCGAGGCATCCAGACCGGCTTGGTTCTGTTCTCCCAAGGCAACAACACCTACTATCCCGGCCGTAGCACCACAGGGCAGTTGGTCACCGTCGCGGGATATGCCGACCCTGCTGTTGGTATCGGCAGTGGCTGCATGGTCGAAGCTCGTTACCAAGAGTTGCTCGACGACAACTACTTTACCGGTGCTTATGCAGTCAGCCCTGCAGAAACCAAGGACCCTTGGACCACGGGCACGATCTCTTCGGCTAATTTCTCCTATGCGTTGCTGAAAATGAAAAATGCCGGAACCAATAGCTTTCAGCGACCCAATGAATGGCGTGATACTTCCAACAGCGAAGCTGTCGTGATCTCTGATCGTGCAAAAGATAATGATGGGACGGTTGCTGGAAACAATCTGGGCGCTACGATTGGCGAGGGTGCCTTCAAGATTAAATCGGTCCACACCAACCCCACTTTAGGCACCAATGAATGGCGTGGCAGCGTTGGGTTTAACGACAACCATGTCTCTTTTGAAGCCACGCACAATAAGCTGGACACCAGATACGGATCTTTTAGACAGATCGACGACAATCTTTTTAGGTCCTTCCAAGACAAACATGCCGCGGTCATGCTCGGCAATGGTTGGCAGGCCACCGTGGAAATCGACTGAGGGTTTCCCACGCAAACATAAAAAAAAGCCTTTGGGCTTGATCTAAAAATGATGGCTGTTCCAACTGGGACAGCCATCATTTTTAAGCTATTAGTTATCAGTAAGAAGGGGAAGATTCGCAAACAACCATGCAGGCAACGCCTCGCCTCACCGCAACAGACGACCCATAAACGCAACACAACGACGAAAAATCGCAAGATATGATTCTTGTGGGCTTCCCCACTATTGGGGAGCGTGACCGCACGGATTCAAGCAGCTTGGATAGACTTCTTTGAAGTGTGGGCGGAGTCTAAAAAACTTACCAAGGATTCCTGCACACTCTTGGCCAACTGATGGGTCGACTTGGGAACTTGGTGCGTGATCGGCAACAGCGGAATCCCTGCCATTTCCAACACGTCATCCAGTTGAGCGCGACGCGCGAGGGTCGCAGGTGTTTGATCCTCTGCATTGCGAAGCTCCACCACCAACATAATCTGATGGCTACTGCGATCACACACCGCAAAGTCCACCGTCTGCGTCTGTACAAACTGGCCTAGTTTTGGGTTGTGAGCCAGATCCCCCTTGGCAAGCGTCAACAATTCCGCCAAGCGGATACGTGGAAAAACCGCCAATTGCTCGCCCATCATCGCTTGCAACGACTCAAGGGTATGGCGTTGTGATTCATCTAGAAATGCGTCTGCTTTGCGATACCGAGGCTGCGCACGCATCCGGCCGATCCGATGCAATTTGTGACGCAGCAATTTAAAGTGCATCAACAGAGGCCACGCCAGCGAGATGACCATCACCACGCCACTCACAGCGCCCAAGGCTATTAAAATCGTAGGCATACCCTATGTCGTCGGCACAACAAGGAACTCCACACCAAAATTCCCCACCCCACCCCCGGAAAATCCCAACGATCACAAAGCCGAACTCTGAGGCCCTTGCGGGGCCGAAGATTCGGATTCTTACCAAACGTGGTCCGTGATTCAATCACACTCTACGGAGCTGGGACAAATCGCAAAGAGCCAAACAACTGGGGTTGATGAAACTGTAGTTGCTTGCCGGCCATCGGAGCCCAACTGGCCCAATGGGGTTTGAGACTGCCACATTTATAAAAGTTGCCACGCCACTGTCCCGGCTCGACGGTCTGCCCCAGATACTTTTCAAACAGTGCAAACGGAATAAAAAATCCCATCGTCCAAGTCGTCGGCTCAACGATTTCCGGATCGACCACCTTGGGCATCATCGCATGGATTTCAACCATCTGACAATCTTCAGCAGAAACTTCTTTGTAACGTTTGGGGGTTATTTGTATATCTTCAATGTAGTAAAGCAACATGGTGCCACCACAGTTAATTTCAAAGTTAAAATAGTTTTTGCCCGCGATGGGTTCCACAAAAAATTCAACACAGCTATCCTTGCAAACCGACCCTTGCAAATCCGTCACCGTGCTATGAACAAATTGGTCCTGCACTTGAAAGTAAACATAAAGTCCTTTGTCATCGTAGAGAACTTTGGCGTGGGTGGTTGGATGATGCTCGCCACTTTCAGGGCGAAATTGATCGATCTGCACCACCGCAGCCTTGTCCCAAGCGGGGCTATCCCAAGGCTGCGAAAAATCAGGATTCGTCAACACTTGATGGATGTCATACTGCATCAAATCTCTTTCGTACCAATTAAAAATCAAGGCTTCCATTGAGCCGGCCGGTCGGCCCCATTGGGATCATCGAGCAATCGCCTCATGCTACTGGCCTTGAGCATGTTTTTCAAAGCCTCCGCATCACGCTGCAATTCTTCTCGCACAGCCGGATAGTATAGCTCGGTATAGAAAAAGTATTTGGCAACCTGATCGTCCACCAAATAAACTTTGTCACGCTTCACCGTCGGCATCAACAACTGACGGCCCACGGCAAAGTTCGCCAATGTAATCGCGTTTTCTCGCGCATTCATCGCCACCGTCTGCTTGAGAATAATCGCCCGTTTGAGCCGATCCAAATCCTTGGCACTGTGAAGCAAAATGGTATAACGCTGATTGCCATTTTTATCGATCTGATTGCGTGTCCAAAGTTCATTGGACCATGCTTGGCGATCCGCACAATCGACAATACTCACCTGCGGCACAGGCTGCGCGAGCAGGTCTCGACTCTTTTGCGTATACCGCTGACGGGTCCAGGTTAAAGCCACGGCCTTGCCTTTTAACGCGCCAAACAAACGCTCTAAATCTGGCTCGTCTGTCGAGGAAGCCACCCCCAAACCCAACTGTTTTTCCAATGATGCCAAGAGGAACCGCACTTCAAACCCAGTCGCGGCCCCTTTGTTTTCCGTCTCTTTTTGAGGTTCAAAGAAAATCAATTTGCGTAAGCGGATTTGCTCGTCAAGGTGGTGGCGTTTAATCACGCCATACATTTGACGATAGACCAAAATCCGTTCGCCTGGGATGCGATTCTCCACGAACCGATCAAACGGATAGGTTTGAGCCAAGGAGGCATTGCGGGACACGACTTGATTGGTTAGATCGGTGAGACGTTGCAAGCCCAGATGTTCACGCAAAAAAGTTAAATCAAAAACATCCGCAGCTCGAATACGATACGCATCACGAAACAGTTCGTTGCCAAAGCTATCAAACGAATCTTCATCCTTGGGCATATTCCGGCCGGCAAGCTGATTGGTCGGCAACACATAAGGCGTAATCACAATAATCACCTCACGTTTGAGCTTGGCCTTGGCTGAGGAAGTAAAAAGTTTTCCGATCAAGGGAATATCGCCTAGCAACGTAACTTTTTTCTCTAAATCCACATCATCCTCTGCAATCAACCCACCAATAATAAACGGCGTGTTGTTGGCGACGCGACTATACGTTTGCACGCGACGGGTACTAATCTGCGGCGCGCTTGCGAGGATCTCATTGGTTTTGGTATCACGCAGTTCCAAGTCTTCGCCGGGTACTTTGGCGGAAACAATCCCATCAATTTGCATACTGACATAATCGCCGTTGCGGCTGACCCGTGGCCTGACGTTGAGTAAAATGCCAATGGGGATGTATTGAAACTTAAAGCTGATTTTGTCGCCTGTAATCGCACCCGCGGTACTGGTCGCCACGGGAATTTCCTCGCCCACGCGAATGGATGCTTGACGGTTATCAAGCGTTAATACGCTTGGCCTTGAGAGAATTTTTGCTTTGCCCGCAGAAACCAACGCTTGCAGTTGTATTTTGAATTCGCCGAAGATATTGCCCAATCCAATATCCATCGCAGGCGTTTCGCCCGCAGCCAAGTCAGGCAAACGCCCAATTTGAAGACTTGTCAAATTGGCCTTGGCGGTTTGCAATTCCCATTGAACGCCCAATTGGTCTAGGGCACTTTTAGAAATTTCCAGCACCATGGCTTCCACCAGAATTTGCCGAGCTGGCACGTCAATGGTGTGATGGATCAAGTCCAGTAATTTGGCGTGCTGTTGAGGTCTCGCCGGGTCATGCAAGATGAGCAGTTCCATCAAGGGTGCGGCGGCTGTGTGATCGGGCAAGGGTGAAGGAATGCTTGGCGTCATGGTCAGCCCGAAAGCGCCTTTGGCGACTTTGATGCCGCCGACGAGTTGGGTCGCATCGGTTCCTGGTACGGCAACGACCACGGGGAGATTTTTAGGATCAACTTTTTTGTCCGGGTTGATCATCTGGTGACGGCCGGGGCCTTTGGCACCGGCTTTGTATTCAATGACCTGATAGCCCAAGGTTTTCAACACTGCCAAGCAGCGGTCTGGTTCGATGTAGCTTAGGCGTAAGGTTTCAATCGCGAGATCACCGACTTTGAGTGTTTCTTGATGGGTCTGGAGCGACTTGCGGGCTTGAGCCAGACTGGCCTTGAGGGGTTCGAGGTCCATCGGTTTTTGGGTGTTCCCTTGCACGATGGTGCCAGCGATCCATAGATGCACGGGTTGGCTTCGAAAGGTTTTCAATCCCAGTTGAACCAAGTGGACGGCAGCCCCTTGGGTTTTGGATAATAGCTGCACATTGCGATAGTCCTCGAGTTGTGGCATTTGTTTGCGATGGTCTGCTTGGTTGCGATTGGAATAGCCTTGGGCTTTGAGCTTCGCAGCAATGACATCAAGCAGTTCAGCCACTTGCAGATCATTGAGGCCGACCATCGGTTCAAAAATAGCATGGGGAATGGTGGACTTTTGAATCGTTTTTTTGGTGACTTTGGGAGATATTTTGGGGGCTGTTTTTTTAGCAGTCACCTTTTCAGCAGCAGTTGCAGCCATGGCGGGCGTGGTCATGATGAGGGATGTTCCCACAAGACCCATCGAGAGGAGCATGGCCAAATTACGCAAAACGGGCCAACGGTCCGAGCCTTCTTTGGTATCTCGTTGAACTGGCGAGGGTGACACCAAGTTACCTGCAAAGGCTTCGTGATCAAACGTTTTGGAGGAACCTTGGTACACCACACGTCCTTCCTGCAATTGGATCACTTGGTCAGCATGTTCAAGTAGTTGTGGACGATGTGTGATCATCAAAGTAGTCTTTCCGTGCATAAATTCGAGAATCGCCGGGATGACCTGCGATTCACTAGCTGCATCAAGCGAAGCGGTTGCTTCATCGAGAATTAAAATTTTAGGTTTTTTCAACATCGCTCGCATCAACGTAATTCTTTGTTTTTCACCTCGCGAAAGGTTGACCCCATTTTCTCCGACGAGGGTCTCGTAGCCATCAGGCAATTTTTGAATAAAGTCATCCGCCCCGGTCCGCTTGGCCACGTCCATAATTTGCCGGGTGGTGGCATTGGGGTTGGCATAACGCAAATTTTCTTCAATGGAGCTATTAAAGAGGAAGCATTCTTGAAAAGCGACGCCGATGTTTTGACGTAGGTAAGTGAGGTCGATGTCTTTCACATCGAGGCCATCTAGCTCAACGCTGCCTCGCGTAGCTTCATTAAAAAGTGGCAAGAGGCTGACAAGGGTGCTTTTGCCTGCCCCGGAGGGACCGACGATAGCGCACACTTGGCCGGGCGAAACGGTAAATGAAACTTTTTTCAAAACAGGGATGCCCTGTACATAGCCAAAGTCCACATTGCGAAAGACCAGTTCGCCCCGAATCGGCGGCTTGGGGCCTTCATGGTCAAGTTGCTGTTCCTGCTGCCCGGTTTGAAGCATGTCAAAAATACGGTCCACACTGGCGGTGGTTCGTGTAAATTTGGCGAGGCCACTCATCAGGTCAATCACGGTGGGATAGAGCATCCCCACGTAGGCAAAGAACATAATAAAGGTTCCCGCTCTCATGGGATCGACGGGTTTGAGGACTTGATAAGCACCAAACCCCAGCAGTCCCACGGTCCCCACACCCACGAGCAAGTCGGCAATGACTTTTTGAACAATGTGATAGCTTTTACTTTTCAGCTGGCTTTTGCGTGAACGGTCAATGGCTCGCCCGAAGGCTTCACTTTCTCGCTGTTCACCCGCAAAACCTTTGACGACTTCTGCGCCGAGAAATTTTTCGATCAAATCGCCATGGACCAAAGAAAGCTGTGACGATGCTTCACGACTGGCCTCTTTGATCGGCCTCTTAAAATAATGATGCGTCAACAAATGCAACGGCAACACAATCGTGCTCACCAACGCCAACGGCCAATTCACCGCATAAATAATCGCCAACACACCCACAAACGTAAAAATAGCCTGAAGAAGCTTCGGCAAATCATCTGCAATAAACTGCTGAATCACAAAACTATCATTCATCAGACGGCTGGAGACTTCCCCGGCATTGTTCTGACGAAAAAAACGCATGTTCAATTGCTGTAGATACTCAAACAAGCGTTTGCGAATGGTGAAACAGAAATTTTCACCCACCGTGACCGCTGCCGACTTGGAATAGTAAAACAGAATATTGCGAGCCACATAGACGATCATCACCCCCAAGAGGATGAACATCAGCAAGCCTAGATTGCCCAGTGGGTTGCCTTGACCGGGAAAAACTTCATCAAAAAGCAGTTTGATAAAGAACGGCCGCAGCATATTCACGCCGGTCAAAACCAACATGAACAGGACCACGCCAACAAGCGTTGCTGAATAAGGTTTGAAAAGCACTGCCACCCGCTGGGTCGTGGAAGTTGCTTCGTTTCCTGAGGAAGTGGATTGTGATGTTTGCGGTTTAGTCATGACTACCGTTCGCCACAAGCGAACACCCACAGATCCAGCCTCCACAAAGTACAGCGAGATATTTTAACCGAAAAAAACGTATCTATACAAAAAACCACCACTTAATCAATCTTTTTTCATATTTTTCAACCCCAGCCACACGCTTCAATCCGCCAATGATACCGCGATACGAAACTGCCCATTGACTACGGCTTGATCGTCACTTGTCTCTATTTGACGGATAGTGGGGTTGTCGCGAATCAATCACTTAAAAAGGGCTTGTTGCATTGGCGAGCAATCTATGCCATACTGCCCGACTTGATTTGAAGCTCAGGAAGAAGGATTGAATCCATTATGGCTATTCGGATTAAAGCTCGTCCAGGTGAATCTGCCCAGCAACTCATGCGTCGCTTTAAAAAGCTGTGTGAAAAAGAGGGTCTGACCAAGGATATCAAGCGTAAGGCATATTATGAAAAGCCTTCTGAACGCAAGCAACGTGCCCGACGCAAGTCCGTCAAGCGTGTTGAAGTCCCCGGTCGTCCGTCAGCCACCACCCAACGATAACAACTGGCCTTGCCACAGGAGACCACAGATGCCCCCAACGGCATCAGCAATGTGTCGCTCCCGCTTCAGGCTCGATACTGAGCCTGGGCATATGCCTCGCCTGTCTTTTTGCAATATACTTTCAAACTGTTTTTCCGTCGCTTGTGCGAAGAAGGTCTTCGTGCTGCGCGGTTTTTTTCATGCCCAGCAGGAGCTTGGTTTATTATGAAACGGAACTTGACTTTAACGGCAGGTGCAGCGGCATTTTTCATGGCTTCACCAGCCTGGGCGGCCGCCACTGATTCAGTCACCGCATTGCCTCCATTGTTCTGGCTCGCACCCATCGGTGCGGTAGCGGCACTTTTGATGGCCATGGTCTTTTATAAAGGCTTTATGAGCACCAGCGAAGGTGACGAAAGCATGATCCGAATCGCCCAAGCGGTCCGTGATGGTGCGTATGCTTACCTCGCACGCCAAGCAAAGATGGTTTATGCCGTCGTCGCGGTGTTAGCGGTGATTCTTTTCCTGATGGGCTTAGCTGGCCTGCAGGAAGAGATGACATTCTTGGGCGTGATCATTGCCTCCTTGCTTTCGGGCTTGTGTGGTTTCCTAGGCATGAAAACCGCGACCAATGCTTCGGCACGAACCGCTCATGCAGCCAAAAACTCCCTCAATGATGGTCTTAAAGTGGCCTTCCGCGCCGGTGCGGTCATGGGGCTGTGCGTCACGGGCTTTGCGTTGCTGGACGTTTCTGTCTGGTTTATCATCTTGGCCAAAACCAAAGGCATCAACGCCACGACTGACTTGGTGAGCATCACGACCCTGACCTTGAGCTTTGCGATGGGTGCTTCACTGCAAGCATTGTTCGCTCGCGTGGGTGGTGGCATCTACACCAAGGCTGCTGACGTGGGTGCGGACCTTGTGGGTAAAGTCGAAGCGGGTATCCCCGAAGACGACGCTCGCAACCCTGCCACGATTGCAGATAACGTCGGCGATAACGTCGGCGATGTCGCAGGCATGGGTGCAGACCTCTACGAATCTTATTATGGCTCGATTCTCGCAGCCATGGCACTTGCCGCGGCAGCTGCCATGCAAATGCATATTCCCACTGATGATGCCATCAAACTGCTCATCACCGCACCTGTACTCGCGGGACTGGGCATTCTTGCTTCAATCCTGTCGATTTTCTCCGTGCGAGCCAAGGAAAACGCCAGCTTCGCTCAACTGCTCAAAAGCCTCCACGCAGGTGTTTGGCTCAGCTCAGCGTTGATCATCATTGGCTCATTCTTTATCCTCAAATACCTCCTCGGCGATATCGCAGGGATCAGCTACCTCGGCATCTGGGGTTCAATCGTCACCGGCATACTCGCTGGCCTGATCATCGCTTGGGGAACTGAATACTACACTTCCTATGAACACAAACCCACCCAACGAATCTGTGAACAGGCCAAAATGGGTCCTGCCACGGTCATCATCTCAGGCATTGCCGAGGGCATGATCTCCACTTGGATTCCACTGATCACCGTGGTCTTTGCGATCCTGTTCGCCTTCAACTTTGCAGGCGGTAAACATGAATTCCTCATGGGTGCCTTCGGCGTCGGCATTGCTGCCGTCGGCATGCTCAGCACACTGGGCATCACCCTCGCCACCGATGCGTATGGCCCCATTGCCGACAACGCAGGTGGCAACGCTGAAATGACCCAACAACCTCCTTATGTCCGTGAACGCACTGACATGCTCGACTCCCTGGGCAACACCACCGCAGCCACCGGCAAAGGCTTTGCCATCGGCTCAGCGGCTCTGACTGCTCTGGCACTGCTCGCTGCTTATGTCGCCACCGTCAAGGTACATCTCATCGGTATGCACGATACGGTCCTCATCCGAGGCCACGAAGTCATCACCGCCACGATGACCATCCCGGACATCATGGCTTACTACAACGTCACTCTGCTCAACCCCAAGGTCCTTTGCGGCCTGTTCATCGGCGTGATGCTGGTCTTCGTCTTCTGTGCGATGACCATGAACGCCGTCGGACGTGCAGCTTTTGCCATGATCGACGAATGTCGCCGACAGTTCGCCATCATGAAAGAAGGCTTCAAAAAATCTGGCATGAGCGAAGAAGATGTGGCGGACCCAATGAAATGGCCCATGGAAATCGAAGTCGATGGCAAACACTATCCCGACTACGCCAACTGTGTCGCTATCTCCACCACGGGCGCACTCAAAGAAATGATCATCCCTTCGATCATGGCAGTCCTAGTCCCCATCGTGGTGGGACTGATCCTCGGTGTCGCTGGCGTCATGGGACTTCTCTGCGGCACCTTGGTCTGCGGTTTTGCCATGGCGATCTTCATGGCCAACGCAGGTGGTGCATGGGACAACGCTAAGAAATGGATCGAAACCGGCCAATTCGGCGGCAAAGGTTCGGACGCTCACAAAGCCGGCGTGGTCGGCGATACCGTCGGCGATCCGTTCAAAGATACCTCTGGCCCATCGCTGAACATCCTGATCAAACTGGTCAGCATCGTCTCAGTCGTCTTTGCAGGCTTGATCGTGAAGTTCTCTCCTGCCATCGCGGCTGTCGTCGGCCTCGCTGAATAAGCGATATAGCTCTAAAATAGTCTTTACTAAGGAAGGCTGGGTTCATCCCCAGCCTTCCTTTTTGATGCGCACAAACAACCGTCCAAGACAGAAAAAGAATCGCCACCAAAAAAGACAAACGCAAGAGTCAGAAGCGAGACAGACGAGAAAACATCCTCCGCTTGTCATCCCTGAATTTCAGACACAACCCTCCGATTAAAATTGGTTCAACCCTTTGTTTTTGTGTCTTTTTGTATTTTTTGTGGCTATTGTTTGAAATCCATTTCCAGAGGGTTTTCCGGGGAGATTACCGGGGGTACTTCCGGGGGGCTTCCGGGGGGCGTTTCCGGGGGGCGTTTCCAATTTCTCGGCACATTCGCTATCCTTGGCATCATGGATCGAGACACCTCCGCATTGGGCAACGTACCGAGTTCTGAATCACGCATTCTGGAAGTCCAGAATCGCAAGGATGATTCCCCGTACCAGCAAACACTTTTGGCCTTTTCAATTGAAGCAGCCAAACTGCTTCAAGACCGTCATTGCGAAGACATTGTTCTTTTTGATGTGCGAAATATCTGCCAGATCACCGATTACATTTTGATTGCCTCAGGCACCAGTAACCGCCAGATCAAAGCGGTCGCTGATGAACTTAAGGAAGTCGCTCAGACCCATGACCTAGATCGCCTGGGCATTGATGTCGATGCTGATGCAGCCTGGCTGGTCGTCGATTTTGTGGACGTGGTGGTTCATCTGTTCGACCCACCCACCCGGGCCCATTATGATCTGGAAATGCTCTGGAACGATGCCCCAAGAGTCAAAGTCCCCGGCCAACACCCCCGGTAACCCCCGGCAACCCCCGGTAACCCCCGGCAACCCCCGGCAGTACCCCCGCCCTCAAGGCAACCCCCGGCAACTCCCCCCAGAAAGACTTGAATCTAGAACACCCTCTCTTGAACGATCCCAGTTTTTTCTAGATACAACGATTGAATGCGTGAGGCTCTCAAATGCTGAACGCCACCTCTTGGCAAGGTGATATTTTGACATCTCACTCGCTTTTCAATGCCGTCCGATACTGCCACAGTTCAGTGGGCATTTTATTGGAATGGTAATCCTGGTTGGCCGTGAGTACACGTTCAAACCCTGATTTCAATAAAACGTCACTGGCCTGATCCGCTTCAAGCGTCAGGATATAGCAAACGGATTGTGACGCTGTTTCGGCCAGATAGGCTTCCAAATCTTTGGGCTCAATCGTTGGGATGATCCGACGCACGTAAAACACAAATTCTTCGTTGAGTTCGGTGTGATGGGTCCCCGCTCGCAGGTATCGCAAGGGTGCGCCGTTGACCTGATGCACCACCCGGGCAGCCTCGTCATGAACGGGGTGCTGTTGCTTGGGGCCATACGCGTACGCATGCAAAATCCCCGTGGTAAAAACCAAGGCCCAGACCGCGGTGCAATAGCCTGCTTTGAGGGATTTGTTTGTCCAGTGGGCCTTGATGCCCACATAGCTAATCCCGATCAAGACCAACGCCCAAGGCAACAAAACAGCCCCCGAAATATCTCCAAAACGGGCGATATCTTCCCAACCCTTCGCAATAAGCCAATCCTGCCACATCAAAAAAGGAACGATCAGCAGCGACGTTCCCATCAACACAATCCAATGGGGAACGCGAACCAAGTTCAAACCCGGATCTGATTGACCTTGATCGCTCAAGCGTTGATGGTCCTGCCACAACGCAGCCACCATCAGGCCCACGGCCGGAAGAATAGGCAGGATATAACGTTGTTGCTTGGCTTCGGGAATGGTAAAGAGAATAAACGTCAGGCAAAACCAACTCCACGCCAATAATAATTGACGCTTCCGCTCGCCTCGTACGAGGCCAAACGGATGCGATAAGCCGCCGATGAGATACACCGTCCAAGGCCACACCAATCCCAGCAATCCCAGGTAATAATAAAGCGGTTGATACTCCGGACGGGCCGCACGGTATTCTTTTGCCAAGCCGCCGGCAATTTCATAATTTTGGAAAATATACAGATACCAAGGCCCTGCCGTCGCCAGCATCACCGCGATGCCTAGAACCAAGCCCAGCAGACTGCGTTTGAAGCAAGGTCGCCCGATGACCATCGCCAAAAAAATCGGCAAAATCACCAACGCCAACGCCAATGGACCCTTAGACAGCACCGCAGCTCCCCAGCCTAGGCCACAAACAAGCCAGCCAAACAACCACCGACGCGTCGACGGCTGGCCCAACGCCCGCAACGGCCCCATCGCCCACCACGCGCCCGCCACCGCCAACGTCACAAACGCTGCCAAGTGAATGTCATACGATGCCAAGCGGGCCTGACGCTCAAATAGCAACGTCGTCCCCACCGCCAATGTCGCCAAACAAGCAGTATGAATATTCCCCACACTCAGACCTAACCAGAATACCCCCACAAGCATGACCAGACCCACTCCCACCGAGGCCAACCTCGCTCGCCACGTCAATTGACGCGTGGTCGATGTCGCAGGCGTTAAATCACTCCAGGCCAGCAAATTCAGCCACACCGCCAAAGGAGGCTTGTTGAGCCTCGGATTCCCACGCCACGTCGGCACAATCCACGCATCGGGGTTTTGAGGTATCTCATGCCAACCATTCATCGCCAGAAAAACTTCCTGCGACGAGGCCAGCGTGATGTTTTCCATCGTATGCCACGAGTCACGAACCCCCAAGTCAATCAACAAAGGAATCGCACACAACACCAACACCCCAACCCCAAGCAGCCACGTCGAACGACGGCAAGTAGGGGCAATGGCATCTTTCAATCGCAAAGGCGGAGCTAAACGACTCATCAAGGCCTATCAACTTTCAGTAGCATGAGAAAAAATGAACTGCGAGCATGTTACCTTGACCCTAACCCCATCTCCAAATGAGAGCTGACGGCAATGGCCCCGACCATCGGAGGCTATCTTGCGTAAAGATTGGATTTGTCTGGCTCGAACCCCGTCTGCCGAGGCTCCGCAAGAGAACAAGGCCTTGCGCAAAACTTCACAAGCCACTGCCGCAGGCAAGGCCCCAACCTCCTTGCGATCCAAAATCAAAGAAGACCCCGACGAGAAAATGCATCGCCTCAACGCTTCATCGGCTGTCTGATCCAAAAAGCGGTGAACCTGTTGTAATTGTTCAATCGTATCGGCTGCCCGCTCGACCACGGCCGGCCCAGCTTGCTTCAAGGCAGGCATCACCTGCTTGCGAACCAACGCCCGAAGACGAGTCGTATCTTCATTGGTGTGGTCTTCACGCCAATCCTGGCCAATCTCATTCAAAAACGCGCACGCCATCGCCCGGTCCACCCCCAACATCGGCCGCAACAACCAAACCGAAGATTCAGGCGACAACCGCCTTCGCCAAGACATACAGTTCAGACCCGTGAGTCCAGATCCACGCATCAATCGCATGAGCAGGGTTTCAAGCTGATCGTCACCATGATGGGCCGTCACCACCGCAGAAGCGTCAAACTTCCGGGCCATCGTTTCCAAAGCGCCATAACGAGCATGTCTGGCTGCTGCTTCAATATTCCCACTTTTTTCAATATGCACATCTTCCCGAAAGTAAGGCAAGCCCAATCGCCCCGCCAATTGCTCCACAAACACCGCGTCTGCCTCAGCGTCGTCACGCAAATGGTGCTGCACATGACCGACCGCCAGAGTTAAACGCCATTTACGACGGGCGCCCAGATGGGCCATCACCTCCAACAAAGCCACCGAATCCACCCCGCCACTCACCGCCAAAACCAGCCGATTGCCAGGCGAAATACCACAACGTGCCGCCAGGGTTTGAACCACCGCTTTGACGAACCGGTGCCGGGGCGGGATCATAGAGTCACTGTCCATGAACACCATCCTAGCCTCAACTTCGCTTACTGTCGTGGCATTCCTGCCGATGAAAGATTTTCTGCTCGTCGGAGGCATCGCACTCATCATCGCATGGATGATGTTCCGCCTCCGCAGCAAACAACGCAACCGCCCCACCACCGCAAGCCCAAAAGAGATTCTCGAACGCCACCACCAAGCCCGAGGCCTCCAAGGACAACTCGAAGACCTCATGATCGAAGTCGAAGATCTCACCAAACGCTTCAGCCTACAACTCGATGCCAAAGCCCGACGACTCGAACACCTTCTCTCAGAAGCAGACCAGCGAATCGCAGAACTACGAAACGCTGAAAACAACTGGCCCGAAAATCTAAAGCAGCCTCTAAACCAAACACCCCCGCCACCCCCGCCCTTGCCTGAAGACCCACTCGCAGAATCCGTCTATCGCCTCGCGGATACCGGGCTCGATGCCCATACCATTGCCATGCAGCTCGATGAACACGTCGGCAAAGTCGAACTGATCCTAGCCCTCCGCAGTTCCAAATCCTAACCCCCCCCCCGGACCCCCGGAAGTTTTCCCTCGGGCTGGCTTTTAGCCTTCGGTATTCTTCCCGGACCTTCACCTTCCAGCCATTTTTTGGGTATCGCTTCTCTCTCCCGTCAATCCTTCGGGCTTGCCCTTGGCATACGTTTGCTTGCAGCTATCACAACGCCGAACCCTGAAGTCTTCTGAAGGGTCGGATTCTTTTCACCCACGACGCATGGTTCGATGAGGTTCTAAAGCGTATGATCCGCAATTGCCTTGGCAACCCCGTTCATGCTCTCCCCCAGTGACAGACCCGCGACCAATGGCCGCAAAACGCTTTCAATCATCCCAACCACCGAGCTTCTTCGCTTAGGACTCACGCCTAAATAGCCGATAAAATCATCATACCCCCGGTTTTTTCCTGATTGACCCGGTTTGACCACCGGGGGATTATGCGTTTGGACCTGTTCCCCCTCGTGTTTTCTGAGGTTTGTTTTGGCGAAGCAACATTTTGACACCGAGCATCTCAAAGACGACCTCAAGGGAAGGTCCGTCCGCAGCGGGGCCATCACCCTTGCAGCAGGTGCGGGAAGTTTTGTCATCAGCATGGGTGCCACGGCCGTACTGGCTCGCCTGCTCAAGCCCGAAGACTTCGGCCTCATCGGCATGGTTGCCGTCGTCGTCAGCTTCATCGTCCTGTTCAAAGACATGGGCCTCTCCATGGCCACCATCCAACAGGACAAAATCACACACGAACAAATCAGCACCCTCTTTTGGATCAACCTTGTCATCAGCTCTGGCATCGCAGTCCTGACTGCTGCACTGGCGCCATTGATTGCATGGTTCTTTGATGAACCCATTTTGTTCTGGGTCGCCCTGGCGGGCGCGCCGGGCCAAATCCTCGGCGGGCTGGTCATCCAACACCAAGCTCTACTCCGACGACAAATGAAGTTCGGCAAACTGGCTGCCATCCAAATCATCTCCCAACTCGTCGGCATCGCAACCGCCATTGCCATGGCCTGGCACGAATTCGGCGTCTGGTCCCTGGTCGGCCAAACCCTCAGCACCCAAATGGCGAACATGCTCATGGTCTGGTTCGCCAGTGGCTGGCTCCCAGGCAAACCCGTCCGAGGCAGCGGCGTGCGACCCATGCTCAAAATGGGAGGCTTTCTCACCGGGTTCAATATCACCAACCACTTCGCCCGCAACCTAGACAACATCCTCATCGGTAAATTCGCTGGCAAAGGACCTCTAGGTATGTACCAAAAAGCCTATAGCCTCTTGATGCTCCCGATCCATCAAATCAATACCCCCATCACCGCCATTGCGATTCCCGCGCTCAGTCGCCTGCAATCCGAACCTGAAACTTATCGACGCTATTACCAACGCGCGGTGGGTTTGCTTGTCATTGCGGGGATGCCGATTATCGCCTTTGCCGCCATTGCCGCGGACCCGATTATCCGAATCCTCCTTGGTGAACAATGGGTTGATGCCGTGCCGATTTTCCGGGCATTGGTCCCCGCAGCTTTCATCGGAACCTTCAACGTCGCCACCGGCTGGGTCTATATGTCCCTGGGAACCACCCATCGGCAATTCAAGTATGGCATCCTCGCAGCGGTCCTCACCTGTACAGGCTTTGCCATTGGCGCACAATGGGGAGCCATCGGCGTGGCATGGTCTTTGAGCATTAACTTTGTCTTGATCCGATACCCTGCGGTGTGTTATTGTTTTAAAGGCTCCCCCTTGCGACCCAAAGACTTGGGATCGGTCCTCTGGAAGCCTGCCTTGGCAGCCATCTGTGCCGCAGTCGCGGTGGGACTATTTGACCATTTTGTCCTGTTTGAACTGACCCTGTTTCTGCGATTTGGTGTGATGGCTTTGGCCTATACTGTAGCGTATCTGGTATTCTGGCTGATCCTGCCTGGTGGCAGACAGCATCTGATTCAATCAATCGGATTGATTCGTGAATTGAAAGGCTAAAGGTTGCCCGCAAGTTTTCCAAAACGCATCATCGGTCGTGGGGTTCGTCGATCCAAAAGTTTGACAAACCTTCTCATCCGCCGTGGACGCAATCTCGTTCACCTCGGACGCGGCCGCTATGACATGCTCGATATCAGCCAAGGCATCTGCTATCAAAACATACGCAGTCCACTCACCAAAATCGATCTCACGGCCAGACCAATCCAACACACCATGGATTTCCTACCAGACCGTTGGAGCTTCTCAGGCAAAGATTTTTCGCAATGCCCCCACCTCGCTTTCGCCAAAGCGTATCTTGGGAGTCGTAAAAAAAGCAACGATAAAATAGCCGCAAGTAAACCTGCGCCCAAGGGCGCGTCTGAAGAAATAGGCAATAAACCCATCAACACTTCCGGGGAACTTCCGGGGGCCGGGGGAATTTCCGGGGGGGGGGTTGATTATTGTACGACGGAATATTTTCAATTGGCATTGCAAGGCCGACTCCCGTTCCCCTGTCATGGGTCGCGTGACGCGCACATGCGATGCCAGCAATTTATCTACCTCATCAACCAAATCGATCAACAAGGCTACCGCCCTGGCCACTACGGCGCGATCAGCTTGGTCCATACGGTAGATGGCCAGTTCATGGTCATCAATGGCAAACACCGCCTGGCAGCCTTGCTGGCCTTGGGCCACACCCATGCAGACGTCTTTCTCGGTTTTGACAATGAAATCCGGGCTCAATTTCGAAAAATTTCAAAACACGTTTGGCCCATCTCTGCCTATCAAAAAAGCTTTGACGCGTTGGACCAGCTCGGTCAACCCAATGATGCCAATGCAGAATCCATTGCCCAACTCATTGCAAAAATCAAATCCTCCAAACTCGAAACCTGGGCAGATATTTATCACCCCTTACCCTTCTACGAGTTTCGCCACCTCAGCACACAAGTTCAATCCCAAACGCCCTACCAACGTTTACAAATGATCCTCAAAGCAGCGAGCCCGGTTCAAGGCAAACGGATTTTGGACCTTGGTTGTAATCTGGGATTCTACAGCTTTAGCCTCGCCAAACGCGGCGCAGACGTGACGGCCGTGGAACTGCGTGAGGATTATCAAAACATTTCCAAACAGGTTAGCAAACTGTACAACGTGCCGATCCAATGGAAGCAAACGTCCTTAACGCCGGACCTCATTGACGAAGTAGGCAAGGTGGATGTCACCCTTTGTTTTTCGATGATCCAATGGGTCATCGACCAGCAAGGCATGGCCATGGGCGAAGAGATTCTCCACAAAATTTCTGAACAATCACACACCCTCTTGTTCGACGTTTCGGTTAATGAAGGCAAAGCCTGCCTCACCGCACCACGGGGCGAAGAGCTTTGGCACGTCGATCAATGGTTGCACAAAGCCACCACATATCCGAATATAAAGTGCATCGGCCAAGTGCATCCGTATGGCACAGACACCCGCTACGTCTTTTGTTGTTCACATGGTGAAATCTTATGAAGCTATCTATTGTCATCCCGGTCTATAACGAACAAGACACAATCGAAACGCTTGTCGAGCATGTCCAGGCAGCCCCATTGGACTTGGAAAAAGAATTAATTCTCGTCGATGACTGTTCCAGTGACGACACCCAATCTCATCTGAAAAAATTAGCTGAGCAAGACAACATTCGCGTGTTTTACCACGATGTCAATCAAGGCAAAGGCGCAGCCTTGCGGACTGGGTTTGCTGCTGCCACGGGTGACATTGTCATCATTCAGGATGCGGATCTTGAATACGATCCACGGGAATACCCCAAGCTCATCAATCCGATCATTGAGAACAAAGCAGACGTCGTCTATGGCTCTCGCTTCGCTGGCGGCGAATGTCACCGCGTCCTCTACTTTTGGCATTCCCTAGGCAACACGTTCCTGACGTTGCTCTCGAACATGTTGACGGACTTAAACCTCACGGACATGGAGACGTGTTACAAAGCCTTTCGTCGTGAGATTATTCAGAGTATCGACATCAAGGAGAACCGTTTTGGTTTGGAGCCTGAGATCACTGCAAAAATAGCGAAGAAGCAATGTCGCATTTACGAGGTGGGTATTTCCTACAATGGCCGCACCTATGAAGAAGGCAAGAAGATCGGCTGGCGCGACGGCGTGCGAGCGATCTGGTGTATTCTGAAATATAATTTGTTTTGAGAAAAAACAAATACAAAACCACTCAAAAAGACCCAAATATCCGGTCCTTCGGCAGACCTTAGGACTCGGCGTTAACATGTCATCAAAAACGAAGCTGGCCCAAGTTTGTAAGTAAGCTAGCAAACGACATTGATCGACCTACTGGTCTTCCCATGGGTTTACGAGCATGACTTCGGTGGTTTTGAAATCCGCGACATTTCGAGTCATCAGATGCAAGCCGTGCTGTATTGCGGTGGCTGCAATGAGCCCATCGGCTGTGGAAAGTGTGCATCCTTTACGGGCTGCTTTGGCGGTGAGTTCTCCCCATATCTGAGCCACGTCTTGATCAATCGGCAAAATACGATCTGTGAAATACTTTTCGGTTTGCAGGAACCATTGTTCGAGTTCTCGCCTGCGTCGGCTGCTCTTTAACCGGGCAATGCCGTGAGCGATTTCACCAATGGTGATCACGCTGATAAACAGATCGTCGCTGTTGGCTTGAGCGAGCCGTTTGCGGACCGCAGGGTTCCCCTTGGGACGTTGAACTTCAGACAAAACGTTGGTGTCGATGAGTAGTTTCAAAGGTCAACCTTACGCATGGGCGAGCCTTCGCGTGGGGGGATCTTCAGGTCATCGATCCGTGGGCCTTGCAGCAACCAATCCTTGAAGGTGGGCTGTTCACCGACGAGTTCTTTGTACTTGTGTTCAGGGATCACGACAAAGGCTTCTTTACGCCTCCGAATGGTTTGTGGCCCTTCGGAGGATGCTCGCGTGACCAATTCACTGAGCCGATTTTTTGCTTCTGCAATAGGCCAGTCCATGGACGGCTCCTTGTTTTGTCTAGTCTGTCTAGATACATTATCGCACAAATCAACCTTAGACTCAAGGTTTTTGCTGCAAAATCTGAATCCGAATCGTTAACCGATCCTCAGCCTGCTTCAACGGAATCACCGGAGCCAATGGCAACTCCTGCTTCAAACGTGAAGCTTGTGTGGTTAACCGGGGCGATGGATTGAACCACTGAACCGACTGACGGGGCTGACGATTCAAAGATCGAATCAAAATTGGCAATTGCTGGGCTGCCATGGATAAGACCACTTCCTGCGAATTTTTCTTCGGTGAAATCACACGAACTTGGTGACGCTTGGCCCAATCGAGAACTTGCTCTTGAACGTGACGGGGGTCCTGAGCGTTGATCACGCAAAGCATGTCCGCGTGGCTGGGAGCTTGGGTGGCCTTGGAAGCGAGAATCGGTTTGCTTGGGACTGTTTTTTTATCTGCAAGAACTTCAGACGTGTTGCCAATGGCAAGTCCGCGCACCACAGGTTTTTGTTTTTCCGTCTTGGCCAAAACCTGCTTGGACTTGCGAAGCCTTGACGGCAAAACCTTGGCCAATGCCTGGACATTGGAAGCCAACCCTTTGGATTCCAAATCTTTACGCCCCGATGACGATTCCGCAAGAGACTGTCCCCATGCCAGCTTGGCGGGAGCTGACGACGACTGAGGCCTCGTTTTGGGCGTGGACTTAGAAGCAAGCGTCCCCTGAGCAGAAAGCTCAGAGCCAGCCATCACTGCTTGAGGCTTGCGAATTGGAACCACCAAACCACGTGATACCGCCAAGTCCTTTTTCTTTGCGTTCTCAACAAGAGCGAGCCTTGGGTGAGCTTGATCATCTGCCATGCGGCCCACGGGCATCGACGCGGTTGTATCAATGGTAAATTTTTCGATGGCATCGGCCGTGACCATTCGTTCGTTGTCAGCGAGAGCGGGCCTTTCTTGCCTACCCCCGGCAGCTTTCTCTGCCGTCTTTTTGCTCATCACCCGCATGGCTCCAAGCAGCTCACGCTCAGGCGAAGTCTCTGCGAGGGCTAAGACTGCGGCGGGCCCGTTGGCCTCTAAAGACGCATCGCTGTCATTAGCCACTTTTGTTTCTTGGGGCAACGCAGCCAAGTCCGCAGCTTCCATTGATTCGGTTAATTCGTTCAACGGCCCCAATGCGACGACATGGTTCTTTGCGCGGTCTTCAAGGGTTTGATAAGAGGAACTGAAGTACATCACACTAGCGAGCACCATGAACATGGCAGCGAGGCTGCCGTAGCCGATCATGCGGACCATGCGCATTTGGCTTAATTGGCGTGGGTCGGCCCGACTCCAGACGGCAGCTTCAGCATGAGATTCTAAAATTCCCGGGGGAGCGAGCAACATTTTTCGTTCGAGGTGTTCTTCAATGTGCTGCATCAATTGCGGGGGTGCGACGACTTGAGGCATGGCCTGCAATTGTTCCCGGTCCGCGACGAGTTGGGCCACGAGATTGCGTAACCGGGGATCAGCCACGAGTTGTTTTTCAAACGTCGTCATTTCGTCGTCACAGAGTGTCTGTTCGACGTAGCCGAGAATCAGGTTTTCATCATAATTGGCTTGTGTCATGATGTTGCCTTGTCAGTGGACGGAGCAGAGGCAGACTCCGGCGGTAATTTTGGGGGAGATTCCGGGGACGATTCCGGGGGGGGGGAATCGAGTTTTAACATTTCATGTCTTAAGGCCAATCGGGCGCGGAACAGACGGCTCTTCACCGTGCCGGGGGGCAAGTTGAGCACTTCGCCCATTTGGCGATAGTCCATTTGCTGTAAATCCCGCAGAATCAGCACACTGCGAAAATCATCATCGATCTGTTCCATGGCCACGTGCAATTGTTGGATCTCCTCTTGCTGTTGGACGTTTGAGTCGGGCATTGGTTCCCGATGATCGACCAATCGTCCAGCAAAGGAAGTATTTGTTTCATTGGAGGCTGTGTCGAGGCTGGATGCTTTGCGAATTTTTCGTTTGCGTAGGTGTGAAATAGAGACATTCATCGCTATTCGGATGATCCATGTCGAAATACTGCTTTGGCCTTGGAACGATTGGATATGTTCGATGACTTTGAGCAAAGTCTGCTGGGCAAGGTCCAGTGCATCCTCACGATGATTGACCATGCGATAGCACACGCTGTAAACCCGATGCTCAAAGGCTTGCAGCAATTTCGCCAGGGCAATGCCGTCGCCCGTGGCTGCGTCGCGTGCCTGTCGGTTTTCATCTGATTTCATCATCTGACGTATGCCTGTTACTATATGCGTTGCGTCTGGTTTTGTCGCGTGGCGATGTTACATAACTGCTTATCAGTACTGTTTCTCTCCGAATACCAACGCGGTCAACTCAACTCACCACTGGCATACACCCGGCCCGCTTTGACGGGTCCACAGGAACCTGATCCCATGTCTAACTACGATCGTTATGAATCTCCTTTGGCCACACGCAATGCCTCAGCAGCCATGTCTGCCATTTGGTCGCCTCAGCGTAAATTCAGCACGTGGCGACGTTTGTGGCTGAGTTTGGCGCAATCTCAAAATGAATTGGGTTTGCCTGTGACCGAAGCTCAGGTCAAGCAATTGTCGGAGCATCTTGAAGACATTGATTATGAGGTGGCTGCCCGGTATGAAAAAAAACTGCGTCATGACGTGATGGCTCATGTGCATACATTGGGTGACGTGGCGCCAGATGCGCGTCCGATTATTCATCTCGGTGCGACGAGCCAATTTGTCAACTGTAATACCGAATTGCTTCAACTCCGCGATTCGCTGCAACTCACTGCTTCGAAATTGGCCGCGGGGATTGTGGCGTTGGGCGATTTTGCTGCGAAGTACCGTGATTTACCCACACTGGGCTTCACCCATTTCCAGCCGGCTCAGCCGACCACCGTCGGCAAGCGTGCCACGCTGTGGGCGCAGGACTTGGCTTTGGCTTTGGCTGAAATTGAGCATCGTCTTGAGACGCTGTGTTTCCGCGGGGTTAAGGGAACCACTGGCACACAAGCATCGTTCCTGGCGTTGTTCAACGGCGATCATGATAAAGTCGATGAACTGGATCGGCTGGTCACTGAAAAAATGGGCTGGGACCCCGACAAGCGTTTTACAGTCACAGGCCAAACCTATCCACGTTTGCTTGATGGGTTGATTATCAGTTCACTGGCAGCGGTGGCAGCGGGTTGTATGAAGTTTGCCACGGACATTCGCCTATTGGCGCATCGCAAAGAACTCGAAGAACCGTTTGAAAAGAGTCAGATTGGCTCGTCTGCCATGGCGTACAAGCGGAACCCCATGCGGTCAGAGCGGATGTGTGGGCTATCGCGTTTTGTGATTGGCATGACCCAGTTGCCGTTCACGACTGCTTCAGAACAATGGATGGAACGCACGCTGGATGATTCAAGCACCCGCCGTCTGTCCTTGCCTGAGCCGTTCTTAGCGATTGATGGCGTGTTGGATTTACTTATCAATGTGACCAGTGGCCTTGTGGTTTACGAAAAAACCATTGAATCAAATTTGGCATCGGAATTGCCGTTCATGGCCACGGAGAATTTGCTCATGGCTGCGGTGGGTCGTGGTGCGGATCGTCAAGAAGTCCACGAAGTCATTCGCAAGCACAGTCAGGATGCCGCCCAGCAGGTCAAGGCCGAGGGCAAGCCCAATGATTTGTTGGATCGGTTGGCAGACGAAGCTGTGTTTAAAGGCATTGATTTACAGGCGGTTCTCAACCCTGCGGATTTCATCGGCCGCGCTCCTGAGCAGGTCGATCATTTTGTCGCGTTGGTCGTGGACCCGATCCGCGAACGTTATGCTGACGCCATGGCGTACCAGCCTCAGCTCAAAGTTTAGTTGCAGCGACGAGCAGCCAGTCAAATCGCTATTAACCCAACGGTCGCGTTTGACAGAAATCCACCCCCGGCACCCCCGGCACCCCCGGCACCCCCGAGCCTCAGCATTCGGCGTTGTAAGAACGGTAAGAATCATTGCGCCCAAGGCACCTTTTTTACAATATAAAGCGCGCTTTGAGCCTTTAAGAATGTGCCGTGCTTCATGGATGTAAAAAAAATTGTATCGGCCTTGCTCTTACGAAGGGATGCTGAGGTTGCCTTCGTTCACCTTTGGACGATGCCTCGCGTGGAGACGTTCTTCACAAAGTCTGCCAGTTCCATCACCAACGGATCATCGCTTAGCTCTTCTTCAATGCGAGCGATGGCCACTTTGTTGGTGTGCTTCTGACGATACAGAATACGGAAGGCTTTTTTCAGGGCCTCAATGTGCTCATTGAGTCCTGCGCGACGGAGGCCGATGAGATTTAAAGATACGCCGCCATGAGCTGGCCGATGGACAGTACAGAACGGAGGCACGTCGTGAACCAAGCCCTGAGTGCCTGAAACCATGGCCAGCCGTCCAATGCAACAGAACTGATGCAACGCGGTGTTACCACCTATATTCACGTCCGAGGCCATATGCACGTGGCCACTCATCAAAACAGCATTCGCCAGCGTACAACGATCTTCCAGCACAACGTCATGGCCCAAATGGGCATTGACCATCAGGTAATTCTCGTTGCCCACGGTGGTGGGTGTTTCGCAAGAGGCACGGTGAATGGTCACGCCTTCACGGAAAATATTGGCATCACCAATGGCCACACCCGCTTTAATCTCATCGGGACTCACGCGGCGACTTTGTGGGCTAAACCCAATAGACACACCCGGATAAAAGGTATTGTCCTTGCCAATGGTTATTGGTCCTTTGAGCGTAACATGGCTAATGAGCCGCGTCCCCTCGCCAATGGTCACTGGGCCTTGGATCACGCAAAACGGTCCCACCGTCACGCCATCGGCCAATTGAACCTGATCATCTATCACACTGCTGGAATGAATATTCGCCAAAACTTCAAAATCCTCATCAAATTCGTAACCCATATTATAAGCTATCAGCAGTCTGCTAGCAGGGCTCTGCGGGCATACGACGATACGCAAACAAAAAACGAAAGACTGACTATGATAAACATTACCTCTGTATCTGCCAATTTGGAGTCCCCCCGGTGACCGAGAAATCGCCTCAACCTGATGTCTGGACCGTGATGGACCTTGGCAAAATGGCTTATACACAAGCTCTTGCACGCCAGCAACAGGCCCACCAACAGGTTCAGCAAGGCCACTGCCGCGGCTATCTTCTGCTCGTCGAACACCCCCCTGTCATCACTCTCAGCCGTCGAAAATCAGCCTCCGAGCATCTCATTGCCAACGAAACGACCCTGCAATCGCTGGGGATTGAAATCCAACCCACCGACCGGGGCGGGGATATTACCTATCATGGACCGGGACAACTGGTCGCGTATCCGATCCTTCGTTTGCTGGACTTTCAAATGAACATCGGCCGTTACATGCGACTGCTCGAAACCATTGTGATCGACCTGCTCAAACCACTGGGTCTCGTCGGCGTACGTGAACCGGGGAACACGGGGGTATGGGTGGACCATCAAAAAATCTGTGCCATGGGCGTTCGCATCAGGCGTGGGGTGTCGATGCACGGCTTGGCCTTGAACGTGAACCCGGACCTGTCCCATTTCAAGACCATTGTTCCCTGCGGACTGGCCGACCGTCAAGTCACCAGCATCCACCAATGCCTTGGCGATCAAGCTCCGTCGATGGACCCAATCAAAACCCAACTGATCCAACAATTTGAAGACCATCTCAACATTACTTTTTCATGATCTTGCTATTGTTGTGTATCAGACCTGCGGGGCAGAAAATAGCCCGCAATGAAAGATGTCCCCATGCTTAAAACAAACAATCCTGCACACAAGCAATCTCAAAACAAAAACATCGGCCATGCGTGGTCGCTGAGCAAAACAACCTTGGCAATGCGGGTCTTTGCGTGCGCGATTGTTTGCACGTTGTTTTGTCTGTCCTTTGCACAGATGAGCTTTGAGCCAATGGGATATGGCACGTTGTTGCGATGGTACTGGCCTGCGTTTTTGATCACATGGGTTTGTTTGGGATTTTTAATTTTGGCGCTGCAGATGCGATCCTATCGGCGGACCACGTCTCAAAATGTGATTTTGATTTTGACGATTTCAGTGATTTGTCGGGTGTTTATTATTTGTTTCACGTCGCCGATGCTCAGTGATGATATTTGGCGGTACATCCATGACGGCCGCACGCTTGCAGCAGGGGCGAGTCCTTATCAACACGCGCCCGCAGAATTGGCTGTGCAAGATCGTATTACCCGACAGGTCAATCACCCGGAATTGGTGACGATCTATCAACCCACGAGCCAATGGATCTTTGCAGCCATCACCATGGTCTCCACCAATGACAAAATGTTTCGGCTGGGTTTGTGTTTGTTTGATCTGGCGATTGTGGGATTGATTCTGGTGGGACTTGTTCGAACGGGCCTCAGTCCGTGGTGGGCAGTGCTGTATGCGTGGCATCCATTGGTTTTAAGTGAAGTGGCAGGGTCGGGCCATCAAGATGTCATTGGCATTGCGATGTTGCTGGCATGTTTGTTGTTGGCGGATCGGGATGAACCCAGTGCAGTACGGTGGATGCTCGCGGGGGCTGCGTTTGCGATGGCGGTGGCGGTGAAGCCGATTGTGTTTCCACTGGCGTTGGTGTTGGCGTGGCATGGGCGAAAGGAATTGCGTTTGGTCGCCATTGCAATCACCAGTGCCGCGGTCATGGGAATCGCGTTGTATCTTCCATTTTTAATGATGCCCCGCGGGCTGAGCCGTCTTTGGGAAACGTCTCAAACTTTTGTGGAGAATTGGGCTTTTAACAGTTCACTGCATGGGATCATCTGGAGCCTCACAGGCTCTGCTCAACTGGCACGATGGGCCGCAGCAGGCGTGTTACTTTCAATCCTCTTAATCTGCATGTGGCGAAAAGTTGGCTTATGGCCCACGTGCATGGCCTATTTGTTTGGATCGCTGCTCTGCTCAAGCACCGTCTATCCGTGGTATCTCTTGTGGGCGCTGGCACTATTGCCTTGGTGTCCGAGCATCGGCTTGTGGATGTTTAGCCTGACCGTGGTACTGGGTTATGAAGTGCTGGGCCATCCACAAGTTTGGCGTGTTCCGCTTTGGGTTTCCGTTGCTGTCTATGTGCCTGTGGTCGTGGGATTAATTATTGATTTTCGAAATCGTGAACGGGACTCGCCCAAGTGGGATGCGAATTTAATTTCGAAAAATTGAAGGTGGGTGGTGTTAAAGCATTGAACCTCAACACTGACCGCCTTTGACTAAGTGGAACGTTTTCATAGAAGCCGCACGCTTACAGCGTGCGCGTCTGGGGGAATCCGGCCCTGCGGCCCCGGAGGGCCTTAGGACTCGGCGTTGTGATGATCGCAGGTCTATTATTTTTGCTTTTGGGCAAGTCTATGATGCGTGGAGCACAAAACTCTGAACACCTTGTGCATTACGCACGAATAAAATCCCGGAAATTATCCCGTAACAACAATGCCGCGTCTCGCTTGATATGATCGGCCGTCACGCGGTAACCACTGTCAATCAAGTCGGCATACTTGTCCGTCAAGACCTTCGCGATAATCTTACGGCTATGGTCCCACTTGTAAATCAACTGATCCAACACACGAGCGTCCGAATGCTGCGGGCAAAAACTGGTCCCCAATAGCTCCAAACGCTCTCGGGTCATCTCCTCAATAATCGAAGGATTGTTCAAAAACCACCAACAACCAAAGAGCATCAAGTTGCCAAACTTACGGGCTGCAATACAAAGCTCATGCTGATTCTCCCGACTCAACATCGTCACCATAAACTTATTATTCGGAAACTCACGGCAAAGATTGACCACACTTAATACATCTGCCTTGCCTAGCATGTCCCCGGCATCCCCCAACGCAGGATTCACCTCGTCCCGCATACGCGCACCAATCATCATCGCCCAAGGTAATCCTCGATCCGCCAACACCGGCAACATGATCTCCCGAATAAACCGGTCGGCCTGAGGATTCGCCACATCCGGATACAGAAACTCAGGCGGCAAACTCATCGCCACATAAATGGCCTTCTGACGATCCAACCACTCACACAAAAAACGCTGGGTCTCGTCAATCGTATTCCCCGAAAAATCAGAGTTCACGTCATATCCCCACGCACGAAGCTTCGCCGTCGCACCAGGCCAATCACGCAACAACGGATCAATCCGAAGCACCGCTTCAAAACGTGGGTCCTCCCCCACCGTCGGATCATCGAGCCACAACGCCCGCTCAGCATCATCAAAAACCGCATTGGTCATCGTGATGCTATCCACGTTGGCGATCTGCATCACCTTGTCAATGTACGCGTCCGGCGACTGCTCACTGAACCACTGACGATAAGATGTCAACGTTTTCTCATTGGGGTCCAAACCCAACTTCATCAGGCAAGTCAAAATCCCACGACAAGCTTCGCTCAACGGCGTACGCTCAACAAACAAATACTTCCAAATATGATCCGCCTGCTCAACCTTAGACATCGCCCAAAAAGATTCGTAAGGCAACACCGTCGCAGGGACCACCCGATACACCTCCGCCACCAAATAATGGTACACCACCAACTCATCAATCCCCCATAACAACAAACCCGCAGAATCCGGCGACGCACCAAATTTCGGCGTGTAACAATGCGTATGTAAATCCGTTACCGGCTGAGCATTGATCGCCTGGGCCACGCAAGTTTGAAGTGTCGCTCGATCCATAACCTTAAACCCTTTTTATAAAACACCCGTATTGTGCCTGTACGAACACAAACTTGCACACAATACTTTGCTGTTGATTCGACACGCAAGGTAAGTTTTCTTACCACTACTTTATAGATTGATATTCACGCCTTCAGCTTTGATTTTTTGCACGAGGAGATTGATTTCATCGAGCATTTGATTCAAGCGTTCAGACGCATCATTGAGATTGTGATAGAGCTGAGGATCGTTGAGCAATTTCCCAATGGTTCCCTCACCAACCCGAGCCTGTTCGACGGTGGTGTGAACGGCATTAAGGGTTTTACTCATATCGTCTGCGGTGGCGTAGAGCTTCTGGGTCATCTGATCGACAGCGTTGCGTACATCTTTACCAACAGCAGTCCATTGTTCAGAAGTTGCTTGCATCTGAGCCACCATGGTTTTGACCTGTGCCATCCGTTGATCGGTGCGTGCGAGGAGCGTGGTCAGGTTCGCTTGAGCTTTGCCTTCATCAACTTGTTGGAGGGTTCGTGGCGCGGTGAGTTCACTGATGTTTTTACCGACAACGGTCCATTGTTGTGACAGTTTGCTGAAGTCATCTGCAATTTGTTTGAATTTTTCCAGAGGCTCGTTTAGTCGTTCTTCGAGTTGTTCTTTGAGGTCACCAAACATTGATTGCAGTTCACCTTGCACGACGGCAGAACCATCAACGGGGAGCATGACTTTGACCTGTTCATTGGTAAGATGGTCGGTATAGAAGGCGAGTGCGGGACTTCCTCCGAGGATTTTCGCATCGACCGTGACGCGGGCTTGGGCGGGGATCTGAAATTCCCTTCGGATTTGGGCATCCAACAATACGCCTCGCTTGGGAGGCTGTTGCAGGGTCAATGTGGTGAGACGTCCCACATCCACGCCGTCGAGCAAGACGCGGCTATTGGCATTAAGCCCACTGGCATGGGGAAATTCGATGCCGATGCGATAACCTGGTTCGAGCATTTGAGGCACATAGCCAAAGATGTAAAGCAAAAACGCAATGCCTCCAAGGCCCATCAAAGCAGTGAAGCCGACGATAATGTCACGGGTTTTGTGTTTCATGCTTAATCAAATCCATGCTGAATGCGTTCAAGGTCTTGGGCATCGGCTTGCCCGTTGACAAAACGCTGCACCCGATCATCTTCAATCGCCAGAAAAACGTCGGGCTTTGCATCTGCCACAATTTTTCCATCGTAAAGCATCACCATACGATCAGCAATTTTTTTTGCACTGACCATGTCATGTGTGACCACGATACTGGTAATGCCAAGCCGTTTGGACAAACTCAAAATCAGCTCATTGATCACATCTGACCGGATCGGGTCCAGCCCGGTTGTCGGTTCATCGTAAAGCATGACCTGGGGTTCAAGCACAATCGCTCGCGCCAGGGCGACCCGTTTTCGCTGGCCTCCGGACAGATCAATGGGCATTTTTTTTTCGATGCCTTCGAGTCCCACTGCTTTGAGCACACTGGCACAGCGACGGGATTGTTCCTGATAAGACAAGTTGGCATGTTCCACCAAGGGGAAGCAAATATTTTCACGCACGTTCATGGAATCAAACAGCGCGCCCATTTGGAACAGGAAGCCGATTTTTTTGCGGGGGGCAACCAATTGCGGTGCGGACATTTGGTCAATCCGCTGGCCGTCAAACCAGACTTCGCCGCGATCCGGACGCAATAGGCCGACGATATGTTTGAGCAGGACACTTTTGCCGGTGCCACTGGGACCGAGAATCACGGTGGTTTGGCCTGCCTCAAAGTCCAGCGAGACATCTGAGAGCACCTTGAGCGAATCAAAAGATTTGTGCAGCCCGACCAATCGGAGAATCGGGCCACGGGTTGGTTCGGCTATTTTGCTCAATGAAAGAACTCACTAATGCCCGTGACCACTTCTTGCAATTGATCTTCAGTTAGACCGGGGAAAATCGGCAAACTGAGAACTTGCCTGGCGGCTTTTTCAGCCTGTGGCAGAGAGCCTTCTTGCTGTCCCAGTCCTGCAAAGCAAGGCTGCAAATGCAGCGGCACAGGATAAAACACGCCAAAGCCAATTTGTTTTTCTCGCAGATGAGCGGCGAGCTTGTCACGCACCTCCGCTTCGACGCGGATGGTGTACTGATGATACACATGGGTGTACCCCACCGGCTCAAGGGGGCGTTCGACGGGAAGGTCTGCCAACAATTCACCATAACGGGCAGCATTGTTTCGTCGAGCATCGGTCCATGTTTCAAGGTGAGGCAATTTAATATGGAGCAACGCTGCCTGCAGCGCATCAATGCGGAAGTTGCCGCCGACGTGTTCGTGGAGATATTGAGCGCTCTGGCCGTGCAGCCGGAGCATTCGCAAACGTTCTTCAAGCGAAGAGTCGTTCACCAGACAAGCCCCGGCATCGCCACAGGCGGACAGATTTTTGGTGGGATAAAAGCTCAGACAGCCGATATCGCCGAAGGTCCCCGCCTGTTTGCCGCAACAGGTTGCGCCGATGGCTTGAGCGGTGTCTTCGATGACTTTGAGGTTGTGGTCTGAGGCAATCTTGCCGATGCGGGCCATGTCCGCTGCGAGGCCGAACAGATGCACGGGCATGATAGCTTTGGGTTGCGGGGTGATGGCTTGCTCGATTTTGGCTGGGTCGAGATTCATGGTCACCGGGTCGATATCGACAAAGACAGGCTTGGCGCCCATGCGGGCAATGCTGCCGCCGGAGGCGAAGAAGGTGAATGGGCTGGTGATCACTTCATCGCCAGCGCCGATGCCCAGGGTCATCATTGCCAGAATCAGCGCATCGGTCCCACTGGAAACGCCCACCGCTGCCTCACAGCCACAAGCCTGGGCCAAGGCAGCTTCAAAATCCACAGTGGGTTTCCCCAGCACAAACTGGCTGGTGTCGAGAATCTGATCAAAAGCTTCCCGCATGGCAGACGCCAAAGGAGCGTGTTGTTTGGAAAGATCGAGAATGGGAACAGCCATATTAAAGATTCCATGCAAAGTTTAAACCCGCAAGGATAATTGGAGCTGCCCGGAGTTGCAATTGTCAACGGATACCACAGCCCTGAAATCTTGTATTATTCGGGTCTCTCAAGCGACATTTTTCGGATCAGCTAAAATGCTCACTTGCACCGCAAAGGGATTGCCATGGCCGATGACATTCAACCCGCAGAACAGCTTCTTGCGTTCATTCAACAGCGTGACGAGGCTGAGCTGCGCCAATTTTGGCGTACCTTGCCATCAAGTGATCTGGTTCATGCGGTCAGTCTGATGGATCAAGATGAGCAGCAGGACTTGCTGGCGTTGCTGTCGCCGGAGGATGCGGCAGATCTGGTGGATGAGTTGCCGGACATTCAGGCAGCCGACATTCTCGAAGACATGCCCGCTGAACAGGCGGCCGCCATTGTCGATGAACTCGATTCCGACGAACAAGTGGACGTGCTGTCGCAGCTCGATGAAGACGATGCCGAGGCGATCCTCGAAAAAATGGCGCCCCAAGAAGCCAGCGATGTTCGCAGGCTCTCCCAGTACGACCCTGACACGGCCGGCGGCCTGATGATTACCGAATACCTCAGCTTCCCCCGTGAAGCCAGTGTCGCAGATGTCTTGGCGGATCTGCGAGAACATGTCCAAGACTATGCTGAATACGATGTACGCTATGTCTATGTGATCGCAGATGAAACAGCCCCCACATTCTGTGGCACGGTGCGACTCAAAGACATGGTCCTCTCGCCGGGCGAAACACTTCTCACATCGGTCCTCTATCCACAAACGCCCGCAGCCAATGTTGCTGACGACCTAGACGCCCTCGAAGATCTCTTTGATCGAGAATCTTTCTCGGCTGCCCCTGTAGTCGATAACCAAGGCCAACTCGTCGGCGTGGTCAAACGCTCGGACGTTGAAGAAGCCCTCGGCGACCGCGCGGACAAAACCATGATGCGGTTCGGCGGCATCATCACCGGCGAAGAACTCCGAACCATGCCAACCCTCTTGCGAGCAGCAAGACGATTGGCCTTTCTCATCCCCACACTCATCCTCTCTGCCATGGCGGTCAGCGTCATCGGAGCCTACGAAGAAACTATTAAACATATCACCGCCTTGGCTGCGTTTTTGCCTTTGGTTGCGGGCTTGTGTGGTTGTAGCGGTAACCAAGCCGTGGCGGTCAGCATGCGAGAACTGGCCTTGGGCGTTGTCAAGCCTGCCGATGTCATGCGTGTGCTATTCAAAGAATTGGCTGTCGGTCTGGTCATCGGAATGGCATTGGGTTTATTGGTCTTTTTGCTGGCATGGGGTTGGACCGGGGACCCGATGGTAGCGATTGCCATCGGACTTGCGATCCCTGTGACCATCGTCGTCGCGGTCGGCATCGGCGGTTCTGTTCCACTGATTCTTAGCGCGATGAATTTGGACCCGGCCATGGCCTCAGGCCCCATCGTGACCACGGCCGTCGATTTCTGCGGGTTCTTCACCGTCCTCTGGCTCGCCACCCGTGTCTTGCACCTATAAGAAACGGCTGGCTTTTTTAAGCTATCAGTAAAAATCAGACAGTTGCCCGTGACATCATTCATATCGGATCAGCGGGGATGAAAAGAGAAGTTTTCCGACAGAGCCTAGAGCAGCGGCGAAAACAGTGCGGCGGCACTTTCGAGATACTGGCGTAAACACGAACGATTCTTCCATTGCACGGAGTCCACCGCCACGGCCTCACTTAGATATTGTTGCTGCACGAAGCGTAGTTCACTGGTAATCTGCTTGCCATACAAAAGCACGTTGACTTCAAAATTCAGGTCAAAACTGCGAATATCCAGATTGGCTGACCCCAGCAACGCAAAGGTGTCATCCACGGTCATGGTCTTGGCGTGAAGCATCCCTTGGTCAAAGTGGTACAGATGCACGCCTGCTTCGAGAAGATGCCCGACACAAGCATTGGCCGCCAACGAAACCAAAGGATGGTCCGTTTTGCGAGGCAAGACAATATGCACTTCCACCCCGCGATCCACTGCCATGGCAATGGCGATCTGCGTCGGCTCATCAAGAACAAGGTAAGGCGTGGTAATGATGATCTTGCGACGGGCTACGTTAATGGCAGTCAACAAGACGCGGCGAAAAGATTCAGCATCGTGCGTCGGGCCGCTGGGGATCGCTTGGGCGAACATCTCCCCAGCCTCCACCGGCGGGGGTAAAATTTGAGGCCCTTCAAGCATCTGCCCTGTTTCAAAGGTCCAATCCTCTAAAAACACCACTTGCAATTGGTTGACAATCGGCCCGGTAAATCGACCTGTTAAATCCACCCATCGCCCCGCGCGACGATGGCCATGCGAGGCGGCAATCACATTACGACTCCCGGTAAACGCAACACGCCCATCCACGACCGCAATTTTGCGATGGTTGCGCAGATCGAGCCGGGATAAACCCTGACGCCATAATTTCGCAGGCAATGCGGGATACACTTCGACCCCATGCTGACGCATCTCCCAAGCTAACCCTCGCCTAGCAAACAAACGACGAGAACCCACCGCATCAGCCAACACCCGACAAGCCACCCCCCGGCCCGCTGCGGCCATCACTGCTTGAGCGACCCGTTGACCTACCTCGTCGGGTTCAAAAATATAAAACAGCAAATGCACATGGTGCGTCGCCCGAGCAATTTCTGTGATTAAGCTTTCGGTGGTTTGCTCGGTACTTCCAAGAAACGTGACATCATTGGAGCCGTGAATGGCCATGCCACCGACTTGTTGGGCTTGACGCACAATCGGAATTTGAGCGGGGTCGAGCTTGGGATGTGCCGGATCGGTTTGATCTTCTGCCTGGCGGTGCAATTGCGGCCGCAACGAGGCTGCCATCATCCGATACCGCTTGACCCGACGGTTGCCCAGCCGGGTCTTCCCCAACAGCAAATAAAGAAGCAGCCCCACCTCAGGCATCAGAAAGGTCACGCTCAACCAAGCCAACTTGGCCGACGGCACAATCCGCTGCTTCAACACCACAGGCACCATCGCCAAGCGAATCCCCCATTGAACCCAGACTAGCCAACCAAACCAATTCATGTTCAAGCTTTCAGGTGCCAGCTATCAGTGATCTGCAAGAATAAAGAACCAAAAGCGAATTCACTGAAAATATCGCCATCTTCCATATCATGTCCAAATCCCCCTTCTTACTGACAGCTGACAACGGATCGCTGACAGCTTGATATTTGGGTGACCAAGTGGTCTGCCACCAGACCTAGATTCACATTGGACCCTAGAACTTGTTGAGCTTCGGTGAGGCAATCAATGACCCCCAACCATGGATACAACGCAGCCTCGGCAGTCATCGGGTCAGCGGGATTGGCGCCCTGAGCCAAGCTGCGAATTTTGGTCCGCGCGTGCTGAGCAATCAGATGCCACATCAATTGAGCCGCCATCTTGTTGGCTGCCTCCTTGGAAGACCCACGGTGTTCATCGACCCAGCGTTTGGCCATCGCATCAATTTTTTCAGCAATGTCTTCGCCCAAACAAGCAGCAGGTCGGCCGGCCACCAGATCATTGATCCGAGGCAAAATATCCCGCGCCCACTGAACCAACCCATACGTCACCGCCAAATGTGCTCGACCCAAACTGCCATCACAAAACCGAACAAACCAAGCACGCTCATGCTCTCCCCCCCCCGAAACCCCGGAAACTCCCCCGGTTCCCCCGGTTCCCCCGGCAGCACCTCCTGGCAATTCACCCACAAAACCCTCGGCGGCGGGGTCCTGTGCGTCGAGCCATTGCTCAATAATTTCATCAGGCAGCGACGCGAACGACACGACCTGGCAACGACTTTGAATCGTGGGCAACAGTTTATTAAGACTGCTGGTAATCAAAATAAACCACGTCTGTGGCGGCGGCTCTTCGAGTGTTTTGAGTAGTGAGTTTTGACCCACCGCGGCCATGAGATGGGCTTCGTCAATGATAAAAACTTTGCCATGTCCCATCGATGGACTCTTCGCGGCAATCGAATCATGGAACTTGCCATCGGACGTTTCTCCGCCGATGATAAATTCTCGGAGCAAGCCCACGGGAATGGTCATTTGTTTGCGGCTACGCATTTCCCGGATGGTCGAGTGGGCAGCCAATTCTTTGGTAACGATATGCAAGTCCGGATGGATCGCCTCTTCACGTTGGATCAATTGGCAAGAAGTACATTGATCACAAGCCACGCGATTGCCTGTCAGGTCGGTGACGGCATCATGGCAAAGCAAAATTTTTGCCATGGCCTTGGCGGTGAGGCACTTGCCCACGCCGCTTTGGCCTGCAAAAAGCCACGCATGGTGAAACCGCTCCGACGCCAGTGCCGCCTGAAGCATGCCAATCGCCCGAGATTGTCCTTGAATCTGGTCCATTCATTCACATGGTAACTGTAATGGGCCAGAAAGTCCCGTGATTGCAATATCCAATGTGAACGCTCAATAGAAGTGTCACGGTTATTATGACAATAGAAATGTCATGTGTCACGCTGCGGGTTGGGGCGGGCGTAGCGGAGGGCGAGGCGCAGCCGAGACCGTAGCGGAGACCGCCCCAACCCGCAGACGCTGTGC
>JAJRRC010000036.1 GCA_024279865.1 Planctomycetota bacterium | reverse complement strand
TGCGACGATTCAGTCAGAATTTATTGAAAAACGAGAAGACGTTGAAGGTGGGCATTCAATCAAAACGCCTCCAATGTGGATGGAATCACGATTACCTGCTCAAAATTGTGAAAGGCATGATTTAGATGCGATGGCCCTGCTGGGGCTTAAAAGATCAAAAAACGTGCCAGAATGGAATGCCATTAACTTAAGCGAACACTTCTATTTTTTAGAGGCTTGGCGTCTGGCCTGGAAAAATTGACTGAGCAGTTGGCCTGTTTCTTCCGCCAAAACCCCGGGCACCACTTCCATCCGATGGTTGAACCGTGGCTCATCACACAATTCATAAAACGTGCGGCAACAGCCCATCTTTGGATCGCTTGCCCCATAAACCAGCCGATCCACACGAGCATTGACCAACGCTCCAGCACACATCGGGCAAGGCTCAAGCGTGACATACATCGTGCAACCAATGAGCCGCCACGATCCCAAAACTTCCGCAGCCTGTCTCAATGCCAGAACCTCCGCATGAGCGGTGGGGTCTTGACTTCTCTCCCGCAAATTCCCTGCCTCGGCAAGAACCGTTTGTCCCTGGCAGATCACCGCGCCCACAGGAACCTCGCCAATCGCTGCTGCTTCAGAAGCAAGCCTGATCGCTCGGTGCATCATCTGCAGGTCGAAATCTGAATCGGGGGGTGGCATGACGCGCTCTAGCCTTCTGTGTTTGTATCTGGCAGTTTATCAGATTCTTCGTTTTCTTCGATCAAGATGGAATAGACCACATGGCTGATGTGGCTGTTGATGCGTTTGAGATGGGTCAGAATATCTAGATGGATCGCACTGGTTTCATGGGTCTGGGTGAGTCCTTCATTGAGACGGGTGAAGTGGCGGTCACGGAATTGGCGTTCGAGATTGCGGAGGTATTCTTTGTGGTCGAGCAGTTGTTGGGCGAGTGCTTTATTTTGGGTGGTGAAGGCCATGTCTGCAATGAGTAGGTTTTCGCAGACTTTGCGGTGAAAGTCTTCTAGTTCTTCCCAGCCTTGTTCGGAGAAATCGACTCTGAGGGTTGCTTTTTTGATGGCCAGTTCGACGAGGTTTTTGTCGATGATGTCGCCGATGTTTTCCAGTTCGTTGAGATAGCTGAGTTGTCGGATTTGTTCGTTGCTGGCGTTGCCGTCTCCTTCGATGTGGATGGTACGGGTGAGGAAGCGTTTGATTTTTATATCGAGGAGGTCCACGTGATCGTCTCGTTGGCTGATATCTTTGGCCAATTCGATATCGTTGTTTTTGAGGCAAATCCACCAGTCAGAGAGCATGCGTCGAACGATTTCGCCGGTGTGGACCAGTTCACGCATGGACATGCCCAGTGCGAGCATGGGGCTATCGACTGGGCCTGCATCAAGATGTCTGGGTCCAAAGGGGGTTGGTTCTACTTGGGTCGGGGCTGGGAACATTGCGCAGGCGAGCCAGTGGATCGGGCCGATGAGTCCGATGCCAAGTAGGGCCACGCCGATGTTAAAACCCGTGTGGGCTGCTGCGACTTGGTTGGCCAGTGTGCCTGGGATTTGTTCAAGGAGGTTGCAGATAGCTGGGCCGTTAAGCAGGACTAAGATACAGATCACGGTTTTTACCATTAGGTTACCGGCTGCCAGATGTCTGGATTCAAGTGTTCGGAATCCAATAATAAAGGTGGTAATCGCGATGCCGACATTCGCGCCAGCCACCACCGCCAAGGCAACGGGTAAGCCCAGTGTGCCAGCAGCTCCAAGGGCAATGACCAGGCCGATGGTCGCGGTGCTGGATTGTAAGCAGACCGCCAGGCCCGCAGAGAACAGTGCCAACGCCCAAGGGTAGTGTTCAGCGATTTGGATGAGTTTGGCCCAGTCGCCTGTGGTGTCAATGTTGTTGACGGCCGCTTTGATGGTGGCGATACCGATGAAGATGAAGGAGAAGCTGGCAAGGATTTGGCCGATACCTCGCAGGTGGTTGCGTTGGGTGAATTGAAACAATGCCACGCCAAAGAGCGCCAGTACCGGGGCATATTGCTCAAGATTGAAAGAAATGAGCAGAACCGTGCCTGTGAGGCCGATGTCAGCCCCGAACATGATGGCCAGGGTCCGAGTCGCTGAGAGATGTCCCGCTTGGACCGTAGAGACCGCCAAAACGGAGATGGTGGTGCTTGAAGGAGCCACAAGGGAGACTCCCAGTCCGGTCACAAGTGCTTTAAATCTATTCTTGGAAGCCTTTTGCATCCACACTGCCAATTTTGGGCCGAACAGCCGGTCCAGTCCTTTGCGTAGAAATCGGACGCCGAAGAGGATCAAAGCGACGCCGCCGCCGATGGTAAGTAAGGTGAGCATTTCGAGAAGGTCCCGGGGGGCTTAGAGTTTTTTGAAGATGGTAGTTAAATTCTTTGACATGCGGCCATTATAGCAAATATTAGGGATTGTGTCGTGAAATTGTGGTTATTTATTCAGTATTTCAGTTTTTTTATGGGAAACCGATGTTCTTTTGAGGCTAAGGGAGGGGGTTTTGGTTGCTGTTTTTCAAGAAAATGAGAATTTTTTGTCAAAACCTTTCAAAAGCTTGCAAAACAAATCATCGGATGGTAGAATTGGCTGCATGACTACAGCTGCACCATCTATGAATCGGACCGAGGTTGAGTCACTTGTGCGTCAAATTTTGCAATCGCAGATGGGCGAACAGGTCAGCCAGCAACACAAACCTTCTTCGCACAACGGCGGACCCAATCCGCTGGTCGTGAATGTCTCAGCTAGGCATATTCATGTCACGCAAGAAGACCTCGAAAAGTTGTTCGGGCCCGGCTCACAACTCACCAAACTCAAGGACTTGTATCAGGACGGTGAATTTGCCAGTGAACAACTGGTCAACATCATCGGCCCACGCAATCGGATGATCCCCAATGTTCGTATCCTTGGGCCTACTCGTAATTACACTCAGGTCGAGTTGTCTTATACCGACGGCATTTATCTGGGCTTAAAACTTCCTCTGCGAACCAGTGGCGATCATGCGGGGACCGACGGCTGTGTGCTGGTGGGGCCTCATGGTGCGGTCACACTTGAGCAGGGCGTGGTTCGAGCCGAGCGACATGTGCATATGAGTCCTGCGGACTTGAAGCATTTTGGTGTGGTCGATGGCAATTACATGCAGCTAAAAATTGATGGGCCTTGTGGCTTGGTCTTTGATAACCTCAAGGTGCGTGAGCATCCGAAGGTGAAACTCGAAGTTCATATTGATACCGACGAAGGAAACGCGTGCGATTTGGGTAGTGCCACGCGGATGGAATTGATTAAAAAATAACAAATCACGAGTACTTTTTCGGATCGCTTGCGTACGTGACGCCTTGTTTGAAGCGGTCAGACAGTTTTTATTAGTGAGACTTTTCATACCTAATTGGGTATAGCCAACTTTATCTAGGAGATACAACAGATGGCACAAGAAGCAATTGGAATGGTTGAAACAAAGGGATTTGTGTCCCTGATCGAAGCGAGCGACGCCATGCTCAAAGCCGCCAACGTCCGCATGCTCGGATGGGACAAGGTCGGCAGCGGCCTGGTCACTGGCTTTGTCACAGGTGACGTTGCAGCAGTCAAAGCAGCAGTTGACGCTGGTGCCGCAGCAGCCGGTCGCGTGGGCGAAGTGGTTGGAATCCACATCATCGCTCGTCCTCATGACGAGTTGGTTGCTGTGCTTCCAAAGCCTGCTAAGAAGGCTGCCGCAGCCAAGTAATTTAATTTTAGTAGAAAAAATTTTACCCAGGAGTTTATTATCATGAGTGCAATTGGCATGATTGAAACACGAGGTCAGACACCGTTGGTTGAAGCAACCGACGCCATGCTCAAAGCAGCCGCAGTTGAACTGGTTCGCACCGTTCCTATCGGTGGTGCTTATGTAACCGTTGTCGTCAAAGGCGATGTCGGTTCGGTCAAAGCAGCTGTTGATGCAGGCGCTGAAGCAGCCGCTCGCGTGGGCGAACTGGTTTCCGCTCACGTTATCGCTCGGCCACACGAAGGCCTTGTCGAAAATTTTTAATTCATAAACCACACTTACGCAGGGTGAATCTATGATCGTTCTGGTTGCTAATTTGGGTTCGACGAGCTTTAAGTACAAGCTTTACAACATCGATGCTGACACGGAAACCGTGTTGGCGGTGGGTGAAGCGGATCGGCTTGGCCTTGGACAAAGCATTTGGTCTGTTTCCATCGGCGATACCGAAATTGAAGGTGTTGTCGACTTGGCGGATCATGCAGCAGCAATTGAACATCATTTATCCCAGTTGGTTGTTGGTGGGGCGTTGGAGTCGATGGATCAGGTACAAGCCATCGGATTCAAGGCTGTTCACGGCGGCCCGATCAGTGGTGCGGTTTTGGTCGATGATCAGGTGCTCGACACGATGCAGCAGTTTGCAGACGTCGCGCCCCAGCATAATCCACCTTATATCGCAGCGATGAAAGCATTCAAGAAAACGTTGCCTAACATTCCGCAGGTCGCTGCTTTTGAAACCGCTTTTCATCAGACCATTCCACCCTCACGACAGGTGTATGGCATTCCCCATGAATGGGTGTCCGAATTGGGCGTCCGCCGTTACGGTTTTCATGGAGCCAGTCACCGTTACATTGCCACCCGCATGGCTGAGCTTGCCCCCAAGGTCAAGACAGTCATCAATAGCCATCTGGGCGGTTCCTGTTCGATCTGTGCGATTAAAGATGGCCAAAGTCAGGCCAACAGCTTCGGTATGACCGCCCAATCCGGGACGTTTCATGCTTCACGCGTCGGAGACTTTGATGTCTTTGCACTGCTGAAATTGTTTGCTGCTGGACTCGACCAAGAAACCATCTTTAAAAAGCTCGGATCAGAAAGTGGCCTCCTCGGACTCTCCGGCGTCAGCAGTGACATGCGGGAAGTGCAACGAGCCGCCAACGATGGCAATGAACAAGCACAACTGGCCGTCGAGGCATTTGTTGAAAGTTGTCGCCATTACATCGGTTCTTACCTTGCAGTCCTCAACGGGGCAGATGCACTGGTATTCACCGGCGGGATCGGCCAGCACGAAGCTGCGATTCGGACCGCCATTTGTCGGGACCTGGAGTTTGCAGGTATTCGGCTTGATGAAGTTAAGAATCAAGAAGCAAAAGGCAATGAGGAAACTCGCCTTGATGCTCCAGACAGTCGTACCCAAATTTGGGTCTTACCTACCAATGAAGAATGGGTCGTCGCACGTCAGACGTTCCAAGTTTTAAACAAAAAAAATAACGAAGGAGCCTGAAATCATGGCACAGCAAGCACTCGGTATGATTGAAACCAAAGGCCTCATCGGCGCAATCGAAGCTCTCGATGCCGCTCTTAAGGCCGCTAATGTGAATTTTGTTCGTCAAGACAAAGTCGGAAGCGGCATGGTCTGCACATCCGTCGAAGGTGATGTCGCCGCTGTTAAAGCAGCCGTCGATGCAGGTGCTGAAGCAGCCCGTCGCGTTGGTGAAGTCCTCAGCGTTCACGTCATCGCTCGTCCACACGAAGATGTTGCCAAGCTGTAATAAGGGAAGCGTCTCATGTTTCTTGCACGTGTCAAAGGTCATGTCGTGGCAACCGCCAAGGATGAGTCGATGAACGGCCACAAGCTGCTCATCGTCGAACCCCTGAAGATTGCCTATGGCGAAACAGATCGCTTTGAGCCCACCGGCCGCGCGATTGTCTCCATGGATCACCTCGGAGCAGGCGAAGGACAACTTGTCCTCATCGCCCAAGGCTCCAGTGCTCGTATGGCAGAAGGACTGAGCAAGGTGCCCACCGATGCGGTGGTCATTGGGATTGTGGACGAAGCAGTCGTCAACGGCCAGAAAATAACCTAACCCCCCCGGAAGTACCCCCGGAAGTTTCTTCTCGGATTCTTGGCGCTTTGTGAAGTTTGTCCTTTGAATTCTTGGGATATTGGACGTCTTATTGGGGTATGGACACTGGCAATGTCGAACGTTTCTTGCGGACTCACAAGCAGTTTGCGTGTGGCTCAACCAATGCCGAGCTCTGAAGTTTTCCAAAGAGCCGGATTCTTCACCCGATGCGCGGCAAATTTTTACCGCTCTTTTTAAAGTGTACGGATAAGCGAACATCATGGATCAACAACAACTGGTTTCAACCGTCGTCAGCGAAGTACTTAAACAGATGCAAGGCAATGCTCTGACTTCCACCGCCTCAACCTCCTCATCAAGCCGTCCGGGCATGTTTGGAGATGTCGATACGGCAGTGGATCACGCATGGCGTGCCCAACGTCAACTTGCCGGTGGACTTTTGTCCACCCGTGACGGCATCTGCAAACTTATCAAACGCATGGCCACAGAAAATGCCCAGGCCTGGGGAAAACTCGAGTTTGAAGAAACAAACATCGGCCGCCTCGACCATAAAATCGGCAAGCTCGAATTGATCGACAGTGTGCCAGGCGTGGAGTTTCTCACAACCGCAGCCCACTCCGGCGATGCAGGCATCGGCCTTGATGAAATGGCCCCTTGGGGTGTCATCGGCGTCATCACGCCCGTGACCCACTCCGTGCCCACCATGAGCGCTAACGCCATCAGCATGATTGCCTCCGGCAACGCGCTAATCGTCAACCCGCATCCATCAGGAGCCAAGTGTCTCGCTCATGTGGCTGCTGAATACAACAAAGCCATCAAAGCGGAGTTTGACATTGATCCATTGATCTGTGTGATTGAAAAGCCCACGCTGCGAACGGCAGAAGAAATCTTCAAGCACGAACGCATCCCCATGCTCGTGGTGACCGGCGGTCCTGCTGTGGCGAGAGCTGCGATGAAGCAGGCCAAGCGATCCATTGTCGCGGGTCCTGGTAATCCACCCGTGGTGGTTGATGAAACAGCGGACCTGGACAAGGCTGCTGAGGGCATTATTGCTGGCGCGTCCTTTGATAACAATCTTTTGTGTATCGGCGAAAAAGAAGTTTTTGTCGTCGCCAGTGTGTTTGACAAGATGATGGCTGCGATGCGTAAAGCCGGTGCGGTGGAATTGTCTGCTGGCGGGATTGAAAAATTGACCGCTGCTGCGATTCCTTATGTGAAAGATCACTATGCGGTGAGCAAAGATTTTGTGGGTAAAGACCCCAAGGTTTTGGCTGCTGCTGCGGGTGTGAATATTGCCGATGGCGTTCCGTTGCTCTTTGGTGAGACCGATGAGTCCAATCCGTTTGTGGCTGAAGAACAGATGATGCCGTTCGTTCCGTTTGTGCGTGTGCCTGACTTTGATCATGCGTTGGACTTGGCGATTAAGCACGAACATGGCTTTGGTCATACTGCGATTATTCACTCCAATAATTTGAACAACATCACCCAGATGGGTCGAGCGATGAACACCACTTTGTTTGCGGTGAATGGTCCTTCGACGGGTTGTCTGGGTATTGGTGGCGAAGGTTATCCGAGTTTTTCCATTGCCACGCCCACCGGTGAAGGCGTGACCAGCCCGATGACCTTTACCCGATTCCGTCGCATGAGCGTGGTTAATTCGTTGAGGATTGTGTAAGCATGCAGATGGCCCTCGTGCGAGGTCGCGCAACGACCACTGTACGCCATGAATCGTTGGCGGCCGCCAAGCTGCTGATCTGTCAGCCACTTGGCATTGATGGTCAGGCTGATGGCGATCCGGTTTTGGTGGTGGATCAGTTGGGAGCAGGTTCCGGCGACCGCGTCATTTTGACCAGTGATGGCAAAGGCGTGCAGGAATTGCTCAACAACAATAAAACCCCTGTCCGTTGGTGGACATTGGGTATTGTGGACGATTGAATATGAGTCTAGCGGACGACAAATTGATTGCGATAATTACCGAACAGGTGATCGCTGCGTTAAGTGCGTCCGGCGGCGGGGCCGGGGGAACCGGGGGAACCGGGGGAACCGGATTGCCAACTTCCGGGGGAGACTTCCGGAGGGGGGGGGTTGAAATTCATCCGCCTTTGGGAACGTGTACGGGGGATCGTACAAAATTTATTGACCCTCAAACGACGACCGCGACCGCCTCGCAGAACATCATCACGTCACCACCAGTTGAAGTGATGGCATTGGATGGAATCGTGACCGCCAATCAATTGCAGGCTGCCATTGATGCGTCTTCGCATGGCATTGCGTTGTTAACCGAAACAGCCAGGCTCACGCCGTTGGCCAATGATTTGGCTCGTCAATATCCAGAAAAAATAAAACGTGTCAGTCGTGCGACATCTGTTTCAAGCGTGAAGCAGGCGGCTGCGGACCAACCTTGGTGCTGGTGGATGCAAGGGCACTGCCAGACGGTCGCCACGGTGATGCGTGAACGAAACAGTCGGTTTCGCACCCTTGCAGCAAGCCATAGCGATCAGTCTCAAGGACAAGTGATCCGTGATTTGGCCTCCGCAATTCGCAGTGGCGCTACACCTGGTGGTTTGTTGTTTGTACCCAGTGCTGCACGGATTTTGTGTTACGCCAACCGTTGTGCGAGTATTCGCGCGGTGGTCGGAACCTGTGGCGAAGCAGTGGAGCAGGGGATCAAAGAACTGGGTGCCAACGTGCTGGTGATTGAATATCCGCACCATGGCCCTCGCGCGATCACCACGATGGTGGATCGTTTTTCAGCATCGGTTCCCAAAGCGCCCCCTGCGATTGAACGGGACTTGGCTGATTTACATCGGTGTGGATAAAAAAGGAATTGGATCAAGACATGAAGATCGCCCGCGTCATAGGCCAGCTCACGCTTAGTAGACAACTACCTCAGTTGCCTGCGGGGAGTTTGTTGATTGCTCAGACGTTGGATGGTCAAGCTCTTGATGGTTTGGCGGATAACGCGCCTCGCGCCAGCGACATGTCTCAGTCGTTGGTTTTATTGGATGAATATGGGGCAGGTGAGGGACAATTGATTGCCCTCAGTGAAGGCGGCGAGGCCACGATGCCTTACCGTCCCAAGCCGGTGGTGCTGGATGCGTATTGCGCTGCCATTCTCGATACAGTTGAAATTACGGAGAAAATGAAATGAATACGCCCCTTTGGCAACTTAAAAAACAAATGTCTGAAATTGGCCATCGTATTTGGCTCAAAGGCTTTTGTGCAGGCAACGAAGGCAACCACTCGGTCCGCATTAGTGAAGACCGTGTTTTGTGTACGCCCACGGGTTTGAGCAAGGGCTTTTTGGACCCCGAAGAAATGTGCATTGTGGACATGGATGGCACGCAGGTGGAGCCCAATTCCATGGGCCGCAAGCGAACCAGTGAAGTGTTGGTTCACTTGGCGATTTACAAGAAGCGTTCAGACGTTAATGCGGTGATCCATTCACATCCACCGCATGCGACTGCTTTTGCCATTGCTCGGATTCCATTGCCCGAAGGCGTGCATCCTGAAGCAGAGGTCTTTTTGGGCAAGGTTAAGACGGCTCCTTATGCAACGCCTAGCAAGCCTGAACTTTCTGAAAGCATCATGCCTTTGATCGGTCCTGAAACCAACACCGTGTTGATGGGCAATCATGGCTCGGTGAGTTTTTCCACGGATCTGACGGATACGTTTTACAAGCTGGAAATTCTGGACGCTTATTGCCGCTTGCTGATTTTGACCCGTCAGGTTGGTGCGGTGAATATTTTGAATCAATCGCAGATGACTGAACTGTTGGAAGTGAAGAAGAGCTTTGGCTTGCCTGACGAACGCTTGGCCTGTGCTGCTGATGGCTGCATTGGTTCGGAAAACCAACCGTTCTTGGCGACCTTTGGCGTGACACCTGCGACCGCGACTTGTGACTGTGACGGCGGCGACGTGAAGCGGCCCGGCGGCCCGGAATTCGAAGCCATGGTTCAGACCATCACCAATCAGATTCTCGCTTCTCAGAAATAACACCCACCCGTGTTACCCATTGTGATCACTTGATAGCACCTCATGGTTTTAGTTGGAGAATGCAAAAATGCCTCTTAAAGTCAGTATCATCGGCGGCGGCGGACGTGTCGGTTCCAACGCAGCGTATGCCTTGCAATGCGGCGGCATCGTTCGAGAAATAGCTCTTGTCGATGTCAATCACGAATTGGCTGAAGGTGAAGCACTGGACTTGATGCACGGCAGCCATTTTGCAGGCGATCAAAAAATCACAGCAGCGCACACCGCAGACATTGCCGACAGCGATATCGTCTGCATTACCGCTGGTTCACGACGCAAGCCTGATGAATCAAGGCTCGATCTGATTAACCGCAACGTCTCAATCTTCAAGGCGATCCTCGAAGATCTGCGAGCTGCGAATCTTAAACATGATGCGATCATTTTTGTCGTTTCCAATCCCGTGGATGTGTTGACCCGACTGGCGATTGAACATCTGAATTGGCCAGCGGAAAAAGTCCTCGGCCTAGGTACGATGCTCGATACCACCCGATTCTGTTCCTTGATTGCCGAGGCTAAAAATCTTCCCGCCACCCAAGTGAGAGCCCTCATGCTAGGCGAACATGGCGATACCATGAGCCCCATCTGGTCCAGCGCGACCGTGGCAGGCGTTTCCTTAACGTCTATTCTCACTGCCACCGAACAGTCCCAGCTCGCCAAGCGTGCAGCAGGTTCCGGTGCTGAAGTGATCCGTCGCAAGGGCGGGGCAGGCTATGCCGTCGGCATCGCCATCGCAGAAGTGATTCACGCCATTGCGTTGGACAAACGAACCATCCTCCCCGTCAGCGCCCGCGTGTCAGGCCAGTACGGCATGAGAGACGTATGCTTAAGCCTTCCCACCGTGCTCGGCCGCCAAGGCGTGATCGAAGCACGCGAAGTTGAACTATGGCCCAAGGAAGTTGCGGGTCTTCAGAATAGTGCCAAGGCATTGGCAGCAACCTGGCAGAAATTAAATCAATAGTGAGTTTTTGACGATGACCACCAAAAGTCTTGATACTAAAATTGCGAATATTCTGGCGAATCCCAGTTGTAACGATTTCATCCTAGCTGATGCCAAGGATGCGGATATGGCCGGGGGCATGGCTGCTCCTGGGCAATCTCCAGAGCATCACGCCGACGAAGCACGCTTTCGTTCACTGAGCGATTACCGTCAGTTGATGCGTGAAAATTTAGAGCAAGGTCTTATCGATATTTTGCTCATGAGCGCGTCGAGCAATGAAGTGTTGACCATCAAAGAAAAACTCTTTGAAAATTCAGCCATTACGCCTGCCGCCCGCGCCAATGATACCTCTGATATTTGGCTTGCCATGGGTGGACAATACCCCAGCCAGCCCAGTCGGCCGTATCGCACGGCCACCATTGACCACATCATGTGTGGCAAAGCAGCCTGCGAACCATCCCAAAAATTCACCGGTGCAGACTTGGGACTCTACTCCCTGACTTTTAACAATGATCTGGATACGGATCATTTGATCCTTGAAAAGTACAACGCTTTTCGAATCGAAGCAGAGAAAAAAGGCTTCCGCCACTTCCTCGAACTGTTCAATCCCAATGCTTGTGGCGACCATTGCCCAGACGACATCGGTCGGTTTATCAATGATATGATTGCTCGCACCTTGGCGGGTGTGACCAAGAACGGCCGACCGATCTTCCTGAAGATCCCGTACCCTGGACCTGCCGCCATGGAACAGCTTGCGTCCTATGACCGCACGCTCATCCCAGGCATCCTCGGTGGATCATCAGGGACCACCTTTGACGCTTTTTTCCAGCTTTCAGAAGCAAAGAAATATGGCGCTCGTGCAGCCCTCTACGGTCGCATGATTAACAACAGCGAACATCAACTCTCCTTCATCCAACACCTGCGATGGATTGCCGACGGAGAGATCCCCGATCCCGCCCAAGCAGTGAAGTCCTATCACGGTGAACTACAAAAACTAGGCATCTCGCCATACCGCTCTTTGCAGGATGATCTCGTTTCAACACTGCGAAATGCAGCCTATGGCGGTAAAAGCACTGCTGTCGCAGTCAACCCCAGCACCACTGCAACCGCTTCAGCGTCAACACCAGCCGCTGCGGCGACAACCGGTTTGTCATCGAATCCGTCAGAACCTGATTTTGCCAATATGACCCCAGCCCAAAAAATACAGTGGAACCTCAAACGCTGGAACCAAATCATCTAACCCCCCCCCGGAAGTCCCCCGGAAGTTTTCTTTCGAAATGCCTTGGCCCTTTGGATGTTTGATTCAGGGGGGTGATGTTTCGAAGGGCCTTGGAATGTCGCTCTATGCTGATCGTTGAACGCCAACAAAAAATTCTTCATATTCTGCGGGATCGAAAGGCCGCGCAGCTAGAAGAATTGGCCTCGGCGTTGAACGTGAGCGTCTCCACCGTCAGGCGGGATATCGAATCATTCGAAGCCCAGGGAATTGCCAAACGCACCCACGGCGGAGCGATTTATATGGGAACGCCCGCACTGCCCACCAAAGTGCAAGGCCACACCCTCAACGAACGTATGGACGAACAAGTCCAGCAAAAAATAGCTATCGGTAAAGCTGCCGCCGCTTTGGTCGAACCACTCATGACCGTCCTGCTCGATGGCGGGTCCACCGTGGTGTACGCAGCACGACAAATTACAGCCAGACCCATTCAAGTGGTCACCAACAGCTTGGCCATTGCCCATCTGTTCTATGACGATGAACAGGTCGAAACCCTCCTCATCGGCGGCAACCTCTACCCACGCATCGGCGTGACCATCGGCCCGTTGGCGACTGGTTGTTTGGCGGACCTGCATGCGGACCTTCTGCTGTTTAGTCTGGCGGGTATTTTGGGGGATAGTGCCTACAACATTAACATGGCCATGGTCGATGTCGAGCAAACCATGATGAGGCAGGCCACCCGTTGTGCCTTGCTCATGGACTCGGGCAAGTTCGACCGAAAAAGTTTGGCCCGTGTGTGTGGCCTCGATGAAGTGGATCAGATTATTTCTGATTCTGGGATTAGCCAAACATGGCGAGATCAGCTCGGCGATCAGTTGATTGTCACGCCCTGAAAAAAACAGGTGGTGTCTCATGAAGTCTCAAATAAAAACTCTGCTTGCGTTGGGTTTTTTGTTGCTATGGGGTTGTGTGCCGACAGAACCAACGCAGACGAAAAATGATGTGGGTCCCATGCTCATCCCAAACCCCACGCTGGTGAATCTACTCAAAGTGACCAGCCAGATATACAGCGGGGCAGAGCCACAGGGTGAACCCGCGTTTGCAGCTCTCGCCAAGCTAGGCATCAAAACCATCGTGAGCGTCGACGGCGCGCGGCCCAATCTAGAGGCGGCTCAAAAATACAACTTACGCTATGTCCACATCCCCATTGGCTATGACGGCATCGGCCTCAAGGCCAGACTCGCATTTGCCCGTTTGGCTCGTGAGGTCCAAGGTCCTTTCTATATCCATTGTCATCACGGCCGCCATCGTGGCCCAGCAGCAGCAGCAATCATCAGCCTCGCAGGCGAGGGGGGCGATCATGATGACGCGATTCAAATTCTAAAAATCGCAGGGACCAGTCCCAATTACGCAGGGCTTTGGCGTGCGGTTCGAGAGTATGAAAAGCCCGCTCCGAACGTTCCGTTGCCCAAGCTCGTTGAAGTGGCCGAGGTGGGTTCCCTTGCTTTGGCGATGGCGAAGATTGATCGGGTTTATGATCAGCTTCAATATTGTCGTGATGCCGACTGGGGTACGCCTTTGGAGCATCCTGATTTGATTCCGCACCAACAGGCCTTGCTCCTCAAAGAGGGTTTTAGAGAATCGGGTCGTCACCTTGGTGACGAGTATGACCCACCTTTTAAAGCATGGCTCACTGATGCTGAAAGACAATCCCAAAAGCTAGAAGAAGCATTGGTCAGGGGAGATGCTCAAGCGGCCGCTCGGAGCTTTAAAGCCGTGGTCCAATCCTGCACGCAGTGCCATCGTCAATACCGTTAAGATATTTTGCAAAATAGACTTATGTTCGTCGAGGTGGCAATATCCGTGCGTTTGGGATGATTTGTTACCAGTCAAGAGTCGATCACGTTCAAAAAATGTGTCTATCAGCATTTACAAGAGAAACAGATTAAATTTCGGCAGCCTGTTCATCGATGCAATAAAAACACAATTCGTTCGTTTTACTTGAAATCATGTCATCAAGTGGGGTAGCATATATAAATAGGGGCTATGAGGTGTGGCAGCTTATGTACAAACAGTTCAAAAGAAGACAAAGAAATCCTTTTTTTGGGATTATGCTGACAGGGCTTCTGTTTGGTTTGGTTGGAGCTGTTTGGGCTGGGCCTTCGCAGATTGTGTTGCCGTTTGAAAAGGCAGGGGCAGTGAAGCCTGTCAATGCGATTGACCGTTATGTTTTGGCAGCATTGAAGAGGCGGGGGATCAAGCCTGCGAATTTATGTTCGGACGAAGTTTTCATTCGACGGGTGTATCTTGATGTCATCGGGACCGTTCCTTATTCATGGGAAGTGACTCGATTTTTGGCGGATGAGCGTTCAGACAAGCGAGCTAAGCTCATTGATGCCTTGATGGAGCGTGAGGAGTTTGCGGACTATTGGTCTTTGAAGTGGTGTGATGTTTTACGGGTGAAGGCTGAGTTCCCGATTAACCTTTGGCCCAATGGGGTTCAAACTTGTCATCGGTGGGTTCATGAGAGCGTTGCGAAGCAGATGCCTTACGACGAATTTGTTCGTGCGTTGTTGACCTCGAGCGGGAGTAATTTCCGTGTGCCGCCGGTGAATTTTTATCGGGCGATTCAGGGGCAGGAGCCTTCGACGATTACCGCTGCGGTGGGTTTAACTTTTATGGGGGTCCGAGTGGAGGCTTGGCCGAAGGAACGTCGCCAGGCCATGGAAATGTTTTTTTCACACGTGGGATTCAAAGGCACTGCTGAGTGGAAGGAGCAGATTGTATACCTCGACCCCACGCCACGAAAGATGTTGCTCGGCATTTTCCCGACGGCAAAAAAGTGAGAATCAAACCCAACGAAGATCCACGCAAGGTCTTTGCCAACTGGCTGATTACCAAAAGAAATCCATGGTTTACGCGTGTGGTAGTGAATCGTGTCTGGGCCTGGCTCATGGGGCGTGGGGTGATTCATGAGCCAGACGATATTCGTGCGGACAATCCGCCGTCACATCCTCGGTTGCTGGCCTATTTACAAAAAGAACTGGTGGGGGCGGACTATAATCTTCGCCATATTTACAGGCTGATTCTCAATTCGCGCACGTATCAACAATCTTCCATTCCACAGAGTACGAAGCCTCGCGCGGAGTCCCTTTTTGCTCATTATATTGTGCGTCAGTTGGATGCAGAGGTTCTCGTTGATGCGTTGACGACTGTTTTTGGGCCGCGGGAAAGGTATCAGAGCGTGATTCCTGAGCCGTTTACTTTTATTCCTGAAGAACACCGCACCATCGCCTTGGCGGACGGGAGCATTACCAGTCAGTTTCTTGAAATGTTCGGCCGTCCGTCGCGTGATACGGGTCTGGCCTCTGAACGTAACAATGAACCCACCGACGCGCAGCGGTTACACATGCTTAATTCCACGCATATTCAAAATAAAATCGAAAGAAGTTGGCGTCTTCGCCAGTTGCTCAAAGATGCCAAGGGAAATAAAAAAAATGTGATTCGTAAGCTTTATCTAATCATTTTGTCACGCCAGCCGACCCCAGATGAAATAGCCGTGGCTCAAGCGTATTACAAGTCAGCTAAGATGAATTCACGTCAGGGGGCTGTTGATTTGGCGTGGGCCTTGATCAATAGCAAGGAGTTTTTGTATCGCCATTAACCCCAAACCATATCGGACAAAGGGTCTTGAAAACCATGAGAAAAAACGCATCTAAAAAACGAAATATCGAGCACCCCATGGCACGGTCAGGCCTCACCCGTCGCGAGGTGATTAAGTATGGCCTCATTGGCGCGGGGACATTGATGGCTTGTGACCCAAGGCTTCTTCTCGCTTCGCCAAAGACGCCGACGTTCAAACCCGCGCAGGCGAAGTCTGTGATTCAGATATGGATGTGGGGTGGTCCATCACACCTTGACACCTTTGATCCCAAACCCCAGGCAGGCAATGATTATTGTGGGCCACTGGATCAAGCGCTGAAGACCAATGTCGATGGGATGCAAGTCAACGCGGCCTTGCCGTTGCTTGCTCAACAAGCGGATAAGTATTCGATTATTCGTAGTATGACCCATGGCGTGAATGCTCACGAAACAGCGTCTTATTTGATGCAAACCGGCCACATGCCCAGTCGTATTGTTCATCCCAGCGTGGGGGCAGTGGTCTCGTTGTTTAAAGGTTATAAGCACGGCTACAACGGCATCGTGCCGCCTTACATTGTCTTGACCCGGCCGCAGGGGCGGTTCTCTGAAGCTGGATTTTTAGGACAGAGCTACAAACCATTTTGCACCAGCGGTGATCCCAACGCCAAGCGTTTTGTGGTCGAAGGCATTGTCGCGCGGGGTATTTCCGATGAACGCCAACTTCGCCGCAGAGACTTGCTTCATAGCCTTGACTCATTGGGACAAGCCATTGGGGGCAATTCGCAATTTACCAAGCTCGATCAAACGGAAAAAGCTGCTTATGGCCTGATGTTTGGCGAAGCGAAACAGCTTTTTGATCTGGGGGAAGAATCCGATGAAATGCGAAATCGTTATGGACGCAATTCATTTGGACAGTCTTGTCTCATGGCCCGAAGGCTCGTCGAAGTGGGGGTCCCTTACATCACGATTAACTATCAAGGCTGGGACACACACAAACAGCACTTTCCAACGATGAATCGACGTTTGCCTCAGATGGATCAAGGGTTGGCCACGCTGTTGAAGGATCTGACCGAACGGAATTTATTGGACAGCACGATCATCTGGTGGGGCGGTGAATTTGGGCGTAGTCCCAAGGTGCAGTGGAATTCCCCTTGGAACGGCGGGCGAAGCCATCATGGTCGATGTTTCTCGGTCATGCTCGCAGGGGGCGGGTTCCAAGGCGGTCACGTCATTGGCGCGTCAGATGCCACGGGCACTGGCGTGGTAGATCGTCCGGTTTATCCGTTGGATCTCATTGGCAGTATTTACGAGTTGATGGGGATTGATCCCGATGGTCCGTTGCCGAATTCCCAAGGTTTGGATTTGAAACTTTTGCCCACAGGTGAAAAGGGAGTCAAAAGTGGTGGCCGTCTCAAGGAGATTCTGCGGACATGAGAAAATCCTATCCCGCCATCTTGATTATGATGACTCTTTTGACTTCACTGGCGTGGGGACAGGGAGTCAAACGCACGCCGCACATTGGTTATCTCTATCCTGCTGGTGGACAACGGGGGACCACGTTCAAAATTCTTGTGGGCGGGCAGTTCTTGCGAGGCATGAAACAAGTTCGCATTTGCGGCCAAGGCATCAAAGCCACGGTTGTTGAACATTACCGACCGTTCCAGAACCTCGACAAAGAACAACGCGATGAACTTAAACGAAAAATGCTCCAGTACAGCGAAAAATGCTGGGCTGAATTGGTGGATCAAGGCAAAGCCAAAGGCAACCCGCCTTGGCGTAAAGGCAAGAAAAAACCTGAAGCTCCAAAAGACAAAAAGGCCAAGCCTGTTCAATTACCACGTCATCCATTGCTCAATGATTGGGAAAATAAATCATTGCGTGAGTTGGCGGCCATTCGTAATTTATTGTTAGATCGCAGGAAACAACAACGCAACGCCCAGATTGCAGAAAGCGTTTTGATTGAAATTACCATTGACCCTGCCGCTGCAACAGGTGACAGGGAGTTGCGTCTTTACGGCAAGCAAGGCATGACCGGGCCGATGGTTTTTCAGGTCGGCCAATTGCCCGAAGTTCGAGAAATTGAGAGCAATGATCCCATCTCCTGGGACCCGTTGCCCAAGAATGAACCTTATGATTTGCCGTTGGTCATCAACGGCCAGGTTTTTCCGGGCGATGTGGATCGCTTCAAATTTCATGCGACCGCTGGCCAGCAATTGGTCTTTGAAACCCATGCGAGACATTTGATCCCATTTCTAGCCGATGCCGTTCCCGGGTGGTTTCAGGCGACCCTTGGGCTGTACGACGCCAAAGGCAAAGAACTGGCCTTTGTCGATGATTATCAGTTTAATCCGGACCCGGTTTTGTTTTACAAGGTTCCTGCCGACGGCATTTATCAACTGGAAATACGAGACTCGATCTATCGCGGCCGTAAGGATTTTGTGTACCGCATTTCAATTGGCGAGTTCCCGTTTATCACCCATTTGTTTCCATTGGGCGGGCCTGCTGGCAGTGATACCATTGCGACGGTGGGGGGGTGGAATTTGCCCACGCAGCAGGTGGTTCTTCATGGCGATGTGAATGGATTGGGACGAACGTTTTTGAGCCATGACCTGCGTGATTCGAATCGAGTTTTGTACGCGACGGATACGTTAAGTGAATATACTGAGCGAGAGCCCAATGATCGTTATGCCCAAGGACAGCCGGTGGTTTTGCCGGTGGTGATGAATGGTCGCATCAGGCGTGCGGGCGATATTGATGTGTATCGGATTGAGGGTCTTGCTGGCGATGAAGTGGTGGCTGAGGTGATTGCACGTCGGCTGCGTTCGCCGGTGGATTCACTGTTGCGAATCGTCGATGCCTCGGGCAAGGTCGTGGCACTGAACGATGATTCGGTGGATAAGAAAGGCTTTTTGCATCGAGACATGGGTATTTTGACGCATCATGCGGATTCTTATGTGCGGGCTACGCTTCCCAAGGATGGCACGTATGGCATTCAAGTTTCCGATACGACAGGGCATGGGGGCGAAGCCTATGCGTATCGTTTGAGAATCAGTATGCTGCGGCCGGACTTTGAGCTGTTGGTGGGGCCTTCAAGTGTGACCGTGCCGACGGGGCGTTGTGTGCCGATGACGGTTTATGTGCGTCGCAAGGATGGTTGTAAAGGCGCAGTGACGCTGAAGATTGCAGGGGAAGATCACGGCTTACAACTTGATGGCGGCGTGATTCCCGCAGGCCATGATCAGATTCAGTTGACACTTGGGGCTCCCAATCGGCGGCCGAAGGAATTGATCTCGCTACAGATCCAAGGCCATGCCACCATCGATGGCAAAACGGTGACGCATCAGGCCAAGCCTATTGACAATGTGATGCAGGCATTTCTTTGGCGACACCTGATGCCAGCGCAGGAATTATTGGTTTTGGTTAACGGCGGAGCCCGTTCAGCACCCCTTGCCAAAATTATCGGAGAACAACCCGTTCGAATCCCAATGGGGAAGACCGCCAAAGTTCGCGTCAAAGTAGCGATCCCAGCTCATTTCAAAAAACTTCGATTAAAGCTAAAAAACAAGGTCAAAGGAGTGGCACTGCATCAGGTGGCATTCGATAAGGCTGGGGTGAGTTTTCAGTTGAAGACCGATTCAGAGGACGCCAAGGTGGGCTTGGCAAACAACCTTGTGTTTGAAGTCTCCGCAGAAGTTTCCTGGAAAGATAAAAAAGGAAAGACACAAACACGACGCAGAGAACTTGGGGTTTTACCCGCCATTTCATTTTTGATTGAGGAAAAATAGTTGATGAAGCCCCTGTCCACATCCTGTAGTGAGGTTCGATCCTTGATGGAGGCTTGTCGCATTGACTGCGGCGATTTGCCGGTGGAAATCCAATTTTCACGTTTTCGTGGCACGGGCGGCGTTGAAGAATTGCACCTGATGGCTACGCCGACACAGGGCGCCCCGGTGCAAGTGCAATTGGATTGGTTGGATCGAGCTTATCAACATGCCTTGGCATCTTTGAGCATTGCTTCAAATACCGCTATTCTGAGGCGTTTTTTTTGTAGCGATCCTGTCAATCAAGCGTCAGAGCTTGAGGCCTGCCCGCTGACCAACCCCAAAACCAAAGACGATCTTTGCGCTCAGTCCTGGGTGGGCCAATCCCCAGGCGGCCCCGCGAAAATTGCCATGTGGGCGTATCACTTTTGTGATCCGAATCGGCCGCTGGATAAATCCCAAACAGGGCCAACCTTAATCCTCAAACGCGGGGAACTCTCACATCACTGGACCATGGGCATGACCTGTAGCGAACCTCAAAACTCTTACGGCCAAACCCAGGGCATCCTCGCTGCATACGAAGCAATGATGAAACCTCATGAGATGACGCTTGGGGATCATGTCCTGCGTACCTGGTTTTTTGTGCGTGATATCGATACCAATTACAAAGGACTCGTCGATGCCAGGCGAGAGTTATTCACACAACGTGGCTTAACGACCCAGACGCACTACATCGCCAGCTCAGGCATCGACGGGACCAGTGTGGAAGTGGACGCGAGCGTGGTCATGGACGCTTATGCCATTGAAGGGGTTCGTTCTGAACAGGTGCAGTTTATTGAGGCCTCGGACCATCTCAGCCCCACGCATACCTATGGCGTGACCTTTGAACGAGCAACCTCCATTGCCTATCAGGATCGCAAGCATATTCTTATCTCTGGCACCGCGAGTATTGACGCGCAAGGCCAAATTATGCACCAGGGCAATGTCTCTCGTCAGCTTGATCGAACGTTGGAAAATATTGAGGCATTGCTCAATCAAGCCGGAGCGACCGCAGCAGATATGACCCATTGGATTGTGTATTTGCGAGACGATTCAGATTGTGAATTGATCCGTCAGAAAATGCGTCAATCTATTGGTCAAGCACCAATGGTGGTGGTGACTGCCCCGGTTTGCCGTCCGGGCTGGCTTGTTGAAATTGAAGGGTCCGCCATCGTGCCAGTGGACAACCCGGCATTGCCTCGCATTTGAGGCAGTCAAGGCTCTAACGACAATTGCGAGGCTGCCCCGCAGCGTGTAGCAGGGTGGCCCAGAGAACTTGGGCGTAGAGTCGATGGCCGAAGTCATTGGGATGGTTTAGACCGTTGCCGGTGAGAGCCAGAAATGATTTTCGTTGTACCATTTCTTCCCAAAGGCAGTAGACATCGGCAAGTGCGATGCCTTGGGCTTGTAGTTCTTTTAAGACATCACGGTATTGCTGGTACATCGGCGGGTTGGAGTGAACCCACTGGGAATTGGCTGTCATGGATGCGACGAGGATGAACTCGGTGGTGGGGGTGTCAGTTTTGATGGCAGTGATGATTGACTGGGTGGTTTCTTGAAATTCTTTGGGTGTGCGTTTGGCTGAGGCATCGTTCATGCCGAAGGCAAGGATGACTAGGTCAGGCTGGTGTTTGATGACTTCGTCGACTTGTTCAAGTCCCCAGACAGAGGTTTTGCCGCCGACGGAAAGATTGATCAGGTTGATGGGGCGATCAAACCGTTGGCCCATCGCGTTGCAAAGCAGGGTTCCGTAGGGAGGCATGTTTGGTGGAACGTTGTATGAACCGCTGGCATTGGCGCCTTGGGAGATACTATCTCCGAGAAGGACCACGGTGATCGGCTCGTTTGTTTTAAGTTGTTTGGCTAGGCGAGGCAAGGTTCCTTGGGGGGTGAGTCCTGCGGGGGCGGTCCAGTTTTCAGAGGCCGGGTTAAAGCGGTAGGTTACTGCTGATTGTAAATTGTGGTATTCATCTTTGGGGCCGAAGAAAATGTCGTTGTCACGATCCCTGCATCCACCATGTGGCTGTGAGTTCGCAGGGCAGTAGATATCTTCTTCCGTTCGTACAGTGATGCGTGAATCGGCAGGGATATAAATCTCACGGCTACCGGGTTTCCACTGAAAGTCGCAGCCCTCCTCATAGTCCTGTTCTCCGGTACAACTGCTTAACGTAGGTGTCTGTTCAGGGACAAAGGCCAGAACCGCCTTGCCGCCTTCAGAGGCAAGTTGATCGTTGTTGGCAAGGGGGAGAATACTTTCGCCTTGGATGGTGTGTGACCACCAGAAGGGTTGGACAAAAGAGAGTGGGTCAGTTGGCGTAGTCATGATGATCTCGTATGCGTGGTTTGTTCTAGTTGATGTGTACCTTGCCCGAGCAAAGTTCCGTTTGGCATGATAGCCGAGATTCCCTTGGGAATGGTTAGGGTGAGTTGTTGGAGGTCCTTTGTTTTTTTGCATGCAAGATGAATCATCCCATGGGGCGTGGGGATGCTGCCTTGGATTTGTGTGAAGGAGCCGAGTTGTGGATTGATGGCCACACGTGTAAACCCTGGGTCTAGAGGCATCACGCCCAGGACGAATTGTTGCATCATACTTGCCGGTGCGATGGCAAAGGCATGACACAGACTGCCGTGGTTGTCGTCGGCTCTTTGTTTGCCGTGTTGGTAGACGTTGGCTTCCCAGATGGTGGGGCAGTCACTGGCAAGGATGCTTCCCCAGTGTTGTTGGATCAGTTGGTGTACAACGTTCATGTCTCCCTGCTTTTCCAGTGCTTCAAAGAGATAGTGCATCATGTACAGTTCGGGCAACGGCAAGTCTTCACGCAGCAGAGCTTGTTCGACCGCGGGTTGTTTGGCGGGGGCAGTGTGGCCGCTGATGATCGCCAGAGCATGGGTCAGTTTCCCTGCGAGGGGGGACGCTTCTTCAGATTCAGAGGTGATCCATTCCCGGTAACACTGCTTAGATTCATCCCAGAAATAGTGGTCTATTTTTTGAGCTGCCATGCGAGCTTTGTTTGCAAAGGTTGCCGCGAGATTGGTCTCGTTGAGAGAGGTGTACAGCTCAGCAAGGCTATCGAGCGCCAGCACATAAAACCAATTCACAATACAACTATTACGGCCTCCCAAGGAGAGCCCTGCTAATTCAAAAGACCAGTCCACAAAATTCCACATGTCTTTGGCCGGCCGAAGCAGACCCGTTTCATCTGCATAAGATTCACATTGACCAATGATGCCCACCATTTCATCAATAATCGTGGCTGCAAATTCAGTGTCGCCTGTGTACTGAACATAGTCCTTCAAAATCGCAGGCAAAAACAAATTGGTCGCAAACAGGCAAAAGAACTCGCGGCCATCATAAGGACAAACCCCCGGGATCAGCCCGGTCGCTTGATCCCGCTGGCTCAAAGCCAGTGCAATACAGCGACGAACAAGGTCCGGCCGGCCCACCAACTGCAACCAATAACGATTGACCAATACAAAATCATTGACCCAAAACGCCATCTCACGCCAAGGACAATCCATAATGGTGTCCGTCGCGCACGCGCTGAGCGTGGCCTGACAACGCTCCCAAAGGTCATTGTAGAAAGGATCATCACACTGAAAAGTTGCAAGCTCCTCAATGGGATAACGGTGGTCCTGAATATGAACATGCCCCAGGGTGATCGGACGGTCAAACTGACGGAAAGCCATTTGTAGATACCGCCCGCCACGCCATCGCAGTGGACTTCCAATTTGCTGAGGGCCTTCAGCCGCAACATAACGGTCGGCAAATCGGTAATGAGAAACCGCCAGCTTGAGCCGCTCGTTTTCAATTTCTTCCTGATAGCCCACGTCGATGAGGGTTCCTGCTGGTGCGTCGATTTGAAAATCCAGATGCCCAATAAATTCCTGTCCCATGTCAAAAATAATCACAATGCCATCATGATCCGCAGGCGGAAGAATCGTCAATGGATCAGAAGGTTCCCATTGGATCTGATGATGCGGTTCAGTGGTCATGAGCATGGCCACGTCGAGATTGTTATCTTTTGGCAACGGGTCCAACGCTTTGACAATAGGCATGGCAATGGGTGAAAGCGTTTTGAGTTCAAGTGGTAAAACATCACGAAAATAGAGACTTTTTTGATAAATGGGACGATTGGACGTGATGATCTGGGCTGTTTCCCAGTTTGAATCATCCTGATGCAGGGGCCAACCTTGAGGAACCAACGCTTGGTCACGCCATTCCATGACCCCGATTTGCAGGGTGTATTTGGGCACGTCTTCGGTGCGATATTCGCGGGCTGTTTGGACTTCCCATGTTTCATCGGCAATGAGTTTCCCACTGGCGACAAACAGGGCAGGCTCGGCGGGGGCGGTTCGAAAGTTGGGGATGTTATCGCAATAAATTTCGATGGCGATGTGGTTGTTGCCGGGCTGGAGATAGGACTGTGTTTCGAGGGTATCGATGAAGTTGCAAGACATGGTGCCGCGTGCAGGGCCCAGGCCCACGCGGTGGCCGTTGATGTACAGGGCGTAATAACTTTCTGCTGCCACATAGAACAAACCCTCAGGGTCCAGCTCTTCTCGCGGAACAATTTTCCGGGCGCGAAACGTACAAGCCCGTTTTTGTTCGACATTTTTTGGGGCAATCCATTGAATCTTGCCTAGGTAGGGTTGGCGTCTAAAGGCCCGGTGCATGGTGTTCTCCAAATTTTTTTGGGCAGGGGATTGCCTTGGGCGTTTTCCTGCTATACTATTTTTATCATAGCAGTAAAAGGTGGCCCCAATCAAGTGAAGCGTCAACCAATCCCCCAAACCAAGCAGGAAATACTCTACGCCAAGTTGTACCAGCAGCTCGTCAAGGGCAAGCTTCAGCTAGGCGAACAGATTCCCGCAGAACGCAAGCTCGCTGAGAAAATGGGGATTAGCTACATGACCGCGCGTGGGGCGATTCAAATGCTGGTGGATGAAGGTTTGCTTTTGAAGCGAGATCGGGTGGGCACTTTTGTGCCTTTGGATATTGAAAAACGCTTGGCGTTGCCTCGGATCAACGGGTTTGTCGATGCTCGTCAGGCCCCGCTGAACACAGCTTTTATTGACCAATTGACGCAGGGGGTTCATAAGAAAAAGTTGTTTGGCAATCTCTTAAAAATTGGAGACAACAAACGCGAGATGGATCAGGCGATTCGAATGCTCAAGCAGCATGATGTGCCTGGCGTGGTCATGATGAGCCACCATGTTCGTAACCGTGAGCTGGGGGCATCCATTTTGGGTCATTCCCAGGTGATGCTTGTGGGTTATGACCTTTCAGCGATGGGGATTGCTTCGGTGCTTTGTGATGATGCCGCAGCGGCTCGAATGGCCACGACATTGTTACAAGAGCAAGGCCATGAAGAAATTGCCTTTCTCGCGAGTGACCGAACTTCGCCCGTGGTGCAGCAGATGATCAGTGGTTATGAAAGCTGTTTGCCAGGCAAGGCAAGGCTCTGGTTGTTGCCTCAATCCGCCAAGTCCATCGCGCATCGCGTCGAGAAACTGGTCAGCGAACATCTGCATGTCGGAGGCTTGCTATGCACAGCCATTGTTTGTAGTGATACCCAGACCGCCAATGCGTTGGCGGCAGTGTTGCGTGAATTTGGCGTGGGTGTGCCGAAGCAGATTTCACTGGTGACGTTGGGGTTGGGCACAGAGGTGAATATCACCCATCCCAAGCTCACCCGCATTGATCCACAGCTACAAAAGCAGGTGAATTACGCGATAGACAGTTGTGTGCGGTGGATGCAAAACAAACCTGTTGAACTATTACACAAGGTTTCTCCCAAACTAGTGCGAGGCAACAGCATTGCCAAACACTAAACGAAAGGCTTTTCAATGACACGCAAATATTCCGTCATCCTTGGCAATCTGGGCAATACCTGTGATCGATTTTGTAGCAGCTATAAGGACAATCCCAGTACCCAGGAGATGCTCGCCGCTGCGGTGAAAATTCCACACGTCCAAGGCATCGAACTGGTGGGAACCTGGGACGTCACCCCCGAAAATGCCAAGGAAATGCACAACGTGCTTGACGGCCACGGCGTGCAGTGTGTATCAGTCATCCCCGATCTGTTTGCAGACCGTCTTTATTGGAAAGGCAGCTATAGCAGCACGGATGCCACGGTCCGCCAAAAAGCGATCGATGACACCCGCGCGATGTGCGAAGCCGCAAGCGTTTTGAATTGTGATCTCCTAAACATTTGGCCCGGTCAAGACGGCTACGACTATCTACTCGCAGCAGATTATGAAAAGCAACGTGAGTGGCTTTGTGAGGCCATCCAAACACTGGCGACGGAATATCCCGCAATGCGTTTTGCACTGGAATACAAGCCCAAAGAACCCCGCACCCATAGTTACCTTGCCCGCATGGCAGACACGTTACTACTTGCTCAGGAAACCGGTTGTGACAATGTGGGGGTGACCATTGATACCGGCCACGCCTTTAACGCAGGGGAAGTGGTGGGCGAGTCGATTGTACTCGCCAAGCGTGCGGGAAATCGATTGATGCATATGCACTTCAACGACAACCATGCTGCCTGGGATGACGACATGATCGTGGGGAGTGTGCATACGGTTTGTTACATTGAAATGCTCTATTGGCTGGACCGTTGTGGTTATGATGGCTACTTCAGCATGGATCAATATCCATACCGCGAAGATGCCGCGGGCTGCATTGGGGAGAGCATTGAATGGTTGATTCAATTCGATGAAATTTTGACACAAAACCATCAGAAGATTTCCGCTCTTCTGGCCGATCCGGACCCCATTGCCACGTCCCGATTTTTGCGGAGTGTATTGGTTTAATGGATGCCTGCTCTAAACGCCAGGCATGACATTGCCAGAACAGACAGGTAGGTAGACGCCTGTGATTGATTTTGCCAGATCAGACGCCAAAAAAACCGCCGCATTGGCGATGTCCTGATCTTCAGCACGACGTTTTAAAGGCAAGCTTTCAGTGTAGCCCGGTGCAGGGTCCTTTGCGTTGCCCTCTTTGCGATACCGATCGCTGATGGTCCAGCCTGGGGCGACCTGGTTGACGGTAATATTGTGAGGTCCGACTTCTTTGGCCAGCACGCGAAGCAGTCGATCCATGCCACCTTTACCCGATACATAAGCCGATTGCGTGGGGTCACATTGCATCGTGCATTCAGTGTTCATGCCAATAAACCGCCCCCATCGGCGGGTCTGCATGGCGGGAACAAAGGCTTGAGCCATCAGCACATTTTGCAGAACGCAGGTTTTAAACTGACTTTCATAATCAGCAAGAGATTGATCCAGAACAGGCGTGTGCGGTTCATACTGCGTGACGGCATTGGTGACCACAATATCAGGATCGCCACTTAACTCGGCAACTTGTTGCTGCATTGCTTGGATTGAAATTTGATCCGAAATGTCTGCCTGTACCGCAATCGCTTTGCGGCCCAGCGAAGTGGTTTGTTCAACAAGTTGTTGAGCCTTGGCTTGGTTTTGATGGTAATGCACCACCACGTCAGCGCCACATTGCGCCAGGGTCATGACCAGTTTGCGGCCAAGATCGCCGGTCGCGCCGGTGACCAAAGCCAGATGTCCTGATAAATCAATGCCAATCATAGAGCACCTCCTGTGCTGTTGGGTTTGTGGTTTTGATGAGCTTGAACCACCATATTCGAAAATCACCCGCGAGACATGATTGCCTTCGCACAAATAAGAAATGTGATACTGCCCGAATTTCACAAAGCCCTAGAGTGAGTCTAATTCATCGGCCAGATTCTGAAGTTCCTTGTCTTGGCCAGCACCACGAACAATCAGATAGCCATTCTCTTCGTAAAAGGTTCTTTTATTTTTTTGCATTGCCATTATGTGGTTTCTAAACTAAAAAAAATCTCAAGCGGAGATCAAGGCCAAGGCCAAAAAGAATAATTAACCGGTCCCGATGGTGTAGCCACCATCGACGGTCAGCGTGATGCCGTTCACATATTCAGCTTCATCAGAAGTTAAATACACACAGGCTCGCCCGATGTCCACAGGGGTTCCAATGCGTCCTTCGGGGCAGCGGTTTTCGATCATTTTCGCAGGCTCGGGTTTTCCCCAATGATGCTTTGTCATATCGGTCAGGATCATGCCCGGTGCAACCGCGTTGCACCGAATGCCTTCACGTCCAAGACGTGTTGAAAATGACCGCATGAGCATTCGTGCCCCCGACTTGGAGGCTGCGTAGTCACCCTGCGAGGGGCCGGTAAAATTTTCACTTAACGAGGTGATAAAAACAATGCGACCCTTCGTCCCAAGCTCAAGCATCTTGCCCGCCACCACCTGCGTGCAATGAAAAGAACCCGTTAAATTAATGTCCAGCGTTCGTTGCCATTGCTTGGGCGTGATCTCCATAATGTCAATAAAAGGACAAATGCCTGCGTTGTTAATCAAAACATCAATGCAGCCAAAATGTGCCACCGCCTGACCCGCCATCGCCTCAACACTCTGACGATCCGAGACATCACAGACCACCCCAATTGAACCCTTGGCTCCCTCGGTATTGAGCTTGGCGGCCGCTTTCTGAGCTGCCTCAAGGTTGATGTCCGCAATGATCAGCGATGCGCCACGCTGGGCAAAGCATTGGCCAATGCCAAATCCAATTCCCCTCGCTCCCCCTGTGATGATGACGATTTGTGGTTGATGAGCCATGGCGTTCCTTGTGTTAATTATGACTAAGAAAATAATCATAGTGTAAATTTATCTTGTAATAATGACTTTATTTTATTTTAAATATGGATTATTATGACATTATGAACAAAAAGGGTCGTTCTCCCATTGTCCTGCCGGCTCTGCTGCCTGATCGGCTGTGGGGGCGTGTCGCACCCGCTAGGCGTTCTCGTCAGCTAAGTCCGCTCTACATTCAACGCTATCGCGGGCCACGCAAAAACAGCCCGCTGGGCGATCATGATTTCTGGGAATTAACGTTTATCTTTCACGGGCAAGGGGTGCTGGATTCCCCCACACCTATTAACCTTAATCCCAATCGGGCGGTGCTGATTCCGCCTGGTTTCCCCCATGCAGAACAAAGCTCAGGCCTTCTTGATGCCTTGTGGGTCGGGCTTGCTGGAACGCTGTTAGATTCACTGCCCACCGAGCAGTTGATCCATGTGGCCAGCGAACAACTGTATCTACTTGCAGAGCAGGTGTGGAATCTTTCACTGTGTGGCTATGCGGACATCGGGCCTGAACTTGATGGCCTGATTTGTACGATGGTCTCTCGGATTTTTCGTCTTGCCAAAGAACAATCTTCCACCGGCGACCTCATCGACGACATTGCCATTTATCTGGATCACGAATATGCTAGGCCGATTTCCATGACAGAACTCGCTGCCCGTATCGGTTTTAGCGAAGGTTATTTTTATCGCGCGTTTAAAACAAGAACAGGCCAAACACCCGTCCAATATCTCACCGAAGTTCGCATCTGTAAAGCCATCCAGTTATTACAACAAAGCTCGCTGCCCATTGCGAAAGTCGCCAGGCTTGTCGGTTACGCAGACCCCTTGTACTTCAGCCGCGTTTTCAAACGCCATACAGGCAAGTCCCCCCGAAAATTGGCATAATGGTGATGGCCCCCCGGAAGTTGGCATAATGGTGATGCCCCACGGTGGGTGTTTTGTAAGACTTCAAAGAAAGGTTTTTGTATGATTGTGGATTGCCTGGAAAATGCAGAGAATTACGCGGGGATGGGTGAACGCATTGCCACGGCATTTGAATACCTTGGTAAAACGGATTTTTCTACCATGCCTGACGGAAAGGTCGAGATTCGTGGCGACGAAATTTTTGCCATGGTCCAGCGATATGAGACCAAACCCCGTGAGCAAGGCAAGTGGGAAGCTCATCGGAAGCATATTGACATTCAGTTTCTCGTTGCGGGTCGCGAGTTGATTGGGGTCGGCGATGTTAATGCGATGTGCGTGACCGAAGTGTATAGCGATGAGTCTGATGTCATGTTTTTAGATAGCGATGAGGGGGATTTGATAACTTTGTCCAAGGGGCGGTTTGTGTTGCTGTTTCCACACGACGCGCACATGCCTAGTCTTGCTGAGGGATCGCCGAGCGCGGTGACCAAGGTGGTGGTGAAGATCAAGGTTGATTAGAGCGTGCCACGTTCTGTAAGTCTTAAGCCTGATGCTTTGTGCATGGTGATACAAGCAAGGCCTAAAGGTGCTTGCGTGTCATGGCACGTTGAATGTCCCGGTCGGTTTCTTTTTTACGCAGGTCTTGACGTTTGTCTTGCTGGTGTTTGCCTTTGCAGATGCCCAGTTCGATTTTAACGAGTCCTCGTACGAAGTAGAGGGTCAGCGGGATGAGGGTGATGCCTCGGTCTTCGGATTCAAGGAGTAATTTTCGAATTTGGCGTTTGCGGGCGAGCAGTTTGCGAATGGAGAGTCGTTCGTGGCTGTTGGCTCCGCTGGCGTGGCTATAGGGCGAGATGTCGACGTTGTAGAGGTAGAGTTCCATGCGATTGGGATCGACTCGGGCGAAGCCTTCGGTGAGTTGGACTTTGCCTTCACGGATGGCTTTGACTTCGCTGCCGCGCAGTATGATGCCGACTTCCATGGAGTCTAGGACATGGTAGTCGTGCCTAGCCCGCCGATTGGTGATGCGGGGGGTGTGGCTGGCAGCGTCTTTTTTCTTTTTTGATTTAGCCATGGGCGATCAAGTTTAGCAACCGTCGTGCAAAGACACCACAAGAGGGTGTTTGGCAGCCACATTATTTCCCCACACAAAAAGTCGCAAAGACTCGGCCAATGACATCATCTGGGGTCATCTGCCCGCCTAGGGCGCCCAGTTCATTCAATGCTGACCGCAAAGAAGATGCAATAAGTTCCATGTCATCAAGGGTTCGTTGGCCTTGCTGAGGCAGGACCCATTGCTGGGCTTGATCCAGATGGTCGGCAGCTTGGCGGAGGGTTTCTTCATGGCGGGGTTGCAAGGCGAGCTTCTGAGCTTGAATACTCACGCCACGATTACCGACGGCCTGGGTGATCCGTTTTTTTAATTCATCGATGCCTCGTCCCGTATGAGCGCTGACAGGTAAGCCTTGGGGTGTGGCTTGGCTTTGGGAGGGTTGCATGTCGGCTTTGGCAGCAACTTGAATGACATGCGGGGCAGGTTCGACAGGACCAAGGTGAATGAGTACATCGGCTTGTTCAATGGCCTGGCGGGTGGTTTTTTGAATCGCATGGTCCAACGCGCCCACAGGATTGTCCAGCCCCGCAAGGTCAATGAGCATGACCTCGATGGTTTGTCCATCATCGCGCTCCAGTGCCAAGGGTTCGGTGAGCAGGTCCCGGGTGGTGCCTGGGATGGGGCTGGTAACGGCGCGGTCTTCGCCGAGCAGGGCATTAAAGAGCGTACTTTTGCCGCTGGAAGGTTCGCCGACAAGAATCACCCGAGGCAAGGCTTCCACTGCTCCCCAGCGACGGCTATTGCGAAGTAACGTATCGAGTTGTCCATGGACCTGTGAAAGCCGGTCCCAAAGATCGTCTGGGCCAATGGGGACCACGTCATCTTGATCGGTAAAGTCGATGCCCGCTTCGACGAGAGCCAGGGAGGTTGCCAGGTGTTCAGCCGCTTCTTGGGCAAAGTGTCCGAGCTTCCCTTCACGCAACAGGGTCGCTGCGTGGAGTTGGGCTTCAGAGGTTGCGTTGATGGTGGCGGCAATGCCTTCAGCCTGGGTGAGGTCCAGCTTGCCACTGAGATAGGCCCGAAAGGTAAATTCCCCAGGTTCAGCGGATCGAGCGCCAAGACCGAGGATTTGATGGACCAAGCGATCTAAGAGAGCTGGGTTTCCCGGTATTTGTAGCTCTGCCATGTCGTGGCCGGTGTAGCTGGCGGGGCCTTGGAAAAAGGCTGCCAAGCAAGGCAAGCGAAATCCTCGATGGACAATGGCGGTGGCGGTCAGATAGCGGGGCGGCAAAGGCAGGTCGCCGCAAGACGGATTGACAGCCGTTGAGGTGTTTGGATTTGAAGTAGCCGCAAGCAAACTTGTTTGGGTGTTGGAGGTCCGACCGGAGGGGCTTTTTCTTTCGGGGGAATTTTCAAGGGCACTTCCGGGGGGGCCGGGGGTGAGTTGTTTGAGGATGTTGACGGTTTGTGGGCCGGTGATTCGGATCAATCCGCGCAGGCTTCGTCCTGGCGGCGAGCTGACAGCGACGATGGTGTCAGTGTGGCCGATCATCATTTTTTATTTTTGGATTTTTTTTTCTGTGCTTCAATGGAAGCCACTTTGGCTGCCATTGATTTTTGGATTCGTTCCATGATACCGCCGGGCTTGGTGGGCTTGGCGTTAAAGAGTTCGCCAGCGGCTTCTTGTTCTTTGATATGCTTTCGAACGAAGTAGCTATCAATGATGCCCGCGGTGGTGGATGACAGGATGTAGAGGGTCAAGCCACTGGGTGCTGAGTAGAGAAAGATCGGGAAGAGCAGGGTCATGAACTTCATAATTTTCTGCTGTTGGGCCGCTTGTTCATTGGCTGGTGGCGGGGTGGTGAGCTTCTGTTGGAAGTAGAACATCACGCCCATGAGCAAAGGCAGCAAGTTGATGCCTGTCATGTGGAGATTGATGAAGATGAGTTTAAAGGAGTAACCTTCACCTGCAAAGCGAATGAAGTTGTCCGGCTTGGAAAGGTCTGCCAGGAAAGCCCACGATCCGCCTGAGATGGCTTGAAACAGGCCATAGAAAGCAGGCTGATGGCGAAGCTCGATGGCATAAAAGAGCATGGCATAGAGCGCGATCCAGATCGGTGTCTGCAACAGCATCGGGGCGCACCCGAGCATGTTCGCGGGGTTGATTCCTTTTTCTCGGAACAGCTTCATCTGCTCTTGCTGATAGCGTTGCTGATCGTCTGGATACTTCTTTTTGATCTTTTCAAGTTCAGGCTGAATGGACTGCATCTGCTTGCCCATTTTTGCCATGCTGATTTGAGATTTTTTGGTGATCGGATGCAAAATTCCTCGCACACACATCACCAGAACGATGATCGAAATGCCCCAGTCGCCGACTAGATTATGAAGCATTCGCAAGAAGGCCAGAAGCCCATGAGCGAGCCATTGGAACGTACACAAAGTGCAGCCCAGTTCATAACGAAGCATTTTAAACAAGGCCAGTGTTTCAAACGGCTCTGTGGTTAAAACCTCCTTCAAACGTGGGCCTGCATAAATTCCCAAGTCCAGATTCGCTTCTTGGCCGGGTTCAATGTTGATGGTTTTACTGGTGAGGCTTAGCAGTATTTGACTGTGATCTTCGTCGCCACGGCTAGCAGGCGGAGAGCCGATGAGAATCGGTTGAACTTGGGTGAACAGACTGTTGGGGCCCTTGAGTGCAATGGCCTTGGCGGGTTGGTTTTCAGAGGCTGCGTCAACCGGAAGGTAAATCACCGTTGCAAAATAGCGGTTGACCGCGGCTGCCCAGACCAATTCAGAATTTTGAGGGGTGTTGGGGTTGGGCCAAAAGGCCGAGTCGGTCAAAGGCGCATGGCGACGGGCCAAATCGCGGTTCTCAGCGAGTTGGTCGACGATTTCTTTGCGGGTCACGAAGCCTTTTTGGGCATAGACAATTTTTCGGTTGGCTTCATAGTCTGGGTCAAAGTAGCCGGTGATGAACATTCTTCGATCACCCAGATAAGAAGAACGATCCACGGCCGCATCTGTTTGAGCGTATTGCTCCCAAACCACCTGCAACGGTGAAGTCGATAGATTCAACACCCGCTGCTGACAAAGCAGTTGATACGCGCCTTTGCCTTGGGTGACTTTGTAATGACGTACCAGTTTGACGACGGGCTGGTTTTGATCGTTCGCCAAGGACAACGTGTAACGGCCAGGCATATTGGGGTCGAGCTGCCAGCGTTGATCGCTGAGCGTGAATGTTTGGCCATTGACCTTGATGGCCCTAGCTGCAAAGGGATAGTAGTAGACACCCTGACGGCTGGGATCTTCAAAGAAGCTTTGAAGGGTGTACAACTCATCACTGTTCACGTCCACGGTGTAGTGGGTCAATTCAATGCGATAAACACCCGCGCCCCAGCCGGTAAGTATCACTTCAAGTTGATAGTCCGATTCAGGATCGAGTGAACCGATAGCGCTGGTCTTTGCTTCAGTTGCGGGGACCACATGCAAGGGGCCCAAGTCGACCGGTGCTTGGTCAGACACCACGGCCGTGACGACGGCTGCTGCTTCGGCGACCTGTTGAACCAAGGATGGTTCCGCTGGCGTTGGAGGGGGGTCCTCCGCGAGAGTTGAGGTTGCTGCCGGGTCCGCTTTGGGGGGCTGGGGAGCATTCTGGAGCATGGACAGCACAAAGATGCCGCCGATCAATAAAGCCACAATAGGAACAAGGATACGCACGGTTTAATACACCTTCTTTAAGCATGAGGTCGAACTGCACAGTATATGACCAGACGTGAGCTGGAGCGAACGCCCCGATTGTGTGCGATTCAAAGCACCAAGCCCCATCTTCTGAACATATTAAGGAAGACACCTCTGGAAGTCAGTGAATACCCCCCAACCCTGCTCTGGAGTTGCAAAAGGGGTTGACGTATAAAGACAAAGGGACATGGCTCGCAAATGTTATTGGCAATCATTCTCATTCAAGGAGCCTTGAGAGGAACTTTTTGACTGAATCCCGTGTTTTCCCCTCTGTCGCCTGCGTATGCAGCCTGTGCTTGACAGGGCAAACGCATGTAGCGGCCTATAAAAAGACCTTTATGTCATCTGCGCGATCGCTGGGGTTCGGGTACACCTTAGGCTTTGTCGCGCGGCCGCGAATGATCATTGCTCCCCCTTTTTAAGGAGAACCGTCATGGACGA
>JAJRRC010000035.1 GCA_024279865.1 Planctomycetota bacterium | reverse complement strand
TGGCCCGTCAGTGTCTGGATCGTCGCATTCCTGACATGGCAACGCTTGAGCGTGAGGTGATTGCTTGGCAAGACCAACGTAACGCTGAGAAAGTCACCGTCGATTGGCAATTCACAACCACCGATGCGAGGACCAAACTGAGAACTCTATACCCAGCAATTCATATGCAATAGTGCACTAGAGCGTTCTTATTTCCGATCGTAGCGGATATCCGCAGTGTTCGGATGCAGTTTGTCGCGTCGGTTGACGTGACTTGATCGAGTGCTGTTTGCAAGTTTTTTTCGCACACGCCGACGGCTCGGGTAGCCGCTTTAAAGCTGTAGTTTTCATGGGTCACCAAGCCCACTGCGTCGCGTTTGAAGTCGTCGGTAAATCGGCGGCGACGTGGAGCCTCAGGAGGCGACAAGTTGCTGGCGGTCTGGGGTGAATTGGAAGTTGAGTCGGTCATGATGGATTCCTTTCTGCTGGGCATTCTTCCGGTTCTGTTTGGAATCCGCTATTCGTGGGCTACCGCAGTTGAACGAACCAAACGTCCGGGAAGTAGGCCCTGACGTACCACCTGCCATGCTGACGGTCGATCAAGTTGGCTGGGTCTTGAATTGCTCGATGCGAACGGTGTATCGGCTGATCGATGCTGCTCGTATGCCGCGTCCTGTTCGGCTGGGTGCTTTGGTACGTTGGCCCCAAGCAGTGATTGCCCGATGTGATGGCAGGGGCAAGGGAAGTCCTTTTATCAGACCCTGTTTTTGCGATAAACTCTTATTGGGACGGCAGTTTTTGCGCTTTTGGTCTTTTTTGAGATTGTGGGGATAAATCTTTTTTTCGTTCTAAGGTCAAGAAAATAAAGGAACTAGGGTCATTTTGACGATATGTAAAAACGTCTAAACGACTAAGTGTCCAATGTGTAATCGGACGTTGTTGGACGTGACCGTGAAAGGGTTGCTGGAATATGCCCAATACGATGATTATTACGCAAGAACCTGTTTCTTCATCTGTGCCACCGAGGCGGTATCGCATTGGTGAGCTGGTGGGGCATACCGGGTTGAGTCGTCAGACCCTGCACAACTACACCCGTTGGGGGTTGATTCGTGAGGTGGGTTGGACGCCAGGGGGGCATCGTGTTTACAGCGAAGAAGCCTTTGCCCGTTTAGAACGCATTATCAAACTCAAACGCACCCGCAGCATGGCCGAGATTCGTGACATGTTCGATGCAGTTTATTCACCGTAATGATTCACTATGCCTGACGAACCTTCATCACAATCTCTTGATTTGTCTGCCGACTCACCTCCGATGGCTTGGACGCAGAACTGGCAAATGCCCGCGTTGCTTTTGGGCATGGCGATGGTGGCGATGGGTGTGATTTTAACCTTGCCCAGTTCTGAACCGGAGGACTATGATGGCTCGCTTGATTCGGTGCAAGCATTCCTTCGGGCGGGTAATCTCGACGGTGCTGAGCAAAAGTTAAAGCTCGATGGCGCGATGATTCAAGCAGAGCAGGTTCCCGGGCGCATCAAAGGACGCTATTGGCAGCTTTGGGGGGATTTGGCCTATGACCAGATCCAAATGCTGAATTTAAGCAAAGCAGAATTCCACCAAAAAGTACTCGGTTATTACAGCAAGGCCAGTGAACACGGCCAAGCGTTTGATGGTGAGCATTTGCGTCGGTGGGCTGCCACGTTGGTTTCTTTGGATCGACTTGATGACGCCTTGAAAAAAATTGAAGAGGTGGAACTCGAAGATCGAGGTCTTAAATGGCAATTGATTCAGCAAATTGTCAATCAGCAGATTGACCGTCACGAGGATGCCCCGACGCAGTTGACGCCTTGGCTGGTCCGCTTTTTTGAAGAAGTTCGTTTAGAAGCAGACGCGGCTCGTCGGCGCAAAGCAGCAATCTGGGGCGTGACCTTGCACGCAAAGATTTTGCTGGAAGCTCGTGACGCGGACAAGGTGATTCAGTTTTTGCACTTAAAATATGTGCGATTTCGTGATGAAGGAACCGCAGAAGATTTGGGGCCGCTGCAAGTTCGTCTAGCTCAGGCTTACCAGCAAAATGGACAGTACAAGCAAGCTCGCCAGTGGTTTGAGCAGGCTCGTCAGTTGCTTGCTGAAGAAGATGAATTGAATGTTCAGATCCTTGTGGGGCTCGCCCAGATCATGCTCGCAGAGTCTGGGGATGTGAGGCAGGTTCAAGAAATTTTCGCTTCTGCCGCCACACGATACAGTGATTCAGAGGAGTATCTTGATGCGTTGATCGGGCAAGCTGATTGCGAAGCGCGATTGGGCGAGCATGTCCAGGCGATCAAAAACTTGAGACAGGCTGCCACTCAGATTCTTGCTGTGAAGCATCCTCGTCCGAGGCACAAAACATTGCTTGTCGATGTAGCAAGGTCGCATTATGAATCGCTTTTTGGGCAGGATCAATATGACCAGGCATTGGAATATTTATCAACATTAACGCCTGTATTTGGCGAGAAGTTACCTGCACGAGTCTTGGCTGATTTTGCTTTGATTCATGAAAAAATTGCAGTCAAACGGCAAGCTGAAGCCCGCAAGCTTGCTCGAACGGTCCCGATTGATGAGATTGCTTCAGCAGAAAATATCAAAGCCATGCGATTGGCGAATCAGGAGGCTGCCATCGAATTTGGCCGCAGTGCGGACTATTTTTATGAGCATGCCTTGGCGGTGACGATTTCGGATGATGAAGCTCATGGCAACAGTCTTTGGCGAGCGGGGTTGAATTACGATAGAGCTCAGATGTGGCCCCGTGCGATTGGTGCGTATAACGAATTTGTTCGTGTCAGAGCAAGTGATTCACGCTTTCATGCGGCCGTCAACCATCTGGGGAAAGCCTATCAAGCAGATGGCCAGAATAAAGTGGCCGCCAAGTTATTCAAAGAACTCATTGAACGTCATCCCAAGAGTGAAGCAGCCCATCGGAGCCTGGTTCCGATGGCTCAATGCTTCATTGCCATGGGGGAGCTTGATCAAGCAAGACGAACCCTTGAACATGTGTTACAAACCCATGACGCGATTACTCCGCAAAGTGAAACCTATCGCGATGCGTTGATTGAATTAGGGAAACTTCATTATTCCCAGAGTCATTACCTTCAAGCCATTACAAGGCTTGAAGAAGCCATCGATGAAAAACGTTACGGCAACACCGAGCAGGGTGCGTCACTACGCTACCGATTGGCTGATGCGTATCGCCAATCGGTTCATGAAATTGATACGACGCTGGTGGGGCCGATGTCTCAAAGTCGACGCCAAGCATTAGAAAAACAGCGTAAAAGCAACCTCCAACGAGCGGCCGTGCTTTACAGTCAATCGATCAATGAATTTGAATCCAGGCATATTGAGTCTCTCACTGCTTTGGAAAAAACGTTTTACCGCAATGCCTATTTTTATCGTGGTGATTGTGCGTACGATCAAAAAAACTGGGAGCAGGCGATCACGCTGTACGATCTTGCCGCCAAGCGATGGGAAAATCACCCAGCGTCATTGGTGGCTCTTGTGCAGATCGTGAATTCTTACTGTGAACTGGGGGCGACCCAGGAAGCCAAGGCCGCCAACGATCGCGCTCGTTATCAACTCAAACGTATTTCTGACGAAGCTTTTAATGATCCGAACTTGCCCATGGATCGAAAACACTGGGAAGACTGGCTCCGATGGACCAACGAATTGGATCTGTTTGCCAGCCGATGATGGTTACCTGAGCAGGATGCTCAAAAGAAAGGTCATGGATGACCCCGATGCCCCAACCACAGCAGATGATCGAGTTGCTCGAACAGCAAAAATTGTTGTATGGCAAGCTCAAGCAATTGAGTGAACAACAACATACGCTGGTGGCGGAACAGAATGCTGAGCAATTGCTTGGCATTCTGGGCGCACGCCAAAAGCTGATTGAACAACTCACTGTTTTGAATCAGCAGATCACCCCTTTGCGACAGGCATGGACCGAGGTGCAGGTCTCGCTGGACGAAACCCAAAAAACGCAAGTGAATCAACTTGTCGAGGATGCTCAAAAAATCCTCGAACAGATCATGGCTGCTGATGAACAGGATCGTGTGAGCCTCAAAGCGTCACGCGATCAACTCGGCGGCAAATTACAAAAAGTTTCACAAGGCGGCGCAGCTCGACAAGCGTATCACGCTTATGCCACCACCGCTTCGAGTTCACAATTCACCAACCAACAAGTGTAAAGCAAACAACAGGTGTACAGGCAGTATGGCCAACGCAATGCCACAACTTAATCAGACCGAGGACCTCGCGGAAATTCTCCAGGCCTACAGCAGCGTGACCGAACGGCTTCAGCGCAGTCATGACCAGCTTGGCCACGAAGTGGTCCGTTTGCGTGAAGAACTCGCCAGTACCAATACCCAGCTCCAGCGTTCAAAACGTTTGGCGGCATTGGGTGAAATGGCAGCAGGCATTGCCCATGAAGTTCGCAATCCATTGGCGGCCATTTCGTTGTATGCTCAAATGCTTCAAGAGGACATTCCCGCTCAGACGGAGCCTTGGGAGACTGCGGGGAAAATTGAGTCTGCGGTACGAGGGCTCGAAGCTGTCGTCACGGATGTGCTGACGTTTTCTCAAGAGTTGAATCCGGTTCAATCTCATTGCCGTGTGATCGAACTTTTTGAACGGGCCATTGACCTACAACGGCCGGCCATTCTCAATGCCAGCATCGTCGTCGATGATCAGGCACTCGATCCAGAATTGATGATTGAGGCTGATCCAGAGCTGATCCATCGGGCCATGACCAATGTGATCCGTAACGCCATTGATGCGATGGCACCTGATGGCGGGACGTTGACTTTGGGCGCTGCCGTCGAGTCTGGCCAAATCGTTTTGACCATTGCAGACACGGGCCCAGGGATCGAATCCTCACAAATTGACCGTATTTTCAACCCGTTTTTTACAACACGCAGCACCGGCACCGGCTTGGGGCTTGCCATTGTGCATCGCATCATTGACGTGCATGGCGGGAGTATTGCTGTACACAACAAGGATGGGGCCGTCTTTGTCTTATGTTTGCCAAGCGATCAGCGATCTGCTGAAAGCTTAAATGGAGTAACCACATGAATGGAAAAGTTTTGGTCGTGGACGACAAACAAATTATGCGCGATAGCGTGGGCGCGACCCTTAGGCGAGCTGGGTTAACCGTCGTCGTCGCAGCCGACGGCAAGGCTGCACTTGCTGCCGTGGCGAGACACCGCCCCGATGCCATGATCACCGATTTACGCATGCCTGAAATGGACGGTTTGCAGCTACTCAAACGGATCGCAGACATTGACGATCAACTTCCTGTGGTCCTCATGACAGCCTACGGCACCGTCGATGTCGCCGTGGATGCCATGAAACACGGGGCGTTTGATTTTGTGCAAAAACCCTTCGAAGGCGACCAACTCGTCATGACCCTCAGACGGGCCGTCGAACATCGACGCTTGATCCATGAAAATGCAGCACTCAAATCCAGCAACCAATCACTAGAAGAAGCACCCATGCTCATTGGCCAGTCCCAGGTCATGCGCAAACTCGGAACCCAGATCAAGCAAATTGCCCAGTCCAACGGAACCGTCCTAGTTCACGGCCAATCAGGTGTCGGCAAAGAAGTCGTCGCACGCACCATCCACGCATGCAGCCAACGCCGAGATCGCGTCATGCTCTGCGTGAACTGTGCGGCTCTATCGAGCAGCTTGCTGGAAAGTGAATTGTTTGGCCACGAAAAAGGCGCTTTCACCGGAGCCGAGCAATTGCGTAAAGGCCGCTTTGAACTGGCCGACGGCGGAACGATCTTGCTCGACGAGATCAGTGAAATCAGCCCTCAACTACAAGCCAAACTGCTCCGCGTGCTACAAGAGCAACAGTTTGAACGCGTCGGATCAAGTTTAACCATGCAGATCAACGTGCGGGTGATCGCAACCACCAACCGTGATCTGATTCAATGCGTCGCAGACGGGTCATTTCGTCAAGACTTGTATTACCGCTTGAATGTGCTGCCTGTGGAAGTTCCTCCCTTGGCAGGGCGGTTGGAAGATGTGCCTGTGTTGGCGAATCATTTCCTTCATCAATTAACGCTACGTGATGGCCGCGATGCCAAGCATTTTGATTTGCAGGCCACCGAACTTTTACAGTCCTACCGTTGGCCTGGCAATGTTCGGGAACTACAAAATATTTGTGAGCGGGCCTGTGTTCTTTCACGTGGCAGAACCATTACCGCCAATGTGATTCGCCCTTGGCTTATGGGGCCGTCCCCGGAAAATGCCGTGGGTGCAGCAGAAAATCGTTCCGGCCAAGCTCCTCAAATCCATGTGACGGCCGCCGCCTCTTCCTTTTACGATCCCAAGCCTTTGGAACAGGTCGAACGAGAGGAGATTTTGCGTGCATTGGAGTTCAATCATGGCAACCGTCAGCGGACCGCGCATGCACTGGGGATTGGCGTTCGGACTTTGGGGTTAAAGCTTAAGAAATGGAAAGAAAATAATTTGGTGGGCCAGACTGTTTAAGCGCAATTTTTGCGTGCTTGACGCGCAAAAATTGCGCGTTAGAACAAGGTTCGTAAGAATTTGGGGTTAAAAACTGCGGGATTGACCCCGTGAAGCGTTTGGCATTGAGATTGCCACAGCAAGAGGACGTGATGGAGTAAAAAAGGTGAGTTCACCGTTTATTAATAACTTGTTCAATGGTGGTGCCATGCCCGCACTGGAGCGGCTATCGCAGTTCACCTCGGCGAGGCACAAGGTGTTGACGCACAACATCGCCAACTTGTCGACGCCTTATTTCAAGCCTCGAGATTTGGATGTTCATTCCTTTCAACAGGCCATGGCCAATGCGGTGGACAAGAGGCGGTCTCGGATCAATCCCACAGCAGGTCCTTTGGAAGTTCAAAGCACCAGTCAGCTTGATTTTCAAACGGATCGTTTGGCGGTCAAGGCAGCCCCTTTGAATAACAATATTTTGTTTCACGATCAGAACAATCGGAATGTCGAACGGACGATGCAACATTTGGTGGAAAATACCATGGTTCATAACATGGGGATTGAATTGTTGCGAAGTGAATTGAATCTTTTGCGCATGGCCATGCGAGGACGAGTATAAGTAACCTGGCCTTAGGAGTGTGAATCGTGTTTGGAGCTTTGGATGTATCAACGTCGGGATTGGTTGCTCAGCGGACTCGCATGAATGTGATTTCCGCGAACTTAGCTAATCGTAATGCAATCGAGGATTCCCAAGGCAATTACGCGCCCTATCGGCGGCGTGTGCCGATCCTTGCTGCCGAAAGTTCTGAAGGCTCAGGCCAAGGCGTGCGAGTCGCGGAAATCATGTTAGATCAATCGCCTTTGCGAAAGGTTTACGATAAAAACCACCCGTATGCCGATAAGGATGGATATGTGAAGTATCCGAATATTAATACAAGTACGGAGATGATCAACGCCATTGAGGTGACCCGTGCTTACGAAGCGAATATTACTGCTGCTCAAGCGACCAAATCGATGATACAGGCCAGCTTAAGGTTGCTGGCTTAATTAGGGTATGAACAGGAATTGTTATGAGTGACCCATTGGGTTTTATCAATCAGAATCAAGGCGTTGGGGGCCTTTCCGGGGGCGTTTCGATTCCCAAGGGCCCTTCGGGGGCCGGTGAAGCTGGCAGTACCAGCTTCAAAGATGTGTTGATGGAGAATATCGAACAGGTCAACAAACTCCAGCAGGATGCGGAGATGGCGGTCGAAGATTTGGTCACCGGTCGGCGAGATGACATGGACCAAGTCATGATGGCCAAGCAGAAAGCGGACCTTGCGTTTACGATGTTGCTTCAGGTTCGAAATAAAATGATGGATGCTTACGAAGAGATCAAGCAAATGCGTGTATAATCTCGCAAAACGTTTTGGCGGAGCCAATGCGTTTTAAAATACTTTAGCGGCATGGAGGCCGACGATGGAATTTCTTAGACGGTCCTGGCTTCAGATCCTGGCTTTTACGGACCAACTGGCACCCAGTCAGAAGTGGTTGATGTTTGCGCTTCTGATTATTTTAGGCTTGTCAGGTCTGGTCATTCTCCCCTACGCAGCCCGAGAAAACATGGTCCCCATCACGGGGTTTGCCGACCGCAATCAATCTGAAGTGGTCTCTCGCCTTGAAGCCGGTGGCATTAAAGTCAAAGCTCAAAAAGGTCAGCTTTACGTTCCCGCCTCCGAGCGTTTTGACGCTATTTCCATTTTACAGACCAGTGAACTTCTCAACGAAGATACCTCCATTGCCTTTGACGCATTAATTAAAAACCATTCCCCTTGGATGAGCAATGAGCAGAACCGCCAAGCCTACATGCTCGCATTGCGTAAAACACTTGGGATCATTATTGGCAGGGTCCAAGGGGTCGAAAGAGCCGATGTCTTCATTGCTCAGCCTCAGGACGTGGGTTTTGGAAGCACCTATGTCAAGCCCACCGCATCGGTGAATCTGACCATGAAGAAGCGTCGTCCTGTGGACAAGAAATTGGCCCAGGCGGTGGCTGCTTTGGTGGCGGGTTCGATTGCTGAATTAATGCCTGGGGATGTGACGATTATTGATGCTAATTTTGGCCGTCAGTTTTCAGGCAAGGATGACAACGGCAATATTGCACCGAGTGAAACATTTGAATTTCTCAAAGCACAAGAAGCCCATTACCGAACAAAAATTATCGAAACCCTTGGCTACATCCCCGGCGTTCGCGTGGCGGTGAACGTGCGAAACGATCCTGTTTTACGCAAAGATATTCAAACGTATGCGTATGAAAAATCCGAGCGATTGACCATGCAGGAATCCAAAGACCTCGAACGCAAAAGCATGTCCGATCGAGGGGAGCCCGGCGTCAGGCCCAACACCGGTTTGAGTATTGCTGGGGGGCAACAGTCAGGCACCACCGAAACCATTGCCGAGGCCCGGAGCGAGTTTGGTTCGCCTGTGATGACCGAGCGTGTGACCTCTCATCAAATTGGACAGACGGTGACCCAGGTTAGCGTGACCGTCAATGTGCCACGCATGTATTTTGTGAGTCGGCTCAAATACAAGCAAGGCATTGGCGCTGATGTGAAAGAGCCCACCGAAGAGGAAATTCAAGCGGAAGTGGCTCGTGAGCTTCCTCAGATCGAAGCCCAGGTGCAGCCTTTGATCGCTGCTGCGACAGACAAAGGGATCGTCAAAGCGCACATGATCCCCGACCCAGAAATGCTCCTAGCTGGGTTTGGACGCGATCAGGCTGAAACAGGATTGGGCGCGATCATGAAAAGTAGCTGGGCTGGTCCAGCAATGCTCGGCGGTCTGGTCTTGCTCGCGGTGGGCGTGATGTTCGGCATGGTGCGTAAATCACTTCGCCAACCTACATTGCCTAGCGTGGAAGAACTTGCTGGAATCCCACCCACATTACCCTCAGAGGATGATCTCATCGGCGAGGTGGAGGCGGTGGACACAGGCATGGAAGGCGTGGAAGTCAATGAAGAAGAACTTCAGGTCCGTCAGCTTGCAGAACAGATCAGCGAAATGGTTCGTGCTAATCCTGCTGAAGCAGCCAGTCTGTTTAATCGATGGGTTGAAGCTGAGGATTGATCGAGCGGAAATAGAACGCGTTGTCCCAAAGGCTTGGGGCTGAACATTGGGCCTTGGGAAATAGCCCCTTGTTTATAGCAGGTGCGTCGGGTCGGGAGAATAGGAACTGAGTTATGAATAAAAACGCAATTGATGCTGGAACGTTTAATGATACTTCTGGGTTAAAGAAGGCCGCCATCCTTTTGCTCGCGCTAGAGGAAGATGCTGCGACCATGATTCTTAAACAGATGGACGCTCGGGCCGTGGAAATTGTGACCCGTGAAGTGGCCGGCATGGGGAACATCCCTCAGGATACCCGCGATCAAGTGGTCAATGAATTTTACGAAATGGCACTCGCTCAACGCTGGGCCAGTGAAGGCGGCATCGACTACGCCAAGATCCTGTTGACGCAAAGTATGAACCCCGGCGATGCTGATAAAATTCTTCAGCAAATCAGTACCCAGGTTCGAAAAACACCCTTCGCTTTTTTGCAAAAAGCAGAATCCTCTAATTTACTGACCTTTATTCAGGACGAGCATCCGCAGACCATTGCTTTGATCGTGAGTCACTTGCCTTATCACAAAGCCTCCGAGATTCTCGCAGGATTGCCCGGTCCCAAACAGCTTGAAGTCGTCAAACGCGTGGCCAACATGGACCAAACCAACCCCGAAGTGGTGCGGGAAGTCGAAGCGGGACTCGAAGCCAGACTGTCCAACATGCTAGGCCAAACCTTTGAACAAATCGGCGGCGTGGATACCGTGGCAGAGATGCTTAACCTTGTCGACCGCACCACAGAAAAAGGCATCATGGAAGGCCTCGAATCCGATGACCCCGATCTGGTAGAACAGATTCGTCGGCTCATGTTCGTGTTCGAAGATATCTTGCTTGTCGATGACAAGGGTATCCAGGCAGTCCTCAAGGAAGTGGACAACGAAGAATTGGCCTTGGCGCTCAAGACCGCCAGCGAGGAATTGAAAGAGAAAATCTTTGGCAATATGTCCGAACGAGCTTCTGAACTGATCGGCGAAGACATGGAATACATGGGACCTGTCCGGGTTTCAGATGTCGAAGCTTCCCAACAACGCATTGTTGATATTGTGCGACGGCTCGAAGACTCCGGCGACATCATCATCTCCGGCCGTGGCGGCGAAAAGGACGCGGTGGTTTAAGAAGCTATCAGCTTTTTTTTAAGCTATCAGCTATCAGTAAGAAAAGAAACAGAAATGAGAAGACCAACATCAGTAAACAACCCCGGCCCGCGAGGAATTCGTTGTGGATTCTCCTTTTTACTGACAACTGGTAACTTTGAAAAAGGATCGAACCCATGCCGTTAATCAAAGCCCAAGAAGCGGTGCCATTGTTCAAAAATGCAGTTGTACTGGACCTAAGCGATATCGCTCAGCAGGCAAGGCAGATCAAAGAAGCCGCCAAGCAACGGGCCGACGACATGATCGAACAGGCTCGCGTTCAAGCGAAAAAAGTCACCGAAACACATGCCTCCCAAGGCTATGATGAAGGGTACGCCAAAGGCCAAACTGACGGCCACGCCCAGGGATTTGAAGAAGGATCCCAACGCGGACATGAACTGGGGCGAAACGAACAAATGCAGTAAATTCAAGAGCAGTTCGGCCCATTGGTCACTGCCTGGACCGAAGCTGCCAAGGCATGGGATCAATACCACGCATCACTGGAACAAGATACCCGCGATAGTGTGATCGAATTGGCACTGCGGTTGGCGGAAAAAATTGTCTATCGCCAAGTGGCTGTCGATCCAACCGTGGCCGTCGATCAGGTCTCGGCTGCTCTGAAGGCAATCAATGGTGCAACCCGCTTGACCATTCATATCAACGCAAAAGACCGTGTGCTGATTGATGAAATGGTCCCGCACTGGCTTGAACAGTTTTTACAATTTAAACAAATGAGCGTCCAAGAAGATTCCAGTATCGAACGCGGCGGGTGCATCCTTGTTCATGAGCATGGCAAGCTTGATGCAACCCTGCAAACCCAATTACGCAGAGCCGTCGAATTACTCCTCCCAACCCCCCCGGAAGTCCCCCCGGAAGTCCCCCCGGAAGTTTCAGAAAATTCTCTGGAAACCCCGGAAGCCCCGGATGTTTCAGATGCTGTTTCTTCTGAATCATCCAGCGTTTCCGAAGTAGAAGCCTTGTCGGAGTCTTTGGAAGCATCGCCTGAGGTTGGGGTTGATCCATTAAGTGATACGAAGATTGATGTGTCTGTGGATGTGACCCAAGACGTTCGCTCCGGTCCAGACGCGCACGCAGGTTTACGTGCGGCGATTGAGGCTTCTCCGCAAGTGTCGGTTCCCCCGGAAACAACCCTGAAAAACTCGGAAGTTTCTCTTGATGCTTCTGAGCAGGTTAAAGCCGTTGAGGGGAATGATTCTCTTCAAAGCCGTATGCTGAAGTATTCTGAAGCGTCGGATTCATCTCCCAAAGCGACCTCCCCAATCCCTCCAGTTGACCCTTCGTCCTCAACGCCACCATCTTCTGAGGAGTCTCCCCAAGCATGACATGTATGGCTGACCAGCTTGAAATTCTTGCTCAAACACCGTTGGTTCAAATTCAGGGCCAAGTGTTGGAAGTGCGTGGGTTATCCTGTCGTGTCGGCGGGTTGAGTGTTCCGATTGGTTCGATGGTTCGTATTGAAGCGACCTCTTCCTTATTGGGAGAGGTGGTGGGGTTTGATCGCAATGAAGTCATGGTGATGCCGTTTGGCACGATGGCGGGGATTCGTTCAGGTGATGCGGTCATTTTGGAGCAGTTAACTCAGACGGTTGCGGTGGGGGATGCTCTGCTAGGCAGGGTGATTAATGCGTTGGGTCAGCCTCTGGACGAGGGGGATGCGTTGGTAGGCGTTGGGCCTAGACCGTTGAATCCGCGTCCGGTGGATGCGCTAGACCGTCCGTTGATTGATGAGGCTTTGGCGACAGGTGTGCGTGCAGTCGATTCGATGATCAGTTTGGGGCGAGGCCAGCGGATTGGCATTTTTGCTCCGCCTGGGGTGGGGAAAAGTACGTTGCTGGGGATGATGGCTCGCGGGACGACTGCGGATGTGAACGTGGTGGCGCTCGTGGGCGAGCGTGGTCGGGAGGTTCGTGATTTTATTGAAAATCAGTTGGGGGCTGAAGGTCTTGCTCGCAGCGTGGTGGTGGTGGCGACGGGGGATGAGTCGCCGTTGCTTCGGATTCGAGCAGCTCAGACAGCGACAACCGTCGCTGAATATTTCCGTGACCAAGGCAAAGACGTCTTGCTCATCATGGACTCACTCACCCGTTTTTGCCAAGCCCAGCGACAAGTCGGGCTCGCCACGGGTGAACCGCCTGCCACCAAGGGTTATACGCCAAGCGTTTTTTCGATGTTACCGATTTTGCTAGAGCGGTCCGGCCGCACCACACGCGGGTCGATTACGGGCTTGTATGCGGTCTTGGTTGAGGGCGATGAACTGGAAGACCCTATTTCCGAAGCAGCACGCGGAGTGCTTGATGGACATATTGCATTGAATCGTGATTTGGCGCATCGCAATTATTGGCCTGCGATTGATATCTTGACATCGGTCAGTCGTGTGGCGAATGACGTGATTGACGCGCAACATTCTGCAGATGCTGCGCAAGTTCGGCGCTTGCTCGCAGCTTATCGGGACGTTGAAGACCTCTTGAATATTGGCGCGTACGCTGGGGGAAGCAATGAAGATTTTGATTTGGCGATTGCCTGCAAGCCTGCCATTGACCAGTTGTTGATGCAGGGACGCAGTGAAATGCCAAGCGTTTCAGACTTCTCCAAGACAGCCAAGCAATTACAAGCCGTCGGCCTGCTGATCAATCAACAGCGTCAGAAAAAGACCCGTCGCGGCGGACGCTAATCTGGACTTGGCTCATTGGGTTCACCGCTAAAACAAAAGTTGAAATATCATGGCAAAATTTGTGTTTAAGCTTGATTCTGTGCTGCGACAGCGTCGTTCCATTGAAGATGAATGTCAACGGAACACCGCCAAATTGATGCGTCAACGCATGATTTTACATGACCAGTTACGCCAGATGCAGCAGTCGGTCACGAATTCCAAACGCCAGTTAACCGAAGGACTCACCGGCCAAGTGGACATGGACCAAATCTCCGGTTTTGCCCGGTTTAGCAGCCAGGTGAACCTCCGGGCCAATACCATTGTGCGTCAACTTTCTCAGCTTGAAACTCAGGTGCTCGAGGCCCAAAAAAAACTTCTTGCAGCCATGCGCGACCGCAAGGCATTGGATTTGCTACGCGATAAGCAACTGCGCGCGTGGCAACGTGTCACGCGCCGACGTGAATCTGCGCGGCTAGATGATCTGGCTGCCCAGGCGTACACCCGTCAGGTCGTGATGGAACTCGATTCGTGAAGTCAATCATTATTGCTTTAGTCGCTCTCTTGGTCTTGCACTTATTGGTTGCAGGGGCTGGGGTCGGATGGTTGGGAGTGACTGACCGTTTGAGCAAGGACCGCTTTCGCCGCACGGTCGAGATTTTTCGCTGGACCCAGAGTGAAGAAAAGGTCAAGCTTCAAGAAGCTCAAGTCCTCGCCGACGAAGAAGCTCAGAAACAGGCGGACATGAATCGCTTGGCTGAAGTGGCGGATGGACCGACCACCGTTTCTGACCGTTTGCGGATGGACCATGAATCGCGTGAATTGGCCATGAACAAGGTTGAACGCCTTCAGCGTGAGATCAAAGACATGAGCCGTCACTTGGAATTCGCCAAAACCCAGCTCACCCGACAGAAAAAAGAACTCGATGCAGAGATGACCCTTTTTTCTAAATTGAAAAATGAGCTAGCCAGTCAGCGTAGCGACAAAGATTTTGAGCGGGTGGTGAAGACCTATGAAAGCCTAAAGCCCAAACAAGCAAAAATGATGCTTGCGAATTTAATTGATCAAGGCCAGATGGATCAGGCTGTTAGTTATCTCGCTGCGATGCAGCTTCGCAAGTCTGCCGCCATTCTTAATCAATTTAAGCAAGAAGAAGAGATTCCCGTGGCAGGTGAATTGCTCGAACGTCTTCGCGCTCGTGGCATTGTTTTGAAACCCTCCGCATCAATGGCCCGTAAATAAGAGAGTTTTGTATTGATCCAAGCGATTGCTTATCCCGTGACCCCCGCACCCCCGATTACGGGGCGTGTCGCGTCGTTGGAGACAGGTGGCTATCGAAACCCAACCGACGAGTTTGAAGATGTTTTAACACAAGTCAATGAGCCTGCGAAAAAAGAAACAGCTAAACAAGAAGTCCGCGACGAGAGAGAAGACATCCAAGGCGTGGATTCTCAAAAGAAATCTCAAGAACAAGAGCAAACCGAAGATTCTGATTTGCTTGATGATCAGGAGACGGCTGTGGTGATTGAAGTGCCTGTCAAAAAAGAAGTGCAGGAAAAAGCGCCCGATCCAGAGCCCCAAGGTGAATCAAGTTCTCCTAAGGATCAGACTGCCCAGGCGATGGCTGTTGCCTCATCCTCTCAAACGCCGGCGGGAGATGCAGAAGCTTTGCTCAAATTGCTCGGCGTTTCTCAGGTCATCGCAAAGCCTTTGCAAGCCAATATGTCAGTTCAAGAGGCAGGGGCAGCATTGGTTTCGACTTCTGGCGGGGCGACCACCGGGTCTGATGCATCTTCAACAGGGGCGACAAAAGTTCCTTTGGCCCCGGCCTCAAACATGGAGCCGAACATCGCTCGCGTGGCTCGGGCATTGCAAAATGCGATTCAGCACAAAGGCGGAACCGTGACCCTGCGGATGAGTCCCCCTGAGTTGGGGATGGTGCGTGTGGATGTCACTGTTAAAGCAGGCGTGGTCAGTGTTCAGTTTCGTGCAGACCATGAATCGATTCAAAATTTGATGAACCGCGAGTTGTCTCAGCTTCGCCAAGCCTTGCAACGTCAGGGATTGACCGTGGATCGGTTGGAAGTACAGAATCGAGCTTCGTCTTCATCGTCATCATTTGAATCACAAAACCAGGACAACCAATCAACATCCGACGGCCGCAGTCGAGGTGAGTATGCCAGGCCAGAGGATCAAACCAATGAGAACCAGACAACAGAAAATCAATTTGAAGAAGTATTGAATGAAGTGGTATAGGACCAAAGAATCGTACCCATCATGTTTAAAATTCGTGCGTTTTGTGATTCGCGGAGACAGATATTGATAAGACTTCATAAAATTCTTGCCGCGCAACTAAAATACGCAAAGCGTATAAGAAGGAGACAATAGCTATGTCAGTAGGTGCAATTAGCGGATCAAACAGTGGCGGCGCGTTTGGCTCAATGAGTAGTGACGACTTTATCAAGGTTTTGACTGCCGAATTGGCCAATCAAGATCCTCTGGACCCTCAGGATTCAGGGGCATTGCTCGAGCAGCTTTCAAGTTTGCGAAACATCGAATCCCAGCTTTCACTTCAACAACAGCTCGAAAGCCTCGTCATGCAGAATCAAGTTGCTGCTGCTGGTGGAATGATCGGCAAGGAAGTCGAAGGACTCGACGACCAGAACAATGCAGTCTCCGGCTTGGTGACTGCCATTCGTGTTGAAGATGGCAAGGCCATTCTTGAATTGGATTCAGGCAAAGCCATTAACATTGACCGTGTGTCCCGTATTACGGAACTTCAGGCATAGAGAGAGATGACATAAAACGTCTATGAGGAATTGTTGATGGGATCTGCATCTTTGCTATTACAAATGCTCGAACCGATGGTGAGGCCGCCAGGCACCGCTTCGCCCCGGACCGAGGCGAAGCTCCCCATGGAGCAGCAGAGCTTTGAACAGATGCTCGCGCAGATTCCCGCTGCTGGAGAAGGGGCCGGGGCTATCCCAGACAACGGGACAGAGGTGCAGCCGGTGGAGGCAGTGGCTTCAACCAATTCCGAGCAGGCGCTCATGGCCCAACTTGGTTCAGTAGATCGAATTGAAAATGCAGCTTTACGTACGATACTTAACGAAATCGCGCCCAAATAATAAAAAAATACACGGAGGTTTCCCATGGGATTAACCACTTCGCTTTACACCGCATTGACAGGACTGAACGCCAACTCCGCAGCCATCAACGTGGCGGGTAACAATATTGCCAATGCCAATACGACCGGCTTCAAATCCAGTCGTGCAGACTTTGAAACCCAAATCCTCCAAAACCTTGGCAGTGGAACCGCTCCCACCGCCGACTACGGCGGAACCAATCCCACGCAAATCGGGCTCGGAACCAAAATGGCTGGAACCACCCGAAATCTCAACGGCGGGACCATTAACCTCACCGGGGTTTCAACCGATGTCGCTATCGAAGGCAACGCCATGTTCGTCCTTGATGTCGCAGGCAATGCGCGGTACACCCGCTCGGGCGCTTTTGGGATCGATACCGACCAAAAACTCGTCAGTGCCGGCGGCGGACGGGTCCAAGGCTATGGCATCGATGAAGACTACAACATCACCACGGGCCTCCTCTCAGATTTATCCATCCCGTTGGGTAATCTGACCATTGCCAAAGCAACCTCTGAAATTAATTTCGCAGGCAACCTCAATGGTGCAGGCGATACCGCAACCACAGGCACGGTGATCGAATCAAATGCACTCTTTTCAGATGCAGGGTTAACCACCGAAGCCGTCGCGGGCGATCTTTTAACAGACCTACGCAATGGATCAGGGACGGTACTATTTACCACTGGCGACGTGATTACCGTCACCGGAGCAACGCGCGGTGGAGCAGCCTTGCCCGATAAAACCTTTGAAGTGAATGTCGCCAACACCACCGCCAGTGATGACTTTGGCTCTAGCATGCAAGACATGATGGACTTTTTCAATGATATCCTAGGCATCGATACCAACGTCAGCGGCGGGGCAATCATGACCGGCGGCAAACTCACCATCACCGGTAACACCGGGACCGTCAATGCTCTAAATCTCGATGACGATAACATCATCGTCAATCGCTCGACTACCTCGACGTTGCCTTTTACGCTCACGGAAACTGCCGCGGCTGATGGCGAATCCGTGCGAACGTCCTTTGTCGCTTACGATAGCCTCGGCTCGGAAATGCTCGTGGACCTGAACATGGTTCTAGAGTCCAAATCTAATGCGGGCAGTACCTGGCGATTTTATGTTCAAAGTGAAGATGACAGTGACCTTGACCGCGTCTTGGGCAACGGCACACTGAAGTTCGATACCAACGGCCGATTCCTCAGTTCAACAGATACCACCATCACCATTGACCGCAACGGCACCGGGGCGCTGACACCTCAGCAGGTGACCTTGAATTTCAATGAGCCAGAAGACACACTCTCTGCATTGGCTTCAAACCAGTCCGAAATTGCATCCACCCAACAAGACGGAACCGCCATCGGCACACTCGCAGCATTCTCCGTGACCGAAGAGGGGATCATTCGCGGCTCCTTCTCCAATGGACTGGTGCGATCATTGGGTCAATTGGTGCTGGCGCAATTTGTCAATCCCGACGGCCTCGCAGAAGAATCAGGCAACGTCTTTGCCGAGTCCGCCTCCAGTGGAAATGCCACCATCACCGCACCAGGCAGCGGCGGTGCAGGACGGGTCATCGGCCAAGCACTCGAACTGAGCAATGTGGATTTGTCCCAGGAATTCGTCAATCTTATTACCGCAACCACCGGTTTTACCGCTAATTCACGGGTCTTTACCACCAGTGATCGGCTGATCCAGGAACTACTCAACTCACTGAGGTAATCTCTGAACCATGATTGCACTAACTAGACTTAACGGCAAAAAGTTCGTTCTCAATGCAGACCTTATCCGCACGGTAGAGTCCAATCCCGATACCACCATCACCTTGATCAATGGTGACCACATGGTCGTGACTGAAAATGCAGACGATGTCGTCAAAGCAGCCATCCGATACGGCCAATGTCTAAGAGGCCTACTCCCGCCGAGTTGATTGTGCTCGACCAAGTCTTTAGCAGACGCGTTCCCCGAAGCATATGAATCGTGCGATCGTCACAGAACAGTTTTAAACGTTGTGTGGGAGACGCAAGTTTTCCATCAATGCCGTTTCAAGACTGCCCAAAGGCAGCATTACCAATATGCGATAAGCATTATGCTGAACTCTAAAATTCTTCTCCCTACCCATTCGAGTATTTTGCACAAATACTTGCCACCTTTGCTTGAATGATTCGTTTGAAAAACAGCCGCACGCATACTGCGTGCGCGTCTGCGGGTACGGCAGGAAATGATATAAAATGCTCTAAATGTAACGTTTGGATTCATGATGCTCCGGCAATGCTCTGAAAACCAGAACGAGCTTCTTCGAAAAATTATTTAAAAACATTGGACAAAGACATGTTTTGTACCTAACTACAAAGAGGTGAAACATGTTTAATTTACATTTACAGGCGCTGGGTTGTGCGTTAATATCTTGATATGAAAGGTTTGATGACGATGAAAAAGAACGTTTTAGATAGCCGTAATGGAATGCGATATGCATTTACGCTAATCGAACTTTTAGTGGTGATTTCAATTATCAGCATTCTGATCGCCATCCTGCTTCCCGCCCTTGCCAAAGCCAAAGAATCTGCCAATTCGGTCAGATGCTTGGCGAATCTTCGTCAGTTCGGCGTTTCGATTCATGCTTATGCGGCAGATCATAGCGATACCGTGCCACCGGCACGTGATAGTTTCGCGAGCGGGGCAGCAGCCAATGAAGGCTGGATCATTCGGCTGGGCGATTATGTCAACCGCTCCGGGAATCTCTATGCTTGCCCCACAGGATTGGCGAGACAAGAAGTGATTACAGTAGGCCAAAATCCTCTTCACAGTTCGTACTGGACGGTCAAAAACAAATGGCTTAAAAGCATCAGCTATCGGTACAATCTTACTTTTGGTTGGTATGGACCCATGAATAATAATGCTCACTACCCGCTGAGTAAGGTCAATCGGCCACGTAAAATATCCTTTTTTACCAAAGCAGCCGAAGTTGTGGCCTTGTTTGATGCAGATCCGAGCACTGGCACATACAAATTGCCATATTTTTCAGGCAATTCGAATAATTATGGAGCGAATAAGACGATTGCATTGGATCGCCATACCAACAATGGCGAAAACTATCTGTTTATTGATGGTCATGCCGCCCGCGATCATCTTCTGGCGATGAATCGGGCACAATTTCAATTGAGTATTGCTGCTCCCAGCGGGAAATCCTACTATCAGGATTGATCTGGCGTGACGCTGTATACCGATCACGATTGACCCCCGTCCCCCGGTTTCCCCCGGTTTCTTGCGGACGTGGCAGCTAGAGCATTTTGCATAAATAATCTTCACAGATGATTTTGTTGAGCGTGTGAAAATAGCAGCAAGCATACTTACTTGCGCGTCCGATCCCCGAATACAAGTGGAGATCATTGACGCAAATTGCTCTAGTTTTTTTCAAGCATCGCATCCAAAGCACTTTCATCGCGGGAATTCTCATACCCGATGGGTATAAAAAATGGAACGTTGCATTGATCAATGGGGCCCTGCATGACCTTCATATTAAAATATTGAGGTGAGGCCTCCTCGCATTATAATGGCCCCCCGTTAGAGCGTGATGATCGCACGCGGTTACCGGGAGAGATTCCATATGCGTTTGTCCGGTCTGGATTCACGCGGATTTCAAGATTTAGCAGAAGAACGACCGATAAACAACCTTATAGGCGCAAGGTGCGCTGTGCTTAAGGAACGCTATGGATCTTGGGTCAGTATTTGGTTTATTGGGAACGTGGGCATTGGTCTTCTGGGCAATGATGTCCGGCGGTGAAATCGGTATTTTTATCGATGTGCCCAGCGTCATTATGGTCATCGGCGGCACCATGACGGTGACCTTCTTATGCTTCCCGGTGAGCTATCTCAAACGCATGATCCGTGTCTTGCGAAACGGATTCTTTGCCAAGGAAAAAAATGTTCAACAATTGATTGAAGACCTTGTGTCCTATGCTGAAGTGGCTCGGCGAGATGGTATTCTCAGTCTCGAAAATGTGACCAAAGATATTTCCGATACCTTTATCGTCGGCGGCATCCAAATGGCCGTGGACGGTACAGATCCTGAACTGATCGAACAAATCATGGAAACCGAACTGGAAAACCTGATGGATCGCCACGCTGTCGGGAAAAGCGTGTTCGAAGCCATGGGCAAATACGGCCCAGCCTTCGGCATGATCGGAACCCTCGTCGGATTGGTCATCATGCTTCAAAACATGGGTGATCCTTCCAAACTCGGCCCAGGTATGGCTGTCGCGCTGATTACAACCTTTTACGGCGCACTGATTGCAAACGCTTTCGCGCTCCCGTTGGCAGACCGACTGGGACGGCGATCTGCTGAGGAAGTCCTCTATAAAACGATTATTATCAAAGGGGTTATGGCAATTCAAAGTGGCGATAACCCTCGGATTGTTGAGCAGAAACTCAAGACGTTCCTGCCTCCGGGTGAAGCGGCTGCCATGCAGACTGAAGACGCGGCTTAAAGTAGACCTGGATGATTCATTATGGCCAAGAAAAAATGCAATTGCCCGCCCGAAGGCGCCCCTGACTGGGTGGTGACTTATGGCGATATGATGACGCTATTGCTTTGTTTTTTCGTTATTTTGGTCTCTTTGTCCGAGTTGAAAAAAGAAGATGAGTACCGTGCGGTGGTCGAGGCAGTGCAGCAGGCGTTTGGCATGAAGGGCGGCGGCGGGCAGATGCCCACCAAAGACAACCCGGAAATGAGCCTGATCGAACGGCTCGACGAAGTGCAACTCCAACGTAAAAAAGAAACCGAACACTCCAATGCTGATGACCCAGGCATCGAAGGACGTGAACAGTCTGTGACGCGGGTGCGTGAAGGCCAGCGTTTTGCAATGGGCGGGCGGATTACGTTTGATCCCGGCGAATTTAAATTATCGCCGATGGCCAAGAAGGGTTTGCTTCGCGTGGTAGGCCAGATCAAAGGCAGCAATACGAAGATTGAGCTATCAGGCCATGCCGCTTCTCGTGAGATGGCGGTGAAGGCTTCTGCGACGGATTTGTGGGCTTTGAGTTTTGCTCGGGCCAAGGCAGTCAAGGATTTTTTAATCAGTGAAGCCGTTGGGATTCGTCCGCAGCGGATTCGATTGATCGCCAATGCGGATTATGAACCCGTGCGGAAAAAAGTTTTCGGTTGGGCTCAGCTTGAACCCAATCGCCGGGTGGAAATTTATGTGGTGGAATCGCTTGTCTCTGATTTTGACAAAGCTGAAACCCAGTAGAAATTTATTTAAAATAACAGGGCTCTAGGCCCCGTGAGGTAAAGCAATGGCAGATCACGATCAAATAGAATCCCAGGCAGGCGAGAAAAAGTTTCCGTTAAAGACCATTGCGGTCATTGGTGGGATTTTGCTTGTCGAAGCGGTGATTATTACCGGTGCGTTTTTAATGGCTGGAAAGCCTGCCACGGTGGTGGCCGATGGCGTGGCGGCTGACGAGCAGGCCATGGCTGAGCAGGAAATTGAAGAACTCATTGTTGCAGAAAAATTCCCCAATACACGCACCGGTCGGACGTATCTTTACGATACAGAGGTTTATATTATTATTCGTCGAAAATATCAGCAGCAGGTACAGCAAAAGGTTGATATGATGACTGCTCGTGTGACGGCAGAAATTGCCACCATTTTCAGACGGGCAGACCCAACGCATCTCGAAGAGCCAACCTTGGCGACGATCACCCGGCAGATTAAAGCTGCCTTAGATGAGTTGATTGGTCGTGATGAACAGTCCGGCGACCCGTTGGTCGCAGAGGTACTCATCCGAAAATGCACACGTTTCCGCGCAGATTATTGAATCGCAGTTTGAGGATATTCGCGTCATGGATCAAGAACAAAACACAACCCCAGCCGAGGACCTGCAGTCTCAGGCTGCGCAGGTCGTGCAAGATGCTTTAGAGGACGCCAAAGCATCCGTGGATCAGATTCGAGAAGACGCTGATGGTGCCATCGGTGGAGAACCCGCGTTGGTCTCGCTTTTGGATCACCCCCAAACGCCTCAAGGCATTGATTTGCTGCGAGATGTCGAATTGGATGTTGCCATTGAACTAGGGCGTACACAGATGCTCGTCGAAGACGTGCTGAAAGTGGACGAAGGCAGTGTCATTGAACTTGATAAGCTTGCCGGTGATCCGGTTGATGTTTATGTGAACGGTCGTTTGGTGGCACGAGGTGAAGTTCTCGTGCTCAATGATAATTTTTGTATTCGCGTCAGTGAAATTGTTGCCAACCTCAATGAGGAGGCACACGACGCAGCAGAGCAGGTTCAGACGGAAACGGCTGAAGCTTGAAAATTTAAAGTGTAAAAGCAGTGGCGGAGCCGCTGCTTGACGTGGACAGGTGACTGTCTGCGGCGAACAAGGCCAGGATGGCCGATGATGCCGAGAACTCGGTTCTATTTTGTATGTGGCATGACGCTCTTGTGGTGGATCACCGCGGGGGCTGTGGTTACGCAAGCTCAAACCTCTCCCTCTCAGATCGACGATCCGTTGGTCCGTTTGGCCAAGCGGCTGACCGCTGAAGCTCTCAACGAAACGCCAACACCTACTCCGAACACTTTAAATTTTCCACAATCACCTTCTGTCCCGGCCATTCCCACGACGCCTAGTCTTCCACAATCACCTCAAATTCCAAGTATTTTGTCTGCGAATGATCGTTCCGTGGACCGCTTGGCGGCTTCTCCCCAACCCGTTTTAAAGCGTCGGACGGCCGATGTGGTCATTTCGCCCAAGGAAGCGTTGCCTTTGGGTATGCCCGGGCAGAGTGGTTTGGAGACGCGGAGCAATTCGGATGCATCGGGGGGAACCGGGGGGACCGGGGGGGGGGTGTTGTCTGATTCATCTTCTTGGGGCGGTTGGGTTCTCAATACGATCACTGCCTTGGGCGTGGTGATTGGTTTGATTTATTTTGTGCGTTTTGGTTTGGCCAGGCTTTGGGGCCGCACCACGGCAATCCGGGCTGGTTCGGTGATCCAGGTACTGAGCAGGACTTCCTTGGGACAGCGGAATCAAGTGTTGTTGTTGCAACTAGGTCAGCGGATTCTCGTCGTCGGCGACAGCAGTGGTCGCTTGCAAACCCTCTCTGAAATCAGTGATCCTCAAGAAGTCGCCAGTTTGCTTGCGACGATTGATTCGAGCAAGCCCAATAGTTTGACCCGTAGTTTCTCGGATCTTTTAAAGGGTGAAGACGCGGCCCATGATGAAGTCTCGTTTGAAGAATCAGAGCATACGGTTGATCGGGTGCGTGATGAATTGTCCACGTTGCTATCGCGGATTCGCCGCATGGGTGGGGGGGGGGCATCATGAAAAAGTTCTTTCTGTGTATGGTGATCGTTTTTGCATGGTTTGGTCATGGTGACGTGGCTTTGGCTCAGCCGGTGGGAGCTCAGCAGCTTGATTCATTGAATCCGATTTCGATTTTAGAGCGTGTCGGCCGAGCGATTCCATTGCGTGAACCAGATGAATCGCAGATGGATGGCTTGGGATTGACGTCTTCGATGTCGATTTTGATTTTGCTGACGGTGTTGTCCATTGCGCCTGCGATTTTGATGATGACCACCAGCTTCACACGCATGATCGTGGTCTTTGCATTGTTACGTCAGGCCATCGGGACCCAGTCCTTGCCGCCGAGCCAGGTGATTGTGGGGTTGTCGGTATTTATGACACTTTTGGTGATGGCTCCGACTTTTGAGCGGATTCACAAAGAGTGCATTATTCCAATGCAGAACAATGAGCTCGATCAGCTTACTGCCTGGTCTCGTGCCAAGCAGCCGTTGCGGGATTTTATGTTTGATCAGATTGAACATGCGGGCAACTGGGGCGATGTGTACATGCTTCTCAAATACCGTGGCGTGGATACGTCTGCACCTCAAAACCTCACACGGGCTGACGTGGACATGGTGACCTTGATTCCTGCCTTTATGCTCAGTGAGTTAAAGATTGCCTTTTTGATTGGTTTTAGGCTTTATTTGCCGTTTTTGATTATTGACATGGTGATTGCGAGCGTTTTGATCAGCATGGGGATGATGATGTTGCCTCCGGTGTTGATTAGTTTGCCGTTTAAGTTGTTGTTGTTTGTGTTGGTGGATGGTTGGCAGTTGGTGGCAGGGAATCTTTTGAGCAGCTTTGCTGTGCCGGGGGTGACGACATGACCGAAGAGATGGCGATTGATGTGGTACGCGAGTCATTGACGTTGATGTTGCTATTGAGCACGCCGATTTTGGCTGCTGCTCTGGTGATTGGTTTGATTGTGAGTGTGTTTCAGGCCATGACCCAGATTCAAGAGCAGACGCTTAGCTTTGTTCCCAAGATCTTCGGCATGGGCATGGCAGCGATTTTGGTAACCCCGTGGATTACCACTTTGATTATGGACTTTTCCAAAAGAATGTTTTCAGGCGGATAAGTTTTAGAAGTTGTCAGTAAGAGAAGAAGTCTGGATGAAATTGGAAGTGATGACACCATTAAGCAAACGCGTCTTAAACAATCGTGGGGAAGTTTCGTTTCTGGTTTCCCCTCTTACTGAAAGCTGATAGCTGACAACTGATAGCTTCTTTAAAGGATTGATGATTGCCTGTAGGATTTGAGCCCATTTTGAACCATATACCCGCCTGGCTGTTGGTGTTATTTCGGATGACGGGGATTTTTCTCATGGCCCCGGTTTTTGGTAGCCGTACGATTCCTGCGAAGTATCGCATTTTTCTGGCGATTGCGATCAGTGCTTGTGTGTATCCCACGTTGCTTGATCCGCAGGGGATGGCCGCTCCTAATTTGTTGCCAACGATCACCAATGGTTTGTTCCTTTGGACGATGGGCGTGGCGGTGGCGATGGAATTGCTTGTTGGGATTTTGATTGGTTACGGTGCGAGTTTGCCTTTGATCGGGATGCAGCTGGGCGGCCGCATCATTGACCAGCAAATGGGGCTGGGTATTGCAGGTGTTTTCAACCCCGAACTCGGCGAGCAGACGGGCGTGGTCAGTGAATTTTTCTTTGTGATGTCCATTGCCATTTTTCTGATCATCGGAGGCCATCGCGTTCTTTTTGCGACTTTGGTAGGAAGTTTTAACCATATCCCCTTGGGTGGTTTTGTCTCGGGCGGTCACATGGTGGATTTGATCATCGGATTGCTTGGCTCGATGTTTGAGTTGGGGTTGCGTGTGGCAGCTCCTTTGTTGTGTTTGTTTTTTCTTCAAACGGTGGCGATGGGTTTTATTGCTCGAACGGTGCCTCAGATGAATATTTTGAGTATTGGATTTGCGTTGCGGATTATGGCGGGTGCTTTGATCGTGATTGGTGCGTTGGGTGTCATTGGCCATGTGTTTGAACAAGAGTTGATTATTTCGTTGCGACGATTGGGCGTGTTTTTTGCTCCGTAACTATTGGATTTAAGTTTGCCTCATGCCTGAAACAGATGCTGAAAAAACAGAAGCTCCAACACCTCGCCGGCTTACCGAAGCCAGAGAGGAAGGCAACGTCGCTCGGAGTACCGATCTGACGGCCGCGATCAGTCTGCTTGCAGCGGTGTTCCTGATGGATTTTGTAGGGCTGAAATTATTGATGGGCATGAAAGTGGTTCTTGCTGCAATGCTTGGCTCAAGCCATACGCCCAATATCACCCGTCCGTTGGACATGGTGGCGATGCCGGCCTTTACCGGCCATGTCATTGGCTCAGCGATAATCCCTTTGATTTTGGGTGTGGCATTGGTGGGATTGATTGTCACGGTGAGCCAAGTTGGTTTTATGGTGACGACCAAGCCGTTGGAGATCGACATCACCAAACTGTCTCCGCTTAAGGGTTTGAAAAACATAGTCAGCATGCGTGATTGGACCCGGTTGGTCATGAGTCTTGGCAAGGTCATTATTATTGCCACGGTTGCGATTGTTTCGATTTATATCAAACGATTTCAACTGATTCACTTGGCAGAATTAGAAGTCGGCCCAGCGATTACACTAATGGGTTCGGTGGTTTTCGACATTGCTTTGAAACTGGCGTTGGTGCTGTTGATTTTGGGGATTGTAGATTATGCGTATCAGCGTTGGCAACGGACGACAGACCTGCGGATGACCAAACAAGAGGTCAAAGAAGAGATGAAACGGATGGACGGCGACCCGCTGGTCAAACAGCGTCGCGCCCGCGTTGCCAAGCAATTGGCCATGCAGCGAACCGCCCAGGCCATTCCCCAAGCCGACGTGATTGTGACCAATCCCACACATTTTGCGATTGCGTTGAAATACGATTCCGCCAAGATGAAATCGCCCAAGGTGATCGCCAAAGGGGCCGATTTTATGGCCTTACGCATTCGTCAGTTGGCGATGCAGCACGATATCCCGTTGGTTGAACGCAAGGACGTGGCTCGGGGTTTGTATCACGCGGTGGAAGTGGGTGAAGAAGTGCCCGCCAAGTTTTATGCTGCGATTGCCGAGATTTTGGCGTATGTGTATCGATTGAGCAAAAAGAAGATCGCGTAATCAATTACGTATGAATTGAATCAAGGAAACGTTTTTACCTGATGCCAAATCTCGCGAAAAATTTGACAATCCCCCAATGGATCAACCGACTGAGTCAATATCAGTCGTTGGTTGTTCCATTGGCGATGATGGGGTTGCTGATGGTGATCGTGGTTCCGGTTTGGCCGGTGGTGATGGATCTCTTGATCGCAACGAATTTGGCCTTTGCAGTCTTAATTTTGTTGACGACGTTGTATGTCAAATCGCCGTTGGAATTATCGGTTTTTCCTTCGTTGTTGTTGGCGACGACGTTGTTCCGGTTGGTTTTGAATATTGCCACCACCCGCTTGATTTTGTCTGCGGATACGGATGATCCCGCCCAGGCGACGGCCGTGGCGGGCAAGGTGATTGAAGCCTTTGCCTTGTTCGTGACGGGCAATTCGTTGGTTGTGGGTTTGGTGCTGTTTATCATTTTGGTGATTGTGCAGTTTGTGGTGATTACCAAAGGTGCGACCCGTATTTCCGAGGTGGCTGCACGGTTTACGCTCGATGCGATGCCTGGCAAACAGATGGCGATTGATGCAGATCTCAATGCGGGAATCATCAATGAAACCCAAGCCCGTGAACGCCGCGAGACGGTGACTCAGGAAGCAGATTTTTATGGTGCGATGGATGGTGCTTCGAAGTTTGTGCGTGGCGATGCCATTGCGGGCATTATTATTACGCTGATCAATATTCTGGGCGGGTTTGGCATTGGCGTGTTTCAAAAAAATTGGGGTTTTGGTCAATCCGTAGAAATTTTTACTCGCTTGACCATTGGCGATGGCTTGGTGAGTCAATTGCCTGCGTTTATTGTGGCGGTGGCATCAGGTTTGATCGTGACCCGTTCGAGTGGCCGTCAGGATTTGGGTTCTGAATTACGTGAGCAGTTATCCTCGCAGTGGGTTGCTTTGGCGATTACTGCAGGTTTTTTGGCAGTGATGGCGATGACGGGTTTGCCGGCCGTTCCGTTGTTGTTTTTGGCATCGGTGTTTGCAGTAACAGCCTGGGTGGTGCGGTCGTCCAAAGAGCGTGAAGCTCAAGCCAAGGTTCAACATAAAGTCAAAGCTGAAAAAGCCAAAGATGCTCAGTCGCCCGTTGAGCAGATGCTTACGGTCGATATTCTGGAACTGGAAGTCGGCTATGGCATCGTTCGCATGGTCGACGTGGCTCAGGGTGGGACGCTCTTAGATCGCATCAGCAGTATTCGTCGTCAATTGGCTGCTGAACTAGGCGTGGTCATGCCTCCGGTTCGCATCCGCGACAATATGCAGCTTTCGCCCAATGATTACCACATTAAAATCCGCAACAACTCCGTGGCCCATGGCACTGCCTATCCTGACCAGTTCATGGCCATGGACAGTGGGCTCGCCAGTGGTAGTGAACTCAAAGGCATTCGCACCCGTGAACCGGCCTTTGGCCTAGAAGCTGTTTGGATTGAAGCAGGCCAAAAAGATCGTGCAGAGTCGATGAATTACACCGTCGTCGATGCCACCAGCGTCGTGGCGACCCATTTGACCGAGGTCGTCAAGAACCACGCCTATGAATTGCTCAACCGTGAGGAAACCAACAACCTCATTACCCAGATCAAAGAGAAAGCTCCCAAGCTTGTCGAAGAAGTTCTCGGTTCTGATGCAGACAAGGCTGCCTTGGTCAAGCCCGGCGAATTGCAGAAAGTGCTTCAGAATCTGCTTCGAGAACGTGTGCCTGTCCGCGATTTGGAAACCATTATCGAAACGCTTGGCGACTGGGCGACCCGAACCAAGGACATGGATGTTCTGACGGAATATGTTCGCAATGCTCTGCGTCGCACCATCTGCAATCAATATGTTGAACAGGTTCCTGCTGAGGGGGCGGACACCATGCAGCCGGGCTATCAGACCGAAC
>JAJRRC010000034.1 GCA_024279865.1 Planctomycetota bacterium | reverse complement strand
GCAGCCCCGGGTGCCGCTTCGATGGCGGCTGGCACAATCACGCCATCACCCACGCGGCTGGCAATCGCCTGCCAGTCATTGGCACAGCGATGATTGAAGTGCTGATCACCCATCTGATCCAAGCCGCAAACCTGAACACTCTGAGTGTGATAGTCTAAACCGATAAACATGGTAAAATCGTCTGACATAGCCGTTGCTCCTTTGTGGTATGGGCTAGGAAGTACAATTCCGATGCTCGAATCTACCCTGGGAGCAACGGTTTTCATACCCAGCTATTTTTAAACGATCAACTCAAATTAAAAATAGAAACAATTGTTGCAAAATACCCTAGCCGCAAGCAAACTTGCTTGCGTGTCCGAAGACGTTGCAAAAAAACAAGCCATTCTACGCATGAACCACAAGCATTGATCAATTAAATCAGCACTTCCGTGCCCGCGTCGATCTGTGGGGGGAGGTCCACGTCACTGAGGTCCTCTGGGTCAATCGCCGTCATGGAACTTATTTCAATCACCGCATCAACCTGACCTGCCTCATTGCGAGGAATGTCGACCTTGTGGGCTCCGAGCCAACGGGCAGCCCGTTCGGTTTGGCCTTGAATACTTGTGGCAGGACAATCCACCGCGCCCGGTTCGTCCGCGTTTTTAATCGGAGCGAACTCTTCAATCCGATCCGTCTCCAATACAATCGACTTCTCACACAAAGACAAAGCATCAAACACAAACGTTTCAAGCTTCACCGCATTGGCTTGCGTGGGCTCAATGCGAGAACTGCTTGCCACGTCCCAGTAAGACATCTTCTTATCCGCTCGGTTGTAAGGCAACGCAAAACCGCCGGCTTGCGTGTTGATCTGCTCAACGAAATTCACTTCTAAAAGATGAATGGCAATGGAACCTGCTTTGAAAACCAATTCGCCGTCGGCATCGACCTGCTCGGCTAATTCGTCGGGGAGATTGGTGTATTCGATGACACCTAGCTTGCCATCCATTTGGCAAAAAACACCTACTTTTTCAGAAGCATAGGCTTTGGCAAGTGCTTTGGAAGACATCTGGCAGCCTTCGGTGGCGTGGAGTCCGATGAACAGTGGGTCGATGACTTTGACGAGCGGGTTATCGATTTGGACGTAGCTGATTTGTTCGATGCCACGGGTTTGCATGTCTGTGATCGCGCCGCTGGTATAGAGCGCTTTGAGCGATCCGCCGTGGCCATTGGGCGCCATGGCCAGTTGATCGGGAGCATCAAGGAGTGCTTTGCCGGTGGTGTTATCAAAGGCAGGCATCATTTCTTGTGGGAAGATCATGATGTTGTCTGGTCGCAGTCCGAAGTTGCCATGCTCTTCAAAGAACGCGTGGGTGGCAGCGTCGTTGATCGGGCTGGTCATGATGTACCAGGGGATGGTGGTCTCGTATTTTTGCTGTGCTTTACGGATAAATTCCGCAGTACAGCAAAACAAGGGATGCTTGCGGATGGCGGTGGCGGGATAAGCGCCCTTGGGGCCATCCCATCCGAGACGGGTTCCTTGTCCGCCGGCCACGGTGAAGGCGGCGACTTTGCCTTCACGGAGTAATTTTTCACCGGCCTTGCGAGCCTGTTTGTACAAATCCTGCTGCGACTTACTTGGGATGCGTGGATACCATTCGGCAGGTTCAATGGTTTTGGGCAGAGCAAACTGGGGCTTTTGCAAAACATGGGTCTGCACCAGCCGAGCGGTTTCAGCCCAGTCGATGGATTGAATCTGATCCAGCAAGGATTCCCGCTGTTCATCGGTCAGCGTATCCCAACAAGCAAGTACCTGTTCCTGAGAAACGTCTACCAGCATTTTTCGGGCCATTGCCAAACGGTCATCAAGGGACGTTGAAGTTGAAGTCATGGCAGCGATTCTCCCCGTTGGGTTGGTTCTTAAATTTGGATCTTTCTTACTGACAACTGATAGCTGACTACTTTGAAAATCGACTTTGCCAAGCAACTTTGCCGACAAAGAAAGGGCCCAGGCGGTCGAGGTATTGGGACGTTTGTTTGGTTTTGCGCATGGTCTGAACGACGGCTGACAACGGCTGTAATTCTTTACCCATCAAACCGACCACAAAATCATTGTCGTTGAGGTCCATGCCATGACAAGCCAGACGAATGTCATGCGCCAGGTCCGATTCGCCAAACGCCCGGCCGATGGTTCCATGTTCCATCAACACGCCCCGCTGCGTTTCAGGAGGCAACATTTCAAACTCACCCTTGCGACGCAGGGGATACCAGACGACCCAAGGCCAATCCGCATTCATGGCAGTGCGACGTGGTCGGGTAAACAGGGTTTCTTCGAGGTCCGGTTCATAGCCGATGGAATAGGTTCGGCCGAACATGGTCAATTCCGGGCAAGGAGTCAGCGAAGCCAACGGCTCGGTCTGAAGCAGTTCTCGCCAATCGCCTACAAAAAAGTTGGGATCTTCGTGCATCGCCAGAACAGCAATACCAAAGGGATCGTGAATGTTTTCATAGACCACCCCTTCAACGCCAGCAGCTTCCATGGCAGCCGCCACCGCGGCCGTGTCTTCACAATCGCTAAAGGCCAAGAGCTGCACAAACAAACGTCGGTTCATCTCTTGAGGCTGCCCATCTTTGGGCGAACCTTTTTCGCTTAAGTTTGGCTTCTCCACAGGAGCCGGCCCCCCGGGCCCCCCGGGGCGACCACCAGCCCCGCCGGGTCGGCCACCCGTCGAAGCAGGACGGCCACTTGCAGGTTTGCCAGCAGCATGAGGATGAGAAGATTGAGGGGCGGATTCTGAGGGCATCAATAAAGACTCCAATTAAAAAGCAAAGGTCAGGAATCTATCATGATCGCAGGAGTTGGTGGCTGAGGCAATTTAACCAAACACCTAGAGCGAATGATGCACTTTTTCGTCTTGCCAGACACCGTTTCCCCCGTGTTTTTTCGCTGTGTGGATCGGCGTAGACGATCCACCAAGGAAACCGGGGGGGACCGGGGGAAGGGGGACGCGGGGAAAAAAAGTATGCTGGCGAAAAAGCGCATCACACGCTCTAGGATGAGTCCGTCTTATCAAAATAAGAGGTTCTGACGATAGAGCGTTTGCATTTTTGAGGACTTTGAGCGATAACACGCAATCGAATTTGTTTACCTTCTTTATATGGATAAGGATATTTTAGATGCAGACGACACTAATCATATTGAAACCAGATGCTGTGCAACGCGGCCTCATGGGTACGATTCTCAACCGTTTTGAGCGTAAAGGCCTTCGTATCGTTGGGATGAAACTGATCATGGTTTCCCAAGAAACCGCAACGGAACATTATGCAGAACATCACGGCAAGCCGTTCTACGACAACCTGATCAAGTTTGTGACCCGTTCACCGGTTTTGGTGATGGCCATTGCGGGCATTGACGCGATTGCCGTTTGCCGTCGGGTCATCGGGTCGACCAACTGTCGCAGCGCAGATCCAGGCACCATTCGTGGTGATTTTGGCATGAGCAGTAGCTTTAACATGGTCCATGGCTCTGATAGCCTTGAATCTGCCAAGCGTGAATTAAAACTTTGGTTCAAAGATGGTGAGATCCTTGATGCCAAGCGTACCAGCGAACAGTGGGTCATTGCCGAGTCAGACTACACCCGTAGTTAATGGCCATAAGCTCTCAGCGGTCAGTTACCCGTTTGGGGACGTTAACTGACCGCTGACCGCTTCATGTTTACAGGCCAGCGAGACGGGTGGTTTCACCCCAGCTTCGCCCGCCGTTGCAACCGCCGATGGCAGTGACACAACAGGCGCTGACGGCCGTGCCAAGTCGGCCCGCTTCTTCAAGTGACAAGCCTTTGATCAGGCCAGACAACAGTCCGCCGTAGAAGTTATCCCCTGCGCCGGTGGTATCGATCACCTCCGCAGGCGCCTGGCAGATTGGAGTTTCGAGATAGTGGCCGGCTTTACTGCTGAGCAAAACGCCGTCAAGACCCAGCTTCACGCCCAAGACCCCCGGCGCTCCACAATCACGGTAAGCATCAATCATTTTTCGTGGATCACCAAGCCCGGTCTGATTCTCTGCCTCGGCCAGTGAGGGAACATAGACATCGAGCTCTGGCAAGATGCGGTCTAGCGGCTGCATTTTGCCCCCTGCCCCTGCAGCGTCCAGAGCGGTTCGTACACCTCGCTTGCGTAACTTCGCCAAGACCTCGGGCAAGTCATCTTGAAGATTTGGAAGCAAACTGTAATAGCCTAAAAGCAAGTAGGATGCCTGAGCGATTTGATCGATGTGTTCGTCGAAGACTTGAGCGTTGAGCTGGCGTGGCGCGCCCACACAATGGTAAAACGCTCGTTCGCCTGAAGGATCAATCGCCACCACGGTGGTACTGGTCGCTTCGGTGGGGTGTTCTAAGAGTAGATCGCAATTAATTTTTTCTTGGATATACAACTCGCGGATCACCGCAGCCCAGGCATCTTTACCGACGTAGCTCATCACGCCGATGTCCAGCCCCAGTCGTGCCATGGCTACGCCGCTGTTGGAAGTAATTCCTCCACCGGCGACGAGCATCGGTTCGACTTCATGGAGAATGCCTCCGCCGATGGGTTTGCTTAAATCGATGGGGCGAACCAGCATATCCACCACACACGAGCCACACACGATGCAATCAAGGTTTTGTGTCATAGCCGTCTATCATAGCAACAACGCCCGGGGGAGAAACCGGGCGTTGTTGGGGTCGGATGGATTTAGAACGTGGAGTGCGTTCTAGGGAAAAGCTTTTTTACTTGCTGCGTTTTTTACGGGGACGGGTCAGCAAGGCCAAGGCCCCCAGTCCCATGAGGCCCATGCTCGCGGGCTGGTGCACCATCCCTGCCGGGGGCATCATGACCTCATCAAACTCGCCCACTTTGGCTGACGAATCATGCACACTTGGCATTGCAATCGCGACATTGGACGTGTCGCGGATCATCGTGGTAGAGGAACTTGGGGAATTGTCATCCGGTGAAGCTTGAGCAACCGTGCGACGATGGGCGGAGTCCACTTTGAGAGAATCGGTATCTTTGGCTGCTAAAGCCAGATAATCAAAAGCCATATCCAACATCGTGCCGCTGGCAAGGGCAAGGGTCACTGGCACCTGATCGGGATTAACCTCAATGGCGGTCTTCTGCGTGAGGGACATCACGTCTGTGCCGGGGGAAAGCCATTGACGAGCCTGAACAATCGATTGAAGAGCATCGCTCTGGTGAAGGGCCAACATGCCATCCACGGAGGGATTGGCTTGGGCGGGGGTCTGAACCAACAAGCTCAAAACCAAAGTACAGATTAACAGGTTCAATAAACGACGCATAGATAACCCCTTCTTTCTTAAAACCGGGTGTCACCTATAGCAACCAATTCAAATGATGTGATTCAAAACCCGCAGCTTTAAAAAAAGGAGGATGCCCCACGCAAACAACGGCCTGTATGGATTATGCCAACAAGAAGGGCAAAGCCCCTCCTGACAGCCAAAAGTGATTGGGAACCAAATAAGCGGTGTTTATCGAGCGATCTCCGCTTCGGTCTTCAGCAATCGAACTTTATCGTCACTCACTTGAATCATTCGATCCTTCATCCAGCCATGATGCTGAGCGATCAACTCTCCGTATGCAGCCTCGCCAATGAGATTGTTCAATTCATAGGGATCTTCTTCAAGATCAAAAAACTGCCAGGGATTGAGCCCCTCTTGTACATTGCCCAACACGGTGTACTTGTAACGCTTGCTGCGAAAGCCCCGCCAAATCTGCTGATAAAACGGCGCGCCCTTGCGAGGCTCCCAGACAAACTCCAACAACACGCCCAGCCGATCTGTCTCGGAAAGTTCCCCTCTAGCGACTGCGGACAAATCACTGCCAGGCATTTCATCACGAGCACACTTTCAAACCTTTTTTTTGTGCCACCCACAAAGAAAAAATAAGCGGCGATGGGTATCATACCCATCATGTTTAAAACTCGTTCATTTTGTGATTCGCGAAGACTGAATTGATAAGACTTGATAAAACTCTCAACGCGCAACAAAAAGACGCAATGCGTATCATTACTTTTTTATGACTCAACAAAGGCGACTCATGCCCCATTCAACTTTAAATCTGCCTGGCACTGTCACCGTGGTCGATGAACTAGATCATCTCTTTGAAGACATGGCCAACTTGCTACTCAAAACCGCTCATGAAGCAGTCAGCGAACGGGGAGAGTTTCACTTGGCTCTCTCGGGTGGTTCCACGCCTGAACCGTTTTATATTCGCTTGGTGACGGACCCCCATTTTCGTGCCATTCCCTGGGACAAAACCCATGTCTGGATTGTGGATGAACGCCAAGTACCTTTGGACCATGAGCAGTGTAATTTCAAGATGATTACCGAGTCACTGCTCGATCATGTCACCATCCCCGCCCGCCAGATTCATCCGATGTTGGCAACCGAAGAGGATGCTGCCAATCTCTACGAAACTGAGCTGCGTGGGTGTTTGCCCCAGGGCCAGTTGGATTTTGTGTTGTTGGGCATGGGCGATGATGCGCACACCGCTAGTTTGTTTCCGGGTTCTCCAGCATTGAAGGTGACGGATCGTTGGATTGCGGTGAATGAAGGGCCTGCCGTCACGCCGCCGAACCGCTTGACGATGACCTATCCACTTTTGAATAACGCGACCCTTTTGGTGGCGTTGGTCACAGGACAGAAAAAAGCTGCCACCTTGCAAACCATCAGCCAAGCCATGAACACCAACGAGGTAGACCCCAACGAATTACCGATCACAGGGATTGACCCAGACCTGTTTCGGGGCCAATTACGCTGGTTTTTAGATGCAGAGGCAGCAGGAACCGCCTAGACAACAAGGATGCACTTTACAAAGATGTAAACCTTGTGTGGACCTGAAATTCAGCCGATAAAGATCCAAGGCCCCTTCTGATATTTTCAGGGGGCAACGGTGTTCTATTCTTATCGGACTGATTGCCATGGTCATTTTCTTCGGCTTTGCTTGCATCCTCATGATCGCGGTCGGCATTGCTGGCATCGCGGTGGTTTTTCAGCAAACCGAAGAGCAACGTCCCAAACACCTCTTGCGAATGGCCGAGGCCACAGGCATGGGGTTTACCGAAGACGGGCAGACGTATTTAAGCACCTGGCAACAACGCACCCCTCTTTTTTCTGCGGGGCACAACGCCGATCTCCACAACGTCATTTATGGGCCGTATCGGAATATCGAGCTAAGTGCTTTTGACTATAATTTTCAGTACCAGGAAAAATGGTTCAAGCAGACGGTCCTGGCCATTGAACTCAAAGAAAAAAATATTCCTCGGTTTTGTCTGTGGCCGATGGCCCATTTGAAAGATTCTGAGATATTGGATCGGCCCGAGGATGCCATGGAATTAAAAATCGAAGGCCTCAAAGATAAATACCAACTCTATGCCACAAGCGAAGGAACCATACGCCAACTTTTAAACCCCCAGGCGGTGGCCTATCTAAACGCCCATCCGAATTATCGAATCGAAGGCAACGGCAATTATTTTGCTATCTACAAATTAGGGAAATGCTGCAATCCCACACAAATCAACCACATGATGCGTGATGCCCATCATCTCTTGCACACATTGCGACTAGATGATCCGGAGGCAAGTTTTGAACCCATAGCAGACAAAGACAATGCCGCTCAAAATGTAGACGCAGCTTCTTCAACCCAATCACACTAAACATTTTGACAACCGTTGATTGACCATGGCCTCCAATGATGCCTGTCAATCAGCCGGCAATTTCATCCAACGCGCTAAGCAACGTATTCATTTCTTCAAGCGTGTTGAACGCGCCAGGGCTGACCCGAACACTGCCTGCGGGAAAGGTTCCCAAACGTCGGTGGATATAAGGCGCACAGTGCAGGCCAGGCCTCACTGCAATTTCAAAACTATCATCCAGAATGCTACCCACATCCGAAGGCTCATAGCCTTCGACATTCAGCACCACCGTGCCGACACGCTTGGACGCATCACGCGGACCATAAAGGGTAAACCGCTCATCATCGGCCAAACGGTCAATCAATGTTTGCACCAGCATTTGTTCGTGCGCCAAGGTACTGGCCATGTCATGTTCAAGCACCCAGTCAATCCCCGCGCCAAGGCCCGCAATGCCCACAGTGTTGGGCGTGCCACCTTCAAAATAATAGGGAAACAAGTTGGGTTGCGTGGGCGTCGCTGAATCGCCGCCTGTGCCCCCTTCTCGCCAAGGGTTCATCTGCTGAGGCTCTGGACAACGTTCGCCCACATACAGCCCACCCGTCCCCGTGGGGCCAAGTAAAGACTTATGACCAGGGAAGGCCAATAGGTCAATGTTCATTTTTTTAATGGAAATCTGAACCACGCCCGCCGTCTGAGCCGCGTCTACAAAAAACAGTAATTCATGTTCACGGGTAATCTGGCCAATGGCGGTGATATCCTGAATCGTGCCAAGCACATTGGAACAATGGGTCATCACCACCATACGGGTATTGGGCTTGATCGCTGCATGAATGCTTGCAGGGTCCACAAACCCTTGATCGTCACAATCGACGCGGGTGAGTTCGATGGATTTGCGGTCTGCCATCGCCTGAAGCGGACGGCTCACGGAGTTGTGTTCCAAGACGGTGGTAATGATGTGGGGCGTGGTGCCGTTGTCCCAAACGCCTTGGATCAATCCCTTGATGCCCATGTTCAACGCATCGGTGCCGTTGAGGGTAAAGATCATCCGCTCATGGCTGACACCTTCAAACAGACGGGTCAATTTCAAGCGGACCGCGTCAATCATTTCCTCTGCCCGCACAGCCATGCGATGGCCCGCGCGGCCGGGGTTGGCCGCATCCTCTTCCAAGAACTTAACCATGGTCTTCTGAACCGTGGGCGCTTTGGGGAAACTCGTGGCAGCATTGTCAAAATAAATCATTTTTTTATAAGTTATCAGTTCCAAGCTATCAGCAGTCAGCTATCAGCCTTCAGCAAGAGAAGACCATTGCCAACCGATGATGATGGTGGTTGCTGATAAATCTTTCTTTTAAGTTCATCGTCTAAAACATCGAAGCAAAACCCATGGCTCGACGCCATGCGGAGATTTGACCAATGTGCATTCCCATGTGACTGGTCAGTAACATCATTGCAAAATTGCCATTGGTTCCAAACCGATCACGCAATCTTTCAACAGATGACAGAGCGTCCAAAATGGATGCATCTGTGTTTTCATAAATCTCGATTGCGTTGAGAAACGCTTTTTCCAATGTCGTGAGCAAAGTTGCTTTGTTGGGATAAACTGAAGCGTCATCAGTCGGCATACTGCCAATGCCAAACTTCTTGGGCCAACTAGCAGGGCAAACGGGTTCGCCAATACCCAACGTCCGTCCCAAAACATCAGCCGTCACTGCTAAGTGGCCCAAATTCCAAGCCGCGTGATTAACAAGTCCCGATGGCTGCACACACATCTGGTCATCAGCGACCTGCTCAACTTGCTGTTTGAGTATTCCCAAATTCAATTGCAATACGTCACGAATCGACATAGCGTTCTCTTTCTTACAGCACGAATCAACCGCCAATGTATTTGGCGTAAATACTCTTGGCGACGTTGGCGATCTTGGTCCCTTTGACGATGGCACGTCCATCGGTAAAGAGGGTCAGTTCATAAGGCTCGCCGTTGTCAACGATCTCTGCTCGAAGCATGAACTTGTTGGCTTTGACGGTCCCATGGGCTTCGAGACGTTTGGCAATGTCGTTGAAGTTGAGTTTCTCGCCATTGCCGAGCTTCTGAGTCATCTGCACCGCATTGCGGCCGCACAGAGTCGTGGTGCTGGAGCTGAACTTGCCATCAATAAATTCAAAATCGCGTTTCTTACAACAAGTACATTCACCCACATCATAAGCACGCGCCACTTTAAATTGGCGAATGTCGTTATCCCAGATATCAATGCTCAACAATCGGTCACGCACCGCGTCCCAGTTGCCGGTGAGAATTTTAATCGTTTCAGTCACCTGAAAATTAGAAATAATAGAAACCGCAGGCCCCAACACGCCCGCGGTATCGCAGGTAGGGTTCATGCCCGGAGGTGGTGCCTGTTCAAAAATACAACGCAAGCAAGGCGTTGCTCGCCCAGCTTGTTCCCAAGCGGAGTTGCCGAACTCGGTGTGAGGCAAGATCGCGTACGTCATGCCAACCGTGCCGACCGCTCCGCCGTAGACATAAGGAATGCCCAGTTTGACGGCCGCGTCATTGGCAATAAAACGTGTCTCAAAATTATCCACGCCGTCGACAATCACGTCACAACCCTGGGCCAATTTTTCAATGTTCGTGTGATTCACATCATCGACCACAGCCGTGATTTTGATCTGGGAATTGATCTTGGCCAACTTCTGCTTGGCAGCCTCTGCTTTGGGGATACCGTCTCGAACATCGTCTTCATCAAAGAGGACTTGGCGTTGGAGGTTGGTCATTTCGATGAAGTCTCGGTCAACGATGACGAGGTGTCCCACGCCTGCGCGGCCGAGCATGTTGGCGATGACGGTTCCAAGCGCGCCACAGCCAAGCACGAGCACTTTGCTATTGAGGAGTTTTTTCTGGCCTGCTTCACCAATGGCTGGCAGGAGCATCTGGCGATGATAACGGTCAAGGTTGTGTGACATAGGAAAAACCCACTGTGAATATTTTGAGATTAAATGATTATCCTGCGACGAGGCTTCCACCTTCGACGGGATCTACTTTGACACCTTGTTCGATGAGCAAATCAATGGCTGCATCGACCTGATCTTCTTCGCCGCTAAAGAGAACCGCCATGATGCCGATGTCCTTCTGAACACTGGCCTGACGGATATCAAAAACAACTTCAGGGAAAGACGTTGCCATCTTCCACAAGCAAGGTTCATTTTGATGGCCACTTTCAAAAGTCAGCCAACATTTACGCGTGATTGCAGCCATGAGAGTTCCTTTGCTTTTTTTATCCCAATCGAGATTAAATTTTCCCGCCCCCGGTTTCTTGTGTACGTGGCATTTTTTTTTAGTGATCCGCTATCAGTAAGAGATGGAGAATTGGGGGAAAACCGTGTCCGATTATCTTCTCTTACTGACAACTGATAACTGATCGCTTTAAAAACTTTCATCGCGGGGAAATTCATACCTGATGGGTCTATCCCCAACGAGCAAGATCAACCGCCTGCAATAGCTGGCACGATGGACACTTCGTCACTGGTCTTCAATGCCGTGTCGAGGTTTTCCATAAAACGGATGTCTTCATCATTGACGTAAATGTTAATAAAACGGTTGAGTTCACCTTCAGCCTTGAACAGACGTTTACCCAGGTCAGGATATTTTTCTGACAGGCTCGCCAAGACCGAACGAACGCTATCGCCTTGGACATCGAGGGTGGCTTGGTTATCAACCTGAGGACGCAAGGCTGTGGGAATCTGAATGGTAATAGTGTCAGACATTGGATTTTTCTCCATGTTTCGGGAATATGCTTCCCGATTATTTTACTTCCCCGGGGGTTACTTCTGGGGGTTACTTCTGGGGGTTACTTCCGGGGGTTACTTCCGGGGGTT
>JAJRRC010000033.1 GCA_024279865.1 Planctomycetota bacterium | reverse complement strand
TCCTTGTCAAAGGATTTTATTAAACGTGAGGCCTCACACGTCAGGTCATGACCCTAATCTAACAAACAAGGCGTAAGGGCGCAATGCCTATCAAAACCCTACTATTCGGTATTCGAGCGAATTTTAGATGCGATGGCCCTGTAAGCCCCAGCCCCTCACAACATAATTTTTTTAAGGTTCTGCCCTGTAACCTCTCTTATTTCAATACCAGCCGCTTGATATCTTGCTTTAATATTTCCGTCTTTATGGAAAGACTCCGGCATGTCTTTATTCAACCCAACGTCCTTTAATCGTTGGTCTTCTTTTTTCGTAACAATTACCGCATGAGAACATGATTCAAGAATTTTAAATATATTCTCGGCACTCTTGATTGGAAGACCCAAAATACGTTTCTTGATTATATTTCGAGGAACAATATGCTCATGCCTGAGATTTTTTATATATTTGTTTTTTCGACCTTGATTCTGACGCTGATACTGTAGTATTGCTTCTTTTGACCAATATGGTTGGCCGATATATTTCACGCGTTCATTTTTATCGTTATCTTCTGTAGCTGTCCATAGAAACCTATCTAATAATATTCCAAGCAAAAAAGCGTCCGAGCTATTAGTTAACGCCAATTCAAGAAAATTAGCTATGCGTTTTTTGAGTAGAATATTGTGACTTTTGAAGAAAAGAACGGGGCATGGACTCATTGATTGGTCCAAAGTCTCCGATTGGCCCAACTCTTGATTGTTTTTATTGAGTTTTCCACCAAGATTCACCTCACATATATGACTCCTAGCATAATTTCTCTGCTGACTTTGGAGCTTGAAATACCAAAGGCGTTTCAAATTACCTGAGCCACTATTACCATCAGGCCAACATGTATCTTTGAATGCCTGATAAATATTATGCTTTTCAAACAATTCTATAATGTAAGCAGACCGCAAAGACGATTTGTATGTTTTATCCCACACAATTTTCATCTGACGTATCGCTTCAATTTCAGATGCCAAATTGTGAGATTTGCCAAATTTATATGCTGCTGTAAGTGGCAATTTTATCACCTTGATCTTGCCCATCGAAACTTATCCCTTATTTGTGAATACTCAATAGAAATATCAGGTGTCACACCGAAGACTGAAAAAGTGGCAGAGGACCGTTTTTGAATCCACTTTTTCGGTTTTTGATAAAAGCCATGTTTCACGATAAGTGGTAACCGGAAGCGGGGGTTACTTCTGGGGGGTGGTCAATTTTCCGCCGTAGGCTTTCCATATTTCGATTCCGCCTCGGAAATCGTAGATATTTTTGTAGCCCATGGCCAATAGTTTTTTGGCGGCTGCGGGTGATAAAAACTCCGTCCATCCGCCGGCATAGACCACCACCGCATCGGCATTGCCCAGACGAGCGTCTCGGTAATCCAGCTCTGCAAGAGGGATATGGATCGCATTGGGCAAATGACCCTGAGCGTACTGAGCAGCGGATCGCACATCCACAATCACCACGGTCAACTTGGGAGATTCTCGCAATTCCAAGAGCTTGGGGTATTCAATCTGCTGTAAATCCTGGTCACTGACCTTGGGGCTACCCTTACACCCGATCATGCCAACCAAAACCAAAACAGCCAACAAAAAGCGATATTTCATCATTCACTCCAAATAAAACAAATCAAGTGATCCGCCAGCAAAAAAGAAGGGGGATGAAAAAAAACGACAACCCGTTTCCAGATTCTCCCCTCTTGCTGACAACTGTTCACTGACAACTGACAACTTGTAAAAAAGGCATCTTAACAAGATCGGTATCAACATGTGAAGACAGGTCTCAATATGGCCGATGAGAATTTCTGTACAGAGATTTTCCGAAAGAATTCTCGAATAACTTCTGGGGTCCGGAGCAAGGCAGCTCAATGCAGAGCAACGAACAGGTTGACACTGAAGTTCTGAAATTACTAGCCCAGATTCCTGTCTACCGTGAATGGCATAACCCGCCGTTAGACGACCAGTCCCAAGCGTTTCTACACCAAGCTAACGAGCAACAACTGATGAGTGTTGGTGTCCAATTACTACGTCAACTGATTCAAAAAACTACTGCACCACCGCTAAAGGAATCACCCGTTCGACGCTCGGCTTGACGCGTGATTCGAATTCATCCCAAAATTTATTGATGAAGGTGCGTACCGCCCAATTCGCGCCATCAGCCAGGCCACAAATCGTGGTTCCGGGCATGGCTCCCATCGAAGCCGCGATTTCCAAAAGCAAATCAAGGTCTTTGGTGGTCCCATCACCTTGCTCAATACGGCAAAGCGTTTTGTACATCCAGTTTCCGCCCTCACGACAAGGGGTACATTGGCCACAAGATTCATGTGAGAAAAACCGGACGATATTTCGCAAAGCTGCGACCATGTCGGTGTCTTCGTCCATGACAATCACGCCGGCGGTTCCCAGACCGAGGCAAGCGAATTTTTTGCCGATATCAAAATCCAAAGGCGCATCGTATTGATCGGTCCCCAGCACGCCCATGGCAATACCGCCTGGGATGGCAGCTTTGAATTTTTTGCCGTGGCGCATCCCTCCGCCGTAGGTTTCAATGAGGTCTTTGACGGTGATACCAAGATTTTCTTCATAGACACCGGGCCGATTGATATGGCCTGAGATGCCGAACAGTTTTGGGCCGTAGCTTGCGGGCACTTGAGGCGGGGCTCCTTCAGGTCGTCCCACGCCCATGCTTTTGAACCACTGAGGTCCATTGAGCAGGATCGGGCCGACCATAGCCAGCGATTCAACGTTGTTGATAATCGTGGGTCTGCCAAACGCACCCGCGACGGCTGGGAATGGAGGCTTGATACGAGGCCAACCGCGTTTGCCTTCGAGCGAGTTGAGCAGTGCGGTTTCTTCGCCACAGATATAGGCTCCTGCCCCGCGATGGACATAACAGTTGGGGAAGCGGTCATTGACTTTGCCCATGATGGATTGGTCGCCGAAGATACCGTTGGCGTAGGCTTCGTTGATGGCGTTTTCCAGGATTTTGGTTTGTGCGTGGTATTCACCACGAATGTAAATATAAGTTGTGTCGAGCTGGCAAGCCTTCATGCAGATGGCAATGCCTTCAAGCAGGAGATGTGGATCGAAATCCAGCAACATGCGATCCTTGAACGTGCCTGGCTCGGATTCATCGCTATTGACCGCAAGGTAGCGAGGTTCGCCATCTTGAGGTGGAAGGAAACTCCACTTCATCCCTGCGGGGAATCCTGCACCGCCGCGGCCGCGTAGTTCGCTGGCCTTGACGACTTCGACAATGTCTGAAGGTTCCATTGCGACCGCTTTTTTGAGCGATTCATAGCCGCCGGTGCGAACAAAATCTTCATAGGTATTGAGTTTGCGATCCGCGAACGAGCCAAAGGGTGGCGTTGGGATACGTTTGGTTAAAACTGGTTCATTGAATGCCATTTTTTTTGACCTCTATCTCTTCGATCGTGGTTCGCCTGAGCGTCACGGTCGGGCTAATTTGTTTTTCTTCTGTCGTGTGACGGACCGTTTTCTTTTCTGTGGGATTGGCAACGTGATGAATGGCCAACCCCGCATTGCGACACATTTTTGAAAACCAGCGGTCTATCATGTTCTACCCATCCATATAGCCTTATCGCGGCAGCGTCTGGGACTTTTCATCTACTCTAACGCGTCTAGAATTTGATCTAGATTTTCAGCGGTTAAATCTTCGTGCAGTGTTTCATTGACCAACGCACAAGGTGCGGTGCCACAAGAACCCAAGCATTCCACGTTCATGAGGGTGAACTTGCCGTCCTCGGTGGTTTGGCCTGGCTTGATACTGAGTTTGGCTTGAAGCTTTTGCATTAAGCTTTCACGGTTGAGCAATTCACACGTGATTGATTGGCAAAGCCAAATCACATATTTGCCTTTGGGCTCGAGCCAGTATTCTTCGTAAAAAGAGGCTGTGTCCATGACTTCTGAAGGGGCCACGCCCAGAAACGCGCCGATTTCCGCGAGCGCTTGCAGGGGCAGCCAGCCGACTTGATGTTGCACCGCATGCAGCGTCGGCAACATGGCTGCACGACGGTCTGGATAGCGGATGATGACTTCTGCTTCGAGCTTTGCTTTGAGTGCATCGTCGAGATAGGGTTCTTCGCGACGCTCAATTTGCATGGTGCCGCTGTTTTTGGTTAACCAGGCCATGAATAATGACTCCCAAATCTTATCGATCCAATTCCGCAGCAATAATATTGAGGCTACCCAAAATTGCCACGGTATCGGAGATCAGATGTCCTTCGATCATTTTCGAGAACACCGAATAATTAATAAAGCTAGGCGGCCGCGTTTTCACACGCCACGGTCGAGGACCGCCGTCACTGACAATGTAATAACCCAGTTCACCATTGGCGGTTTCCTGGCAGCCATAAACTTGCGCGACGGGTGCTTTCCAGCCGCGATTGGTCATGGTGAGTTCGAAGTGTTGGATCAATCCTTCGATTGAGCCGTAGACCGCATCTTTGGAGGGCTTGACGATGCCGGTGTCGTCACCCACATTCATCGGCCCCGCGGGGATGTTGTCGATCAACTGTTCGATGATACGAATGGATTGTTTGACTTCTTCGAGTCGCACGAGGTATCGGGCGTAGCAGTCGCCGGTGGTTGCCAAAGGCACGCTGAACTGCACCGCCTGGGCCCCTTGGCCGTCCCAGTTGTCTGCATAGCAGAGGTAGGGTTCATCTTTGCGTAAGTCCCGTCTCACACCAGACGCTCGAGCGATTGGACCGGTGAGTGACCAGGCGATTGCTTCGTCATGGGTGATGATGCCGATGTCTTCGGTGCGGTCACGGAAAATACGGTTTTTATTGAGCAGGTTTTCAATATCCGCCACGGCTGGGGGCAATTGCTCACGGATGAACTTTTTAATCATCCGCTTGAACACTTCCTCGTCGGGAAGATCTGCCATCGTTCCACCCACACGGGTATAGTCTGGATGGAATCGCTGGCCACTGACATATTCAATAATGTCGCAAATGCCTTCGCGTTCATTAAACCCATACAGAAATGCGGTAAACGCGCCAAGGTCCAAGGCCGTCGCCCCGATGGACAACAGATGGTCTTGAATGCGAGCCAGTTCAGCAAGGATCGTGCGAACGACTTTACATCGCGGGGTCAGATCAATATCAAAAAGCTTCTCCACCGCATGATGCCAACAAATATCGTTGGCAATGGGTGATACATAGTTCATCCGAGAAGCAATGGTGACGTATTGGTTGTAGTCGAGCACTTCGCCGAGCTTTTCAAAACCTGAATGCAGGTAGCCAATGTGAGGGACTGCGCGAACGATTCGCTCGCCATCAAGTTCCATCACAATGCGCAAGGTGGTGTGCGTCGCAGGATGCTGAGGCCCAAAGTTCAGCGTCCATCGGCCAGTGGAAGTGGCAGTATGATCGCTATCACCCTCCACCGACGGAGGCTGGAGGTAGGGCGTTGTCTCAATATCCACATCAAACGGCTGTAGGTCGTATGGCATAATCTCCTACCATCTCTCAATCAAACAGAAACCAAGATTGTAGTCCCCCAGAAGTTTACCCACAAATCACCTAAAATGGTCCGTTATGTTCACCCCCCCTGACATCCATGCTTTGCTGGAACAAATTGGCAGTCAATTGGGCTTTGCATTGTTGGGAATCACCCCTGCAGAACTCCCCACCGATACCGCCTATCTGCACCAATGGCTTGCCGATGGCAAACAAGGTGAAATGGGATATCTCGCTGAACATGTCGAAATTCGAAACGATCCTCAAAAATTGCTGCCCGGAGCCAAAACTGTCATCTGTCTGGCCGACCGGTACGCTTGCACCTCATCCTTGGAAACCACTCCCCCCATCGGCCGCATCGCGCGATACGCTTGGGGCGATGACTACCACAAAGTCTTGAAAAAACGATTATTCAAACTCACCGATGCCATGAAGGAACATTGGCCAGATGCCCAGTTCCGTGCAGCAGTCGATACGGCCCCGGTCCCTGAACGTCTCCATGCTGCTAGGGCAGGACTCGGATGGATCGGCAAAAACACCCTCTTAATCCATCCCAAAATCGGGTCGTGGTTCCTCTTGGGCGAAATTTTTACCACGCTGGACCTTGCCACCACAAACCAAACAGCCAATCAACCCATGGCAGACCACTGTGGCACCTGTACCCGATGCCTTGATGCCTGTCCCACGGATTGCTTGACCCCCTACCAGATTGATGCCCGCAAATGCATTAGCTATCTGACCCTCGAACACCGAAACGCCATCGACCCGGCCCTGTTTGAACCCATGGGCGACTGGCTCGCGGGTTGTGACATCTGTCAGGAAGTTTGCCCACACAACCCACCCACCCCGAAAATGCCCTTAAAAACAGCCTCGCCATCGGGAAACCCAACAGACACCCAAGCAAGTTTGCTTGCAGCGAACACACCAGTACATCCGAGATACACCCCACGCACACCAGCACCGGGACTAAATCTACTGGAAGTGCTCAACTGGACAACCGAATCTCGCCAACAAGCATTCATCGGGTCCGCCCTCAAACGCATGAAGCTGGACATGGTCAAACGCAATGCAATCATTGCTGCGGGGAACCATCTCGCCAAGCATGATCACCCTGCGCTGCTGGCTCGACTCCACGCATTGGCGGTGGAAACAGAGGAGCCTGACCTAGTACGCCAAACCGCCCAAACGGTCCTTCAACGCCTCAATGCTCCTGCCCTATCACCCCCTCAAAGATGAACCTTCTATTTCTCCATGCTAAAATAAAACATATCGCATTCCCCTATGACTGACACAGCCCCCCCACCACAGATTCCCGGCTACGAGCTTCTCAACAAGCTTGGAGAAGGCGGTATGGCCACCGTCTACAAAGCTCGTCAATTGAGCCTCGACCGAATCGTCGCCATCAAAATACTCGGCAAGCAATGGACCCAACGCCCAGGCTTCGTCGAACAGTTCTACAAAGAAGGTAAAGCCGCAGCCAAACTCAATCACCCGCATATCGTCTCCGCGTTAGACGTAGGACAGGCGGGAGACTTTCACTACTTTGTCATGGAATACGTCCAAGGCGAATCAGTCTACGAACGGCTCATGCAAATCATCCGATTCGATGAAGAAGAAGCTCTAAGCATCCTCTTACAAACCGCCCAAGGCCTCAATCATGCCCACGAAGCAGGCTTGGTCCATCGGGATGTGAAACCACAAAATATCATGCTCACCGGTAACGGCTCCGCCAAGCTCGCGGACATGGGACTCGCCAAGGACATTGCTGATGAACCCGAACAAGCCCAGGCCGGACGGGTGAAACAGGTGCTTGGGTCGCCTTATTATATTTCGCCTGATCAGATTCTCGCGGGCCATGACGTGGATTTTCGGGCTGATATTTATAGCTTTGGCGCAACGATATTTTTCATGCTCACAGGCAAAGTTCCCTTTGACGCACCCACGCCTCAAGAAGTTTTGACCATGCACCTCAAACAACCCTTGCCCTCAGCTCAATCGCTCAACGGGCGACTGAGCTATGAAATCTGTCAAATCATTGAAGTGTGCATGGCCAAGGATCGTGAGCATCGCTATGACCATACAGCCGACTTGGTGGACGACCTCAAAGCTCTGTCCCACGGCGAATCACCCCTCAAAGCACAACTTAAACTCAACTGGAAAATCCCCACCCCCCCCACCACCACCACGCCAACAAAGACCGAGACTGATGCTGATACCAAACCCTATTACCACGAACAACGCTTGATACAAGAACGCATGTTCTGGCCAGCGGTCATCGGTTGGGCTATGGTTTTAATCCTCTTTATACTTTGGGCATTGCAATAAATTTTAAGCGATCCACTATGACCAAAACATTTAACCTCACCAAGCCTGGCCTTTTTATTACCGCCACTGGAACAGACGTCGGCAAGACCACCATTGCCTGCGGCATTGCCTCTTTGTTAAAACAATCCGGGCTTGGTGTCGGCGTGAGCAAACCCATTGCCTCGGGCTGTCGCAAAGAACGTGAAGGACTGGTCTGCCCTGATGCTGAAGCACTCGCGCATTTTGCAGACTGTCGCCAACCGCTTGAAATTATCAATCCCATTCGCTATCGCCAACCCGTGGCCCCAGCCGTCGCAGGGGAAACCGAAGAACCACGGCTGGACATGAATCTCATCGCAGATAGCTTCGCGAAATTGGAAAAAACAAATGACTGCCTCCTCGTCGAAGGTGTCGGCGGATTGTGGGTTCCCCTTGATTCTGAGCGTCCTCAATGGACAGTGCTGGACCTGATCAAAGCGGTCGGCTATCCGGTTTTAATCGTGGCGGATGCAGGGCTGGGGACATTGAATCATACGGGCATGACGGTGGCGCTTTTGAAAAACGCAGGTTGCCGCGTTGCGGGCATTGTGTTGAATCGCCATGAGCCAGACGTGAACCGCGCAGACCCGTCAATGGAAGCCAATCGACGTTGGCTGGGAAAAATGTGCAAAACCGAAGTCTTGGCGGTCGCCCCGCAATGCCAAGACGTGAGGCCTGCCAAGGGTCAAATTCCTGAGGATATTTTTGAAGCCCTGGCCATGGTGCATTGGCCGGACCTGCTCAAACAGTCTCGCTTCAAAGGGAAGAAGAAATAGAGCCTTTAAAAAAACTATTTCTTAATGGGTTTACCAATAATTTCGCGGACGGAGCGTTTGATCCCTGCCAAACTTTTGACGGTGGCCTGAGGTTCTTCCAGGGTCCCTGCGACATGGATGGTCACCAGTTCATTTTTAAAAACTTTGAAGAGTTCTGAAACGGGCCCAAGGTTGGGTCCATTGCGGTTCTGGGTATACATTTGCAAGTCTAATTTGGTATCGGAATAACGCATGGTCCCAGTGCCAATGATATTAAGTGAGGGCGACATGAAAGAAATTTTTTCAAAGACCACAATGTCATTGTCAAGAATAAATTGAACGTCCGCCTGATCAAACGCCCGAGCCGTTGGCGCAGACAGGTTTAAAATTTGAAGCATGGTCATTGTCAGTGGTAGTTCGTACATCCGAGCATTTTGAATCACGATGCGGCCGCGGCCATGACGACCTTCTGAAGAATGGGGGTTCCCCGCCACGGTCAGGTCCGCAGACAAAACCGCTTGGGATGCGGTCGATTCCTCTGCCCCTAGGGGATCTGTAATAGGCTCGAATTTGGCATTTTCCAGCGTCAAACGAAATTCAAAGCCGCCGTCAGCCATGTCAATTTGGCCTGCCCCTTCGAGCAAACCTTCATAACAAATTCCCGACAACTGTTCGATCTGAAGTTGATCGGGGTACTTTGAATGATTGGCAATGACCATGGACAAAGGTGAAATCATTCGACCTCCCGCCCGCAACCGATCGGCCTTGAGCGACATTTTCATCTGAGGCCATTGCGATCCAACGATGTGTTTGACGTCCACCATCAGTTCGCCATCAAGTTCGGTGATATCCACTCCCACCACGGCAGTGGCCTGATCCAGATGAATCTTACTTTGCAAGGCCAGCCGTTCGCCTTGGGTGGCATTGGGAGACCAGCTAAACTTAGCGTTACGGACTTTGTATCCCCCTTCGAGCTTCAACGCATCAATCGCCGTCAGTACTGCTACGGGGAGCATGGCACGGGTCATTTTGCAAAACTTTTGATTTTGCGCATCAAAGGACAAGTGTAGCGTGGGGGTTTTCTCGTCAAGGTTGATGTATCCTTCACTGATCATCTTCCCGCTGCCGTACTGTCCATGACACTGGCGAATGCGGACCATGCGATCATGGACTTGAATACTGCCTCCCATGTCGGTCAACTCAATGGGATTGCCTCGCCAAATACAGGACGCGGTTCGGGGCTCGATGATCACCGTGGACGCTTCATTGGAACTTTGCGTCCAATACACATCAAAGACCCCCTGCACGGCAAGCCGTTTCATCTGTTCCTCAAGCCAAGCCCGATACGGCATGTGCGGCGGAATCAGATCCAAAACCTTCGGCTCAACTTTCAATGATTGCCCCGAAAGTTTTAACTGCATCCCATCAGGACCACTCACCGGTCCTGAAAATTTAAACCGAGCCTGCTCGTGGGAACCTTTCATGTCTGAAAGAGACACCTGAGAACCCGCAATTGTGATATAGCCATCAATCCCATCAATCACATATTCCCCGCCAAACGGACGAACCGAACCCTCTCGAAAATGGCCCTGACAAGTAATATGGGGGTTGCCCTGATCGTTGCCTTGAATCAAACCCGCTGCATCAATCGTCCCCTGCACATGCAACTGCGAAAGAATTTTGCGGGTTTTGGGTTTTAACGAAGCCAAGGCCAATTGGTCCACAGGAAAATCAGAGCCTGTGAATTTCAGATCGGGGATCAAGCGTTTGCGATCCCCGAAATACTTCCAATACATCTTCCCTTCCACCACGGCCGTGCCGCCGGTGAGGCCTCGGATCTTGCCGCCGACCAAACCGCCTCCCCCAGGTCCCAGATAAAACTTCCCTGCTACAAACGGCAACGGGAACGCCCAATGCTTCAACAGTAAATTCACACCCGCCAAATCATATTCTGAATGCACCACCGCTTTGGAATTTTTACCGGCAGGCTTCTCCAAACGCATCTGCATATTGGTCACCCCGCCCAATTTAAACACGGGCTGTTGAAGCCGCAACGCCAACACAGCCTGTTGGGCTTGAAGCGTTTTAACCTCTGCCTCATCAGGCTTGGCCTCTAGTTTCCGCTGGTTGGCTTGATAGGTTTGCTGCCAATTTTTGTGTTGTTCGGGGGTTGCGAGAATATTTGTGGACGGGTCCGTGAGCTTGGCGTAATGTGTGGGATCGAACAATCCTTCGAGCATCCGACGATGCTTCGGTGCCATGGCATCTAATAAATATTTATCAATGGGCAAGTGACGGCCTGTGATCGAAATCGTCGCAGGTCCAAAATGGACCGGGTCTTCCAACGTTGCATTGAGAACCAATCGCCCACCTGTGGGACCGTCGCCTCGAAGATTAATCATCCGAAGCTGTTGCTCGTTAAACCGCAAAGCACCACGCACACGCGTCAATGGGTATGGGAAACGAGCATAGCAAACACTGGCCTGACTGATATCCACTGAGCCTTCATAAGTAAACGGGCCACCCGCTACTTTTCGCTGAACCAACACGTTGGCTCCAAACAAGCCTGTGGGAGCGAGTTCTTCAAAGGCTTTGGAAACTTTTTGGGGGAACCAAGGGGTATAGCGAGGTTTCTGGGGTATTTCTCCAACAATGTGTGTGGTCAATGCAAAGGGCGCATCAGCTCCAAAGCCATGGACCTGACCGTTGATTGTATAGTCAAAGCCTTCAATGCGACCAACGAGATTGGTAATACGAATATCCCGGCCGGTGAGTTTGAAGTGACCGGACCGAACGGTCATACGGGCTTTGGATTCTGTGTAAGGCAACGTCAACGATGCGCCGCTTACTTCCAGCACACCAAAGAACCCCACGTCCGGGTCCGGATCATAGCCCACTTGGACCGTGGGCAGTTCGCCTGAGGGAGCCAAGCGATCCCACCAGTCGCGTAATTGGCGAGGCAGCAAGTTGCGTTTGGGATCATCAAACGAAAACCCTGTCAGTGTCGCCTCCACCGCCAGCGTATCCATGTCCACAAAACCCTTAAACTGCGGCAAATGGCCAGCATCATCAGGAGTTTGTCGCAAAGCAAAATAGTAAAGATGCGAGTTCCCACGGTCAGCCGAGAAGCTGCCGTTGAAAACGGAAGTCCCCACCACCGAGATGCTGCCATGATTCGTCTCCGCTAGTTCCAGCACGCCGTCACGAATAAAAATATTAGGCAGATTCTTGGGTAAATTTGGATTGCCCCTTTCAGCAACTTGGTCTGGGTCTTTCAAACGTTGAGGCCTTGGAAGGTATTGATAATTAAAAAGATTGGTCTGTAAGTCTTCCGTCAGGAAAAAGGTCGGTCGAACAAACGTCAACGACCGAGCCACAAAACGCCCCCGTAATAATTCAGGCACGTCATGGTGAATTACCATTCGCTCCACTTCAAACAATTGACGAGACGCAGCAGGCCCTTCGTCTAGCATCATTTGAACGTGGGTCAGTTCAATGCTGCCATCCCAGCGAATACGAGCTTCACTGATTTCCACTTGAGCACCCGTCAGACTATGAAGCAAAGTTCCCGCCAAAGAAGCCAGACGGCGGGGTCTGGTGAAATAGGCTGCCAAGCAGACAAACACCATCACCAAAATCAACAGGACCAACCCCGCTTGGCGCAGACCGCGTCTGTGGGGCATTTTCCCGGTCAAGGCATGATGTCGAGGACACTGAGACAAACGCAAAATCCATTCCGCAGCGATTCACCAAGCTGCCAGGGAGAGGCCGAGGGGAGAAGCTCGGGGACCGGGGGACCGGGGGGGGGGAAAAGGAGAATCGCTGCCAAAAATACTCCAAATCACAAAAAAGGATTTCTTTTCAATCCTTTTATTTATCTGTTCGCTGAGAGTCGCTTGCTTTTAAAAAAAGATGGCCAAGCAACCGATGAACCCTTTCCACACTGCTTTTGTGCCTTTTTATGTTTCTCGTGGCTATATCTTTTCCATGTCAATGCTTTGCCTCTAGGGCAAACTTCGATACACTCTTCCCACATTACACCATGACTGGAGCTGAAGATGCAAACAAAACCTGAAATTACCTACGATGACTTCGTGAAACTCGACCTGCGAATTGCCACCATTGTCGAAGCAATCACCCATCCCAATGCCGACCGCTTGCTGGTTTTACAAGTCGATCTAGGCGAAGAAACCCGCCAAATCTGTGCGGGGATCAAAGCCTATTGCCAACCCCAAGACCTTGTCGGCAAACAGATTGTGGTCGTCGTCAACCTTGCACCACGCAAAATCCGCGGTGAAGAATCCAACGGCATGCTGCTGGCGGCAAGCCATCTCGAAGGCGAAAATGTCTTGGATGTCGTTCCACTGGGGCTGAGCAAAACCGTGCCAGCAGGCTCATCGGTCGGTTAACGCTCGCGGCATTCACCTCCCCTCTCTGCTAAGAAGCAGAATCTGGCCCTTACCCCATCAGAGGGGTTCATTGGGATCAGCCTTGTGAATCATCTCAATTCGAGCGTACGGTTTTTTTTGTGCGTCTCATGGGGATTTTTGCGCCATTATTTGCCGCCCCACCCCGGACGCGCACGCTGTTAGCGTGCGGCTGTTTTTCAAACGAATCATTCAAACAAAAGCGGTAAGTATTTATGCAAAGAACTTTAGGACTTTGAACAAATACATCCAAGTAACAATACACCAATCACGTGCGCGGAGATGCCAAGCAGTGTCTAGCTGGCGGTCATTCAAAATTAGAAAGCAACTCAGTTGGTTTTGTCATCGTCATCAAAAGCGCTCTTGTAGCCTAGCCGACGACTTAATGCTTCCATTGAAAAAGCATTGGCTAAACCGTCATCTGAGGCATTAGAACCTTGAGGCATCAGAGAAGCACCGATACCAGGCTGGCTGGCCATGTTCGTGAACTGGGCTTGGGTTAATGGGCGAACATCATCCACTCGCACAAGGTATGTCGTTAGATTCGAGGGGGAGCTAACCACGCCTGAACGTTTGTCCACTGGCAGGATTGCTAATTTCGAAGCGTCATCACCACTGACTTTGTCAGCGAGTTCAAACACACCATCGACAAATTGTTCATCTTGTCCCACCGGTTCGATGGTAGGCACTTCAGCGCCGCCGAACATGAATCGCCGTCGCTGAAAGGGAGCGGGTGAATGAATCGTCACACCCAGTTCCTTGGCAATCACCTGCAATGAATCGGTTCCCAAACGTTTAACCCAAGCGTCACGATCTTGCAATGCCAAATCAAACGCACTGAGCCTACGAGCATCAGCGACCACTTGATCACGAACCTCAGAAATTGATTTTGGAACCCTTGTCCCCTGGGCTTTGCGAATGCGGAACAAATAACGACTGCCATCAAAAGAACCCAACGGCAAGCTCACCAACCCTGTCTGCAAACGCAATGCAGCCTGAGGATGAGGCGTTTTCCGCTCAATCTCTCGAACACTGATCGCATAATCCGCAAACTGCACACGGGATTTACCCAGCACGCCCGCAGTCCCCAAACCAGGCACCGCACGCAACTGCTCCAACGTCAGCCAATGCTGGTCGTCCACCACCACACTTGGCAAAACGCCAAATTGCTTCTGGATCGCCACAGCCACGGTTTCCAATGAGGTGGGTTTGAAATTCTTAGGCAAGACCCGATAGCCCTTGCGGGTTGCCAAACGTCGGGCATCTGCCAACAATAAATTCTGGGCGGTCTTGATTATTTGATCGCCATGCTTACGAACAGCCTCTTTTTTGAGCCTATCGAGAATCTGGTCCCGGACATCAGCGTACGCTTTGACGACTGTGGCGGGCTTGGCAGCAGCTTCGCCCTCAGGAGCAGGGGCTTGCGGGGGAAGTTGTTCGGTAAACTCGTCTTGATGAGCATCGTAGTAATTGATCGCATCGGCTTCGGACGCGGACACCAAGGAATCAATACGGTCAGCAGGCAAACTCAGGTATTCAATCTGAACACGGTCTGCCATGCGATAACCAAAACCATAAGGCTTCGTGCTGCCAGGAAGGTCCTGTTTGTACTTCTGAAAAAGATCGACAAGCTGTTCCTCTGTTGGCTCACTGACTTGATCCAAATAACGATCTGAACTGATCGGAACCAAGGCAACTTTGACCGACATTTGCTGATCGCTGACAAAATGCTCCAACAACGGACGGCTCAAACGAGGCTGCCCTGCCATGGCCTGAGCCAAACGCTGGTAAAACATGCCCATGTAATACTGACGCATAAAACCTTGCGCCTGGGGCAATATCTGGGACAATTGCAATTGCAGATCACCCAACGCACGTAGCTTTTGGACCACCGGTTCATGGGAAGCACCCTGGATCAACTCTTTGTAATGCTGAACCACCAACCAACGCTTAAGCGTCTGACGGACTTGGGGCCCGGTCATTAAAAAGCTCTTGGCGACCTGACTCAATATCGTGTTAGTCAAACCCAAATTGTGAATCAATTCGGTGAGTTCGTAATCACTGGCCTCAATGCCGAGCTGGGAAGCTTCGTGCTGCATCAATATCCATTGCAGCGGCTCTTCAGGCGTAAACATCCCAAGTATCGGACTGGCCTGACGAATCACACCTAGGTCACGACCGGCAATCTGCTGATCCCCCAGCGTAATCTCACGGTCGCCTAGCGTGCCTAAAATCTGGCCCTTCGGGCTGGGCATGAACATGCTCAAGACCGGCTGAATCAAAAAAGCCACCATCAACAGGCAACCACCGACAACCAGAATAATTTTGTTATATAAACGAAACCATTTCAACATGGTAAAAACCGCTCCAACATGAGAGTTATGATCAGAACGCAACAGTATAGCGTTTCCCCCCCCGCCTGCGACAATCCACCCGAATCTCCCCCGCAGAATTTCCCAACCATCCCTAAAGGAAAAGTCTAGTTATAACGATCACGATCTTCCCAATCCCGCATTTCCTCCACCCCAGCCGTTAATCGAACTCCACAATCACACGATAGATACAAATAAGGGTCCATCACAAGGGAGATTGAAGTATGCCCGATACAGGCAATACCCTCAGCGAAGCTACACTCTGTGACCTACGAGAAATCGGCGATCCAGAGTTTTTACAGGACCTTTTCCTGACCTATCTAGACGATGCTCGGCTAAAACTCGCGTCGCTCAAAACCACCCTCAGCGAACACAATGCCCATGAATTCGGCACACTCGCGCATACCCTCAAAGGGGCCAGCGGCAATATCGGAGCCTTGCAACTTGCCGAGATCGCTGAAGACTTACAAAACATGGGATACGAAAATCACCTCGATGGTGCTGATAGCCTGCTTGAAAAACTGCGAGATGAATTTTCACGCGTCGAAACAGCACTCAAGCAAGAGCTAGACTCGCTTGCTGAGTAAATTCAAACAAATCGTAGGCTACTTCAAAACAGGGGCGGTTAATTTACCCAAGTCCTCAGACGATAACACAAAATATGTTTCGCCAAGACGAGCGTATTGAGTCCCCAACTCCAACAAATATGCCCCGCTGGCAGTGACAACCTTCAGCGTTGTGAGAATCTTCATCTTTTTAGGCTTCACAAAACGCTCCACCCGCAAGCCCGCAAGGGTATCAACCAAAGCGCCCACCGCAGCTTCGTCCACAGCACGGCCCTCACTGTCAACGTACTGGCCGGCTTGCAAGCTGAGTGTGACTTTTTTGCCGCTGCTTTGCCACGTGACAGATTTTACGTCCGTTCTTGCCACATCAAGCACCGTGCGAGCACGCAATTCGGCAGTTAATTTTCGTATCACATCTTCAGCAATCACAAACAGGCCCTCAGAAACCGTGGCAATCCGTGACGGTACATCCACCGAAAAAGAGAAGGAACGCCCATCCGCTTCAAGCAAAACCTGATACGGGCTTTGAGTCACCTTCACTGGGGGAGATTCAACCCACTTGTCAGCCTTCAATGAAGAAACCGCATAAAGCAAATCATCAAACGCGCCAGCCTCAAACCCATCATGTCCCCCAAGCGCCCAAGCCTCATCCTTGCGGGTAAAAGCCAACACCGTCTTGTCAGGTAAAGTCACCGTCAGTTTTTGAATCTGATCGACGGCCATCTCATTCACCTGACGATTGCGTAATGCCAACACCGGCTCAAACACACGAGCCAAGGCTTCACCTGCCACGCGATAACCGGTCGTCTCCTGATTGGATCGCACAAGATAGCCCTGTGTATCGGCAAACAAGTTCAAGACGTCCGGCTGCGGCCGCCCCGTGGCGGTCAGCGTAATCGTGGCCACCCACTCATCGCCTTTGGTCAAAGGAACATAGCTTTGAGCCTTGGCATCTAAAATCACACTCAATAAGCTCTGAGCCTGCTCTTGGTCAATGTCAAACGCCGGCTTCGGTTCCGAAAAAGACCAACCCTCAGGACCACGTTCTAAATTTAAAACCTGCTTTTGTGAATCTCCATCCAATCGCTCAATCGTAATTGCCGTCACATCACCCGCATCAAGCAACGTCAACTTGGGATCACGCAAGTCATCCACGGCCTTGCCAAACTTATCACGGTCCGATTTCTTAATCGTAAAAACCGCCCCCCCGGAATCACTCCCGGAAATGCCCCCGCCATTGACCCACATGGCGAAGAACGTTTCTTGTTTGAGATCCACAGGTGATCCAATCAGTAAGCTCTGCGTGCGAACTTGATCATCAGCACCAAGCTCCGTCACCGTGACTCTCACCGCCGGTTGATTCAAACCAAACACCGCGAGGTTCTTGGGGTTGTCCTCAATAAATTCTTCGATGTAAATACCATTGATCCCACCAAGCAAGTTCGACACGGCCTCGCGCGAAACACGGCCGGCATCAGACCCTCCAAAAACCCAACGACCCTCAGCTTTGATCAAAGTTATTTGACCTTGCTCATCCGTTTTTACAAGAGACTGAGCTTGACCTTCAGTCGGTGCAATCAACGATTTATTTCGCCATTGGCGAACGTGATCGTCCAACACCATCTTGTGCAGGCTGTCATTGACCACATACACTTTGGGGTCATCGTCCACCATGAGATACCCACGTCCGCCGACAACTTTGCCACCGAGCAAGAGCTTCACGGGAGCTTGCTCGCCTGTAAAGGTCACCGTCACCGTGGCCAACGGCTCATCTAATTGAGCATCTGACAAAGACAATTCCGCGTTGGGCGTGATCGTTTCGGCATACTCTAAAGCAGCAACCTCGTCCCCGACTCGCTTGGCGGACCAGTTGTTGAGCTTAAACCGCACCGGCTGGGTTTGGAACCAGTTGTCACCTTCTTTGGTGATGGTGATGGTTTCGGTTGCTTTGGCGATGGTGACCGAGGCGACTTTGTCCACAGGAAATTCTTCGGTCTTCAACAGTGTTCGCGGTCCGCTGTCACGGGTCAGGTCATCAAGGGAGACTTCGGGATGGTCTTTGTCCCAGATCAAAAATCCGCCGACAAAAACCAAGAGCAGTAACAGAAAAAAAGTAGTCTTAAAATTCATAGATTCTGATTCCGAATAAATGTTAATTGCCTCGACGGGTCATCCAGACCCCCACGCCGCCAAGCAGCACGACCAACGGCATGCCCAGGATCAATCCCCATCGCAATGCGGTGAGTTGGCCGGCAGAAATCGCTTTGATACGGCGAATGTCTTGTGTGCGGGCGCTGGCGGCAATGAGTTGATCGAGGTCTGACAGCCAAAAGACGCTATTTACAAAAAGTTCTGCATTGGCGGGGAACATCGCGCCGACCATCGATGCGGTTCCTGCGCCCAGTAGGCCGTAGTTGACGATTTGATCCGTCGCCCAAACAGGGTCTGCAAAGACCGCGATCCGCTGGCCATCGGTTTTTTGTGCCGCCACTGCCAAGGTAAAGACATCCGCGGCCGTTGCTTCTTGATAGGTGGGATTCTGATCACGCATGTTGGTATGCGCCCACATGCGTTGGCCTGTGGCTTGTGCCAAGGGGTAAATCGTCACGCCCTCGGCAGCTTTCCAGTCCACCGGGCAGGCACTGACAAACACGCCTGCTGTCCCTGCCATCGCTTGGGTAATGGATAAATCTTGAGGCCACTGATTGATACGCATCGTGGGGTCGCCGGCCGTCTTGCGATTGCGAAGCATGACTTCATTCATCACCACCCGGTCATTTTGTACATTGATTCCCCAGGACGATATCAATTTCGCCATCGGGTCAGGCATCCCCATCGCGGCCATGGGGTTCGGAGCGAGCATGACCATGACTGAATCTCCCTGTTCGAGCCGCTGGGCAATATGAGCCGTGATCTTTTGGCTTGGCCCGCCGCCTTGCTGCATCATCATGGGGCTGGCTTCAATCGGCGTGGCAATCCAAACAACCTTTTGGCCCGGTGCGGGCGTTGGTGGTGGTGATGGAGGCCCGGGTTGGCCGGTCATGGGATTGCGTTTGCCACCCAGTGACCAATCCTTCACCTCAAAGTTCATGTTGCGAAGACGATTGGCAACTTGTTCGTATTGACCTTGATAGCCCAGAACAGGCTGACGTCCACCTTGCACAAAAACCACCAGGGGTTGATGTTCCAGAGACATGGCAATCAGAGCACCGGTGATTTTTTCCTCACCCAAAAATTGAAATTCAGGCTGAGGTCCCCCAGCCATCTGTTGTTGCTGAGCATTCTGAGGCAAGCGGAACATTTTCTCCAACGGGACCACCCGAATCTGATCATCCCCCACCAACACCACCGTGTCCGAAACATTAAGCTGCTCCCGCAGCTTGCTATATTCCTCACTCATAGGCGATGATTGCAATTGACCCAATGCCCCCGCCAAATTGCGGCGAGCCTGCCCAAATTCATCGGTTAATTGCAACAATTGATTTTGGACCGTGCTGTGAATGGTCGTGCTGGTTGCGGTCGTTTTGAGATGCTCAATCGCCACCGCAAAAACTTTTTCGTCATAAGCCGTCAACACAGATTGAACAATCCCTATCGCACCACTGTAATCAGGGAGCGAACTGGCCAACGTCTGATCAATCTGTGTGGTGGCCTGTTCATACTGGGATTCAAACCGTGAAAACGCTTGGGCAATGGACTGCACAAACTGCTTGAGTTTTTCATCCGTAAACTGCTTGTTTTGCAGAATCTGGCTCAGCACATGTTTCTGGGCATCAATATCATTACGCAATTGATCCAGTGCAGCACGTCCACTTTCGACCGATTTTTGCAATGGCTCGATCTGATCGTCATAACGTTTTAACAAGGTTTGATAAAACTGTGCCACACGACCGATTTGCAAGGTCGGATTGATATGCTCCACCGCCACGTGGGATGAATAATGGTCATATTCTGCGATCAAATCTTTGGCCTTGCCAATCGCCTCATTCGAACGCGAAATGAGCGTAACGATGCGGTAATCTTTGTCCAAAGACTGGAGTACTTTGCGGGTTTGATCTGACAAGCTATACAACCGGGTCGCGGTTAGATCTTTGCGAAGATGTGCGAGCCTGCGATAAGCGATCACGTTGATGACCACCACAATCGCCAAGGCGATGACAATGCTAAGCGTGACGTTGATGCCGTATTTGAAACGACGTTGCGTTTGGTTTGTTTTATTTTTAGCCATGAGTTATCGCCACCGTTTACTTTCGAGCAGTTTGACTGCCATGAACAAGAACAGAGCAGTGCCGCTGATGAAGTAGATAAATTTCGTCAAGTCCAGCAAGCCCTTGCTGAAGTCTGCAAACTGGGAGTTCACATGCAGGTAAAAGAGCGTTTTTCGGATGCCAGGCGTAATAAAAGACGCTGCGGGCAAGAAGAACAAGACCAGTGTGAACAAGCAGATAATAAAGACGGTGAGTAGGAACGTGATAATCTGATTTTCTGATAGTGCCGAGGCAAAGGTTCCGATGGCCAGATAAAATCCGCCGACAAGGATCAGTCCCAGTAAGCCTGTGACAATTGGGCCGTAGTCTGGATCGCTAAAACATTCGAGCACCACCGTCAGCACGAGCAAAGGCAGCAACAGCGTCACAAAGAACCCCATCGCACCGAGCCATTTTCCACAGACGATCTGGGTATCGGTCAGTGGCGAGGTCATGAGCATTTCAATGGTGCCGTTGCGGAATTCTTCACTGAGCAATCGCATGCTGATCGCAGGAACCAGGAAGATCATCAGCCAGATCACGCCTTCCATGGTGGTCTTAAGGGAGGCTGGATTGTTGGGTCCAAATTGGAGGAAAAAGAGCATGGCCGTGCCTGCTGAAAAGATCCCCAAGACCACATAGGCAATGGGAGAAAAAAACAGGCTCGTCAGCTCACGTCTAGCAATGGTTAACGTTTGGTTCATAATCAAAAATTCTCAAGAGGCCAAGGATGCTTCTGAAGGCGTTGCATGCTCTTGGTCGGCAGTAATTTGAATAAAGAATTGTTCGAGGCTCGCTGTTTCGTTTCTCATTTCTCGAATCAGCCAACCGTTGGTCAAAGCTGTCTGGCCAAGCGTTTCACGCAAATCACAATCATCTTGCGGGGAGACAATCGCTCGACATCCGCCCTCGCGTGCTTGAACTTCGACGCTGACAACATGATCGAGTCCTGTAAAAGCTTTGCGGACGGCCGCTGGTTCTGCTTTGAGTTCAATCAAAATGCGAGCCCCCTGGGCAACTTGCGTTCGAAGCTCCGCAGGTGAGCCGTCTGCCTTGATTTTTCCGCCTGCGATAATCAAAACGCGGTCTGCGGTTTTTTCAATTTCAGGCAAGATATGCGATGAAAGCAAAATGGTATGTTTACCCTTGAGTTCAGTAATCAAATTCCGCACAGCACCGATCTGAACAGGGTCTAGGCCCGCTGTGGGTTCATCGAGAATTAAAACTTTGGGATCGTGCAGCAACGCTTGGGCAATGCCAACGCGTTGACGGTTGCCTTTGGAGAGTTGGCCGATGATTCGCCTGCGGATTTGAACCAGGCCGCACCTATCCGCGACATAGTCGATGGCTTTGTTGCGGTCGGCACGGGTCATGTTCATCAGTTTGCCGCGAAAGTGCAGAAACTCTTCGACGCGCATTTCAGGGTATAGCGGGGTACTTTCAGGCAAGTAGCCGATTTGTCTGCGAGCTTCGATGGACTGGGTCAACACATCACAGCCCGCAATGGAGGCACTTCCGCCGGTGGGCGGCAAATAGCCTGTCAATATACGGAGTGTGGTGGACTTACCTGCACCATTGGGTCCGAGAAAGCCCACAATTTGACCTTGGGGGACTTCAAAGGAGATATCGTCCACCGCCCGGTTGGGGCCGTACCATTTCACAAGATTTTTTACTTGGATCATTCGCCATTTTCCTCTTTGTGTGGGCAAATGGTGTACCGCAGCCCAACGGTTTCGTCAAGATGGATACCATTCACAAAGCAATACGTTGCAGGGATAAAAGGGTTTAAATCACTAAATACGTTTTTGTTTTTTACCATGAAGGGTGGGATTTTATAAGCCTTGATGCAACGCAACCACTGACGGGGTTCAAGGTGATGACGTTCAACCAGTTAAAAACTAAACATTTTCTTTTCTGTCCTTCTATGGTGAAAATCTTCCAGAATTGAACCGTTGGCTCAAGATGACAGACTTACATTAGTTCTGTTATTTTTTCGATAAACGTGGGGCCGTACTGTTCACGTTTTTTCGCGCCCACGCCGTTGATCTGGGAAAATTCGTCCAACGTGGAGGGCTTCACCGAAGCCATGTGACGCAAAGAGACATCACTAAAAACCATATAGGCTGCGATGCCCTGTTTTTCAGCCAATTCTCGTCGCAAGGTCCGCAATTCGTGGAACATGGCTTCGTCCACGTCCATCCCTTCAATTTCGCTAGCAGATGTACGCCCCCCTCTTGAAGCCTTGGTGCTTTTAATTTGTTTGAGCGCACGAGGCTTGACGATTTGATACGTCTGCTCACCTCGTAAAAGTGACAAGCTACTTTCGGTCAAACACAAAACCGGATACTCATCGGATGATTGGACCAGATAGCCATCACAAAGCAACGCATCGATGAGCCGACGCCAATAGGCTGCGGGGGCTGATTTGCCAATTCCAAAAATACGCAATGACTCGTGGCCATAGCGTTCGGACCGTTCATTGGCCTTGCCACGCAACAGATCAATGACATAGCCAATGCCAAACCGTTGTTCGACCCGAGCGACGGCGCTGAGCGTTTTTTGAGCGTCTTCGGTGGCATCGACCTGCTCCGGAGGCATGCGACAATTATCACAATGCCCACAATTTCCCGCATGTGCCTCCCCAAAATACCCCAACAACGGCACACACCTGCAATTCGTCGCATACGAAAATTGTACCATCTGGTTTAACTGCCACTGAGCGAGCTTGCGCTCTTCGTCGCTTTTTTCATCAAAAAAATGCTCAATCTTGGCCCGATCACCTGCTGAAAAAAACAGCAAACAATCCGCATCCAAACCATCACGACCCGCTCGTCCGGTTTCCTGATAATACCCCTCCAAATGGCGAGGCATATCTGCGTGAATCACAAAACGCACGTCGGGCTTATCAATCCCCATCCCAAAAGCAATCGTAGCGGTCATGACCTGGGTTTGGCCATACACAAAATCATGCTGATTGGCCTGCCGTTCTTCATGAGGCAAGCCCGCGTGGTAAGGCTTGGCATTGATGCCCGCTTTTTGCAGTTTGTCTGCGAGCCGTTCGGTGGCAGCTCGGCTATGGCAATAGACAATCCCTTCGTCTTGGGGATGTTCGTTGACATAGGCGACAATTTGGTCGGCGACCCGTTGTTTGGGACGTACTTCGTAGTATAAATTTTGCCGCTCAAAACTACGTCGGTAGATTTCAGGCTCGCGTAACTGGAGTTGGGCGGCAATATCTTCAGCGACCCGAGGCGTGGCCGTGGCGGTCAACGCGATCATCGGGACTTGGGCGAGCTGCAATTGGGGGTCTTGTCTCAATTGGCCGATCATTCGGTATTCCGGTCGAAAATCGTGCCCCCATTCACTGATGCAGTGTGCTTCGTCTACTGCCAGCAGGCTGATGTGAAGTTGACGGAGCAATCGCTGGCCATGGGTTCCCATTAAGCGTTCAGGGGCCATGTAAAGCAGATCGAGCTGCCCAGTCATGGCCTCACGTTCGGTTTGGATCACTTGGTCAAAATCGAGGCTGGAGTTGAGATAAGCTGCCCGAATGCCGTTGGATTGCATGGCTTTGACCTGATCGATCATCAAGGCAATCAAAGGCGATACAACCAGCGTCAATCCCTCAGTCAGGACCGCAGGCAACTGATAGCACAAGGACTTACCGCCGCCGGTGGGCATGATGGTTAAGACATCACGCCCTGCAAGTACTTCCTCCACAATGGATTGCTGCAACGGTCTAAATTGGTCATGCCCAAAGCGTTCTTTGAGTGTGCGGTCCAATTCGCCCTGCCCAGGTTGTGCCGCCGTTTGAGTCATGAGGCTTAAGCGTATCCGATTTGACGGGCCATACCAATTACAGCACGTTTTTACCCCGAACATGACCGGGTTCGACCGCTGTCTCACCCATTTGAAGCCCTTTGGAGATACGATCTATATCCGAGGCCTCATTTGCCGACACCGCGGTAGGACGGTATTCTTCTTTCGTCTTGCTCCGACCAACAAAGGATCGACCATGCGGCTGACAGATATTCTTCATCCCCAATGTATCAAAGTCCCACTGACTGCCACCGACAAGCAGGCAGCTATCTATGAATTAGTCGATCTGCTAGCCCAACAACACGCTATTGCCAACGTCGATGAACTCAAAAAAGTAGTCTGGGAACGAGAAACCACACGCACCACAGGCATCGGCAACGGCATTGCTATTCCCCACGGCAAGACCAGCAGCAACGACCAACTGCTCATGGCTGTCGGCAAACCAGCCTCCCCCATGGAGTTCGACTCACTGGATCAAAAACCAGTCAACCTCATTTTGCTACTGGTCTCCCCCACCGATCAAACCAGCTTACACATTCAAGCACTCGCAGCGGTGAGCCAAATGCTTGTCAATGACGAAACCCGCGAAAACATCTCGCAAGCAACCGATGCTCAAACGGTCTTTGATTTAATCGAAAAGAATCAAGCAGAAACTGTTAAAAGCTAAAACATTCCCAATCTATACCCCTCATGATTGAGTTTTCCCGCCCCCGGTTTGCTTGCGTATGCGGCATTTTGTTTTAGTGATCAGCTATCCGTAAAAATAGGAGCAGAAAAGAGATGGAGAATTTGGAAAAAACGGGAAAACAGTGTCCGATTATCTTCTCTTACTAGCAACTGTTCGCTTTAAAAACTTTCATCGCGGGAACTCTCATACCCGATGGGGATACCTATCGTCGTGATGGGAAATGACCCCGCAATGCAATCACCGCATTAAGGGCATGTCTGCCTTGAATCAAACAGCGTCTCGAATCTCTCACAGATCGAGCGTGTCACAGAATACCATTTCAAAGGATAAATCTTAAGCCGCTGTCACAGGTGCGGAGACTTTGGGTTTGACTTTGGGAGCAAACACGCGAACGAGGTTGCGGCCGGCATTTTTCGCGGCATAAACCCCTTGGTCCGCAGCTTTGATGAGTTGATTGGGACTCGTGAAAAAAGTGCCGTCGTAACAAGCCACGCCAATACTGGCGGTAATGCTCAAAGGTTCATTTTCATCGGATTTCAAGGGCGTTTCAGCAATGGCGAGCCTCAAATCATCCGCAATGCGAGCGGCCGAGACGCGGTCTGTGCCAGGCAAGATAATGGCAAACTCTTCTCCGCCATAACGAGCAACCAGCCCAGGAGCCTGAACTGCTTGATTGAGCGTGCTGGCGATTTCAACAAGAACATGATCGCCTGTCTGATGACCATACGTATCATTCACGTTTTTAAAGTGATCCACATCCATAAACAAAACGGAAACAGGATCACCCGTCTGGGTCGTTAACATAAAATGTTCATTGATATAGTCACTGAACTTGCGACGATTGGCCACGCCTGTCAATGGGTCACATTCCGCTTGAGCGATGAGTTCTCTGTTTTTTGCTTCGAGTGCCGCAGCCTGCTGCTGTTGTTGCATACTCAAGTTGAGCAAGGCCTCATTGGCGCGAGCTAAAATATCATCGGAATTGTCAAAATCACTGGTGGGCAGATCGAACAGACGCTTCATTTCTGTGGAACCGTCGTGAATGCTATTCAGCAGAGGTTCTGCTTGTTCCTGGCTCATGCCGAACCATTCAGAGGCATGACGGTAATAGCGATCAAGCATTTCTCCGGGCGACTGTTCATTGACAAAAATATCTGCTGCCATGGACCCCAAACTGACACATCGAACCGAAGGCAAGACCTCCTCGGGCGCCAGTTCGGGTGTTTCGTGGAATCGAATGGAATTGGCCAACAGTGGAGGCAATTTCCAGTTATCCGCCAAGATACCGCCGATCTGGGCATGGGTCAGGTCAAATTTTTCACGTTCGAGCATGTGCAACTGAGCGTGATCCGTGCCTATTTCCTGAAGGAGTTCCTTGTAATCATCGCCAATGGTTTCAAGCATTGCCAAAAGGCCCAAGTCTTGCAGTAGGCCGCCGAGAAAAGATTCTTCCTGCTGAACGAGCCCGACCTGTTTGGCCAAAGACCTCGCGGCAACCGCGCCGTAAAGGCTTCGTTTCCAAAAGTTCAGATGATTAAATCCATCTTCATTGGTTTGAGTTAAATTGCCCACCAAGCTAAAACCCAAGGCAAGGGTTTTTACGCTGTTCAACCCCAACACCACCAAGGCGTGGCTGATGGTTCCCACCGAATGAGCTTGGCCATAAAAGCTGGAGTTGACTGTCTTTAAAATTTTACTGGACAACGCAGGATCATGCTGAATCGTCTGAGCAATCTGCTTGATATTGACATCACGCTGCTGCACCAGATCAATCACCTCAATGGCAATTGCAGGCAAACTCGGCAACCGAGGTGAACTAAGAATTTTATCAAGTAGCGATTGATTCATGCGTATCTATTACCCACCCCAAAAACGGAACACCATAAAGCAAGATAACTATACAATTCATCGGCCTGTGAGAACTCGCACTTGATGTCTGCCAGCCTATGATAAGCAAGAAATTTGAATATAAGGACCTTTTTATCCTCAAGATATGGTAAACCCATCGCAATCGTCATGCCTATTCTTCTATTGTTGTAAAGTATTCAGGCAATCATTACACGACTCAAGTCCACTATTGACAGATAGTTCGCTCTACTTCTTTTATAAACACCTGAGCCTGATCCACGGACTCAAACGGCTCCACAAGGGTTAACCACAAGCCCTGCGGATTCAAGGCCTCCAGACAATTCATCGCATCAACGGGGTCTTGAGCAATGACCTGAATACTTTTGCCTGAAGCCTGAATTCGCTGGTATACCTCTAACCAATCACTGGCCATGCCGTGGCCCGTTCCATAGACCCATTGAACGGCATCCAAATCGTCTAATTCAAGCAACATATCCAAGTGCTTCAGCGCATCAGGACCATCGAGATGAAAAATTGAACGCTTCATGGCCTGCATTTCAAACGCAATATCAGCGAGCACCTCATCACGAGCCATGGCGGTCCCGAGCATGCACCAAAAATCACAACTGGGAATATAGGCAGGCCCCTGATGCAAAAATCCCGCCCAGCAGGTTGAAGGCATCCCCGCTTTGGCAATCAAGGCGTAGTTCCGCTCAAAAGCCTCCGACATCGCCTGACGAGCCACCTTCGAGGCCTGCCTCACGGCCCCGGGGCAATCCAGCAAGTCCATGCACAAATACTGAGGATCGCGTAATGCTGCCAAAATGTCATAATTGCCATGCAGGTCCGTCATGCCCACCAGATAGCGCCCCTGGCTCATTTCCAAAGCCAAATTCGTCATCTGCGTCATCGTTTGCCAAAATCGGCCCGTAAAATCCAGACTCTCAATCGTCACCTTCGCCCAATCCTCCGGCTGCTGCACCACGGGCTTGGCCCAGCCGGTTCTCTCATCTAAAAAATCAACTACACAACCCAACAAAGTTGCCGTCACCTCAGGCCCGACATTGGGACAATAAGCGGGAAAACCATCTGCCACATACGACCGACATTCCATTTCCTCCACCGCCCGTTCCACTTGAAATTCTACGTCCAGCCAACGATCCAACATCGACACATGCGTCTTGGACCCAAGCACCGGAGCACAATGAGGCAACACATACGCCGTCACCACCGGCCGATCAAGCACCTCCCCATGCCACCATGCTTCAAAACGTTCAAGCGTTTTTTGAAAATCAGGTTTTTGTAAAATTTCCATTAAATCCCCTTTCGCTGTCACGAAAAATACAAGAATAACAATATTTAGTTATATTTCTTCCGTCATAAAACATTTATTTTCCTGTATCATAATATTGATGAAGCGGACCGATCCCATCAAAAATTGGGCCACGCAAATTCCTTTTGGTGTTCGAACCCTCAGCGTCCATGTCATGCCCGAGGCACATCAACATTCGGACATGGAATTGAATTATGTCTTTTCCGGACGCATGACCTATCTGCTGGGCGGACAACTTGTCACGCTTTCACCGGGCGCGTTGACTGCTTTCTGGGCGACCGTGCCTCACCAGGTTATTCATATCGAACCCAATACCCGACTCGGATGTGCGGTGCTTCCCATGAACTGGGTTCTTCAATGGCCGTTGCCCAAATCGTTTGTCAAAAATTTGCTGAACGGCCACATGCTCACAGACCCCAGCCAGCCCCAACTCGATGGAGCCTTGATCCAACAGTGGGCTCAAGATTGCCAGCAGAGCAAGGTCATATTTCAAAAAATCGCATTGGATGAAATTCAAGCCCGCCTCAAACGATTCGGCCTCAACCATCAAAAAGTAAAAACAGGCAAAATCGATCCCATCGCCTGTCACCCCAAAATCATTCGTCTCACACGTTATATTGCTGAGCATTTTACCGAAGACCTGCCCATAGACCAGATCGCAAAGTCGGTCGGGCTGCACCCCAATTATGCCATGACGCTGTTTCGAAAACATTACGGCCTCACACTCAACCAATACGTCACCCGCCAACGTATCAGCTACGCACAACGCTTATTAATCACCCATGACATGGATATTCTACAGGTCGCCCTGGCCAGCGGATTCAACAGCCTCAGCCGATTTTACAAAGCATTCAAAGAAATCGCAGGACAAACCCCACGGGCCTATCGCCTGTCTCTAAGGCAAGACATCGCAGAGATCAAGTCGTAATCCGTCAGACACTTCTCCAAGTAAACCCCCATGCTCCCGGACGCGCAAGCTGTAAGCTTGCGGCTTTGACAAAGCCGCATTCTAAGGTCTGCCGAAGAGTCGGATTCCAAATTCGTCACGCTCAAGTCCAAGGCAAAAACACGGTGATGCAAAACGCGATCAAGGCGTTCACGACAAGTCCACAAAAAAAGCCAGAAACGTACAGTTCTTTCGAAGCATATACCCATCGGGTATGAGAATGTCCGCGATGGAAACGATTTAAACGCTCAAAACAAAGCGCCACGTCCAAAGGAAAACGGGAAAACTCAACTGAGATTGGTATACCCTTCTGGCTTTTGTATTTGACTGCAAATTGGCAGTAATCGTGATCTGTGTGCCTTTAGGTTGACTCGGCTCCCGCCTGAGCTAGGCCGCTGGTTTTGTCAGCATCTTTGTCTTCTGGAGGCATATCAACGGTTTCAAATTCCAACGCATCAACGCCATCTTTCTTGGTCGCTTTGATCAACTGGCCAGCCTTGAACTGGCCTCGCAGAATCGCTTCGGACAAAGCATCTTCCACATGGTGTTCAATCGCACGACGCAAAGGACGCGCACCGTAATCGGGGTTGTAGCCCTTTTCAATGAGGTAATCGCGAGCTTTTTCATCAAGCTCTAGCGACAGGTTTCGAGCACTGAGACGTTCACTGACTTTGCGTAGTTCATAATGAACGATTTGCTCAAGGTTGGTTCTGTTTAGAGCGCGGAAGACGATGATGTCGTCTAGGCGGTTGATGAATTCAGGTCGGAAGTATCGCTCGATTTCACTGGTGAGCGTTTGCTTCATTTTGTCATAGTCGGTTTCTTCATTGGGCTTGGCGAAGCCGAACCCGCCGCCGGTTTTGATCAGATCTGAACCGATGTTGCTGGTCATAATTAAGACGGTGTTGCGGAAGTCCACATGACGGCCGAACGAATCGGTGAGTTGACCTTCTTCCATGATCTGCAGGAGCATGTTGAAGACGTCGGGGTGTCCTTTTTCGATTTCATCAAGCAGCACCACCGAGTAAGGCCGCCGACGGATTTGTTCGGTCAGTTGGCCACCTTCTTCGTAGCCGACGTATCCGGGAGGCGCGCCGATGAGGCGGCTGATATTGTGTTTCTCCATGTATTCGGACATGTCGATACGGATGAGCGATTCTTCATCGCCGAACATGAATTCTGCGAGGGCTTTGGAGAGCAAGGTCTTGCCCACACCCGATGGCCCGACGAAGATGAAGGACCCCATTGGTCGACGTGGATCTTTGAGGCCTGACCGGGCGCGACGCAGCGCCTTGGCGATAATCTTGATGCCTTCGTCCTGGCTGACGACGCGTTTGTGCAGTTCGTCTTCAAGTCTGAGCAAGCGTTCGCTTTCTGCGGTATCCAAACGGGTCAGCGGAATACCGGTCATCTTAGAAACGACTTCAGCAATGGTTTCTTCATCCACCACGCCGTCGACTTCCTTGCTCTTGGATCGCCACTCTGAAAGAATCTCTTCTTTGTTGCGACGCAGGGTTTCTGCCTTGTCACGTAGCTCGGCAGCTCGCTCGTAGTCGGCAGCTTTGACGGCTTCATCCTTCTCAACGCTGAGATGTTCGATCTGCTCTTCAATTTCGGCAAGGTTCGGCGGCTTGCTCATGCTCTTAAGGCGAATGCGAGCGCCCGCTTCATCAATCACATCAATGGACTTGTCGGGCTGGACCCGACCGGTGATATAACGCGTCGAAAGCTCCACCGCACTGAGAACCGCATCATCGGTAATCTGAACGCGATGGTGAGCTTCATAACGATCTCGCAGACCCTTGAGAATCTCAACGGTCTCTTTTGCGTTTGGTGGCTCAACAAGAATCGTCTGGAAACGACGCTCCAACGCACTGTCTTTTTCAATGTACTTGCGGTACTCATCTAACGTGGTGGCACCAATACACTGAATCTCGCCACGCGACAAAGCTGGTTTTAACACATTGGCAGCATCAATCGCGCCCTCCGCCCCGCCTGCACCGACAAGCGTGTGCAATTCATCAATGAACAACAGAACATTTTTAGCGCGACGAACTTCGTTCATCACCGCTTTGATTCGCTCTTCAAACTGGCCTCGATACTTGGTCCCCGCGACCATCATCGCCAGGTCCAACACGACAATACGTCGCTCGGACAAAATTTCAGGCACATCGTTGCCAATAATCTTCTGAGCCAAGCCTTCGACAATGGCAGTCTTGCCCACACCTGCTTCACCGAGCAACACAGGATTGTTCTTGGTACGACGACACAAAATTTGAATGAGTCGTTCAATTTCATCAGCACGACCGATCACCGGGTCAAGCTGATTTTCCTTGGCCAAAACCGTCAAATCCCGACCAAAGCTGTCCAGTGCGGGGGTCTTGGAATTTTTCTTGCTTTTGGAGGATAAACCGCTCTTGGGCGTGTCTTGTGTTTGCCCTTCGGTATCGACACCCGCCCCCAATAGGTTCAGCACTTCCTCACGCACCTCTTCGAGCTTGAGCCCAAGGTTCATCAAAACCTGAGCGGCCACGCCTTCGTGTTCACGAAGAAGGCCTAGCAATAGATGCTCGGTCCCGACGTAGTTGTGATTTAGGTCGCGAGCTTCTTCAATCGCGTATTCGATGACTTTTTTCGCGCGGGGTGTTTGAGGCAGCTTGCCCATGGTGACCATGTCGGGGCCACTCTTGACGAGCTTCTCCACTTCCAATCGCACTTTGCGAAGATCAACGTCTAAATTTTTCAGGACATTGGCACCCACACCAGACCCTTCTTTCACCAGTCCGAGCAGAACATGCTCGGTACCGATGTATTCGTGGTTGAAGCGTTGGGCTTCTTGATTGGCCAAGGCCATCACTTTGCGAGCGCGATCTGTAAATCTTTCAAACATAAAGTAGGTCTCTCTTGCGGGTATTGAGGATCAATTCAAAGTCAGCATGTTTTTATTCTCTATCGTCATTTTGAGGGGGGCTTGCTGAGGATTTTTTGCTGTTATTTTCCCTTGTGTTTTTCAACCATCACCACCTCGTGGTTAATTTTACGCGCCAAGTGGCTTCAAAACCAATGCGATGCAAAATGGTTTTTGTCTCCAAGGCTCCAACACCCACTCAAACCATGCTTCTGTACCACATTTCCCCCGCAATCAAAAACACCACTTTCACTGGCTCAAAACGGTCTCCTTTTACAATTCTCAAAAATATCGCCCTTTTATTAAATCTGGGTTAATAC
>JAJRRC010000032.1 GCA_024279865.1 Planctomycetota bacterium | reverse complement strand
TTTGTCGGACAGAGAACGATGGGTCCGTTCAAGTTTGGCTATTTCTTTCGGTGGCAATCTGTAATCTCTCATAGATATCATTATCGGACATAGATCAGCCCAAAGTTTAAAATTAGGGAATTTTCAAATGGCATCAGTATAGTTGATCCCACGGATGCCGCGGGGCAAAACGCTGTAACTGGTAGGGACCGGTCCGCTATAGCGTGTTTCCAAAATTGCTGCACACCCTTGGGACTCAAAAAAGGTTCATCTCCCGCCGAGGCAAAAACTTTAAAACCCGACTGTCCCGCAAGTCCCTGGCATTGATCCACATGATGATGTGTCAGATAAACGCGTTTGAGCGGCGGCAACTTTCGCTTCTTTAATTCCGCGAGCCACTTCCCACTGCCAAAGTCAATGGCAATGGATTCTTTCTCACCCACCACGACATACACATTGCAGGTATCAGCAATCAGAAACAAACCGGGTAACAATTGCTTCCATCGCGCCATGTTGAAACTACTTTCAGATCAGGAAATTTTAGACTCAGCAAATGTTTGAGCCACCGCCAAAGCATCGTCGATTTTAGCAGGGTCTTTGCCGCCGGCTTGAGCCATGTCCGGCCGGCCACCGCCGCCGCCGCCAGCAACCATCGCCACTTCACGAACCCAGTCGCCAGCCTTGAGGCCTTGAGCAATCAACGGCTTGGGAACCGAGGCCAAGAACGCCACCTTCCCCCCCCCGGTTCCCCCGCCCCCCCCATCAGCAGCCAACAACATCGCAGCATCAGGACACTTCTTACGAATCACATCCATCGCATCCCGCAAGGTTTTCCCATCAGCCCCTGCAATGCGACTGACAATCAAATTGCCCGACGCGTTCTCAGCCACCTCACGGGCCACCTCGACCACATTGCCCGCAGCCTGTTTACTCTGCTCCTTGGCATGGGTTTTGACCTTGAGCTGTAACTGGTCAAGCACCTGACGAATCTGATGACGAGCCAGCAACGGAATCGGCGTTTCGAGCAAGGTTTGACTCATTGCAGCCACAGCGTCAGCCAACTGTTCGACCGGCTGATCCTTGAGCGCCTCCGCACGACCGAGCAACATGTCGCCACGGGCGGTGGCCTTGTGAGCCCGCGAACCTGTCAACGCGGTGATCCGTCGAACGCCCTTGGCGACGGCTTCTTCAGACAAAATACACAAGCCTTCAGCATCACCTGTTTTGGCCAAATGTGTCCCGCCACAGAATTCAATGGAATGGTCCGCCCACTGATCGTTGTCCGGGTTTGCTAAAAGATCACTGACCTTCGCGCCCACACTGACCACGCGAACCTTGGGCGGATATTTTTCGCCAAAAACAGCTCGCAAGCCTTTGATCCCCATGGCATCTTCCTGAGCTGCATACGCAATATCCACCGGAAAATCAGAGGCGATATCTCGATTGACGGTCTGTTCAAGTTGGTCGACTTCCTCGACCGTCACCGGAGCGTGATGCACAAAATCAAAACGTAGTTTTTCGTCATCCACCAAAGAGCCTCGCTGGTCGGCCTCTGGGTTCACATGCAAACGCAACGCGCGGTTCAGTAAATGCGTACTGGTATGGTTGGCCATGATGCGTTGACGGCGGGCTGCGTCCACTTCAAAATGGCCTTGGATCTGGGTGTTGTCCTCGACGGCTCCCTGTTCAAATTGGCCTAGATGAAAAAAAACATCGCCGACTTTGCGGGTATCGGTCACGTTGAACACGGCATCACCAAAAGTGATGCGTCCGATGTCTCCGACCTGTCCGCCAGACTCAGCATAGAACGGAGTTTGATCCGTCACCAAAGCAGTCACCTGATCCAACGCCAACAAACGGACCTGAACCTGGCCAGACCAAGTCATCTGCCCGTCACCGGTGAAAGTGGTCGCTGCGAGTTTTTCTTTTTGAACCCATTCCACAAACAGGTCCGTCACGTCTACGCCATCGCTAGCACCTTGACTGATTTTGACGTGCTCATCCCAGCATTGATTAAACGCCTCTTCGTCCACAGCCAAGCCGCGCTCTTGGGCCATGAGCTGGGTCAAGTCCAACGGAAAACCATACGTCGCATACAGCTCAAACGCATCCTGCCCTGAAATACTTTTCCCCTTAGCCGCATCAGCAGCCCGTTCAAATAACGCAATCCCCCGATCCAGCGTCCGGCTAAAAGATTCCTCCTCCTCACGCAATTCAGCAGCCACCGCGTCGGGGTTCTTTTTCAACTCAGGAAACGCATCGCCCATCGCATCGATCACCGCAGGAACCAACTGATAAAAGAACGGCTCCGCAATGCCCATGCTCTGACGGCCATAACGCACCGCACGCCTCAAAATTCGACGCAACACATAACTGCGCCCTTCATTGCCACAATGAGCCCCGTCAGACAACGCAAACGTCAACGTGCGAATGTGATCGGCAATCACCCGATAAGCCGTATCAATCGGGTCTTCTAACGTATCAGGGCCACCGGCATACGCTCGCACGCTGGCCACTTTCTGAATCGCATCGAACAACGGCGTAAACACGTCCGTGTCATAATTACTCTGCTTGTTTTGCAACACACGCACGATGCGTTCAAAACCCATCCCCGTATCCACATGCTGAGCAGGCAACTGCTGAAGTGTGCCGTCTTGGTCGCGGTTGTATTGAATAAAAACAAGGTTCCAAATTTCAATCACGCGTGGATCGTCTGCATTGACCAAGGGGCCGCCGGAGTAATCATCCGTGCCGTCGTAATGCAATTCTGAGCAAGGACCGCAAGGGCCGGTGTTGCCCATCTCCCAGAAGTTGTCATTTTTATTGCCCGGATGCACCTGCTCTGCGGGCAAATAAGTGAGCCACAATTCACGCGCTTCAAGGTCCGGCTCAAGCCCCAATGCTTCATCACCCTCAAAATAAGTGGCGTGCAATCGCTTGGGTTCCAAACCCCACACATCCACGAGCAATTCCCACGCCCAAGCAATGGCTTCTTTCTTAAAATAATCGCCAAAGGACCAGTTCCCCAGCATCTCAAAAAACGTATGGTGATACGTATCCCGCCCGACATCATCAAGGTCATTGTGCTTGCCACCGGCACGGATACATTTCTGGGTATTGACCGCACGCTGATAAGGCGGCTGTTCCGTACCTAAAAAGTAAGGCTTAAACTGATTCATCCCTGCATTGGCAAACAGCAACGTCGGATCGCCATGGGGAACCACCGGCGACGATGGGGCAAAAGTGTGGCCATGCTTTTCCACAAAGAAATCAAGGAACTGCTGGCGAATTTCATGGCTGGTCTGCATAGGTCAAATCTCGTGTTCAAAGGTTCATATAGATCGCAAAGTATAGCTAAATTCCGCAAAATTGCAGATATCTGAGGTGCTACGAGAAAGATTTCAGATGGGAAATGGGTCACTCAGGGGAGAAATTTGATATCAATGGCCAACCACCAAACAAATAATCAAATTTAAGTGTTCTAGTTGGGAACCACACTGAGCACCGCATCTTGAGGCTTAACAAATGCGTTGCGGTCGGGGTGGATCAATTGCAAGCCTGTGAGCCGCGCATTGCCGATAGGTTCGCCATACACACCCTGCTCCAAACTCCAATGCCGAAAGGTCCAACGTCTGGCCAAGACCACGCCCCGGACTTTGATAAAATCATCAAACGTAATGGCGTGAGGCTCTTTTTCCGCGTCAGCCTTGGCCGTCCCATAGGTCACAATATAAGCCATCGCCCGCAGCCAATAGGGCTGCTTGGCATCGGCGTCAGCATAGACAATGTACCAGTCATCAGGCGTATCGCCGACGCCCGGGGCAAAGGTCAATTGAGCGGCATGATAAGCCCGCCCGCCCAATGTCTGAGGTGGCAATGAAGTCAATATCGAACCCGGATCACGCAACTTAAACGGCGCAACTACAAAATACGCCCAGGTCAACGCATGAAACCTCGCCCGCTTCAAAGGCGAGTCTTGAGGCGAGACCCACACATGACGGCCATCGTAGACCACCGTCGTGCCATCAATCAGATCCAAACGCGTTTTGCCCGCACTGCGATCCGTCAATAAGGTTCCTTCCAGAATCACGTTTTGGTTAAACCGAACCACAATGTTTGCCTTGAGGCATCGACTGTCCCGCCAGTAAAATCGGCCATGAGCGGATTCCATTTTCCTAGCAAATTTCTTAGCCTCCGGCGTGGCTGATGATCGAGGTGCCGGGGGCATCGGACGCGCTGCTGCGAGAGCTTTAGAACCCACCACCGTTGGAGAAGTCAAAGCCTCTGCATCGCCCACCCCCGGGGCCCCGGGGGTAACCGGGGGGGCCGGGGGGGCCGGGGAAGGTGTCAAAGGTGCAGGGGCGGAACTTTGAAAATCCGGCTGGGTGATCTGGATGTGGGGCTTTGCTTTTTTGGCTCGCACTTCGCCAGGCGAAGCAATGGCTGGCGTGGGCATCAAGCCATCAGACAAAGCTGCCCCGCCACTGCTAGCAAGCTGATCCGTCGTGACTGTCACAGGCTGATTGATCGAAGTGTCTGAGTTTGCTGCTGGCTGGCTTTGACAACCCACAACCAAGCAGAACACCGCAATGAGATGAGAGAGAAAAAGACGTTTAAATGTGAGCATCATTGATATCCCTAATAATAAGAAGAATTCTATTCTACCGTAAACCACTCCATCCAAGGCTCCCTCTCGCCTAAAAGCGCGCATGAAAAAAAGCACGCTCCGCCATAAGCCGAGCGTGCATCAATTCAAGATTGACCAAGTTTCAGCGAATTACGCTGCTTGGCTGGTTCTGCGATGGTTTAGCCGAGCGGTGAGGCGAGACTTGTAGCGTGAAGCAGTGTTCTTGTGCAGCACACCCTTGGAAGCACCTTTGTCGAGCTTCTTGTAGATATCGCCCAACTCTTTTTCAGCCTGTTCAATTGTGCCATGAAGCAATGTTTCTTCATAGACCTTGATGGCTGAACGATATTCGCGTTTACGCCAGCGGTTCAGAGCCTGGCTCTTAATGTTTTGACGGATGCGTTTTTTAGCACTCAGTGAATGAGCCATAGCTATTTTCTTCCTACAAGTTTCAAATGCCCCTGTCACACAGGGAAGTTCCGTATTATCCGAAAAACAGCCGCCGCTTGCAAGTCCCCCTCCAAAAGAACCTCCAAATTGTTCATTTAAACAATGGCAACTTGTTTCTACATCATGTATTATAGCAATTTTACAACACTCAAAAAAAATACCCCGGAGCCTCTCCATGAAAACCCCTTCTGTTCGCAATGTCCTAGGCCAACCCTCCTGGCGACTCGCCAACAGCGCCATCGAAGCCTTCCTCACGGTCCAGGGCGGCCATCTGGGACCCATTACCTTTGACCGTCAAGGCAGCAAAATTCAGCCCATGTCCGTGGCGCCGTGGTATCGAGAGAAAAAAGTCCCAGGCATGCCACCCATCATTGATGTCTTGCGCGGCGACTTCTTCTGTATGCCCTTCGGCGGCAACGACACCCCCTACCGAGGTGAACAACACCCTGTCCACGGCGAAACCGCCAACGCCAAATGGACCTGCCAATCCATTCAAAAAAGTGATGGCCAGACCACCCTCCACGCCCGTCTCAAAACTAAAATCCGTCGCGGACAAGTCGATAAACGCATCACGCTTGTGGATGCACACCCGGTGGTCTATCAGACCCATACCATTTCTAAAATGGCCGGCCGCATGAACATGGGACACCATGCCATGGTCCAATTCCCCGACCGACCGGGCAGCGGACTCGTCGCCACCAGCCGGTTCGTCCAAGGACAAGTCTTTCTCCAACGTGAAGAAAACCCCATCACCGACGGCTACTCCTCACTGAAGCCCGCTGCGGAGTTCGACTCCCTCGATTCAGTCCCCACCCTCATTGGCGACACGACTGACCTCTCCCGCTATCCCGCAAGGCGAGGTTATGAAGACATCGTCATGCTCACGGCCGACCCATCGCTGACCTTTGCATGGTCAGCCGTCACGTTCCCCAAAGAACGTTATGCGTGGTTCGCTTTGAAAGATCCTGCGTTGCTACCCCAAACTGTGTTCTGGATTTCCAACGGCGGCCGCCACCATGCCCCTTGGAACAGTCGGCACACCAACGTCATGGGCATCGAAGAAGTCTGCGCCTATTTTCATCCTGGCCTCGCCCAATCCGCCAAGGCCAACCCCCAAAATAAAGCCGGTCATCCCACGACGATTCAGCTCAACGCAAAAAAACCCACGACCCTTCCGTATGCCTTTGGCGTTACTCGCGTCCCCGCCCGCTTTGGTCACATTCAGCGCATTGAACAGGAGTCGCCCGAGGGTATCGTGTTAATTGATACCCAAGGCAAATCCGTACGTGTACCGTTTGATTTAAATCGAATCCAAAACCCCAGTGTGTAAATTACATACGCCATGACACCCTGCAAACCGAATAGCCCTTGAACCTTAATCTCCTCCAGATTCATTAAAGAGCTTTAATTGTTGGATGTCTTCACTGGGCCGCCACTGCGTTCCCCAGCCAGTGGCAATATAAATCAAATCAATTACATCGTCTTTGACAGGAAAATAATGATCAGCTGAGACAGCACCGTTTAGAAGTTCTTCTCCGTTAACAAATAAAAGAAGTCCCATTTCCTGCGAAGGATAAAGGATGCGTAGTTTTCCATATACTGGGTCAACTCTTACGAGATAGATTGGATTATTACTTTCCGAAGAAGCGTCCATACTACTGTAAATAGGCTGATAATCCATGCTGATTAGCTGTTTGTGAACTATCCCTATCAAACATGACGAATTAATTTTACGATTGACACCTGATTGGAGCTTTACAGTGATTTGATTTTTGGCGCTTGTCGTCTGGCATGTTTTCTGCAAAACGGGAGCAATAAAAACGACATTATCCTTTGACGCAAGCTGATACACAGGCAGCATGTCAGAGCCGACCTGAATATCTTGAGCGTCCGTCACTGTTCGGTTTTGACCCCACAACCGAAGAACACCGGCATTCAGTCCAGCAAAGAGGTCTATAGGTCTTAATTTAGACCTCTCTTTTGGTTTTCGTGCTCTATAAACAACCGTGTGTGGAGCAGAATTGCTAAAACTATCGAACTTTTTCTGACACGGATTCTTGCCTTTATGAAAACGATATGGAAATGACATCGCCTCTTCTTTCGTCAATTGCGATGGGTTTTGAGTGCTTTGTTCAATTACTCGTTCAATTTCAAAACCTGCACTAGACAATCCCTCAACCACATCTCGAAAAGAATATATTAATGTTGCACCTTGAGAATCCCCAGATAAAGCGGAAATATTATGTAGCCGAGAATGCATGCTGTGTTGCAATGGGTGTGAAAAGCAAAATACGAACCGGCCTCCCGATTTTAATCGGCTAAAAATATTTGCTAACATCGCACGAAATTCATCCAGTGACTGCAGATATTCCATTGAATAAATAGAAAGAACCAAGTCAAATTGAATCCCACTGTAGTATTTAAAATCTCGCATATCGTGGCATTCGAGTTCTATTTTTTTCAATACCTCCGATTTTCCTACCTTCTTTTTTGCATATTCGATCATATATGTAGAAATATCAACTCCAAAACAGCATGCACCACAACAAGATAATGCAATCAAATTTTCCCCCATGCCACATCCTATATCCAAAACAGCAATATCATCAAACTTCCCATTGTCTGATTGTAAGCAAGTAAGCAACTGGAGTATATTTTCACCTGGTGACAGCCAGCCGTAATGTACTTCAGAACTATCAATATCCCATTGTTCTGCATATTCGCGGCAAAATTTTTGATCTTGCCAGTTTTGGTTTGTATGTGGCATGGTTTTTTTATTCATAGTTTAGAAAATAAAGGGGACATTTTACTGTATTAAACTTCCTTGGAGGAAAAGGAGCAGGCGGATTCAACTTCTCACGCTCCATCCTCATCAAACCGCACGCCTACTTCAGCTCGCAATTGATCTAGGGCTGTCATGTTGCCCATTGTATCGGCTTGGGTGATTTTTGGCGTTGTGCCATCCAATACAGCAGCAGCAAAACCGTCTGCTTCTAATGCGTACAACGGGCGATCAGCGTCCACATGATAAATCTCTTTGGTTGGTTTTGAATGACTATTGCCTAATTCTCGGCTCATGCTGTAGGAAGCTTGCTGCTGAGGGATCAACCATGGCGAAGGGATCTCAAGGTAGCCCTTGTCGCCACATAGCATGGCGGTGTTGTCGGCTTCAAGACACATGCCACAGGTGAACTGGGCTAAAATTCCGTTGGGGAAAGAAAGCGTACCCGTGGTGAGTTCATCGACGCTGTTTTGACCTTGGCAAAACCGTCCGATGGCACTGGTCGCGTCGGGCTCTGCTTGGGCGAAATGGCGGGAAAAGTTGATGCAGTAACAGCCGATGTCCATCAGCTATCCACCAGCTAGCTTGCCATCAAAGCAGGCCATGGCGGCGGGGTCTTCTGCATGGTCACAGAAATTGGTTCGAATCAATCGTAGTTGCCCAATCACCCCTTGCTGAACTTGTTGCCAAACGGCTTGCATCAAGGGATGGCTGCGGTACATGAACACTTCGACTAACACGCGATTGACCTTGACGGCCTCGGCGAACATGAGACTCGCCTGCTGGGCGTTGGTTGCCATGGGCTTTTCACACAAAACATGCTTGCCGGCTTGCAATGCGTTGATCGTCCAAGGGAAGTGCATGGAATTGGGCAACGCAATATAAACCGCATCGACCTCTGGATCACTGAGCAATTGTTCGTAACTGCCCCACGCACGAATGTTGCCAAACGGCTGGGCAAAGGCGGCGGCAGACCCTTTGGACCTCGAGGCCACGGCAGATAACTGGCCCCGGTTTGAAAATGCCAAATCCGTCGCAAGTTGCTTGGTGATATAGCCTGTGCCCAAGATTACCCCAACGTAAAGCCATGACCAAGCCCCTTGTTTTAATCGATTTAACCCATATAACCGGAAGTGACCTTGAGAAGCCAAGCCAGTCGGCCGATACCCAGTCTTAACACTTGGCAGTTTAGCTGCTTTTAGAGCGTATAACGGTCATGTGTAGCGGTCTGGCAACTGGAAAACGGCCTCAACTTGGTTGTCAAGGCAATTGTTGATAATCCAGCCGCGATACTTGAATGTTCGGTGCTCTAGGGAAATAAGGATACGCAATGAAGGTTTCTGATCGGTTAATCAAGGTGGCTGGGGGATTGGCCGTGGCGGTGGCGTTGTACACACTACGTCCGATACCTCAGAGCGACCTCTATCAATCTACTCATAATTGGCAAGGTGAGACTTCATCTTCTGTACATGACCCACGTTTTCCTCAGCCACTGCTTGAATCTGACCTAGAGATTGATCCAGCTGTACGCGAAATGCTTCAAGCTGATCGCCGACCGCATCAGACGGAACCCACATTGGATCTCCCGTAACCACAAAAGCCTTGGCAAAAGGTTTGGGCAAGCGGTATTGATCCCACGAACGAAATTCCCAATAGCGATCCACCGCTGCCCCAACGGGGACGATGGGCGAACCGGTCAATTTGGCGAGGCGAATGATCCCTGGCTTGGTCACACGATTGGGACCTCGGGGACCATCAACAGCAATGGCGGCATCTGAACCGGTTTCAACTTGGCGGGTTAATTCGATCATCGCACTGATCCCCCCACGAGAACTCGAACCACGAACCACTTGATAGCCTGCACCTTTGAGAATATCGGTCAGAATTTGGCCGTCACGGCTATGACTTGAAATGACATTCATGCCATGGTTACGGTAAGCCCAAAGGACCGGAAAGTGTGGCCCATGCCACATGGCAAAGATAAGCCCTTTGCCTTGGGGGCGTAAGCAGGCCACCGATTCACGGGTTTGAGCGGTCATTCGCAGCGAGCTGCCGAGGCTTTTCATCAGTAGCCGACCGCCCAGAGACAAACTCTTGGCCCGCAACCACGCACGAAAACCAGAGGTGTTTTTCTTACTCATATCGCATCACAATCCATCGATAAGTCGATGGCAATCGAGGACCAAACTTCCAATATGTCAAAACAAAAACACGGCCAAGCGTATCATAACATCGTCGGCAAAACCTGATCCACCTCCAAAAACAAACGACGAATCAGTGAACAATCGAGCTTCGGCAAAATCTCCGCTGCTGCCTGACGACTCAACAAAAACTCAAACATCGCATGAATCACTTTTTGAGGTGCCACCATCCCACGTGACCACAAATCATAATCAGCCCAACGCAAAGTCACCTGATAATCATAAGTCACCCCCGCATCAATCACCTGGACCTCATACGCCCAATGATTGGATTGCTCCGTTTCAATACCCACCACAATCTCAGCCATCTCAAACTCCCCCCCCCCGGAAGCTTTCCCTTGGGTTCACCTAAAGCACCTTGGAAGCTTTTCCTTGGGTTCACCCAAACACCCCTGGAAACTGTCCCAGACACCATCTTCGCCAACTTCCCCCGAAAAAATTCCCCCGGCTATACTATACCTTGCGTTTGTATTAAACATCTATGAACAACCCAATCGCCGTGACAAAAAAACTTGCCCCCTTCTGACTGACAACTGATCGCTGACAGCTGATAACTTCCTCCCCATGACCTTTATCATCGAAACATTAATCCTCGGCATCGTGAACTTGTCTCTGCACAAGCTACGATCTCTGTTAACGGCGTTGGGGATTATCTTCGGCGTGGCGTCGGTGGTCACCATGGTCGCCATCGGTGAAGGCAACAAACAAAAAGCACTGGCAGACATCCGACAACTCGGCGCGACGAATATTATTATCCGCTCAGTCAAACCAGCCTCCGATGCCAATACCAACAGTCAATCCAACCGCCAACTCTTGATTGACTATGGCCTTCGCCGCAAAGATGTGCGACGCATCGAACAGACCATTCAAGGCATCAAGCGAATCGTCCCACTTAAACGAGTCGGCTCACGGGTCCTCTATGCCAACCGCAAAGTGGCAGCCGAAGTTTTTGGCACCACCTCCGAATTGGCCGAGGTCACCCATCTGCGCATTGCCAGGGGACGCTACCTCAGTCCCGAAGATCAAAAGCAAGAGCAAGGCAACGTGGCCGTCTTGGGAACCTCCGTGGCCCAGCGGCTGTTCCCATTGGAAGATCCACTGGAAAAATGGATCTACATCGACCAGCAAATTTTCCGCGTGATCGGGATTCTTCAACCCGTCGGCCTCGCAGGTGGCGCGGGAACCGCACTGGTCGGACGGGACCTCAACTTCGATGTCCATATCCCCATGGCCACAGCGCGATCACGCTTTGGCGATCAACGGGTGAGCCGAGGCAACGGAGCCTTCGAGGCCACCCGCGTTGAAATCAGTGAACTCTATGTTCAAGTCAACCACCAAAACCTCGTCCCCGCCCTCGCAGGCCAAATCAGACATCTACTCAAAAAAGACCATCACGCCAAGGGTGATATCACCCTCGTCGTCCCGCTGGAACTCCTCCTCCAAGCTGAACGCACCCAACGTATGTTCAACGTACTCATGGTTGCCATCGCTTCGATTAGCCTGCTCGTCGGGGGCATCGGCATTATGAATATCATGCTCGCCACCGTCACCGAACGCACCCGTGAAATCGGCATCCGACGCGCGCTCGGAGCCACCCGGATGCACATTGCCTATCAATTTCTCGTTGAAACCACCGTCCTCTCTGGGCTCGGCGGCATCATCGGCATTGGCGTGGGCCTGGGCGCTATCGGAGCCCTGACCATCGTCCATTACTACATCCCTACCATTGAACCTCCCAAACTCGTTCCGCTATCCATTGTCGTCAGCTTCGGTGTGGCCTCCTCCGTGGGCATTATCTTCGGCCTCTACCCTGCCATCGCAGCAGCCAAACAAGACCCCATCGTCGCACTTCGACATGATTAGAGCGTGTGATGGGTATACAAGCCGCTTAAAAAACAAACCCGGTCGCTCGCAATAGAGCCAGGGCAATGCCTTCGCCCATCATGACCAAAACACCCGCGACATAGAGAATACCTGTGGCGGATTGGTTGGCACTGCGTTTCACACAATCATGGACCATGTAGACGAACACGGCCGGGACGAGCAGGCCGACAAAGTATCGGCTGGCCATCATGACCTGATCCCACATCTGACTTAAACTCGAACCAAATGAATCTTCTGCGGCTTTGAGCGCGGGCCAAAGTCCAAAGGCCAAACTTGCCACGCATCGCAACACCAAGACGACGGCGCATAGTTTGGTCAATCGCAAAAAGGGAGCTTGATCCATTTGGCTGCCTGCGGTGAGGTAAGCGTGGCCGAGGAACATGCTCATGAGGAAGCTGCCTAGCATGCCGCCGGACAAGGCCAGGCTAATAAAGCCCACCGCAGAGAGTTCCATTTGCGCGGTACAAACGCCCGTGGCACAGATCCATGCGAGCCCTGCGGCAAGTCGTTGAGCGGTGCGATGGCCCATCTGCACGAGCATTAATTGCGCACAAACAGTGACAAAGGCAGCGACAAGCCAAAACGGCCCATGGATCGGCGTACCCGCCCAATAGGCTGCTCCTGTACCCAGAGCCAAGAGGCAGATAGAGATAATCCCGCCGAGTCGGAGCCACAGAAGCGTCACTTGCCGAGGATCGCTGACCCACTGAGTCAGTCCGATGCCAGCCACAATCAAAAGCAGGTAGATAAAAACCATGGGGGCAGTGTACTTAAAAAGCTGTCAGCTACCAGCTATCAGCTATCAGTAAGAAAGATTTCAGAGGCGAAAAGGGACAAAATGAGAACCTCTTGCTGGAGAAAATTTGGGGAGGGAGACATGGCCCTTCACCCCCCCTGGGGGACTTTGCGACTCGGTGTCATGATCGCAACATGCTGACAATATGCGCGTTGGAGAACATCCTTGCGGGCATTTTCAAAGACAGTTCGAGAGTCCTTCTAAAAAGCATTCTTGGGCACATTTCCAAAGGGTGTTTCTGGAGGGACCGGGGGGCCATGAAATTCCGAAGGAAACTTCCGGGGGGGGAGTGGAATGAGCAAAATTTGAGGGGTGATTACCCTTCGTATGCGCGTGGCCACTTGGCCCAGACCCCTTTTGGCTGCTAGAATGTCTGTTTGGTCCTTGAACCCACTATTATTGGAGTGAACCGAACCATGCACACGCAAGTTCTGGTATTGGGCGCAGGCCCCGGCGGATATGCCGCCGCATTTTACGCAGCTGACCTCGGTATGCAGGTCACTTTGGTCGATTATAATCCCAACCTCGGAGGCACTTGCCTTCTGCGTGGGTGTATTCCTTCTAAAGCCCTGCTTCACGTCGCACAAGTCATTGAAGAATCTTCGGCTATGGACGAATGGGGCGTTCGCTTCAACAAGCCATCCATTGATATCAACACCATGCGAGCCCGCAAGGAAAAGGTCATCTCGACCCTCACCGGCGGCTTGGCAGCCTTGGCGAAAAAACGAGGCGTGACCCGCATCGTCGGACGTGGTATTTTTGAAGACGCTAATCGCATGCGAATTGAAGATGGGGACCCCTCGACCCATCCGGAGAACGGCTGCCTCAGCTTCGATCACTGCATCGTGGCGACGGGATCAGAGCCCACCATGCCCGAAATTTTTGATCTGGGAACCGACCGTGTGATGGATTCGACGGGTGCGTTGGCCCTCGCGGATATTCCTGAAAAATTGCTCATCGTCGGCGGTGGGTACATCGGCCTGGAAATGGGAACCGTCTACGCGTCACTGGGCTCCAAAGTCACCGTCGTGGAAATGCTCGACGGCATCCTCGTCGGAGCGGATGCGGACCTAGTCCGCCCCTTGCGTAAACGACTGGACAAACTGTTCGATGCCATCGAACTGAAAACCAAAGTCGCATCCTTGAAAAAACAGGGCGAAGACAAAATCGTCGCACAACTGGAAAATGCGGACGGCACACGCGAAGAAGCCTTTGACCGGGTCCTTGTCTGCATCGGCAGACGACCCAACAGCCAAGACCTGGGCCTAGAAAACACCAAAGTCCAGATTGACGACAAAGGCTTCATCCAAGTCAACAAACAACAACGCACTGCCGAGTCATCCATCCTTGCCATCGGCGATGTCTGCGGCGAACCGATGCTCGCGCACAAAGCATCGCATGAAGCAAAAATCGCAATTGAAAACGCTCTGGGTCGATCCGCGAGCTTTGATGCTCAAGCAATCCCAGCCGTGGTCTTTACCGATCCACAGATCGCATGGGCTGGCCTCACTGAAAAAGAAGCCAAGGAACAAGGCATCGACGTCACCGTGGCGGTCTATCCATGGGGCGCCAGCGGGCGAGCCCAGGCGATGGGTCGTCCAGACGGCTTAACCAAAATGATCATTGAGCCTGAAACCGAGCGTGTCTTGGGGATGGGTCTGGTGGGCATTGGGGCTGGCGAATTGATTGCCGAGGCAGTCTTGGCCATTGAGATGGGCGCGGTCGTGGCCGATATTGCCGAGTCGATCCATCCTCATCCGACGATGAGTGAAACGCTTGCTCATGTGGCCGATGCTCACTTTGGTGTGGCAACGGAAATTTACCGTCCCAAAAGAAATCGTAAAAAGTAAAACAGTCAAACAAGAAAGACAACCACTCGTTGATTGAATTGGCCGAAGGAAGTGTTAAGGCCTTTGGCTTTGACCGTCCTTGAAGAGGCCCAACGAGTACAATAAACAGGAACCCCATGGCTAAAGACCTTGTAAGAACGCAGGATGTGGATATCGACCCAGCTGAAACGGCTGAATGGCTCGAATCTCTCGAGTATGTCCTTAAAGAGAAGGGCGCCCATCGCGTCAGCTATCTTCTGTCCGCTTTGGATGAAAAGGCTCAACGTGACGGCATCGAATTGCCTTACACGCAGACGACGCCTTACATCAACTCCATTCCCCGGCACAAGCAACCAGCCTATCCGGGTAACCGTGAACTTGAACGACGCATCAAGAGCATCATCCGCTGGAACGCCATGGCCATGGTCGTCCGTTCCAACAAAGAAAGCGCAGGCATCGGCGGGCATATCTCAACTTTTGCCTCGGCAGCCACGTTGTACGAAGTGGGCTTTAACCATTTCTTCCGCGGCAAAGACCACGACTGCGGCGGCGACGTGATCTACTTCCAGGGACACGCGTCCCCCGGCATTTATGCCCGCGCGTTTGTCGAAGAACGACTGGATAAAAAAACCATTCTCAACTTCCGACGGGAATTACAAGATACGCCTGGCCTGTCTTCCTATCCCCATCCTTGGCTGATGCCTGACTTCTGGGAATACCCCACCGTCTCGATGGGACTAGGCCCGATCATGTCCATCTACCGCGCCCGGTTTATGAACTATCTCTATGACCGTGGTATTGCCCAAGACAAAGGCGCGAACGTATGGGCTTTTGTCGGCGACGGTGAATGTGACGAGCCTGAAACACTGGGCGCGATCACCCTCGCGGCCCGTGAACAGCTCGACAACCTCACCTGGGTCATTAACTGTAACCTTCAACGGCTCGACGGCCCGGTTCGAGGCAATGGCAAAATTATCCAGGAACTTGAAGGCCTCTTCCGCGGAGCCGGCTGGAACGTCATCAAAGTCGTCTGGGGTGATGACTGGGATGCCCTGCTCGCAGCAGACAAAACCGGCCACCTCGTCAAACGCATGGGTGAAGTGGTCGACGGCCAATACCAAAAATATACCGTCAGCGATGGACCCTATATCCGTGAACACTTCTTTGGGGAATATCCAGACCTCTTGGAACTGATCAAAAATCTTTCCGATGATGACCTCAAACGCTTGCGACGTGGCGGCCATGACCCGGACAAAATCCACGCAGCCTACCTTGCCGCCACCGAGCACAAAGGCGCTCCCACCGTCATCCTCGCCAAAACCGTCAAAGGCTACGGCCTCGGCGAAGCAGGTGAAGGCAAGAACATCACCCATCAACAAAAGAAACTAAACGAACAAGAACTCCGAGAGTTCCGATCCCGCTTCGGCATCCCAATCGCAGACAAAGATGTTGCCAAAGCACCGTTCTATCGACCGTCAGCGGACAGCCCAGAAATGCAATACATGGCCAAACGACGCGAAGCCATGGGCGGGTCGGTCCCCACACGTACCATCTCGGCAACACCCTTGAAAATGCCTTCACTGGATCAGTACCGAGACACCCTCAAAGGGTCCGGCACCCGTGAAATGTCCACCACCATGGGCTTTGTCCGACTGTTCACCAAACTGCTCCGTGACAAACAAATCGGCAAACACATCGTCCCCATCGTCCCAGATGAATCCAGAACCTTCGGCCTCGAAGCACTCTACCGACAAATCGGTATCTACGCACACGCAGGACAACTCTACGAACCTGTCGACTCGGACACCATGCTCTACTACAAAGAAGCCCGCAACGGCCAAATCTTTGAAGAAGGCATCACCGAAGCAGGGTCCATGTCCTCGTTCATCGCAGCGGGAACCTCCCACTCGTCCCATGGCGTGTACATGATCCCCTTCTTTATCTACTACTCCATGTCCGGCTTCCAACGCATCGGCGATTTGGTGTGGGCTGCTTGTGACATGCGGGCACGCGGGTTCATGCTCGGCGGAACGGCCGGCCGAACCACCCTCAACGGTGAAGGACTCCAACATCAAGATGGACACTCCATCCTTAACGCCTCTGCCTTCCCAACCGTCAAAGCGTATGACCCGGCGTTCAATTACGAAACGATCATCATTGTCTTTGATGGCCTTCAGAAAATGTACGTCGATCAGGAAGACTGGATCTACTACATCACGCTGGAAAACGAAAACTATGTCCATCCAGATATGCCCGAAGGTGTCGAAGAAGGCATCATCAAAGGTATCTACCCGCTCAAAGAAATCGCTCCCGAAGCAGACAAACAAGACAAGTCCAAAGCATCGGTTCAGCTCTTTGGTTCGGGCGCGATTCTCAATGAAACGCTCAAAGCCCAGCATATCCTCGCGGATCAATTTGGCATTGGGTCCAAGGTTTGGAGCGTCACCAGCTACAACGAACTTTGCCGTGACGGACAGGACTGTGAACATTGGAACATGCTCCATCCAGACCAAACGCCACGCCAAAGCTACATTGAAAAAACACTGCAAGGCCAAACCGGCCCGTTCATCGCAGCCTCTGACTATGTTCGAGCCGTCCCTCAGCAGATCAGCCAATGGATCCCAGGCGGACTTTATGTATTGGGAACCGATGGATTTGGACGAAGTGAAACACGAGAAGCGCTGCGGCGTTTCTTTGAAGTGGACGCAGCCTGTATTGTCGTCGGTGCGTTGCATCAATTGGCCAAGCAAGGAACCATTGAGACCAAGGTGGTCGCCGAGGCGATCAAGACCCTGGGCATTGATGCAGACAAACCCAACCCCATGACCGTGTAACCGCCTCGTTTTCTTCTCTTACTGACAACTGACAACTGATAGCTTAAAAAAAGGAATTGAAATTATGTCCACGCCATTTCATTTGCCCAATCTTGGTGAGAACATCGAAGGCGGCGATCTTGTCACCCTTCTGGTGGCCGAGGGAGATTCGGTCGAAGTTGATCAGGCGCTCTGCGAAATTGAAACTGACAAGGCCATGGTCGAAGTCCCCAGCCCCAGTGCTGGTGTCATTGGCAAAATTCATATCAGTGAAGGCGATACCATCAAAGTCGGTCAACTACTCATGGATATCACCGGCGGAGCAGCGGTTCCTAAAAAAGCTGAGCCAAAAAAAGACCCCGCCCCCAAGCCTGCCTCGAAAAAAGAAATTCCCGTGATCGCTGAACCAACCGCGCCAACCCCGCCCCCGAGTCCCCCGGTTCCCCCGATTGCCAAGCCGACTCCAAAGCCTGCTCCGCCAGTCAAAACGCAAACCGCTTCCACCGCACCGGCTGGACCCGCCACCCGCCGCCTGGCTCGTGAACTGGGTGTGGATCTAAGCTCCATTGGTGGATCTGGCGCGGGTGGACGCATCACCCGTGAAGACGTGATTGCCGCAGCCCGTAACCCAGCCCCCGCTCCGGGTAGCCCTGCTGCCAATGCCGCATCCGAAGCGCCCGGCGAAGCAGGTCAAGACGATCACGGCCCCATCACCCGTGACAAACTGCCTAAAATCCGTCAAACCATTGCTCGCAACCTAGTCCAGTCCGCAGTGACCATCCCGCATGTCACCAACTTTGACGATGCCGATGTGACGGACCTTGAAGCCATGCGTCAGGAAGTCAAAAGTGACTTTGCTGAGCAAGGGTTAAAAATTACCACCATGCCGCTGCTGATTAAAGCGTGTGCCTTGGCGTTGCGTAAGAACCCTTCGGTCAATGCTTCGATTGATATGGATGCCCAGCAAATTATTTATAAGCAGTACGTCAACATTGGCATTGCCATTGATACGGATCGGGGCCTGGTTGTGCCGAGCCTTCGTCATGTGGATCAATTGAGTATTGCGGGCATTGCCCAGTCACTGACCCAGACCGTCGACAAAGTACGGGCTGGCAAGGTGACCATTGACGACATGCGAGGCAGCACGTTTACCATCAGCAATCTGGGCGCGATTGGTGGAACGTATTCCACGCCGATTATCAATCCGCCAGAGGTTGCTATTTTGTTGGTAGGTCGTTCACGCCAGATGCCGATTGTGCAAAGTGATGGCAGCATTGCTCCGCGACTGATGATGCCGTTGAGCTTGTCTTATGATCATCGACTGGTCGATGGCGCAGCTGCTGCACGCTTCCTCAATGACGTGAAGGCTTATCTGCAATCTCCCGCCAAATTGCTGATGGGTTAACCCGCTAAAGCCTTTTTGAAGATCACTTACGACCCCAATAGCCGCGTGAGCCAACGAACTCACGCGGCTATTTTTTAATTGCAACGGCATCAACACAAACAATTTTGCCTCTTTTAGGAGTATCATTTAATCCATCACCATGAATGAACCGCATCCTTGCACGCTTGATCCGCAGGTTTTACTGACTCAATGCCAAACTCGCCGCACCCGCGGACGAGGCCCCGGTGGACAACATCGCAACAAGGTCGAAACCGCCATCATCCTGACCCATCAACCCACAGGCGTTGAAGGACAAGCCAGTGAGCGGCGTAAGCAAATTGAAAATCAGAAAGAAGCTCTCTTTCGCTTGCGGGTCAATTTGGCATTGGAAGTTCGACATGTCCCCACCGCAGAAGCTTCGCCATGCTGGCAGCAACGTTGCCGAGGCGGACGGCTGGCGATCAACCCTTCGCACAATGATTTCCCAGCTTTACTTGCCGAATTGCTCGACCATTTAACCAGCGACGGGTTTGATCTCAAGCCCACGGCCGACCGTTTGAAATGCTCTGCGACCCAGCTCGTCAAACTGCTCAAAATCGAGCGGCGTGCCTTAACCCTCGTCAATCAACAGCGAACCCAGCAAAATCTACATCCCTTGCGATGAACAGGGCTAATTTCGCTCTCCATAGGACTCCGGCCCTTCACGTTGTTCAGGGCTCGGCGTTGTTGTGACCCAAGGCAAACCCGCAATGCTCGCTGATAGCTGATCACTTCAAACTAAGATAAGATAAGCGACTTGTGTATTTGATACCAATCATGTTTAAAACTCGCGCATTTTGTGATTCGCGGAGACAGAATTGACAAGACTTGATAAAACTCTTGCCGCGTAACTAAAATACGCCATGCGTATGAATTGTAGATTAGGAAAATTGTCATGCTGACCCACTGGTCCCGTACGCTGATTCGCACCGCTCGCCACGTTCCTGCTGAAGCAGAGGTCCCCTCTCACCAACTCATGCTCCGCGCGGGACTGATCCGTAAACTCGGCTCAGGGGTCTACTCCTATCTGCCGTTGGGACTGCGATCCCTGCAAAAAGTTTCTGCCATCATCCGCGATGAAATGAATAAAGCCGGCGCGATTGAAATCCTCATGCCCACCTTGCAGCCCATGGAACTGTGGGAAAAAACCGGTCGGCGTGAAGCCTATGGCGACAATCTCTTCGTCGTCAAAGACCGTCACGGCCGCACCCAAGCGCTCGGACCCACCCATGAAGAAATCGTCTGCGATCTCGTCGGCGGCTATCTCGAATCTTACCGTGACCTGCCTGTCACGCTCTACCAAATCCAAACCAAATTCCGCGACGAATACCGCCCCCGCTTCGGCGTATTGCGGTCACGCGAGTTCCAGATGAAAGATGCCTACTCTTTCCATATGGACCTTGACAGCCTCACCGAAACGTATGACCGCCAATACCAAGCCTACTGCAATATTTTCAAACGTTGTGGTTTGCCCTTTGAAATCGTCGAAGCTGAAGCAGGCCCCATCGGCGGATCAGCGTCCCACGAATTTATGGTCCCCTCTCCCACCGGCGAAGACCTCATCCTTAAATCCGACAAAGGCAACTATGCTGCCAACGTCGAAAAATGTGAAATCGCGCCCCGCCCCCGGAATCCCGAAGATATCAATGCGGACCCTACGGGAAAGCTGGAAAAAGTTCATACCCCCGACTGCCCTGGCATCGAAGACGTTTGCAAGTTCTTTAAGAAAAACTTGGGGTCCAAACTCAAAACCGCCAACATGCTCAAAACCCTCGTCTGCCAAAGCGATGACGGCCAATGGGTCATCGGCATCGTGCGCGGCAACCATGATCTCAATGAAGGCAAACTCCGCAACGCCAGTGGTAACACACAATTGGCACTCGCCGATGAAACCGAAGCACGCAAAGCGGGCTTTGCCATTGGGTTCGTCGGGCCACAAGTGGCCGTCGGTCGAGATGATGTACAACTCATCGTCGATGCCGATGCAGCAGTCGGGAATTTCTGGGTCACCGGTTCCAACGAAGTCGACCACCACGTCAAACACTTCAACTGGAAACGTGACGTGCTAGACCATGACGTCAAAGTGCAAGTGGCGGACATCCGCAATGCCATGGCAGGTGACCTGTCCCCCCAAAACGACGGCGGCATCCTCGAAGAAACCAAAGGCATCGAAATCGGCCACGTCTTCAAACTCGGCGATAAATATACCAAATCGCTGAATATCGAAGCCCTCACCAAGGACAATCAACGCGTCAACCCACTCATGGGCTGTTACGGCATCGGGGTCAACCGAATCATCGCCTCGGCCATCGAACAAGAATCCGGACACGATGAACAAGGCATCATTTGGCCCAAAGCCATCGCGCCTTACACCATCCTCATCACCCCGATCAAGTACACCGGCCGCGTGGCAGAAGTCTGTGATCAGATTGCAGCAGACCTTGACGCATTAGGTATCGACATCTTACTCGATGATCGTGACGAACGGCCTGGCGTGAAGTTCAAAGATGCCGACCTCATCGGCATCCCCTGGCGTATCACCGTCGGCGACAAAGGACTTGAACAAGGACACGTCGAACTCAAAGCCCGTGATGGTTCCATTGATGACAAAGTCGCGTTGGATCAAATTGTGACCGCGATTACATCAGCCATCGGTCTGCGAGCATAGGGAAAATTTGACGGTATTCCTGCAATTTCACGCGGTCAATCTGCGCCGAAAGTACGCCCGGTTCACTGCCACGTTCTGTCACAACATGACCCAGTGGGTCGATGATCAGGCTACCGCCGCTATAGTGAACGTTCGGATCATCGCCGGTGCGGTTAAGCCCAATGACATAACTCTGATTTTCAATCGCACGGGCAATCAACAACGCTCGCCATTGTAATTCTCGCTTGGCAGGGAAATTCGCAATGACCACCAATAGCTCCGCGCCTTGCCCTGCTGCCATGCTGAATACTTCGGGGAATCGCAAGTCATAACAGATTGCTGGAGCAACCGTCCAATCTTGCCACTTGAATGTTTTAATAGATTCGCCGCGTTGGTAGTGATGATGTTCGTTGCCGTTGGTAAAGGGATGAAGTTTGGTATATCGGCAAATTTCGCCGTCGGGTCCCATCGCAACCGCTTGATTCAGCCCCTTGCCGTTGGTTGCCTCAGTCACCACCCCGCCGAGAACACAGCTTTGGTATTGCTGAGCCAACTGGGCCATAAAAACTTCGGTTTCGCAGGATTCTTTTTCTGCAATGACATCAATACTCAAACTAAATCCAACACCAAACATCTCAGGCAGCACGATCAAAGATTGAGGCAGCACCGTGGTTTGCTCAAGCATTTGACGCACCTGTTGAAAATTCGCAGGTTTGTCTTCCCAGACAATATCAGTTTGGCAACAGATTAAATTCATCACACATCTATGGTAACAAACCCAGCGTTCCCGCGCACGCTGTTAGCGTGCGGCTTCTATGAAAAACCGTTGCTTGTCAAGGTTCTTTTATTTTGAGTCGTCTGTTTTGGCTGGTTCCCATGCTTCTATCCGAGCATCCCGCGTTGCCACGGTAGCCCATGTGGGTGGTTTC
>JAJRRC010000031.1 GCA_024279865.1 Planctomycetota bacterium | reverse complement strand
GACGGCGACGTGGTGCCTCAGGAGGCGACAAGTTGCGGGAGGCCTGGGATGAATTAGAAGTTGATTCGGTCATAATGGATTCCTTTCTGCCGGGCATTATCCCGGTTCGGTTTGGAATCCGCTATTCGTGGGCTACCGCAGATTCACAGGTGGTGTATGTACCAGTCCATCAGAAGCCTCAGGAAGGTGGTTATGGCTGGAACTATTTTTATATGGGCACATATGATGGTCATACCAACGCAAAATTTAGAAGAAAGCGTGTGTTGTCCGTTCTTAAACCTTCCGATTCTATATTAAGCGGTGATACGACGGACTGGACTGGAACTGGCGGTAGATCATGGTATTGGGTCGGGCTCCAACGCCCGGGTCAATCCGGGATAGTGCCGCCAGTTGGCGATAGGCATGATAAGGGCATTAATGTACTATGGGCAGATAGTCATGTCTCAACAAAAAAGCAGGCTGATCTGATGGCTGGGGATCACGGTATTGCTGAATATCATTACAAACTCACAAAATAAATTTAATGATGTTGTATATAAACTGAGTAATATGCCAGTTTAGTTTTCTACTCTTGGATCAGTTTGATTTAGTTGTTGTCGGTAAATTGTATTTAAGGAAAATGTTGATGAAAAGTGCTGTTACTGTAGTGCTGTGCGTGATCTCTATGTTTATATCTCATGCTCATGGGGCGGGGGAAAAGAAAATAGTTGAGTCGAATACAGGTATTAAATTAAAAGTGGGTGTGTTTGATAGGCAGGCAACAGAAGGGAGCGGCCCAAGTATTGGTGGGTTGGTAAGGGGGCTAATTAAAAATGGCTACGAGGCTCAAGCGATTAGTGATTTTGAAAAACTAACACTTTTGCAGTACGACATTATTTATTTATGTAACGTCACTTCTGTTGGGATGGTACGGCCTAGTTGGAAGAAAAATCTTAGAAATTATGTACGAGAAGGGGGCAGCCTGATTCAGACATGGCGTCAAGCTAGTCCAGGCGGAATCCAGATTATATCAGGACATCAAGCTGTCAAAGGCCTTTCTACTCTGAAAGAAAATGCGAATAAAGCACCATTAGAAAATGACATGGGGGACGAGAATAGTACGACTGTTAAAAAGGGAAAACAAAACCGTAATTTTGTTCCTGCTTATGGGAAAAAGTTCAAGGTACTCATTAAAGATAATGCTTCACAGGCTGTAGCCGTTGCGTATCAATTTGGTAAAGGCAAGATTATTGTCACAGGGATGAATTTAAATATTTCAAAAAATGGGCGAGCTACTTTATGGCCCAAAGGTAGTAACGAGTCTGTCATAAAAGCGTTTATTGAATGGTTAAAACCTAGGATTTCAAAGGAAGTTCGAATTGCCAAAGCGCTTGCAAGCCCCAGTATTTTGATGACGCGTTATAAAATGAACACTGCGGCTGGATTTTTCCCGAATTTTAGTGTGCGTATTGCGACTGGAAATAGTCGTGGGAAAATTGAGCTATCTTGTCCTAATGATCCAGATATCGTGCTTGAAAAGGAAACATCTGTTGAGTTGGTTCAAGGCAGAAATGGAACACTTGAGAGCTACAAAGTTTCAGGTCAGATAGAAAAGTCAAAAGATGCTGTTCGTGAAATCCTTTTTCGAGCAAAAATAGGTTCGCAGGTTGTTGAAGAAACAGTAAAAATTACTTCTACATACGGTGGCCCTGGTGTGCTAGGGGAACAACGTGGACTATGGACATGGCCCAAGAATGTGCCCGATCCTCAAAAGTCTTTCCCCCGATTCAAGAAGATGGGGATTAATTTAGTGATCCCACAAATCTCACACGGTGTGACGGCATTTTATCCTGATTCAACAGTTCAGTTTGTCTATAAAGCAGTACCTGGTTATGCGGGTTCTGATTGGTTAGTTCAAGCCATTGAATCTGCTCGTGCCAATGATATGAAAATTATCCCCTATATTGGTGTTTTTTCGCTTTCTTCACTTACTAGGAGGCATCCGGACATATTCAAAAAGCTTGAAAAAGAGGGTCGAGTTGTGATTGGTAGTCGAGGCGAATCTGTCGCATGGCTTTGCCCGACCCATGAGGGAAACATTCAACATATTGAAGATGTCGTAGCGGAGATTGCAACTAAGTATAAAGTGGATGGCGTGCAATTGGATGTGATTCGGTATCGTGACAAGAATGGCTGTTATTGTGGCCGATGTCGGGATGTTTTTGAAATGCAATTAGGAAACACATTGGCTAACTGGCCAGGTGATGTGATTAATGGAGAGTATGTTTCGCAATGGTTAGAATTTCGCCGTGAATGCATATCTAACGTGGTACAGAGAGTTTCAAAACGCATTCGTAAGGATGCACCCGGTGTCAAGCTCAGTGCCGCGGTCTTTTCTGGCTGGCCTAATTGTCGAGATGCTGTTGGGCAGGATTGGTCAAGATGGTGTCAGGAAGGATGGCTTGATTCTGTAGAGCCTATGACTTACACCACATCGTCTAGGTTGTTTAACGGGTACAGCAAGTCGCATCACGAGGCCTTGCCAGAGGGTTTTCCCGTTCGGCAAGGAATGGGCGTGACATCCGCAGCTGGTTGGATACAGTATCCTTCTCAATTGGCTCATCATATCGCATTGGCACGTAAGAATAAAGCCAGTGGCTGGGTATTGTGGCGCTATAACAAAAGTACGGATCAAATGCTTGAAGCGTTGGCACCATGGATTAATCAGAAATAGTTTCAAACGTGATATTTGATAAAGAAAATAGAAGAAGACTATGAATAAAAAACCCAATATTTTATGGGTCATGACGGATCAACAGCGGCTAGATTCGATGGGCTGTACCGGCGGGCAGGTTTTTACGCCCAACATAGATAAGCTGGCATCGCAAGGATCGCTTTTTACCCAGATGTTTGCTCAGAGTCCGGTATGCGTGCCTTCACGTGTAAACTTTATCACAGGCCGTTATCCACATAGTCATAAAGTCAGGCAAAATAATGTGATGGTCGGGCCTGATGAACCGCATCTATTTAGAGTACTCCGGCAGGCTGGGTATTATCTGGGTGCCATTGGTAAAAATCATATGTTCGATGAGGCGGACATTGAAAAACTAGATTTTGAAAATTGCTCAATCAATAAAAACGAATTTGATTCAGATCGTATCGATGAATACAACCAGCATTTAGATGCAATCAAGAAACGGATGGCCGAAGTTGGGTCATGGGCCGGAGCATGTTGGCATGATTTCCCAGAGAAGATCACCCGAACCGGCCGCACGTCACAAGCTGCGGTAGATTTTCTTGAAAATTATGACGAGGATCGACCCTTTATGTTGTGGGCATCGTTTGAAGACCCTCATGCACCACATACTGCGCCTCAACGTTTTCGGAGTCTATATCCCGAGGATAGTATGCAATTGCCAGACGGTGCGGTTTGTCATACGGATCACCCCGAACTTGTTGGCAAACCTAGTCGTCAACAAATCAAACGCCATGCTCAAAAAATGACGCAAGCAACCGAGTCTGACTTGCAGCGTTACATGGCGGTTTATCGAGGGATGATCACTTTTGTGGACGAACAAATAGGCAAGATTATTGACACCCTTAAATCACGTGACATGCTCGAAAATACCGTGATTATATTTGTCAGTGATCACGGGGATTTCCTTTGTGATCATGGCATGGTCAAAAAAGATTTGTTGATGTATGACTGTCAGCTTAATATCCCATGCTGCATACGTTGGCCGGGCTTAGCTGATCAAGGCAAGCGTATCAATGCGATGTGTGAACAGATTGATATTTATCCCACGCTTCTGGATTGTCTTGGGTTGGAGATACCGCCGGGTGTTCAGGGGCAATCTTTTAAGCAAGTTCTTACTGGGGAAGTTGATTCATTTCGCACGGAAATACATGCAGAAATATGTTTTCCCAACAACCGTAACGCCTACAAGAGTTATGATGAGTTCATATCTGAGTGGAAGCAGGTTAATGAGGGAAATATTGTAGGCCACCCGTTACACAATACTGCGTCATTTAATGTTCCCGGTGATTTTGTCAAATGCATCAGAACTCAGACGACCAAATATGTCTGGTATGCTCAGGGTGAAGAGGAACTTTATGATCTTCAAAATGATCCCGGCGAAAAGATCAATCTAGCTGATGATTTGGAATATGTTCAGATCAAGGCTGATATGAAAAATCGCCTGCTCGAATGGAATGCCTTAAGTGAAGATCCGCTCAATGCTCAGGACGTCCGTGAGATAACCGAGAATTATCCATGGCAAAAGCGCGGTGAAGCCAGCCTCGTATCTGCCGAACCTTCATATCAACACCAGCCCGCCTCGATCGTCTAGGCCGATGTAGCGGACTGCCCGTAGGCTGATGTGAGACGTGTTCTGTTTTACGAATCTGACACGTTCGGGAAATATAAGTTTGCTAATGCCAGTGCTGCGCCGTTGGCCGCAGGTTGGGACGGGGGCTCGATCCATAAATGCATCTGAAACCGGCTGGCAAACTCACGTATCAGTCGCTTACGAATCTGCTGAATCAGGTGGTCCATGTAAGGTTTCGTTGCGGGCATGTCCGTCATCAATGTGACATGCGTGGGGCGACAAAAGTTCACTGCGTTGGAAAGCCCCATTGCAAGATGGTCTGTCATCTGTACAAGTGCATCACAATGCTCAGGCTCGGTTAAAGCAGTTGTTAGTTTGCCCTTGCCGTCAAGTTGTTTGTAGTAGGGCGAACTAAAAATTCGTTCTAAGCAGCCTTGTTGCCCGCAGTAACATAAAGGGGTTTGACGGGCAGGCGGGTGTGTCCTAGTTCGTTGGAGATCACGACACAGCCTTTAAAAGGGGATGGCCGTCGACGGGAACGGAAAAGGGGACATTCTACTTTAATGGAGGGGGGGAAAAATGAAAAAGATAAGGGGTCATTGATTGAGATTTTCAGGGGGGCTTCCGGGGGGGGGGAAATTATTTATTGGGAGCGGGGGTATGGATGGGGGACCAGAGGGGTTCTAGGGTGACTGCCACAATGGGCCATGTAGCCACGTCCATTGCAAATTTTGCGGGTTGGCCCACGGCAGCAATGATGTCCAAAGGTTGAAATTTTTGGCAATTTGCATCTGCCAACGCTGCATTCATCTGATCGGTTAACGGTTGCTCAAAATCCACTTGTTCGCGTGCAGACATCAAAAAAGAGCAGTCCTTGAAGTGGTGGGGTAAATGCTCGGTGATTCCTTGGTCTGGCCCGGTTACCAAATGGTCCCAGTTGCGGCTTGTGGCCTCGATCACCGCGGACTTCTGTGTGGTGGTGGACTCGATGACTGTTTGAGGAATGTCCAGCGACGCAAGCTGCACCTGGACGATTGGCATGGTGAGGCTGATGTCGTTGATGCCATTACCGGGGAGTGATGGATTGAAAATGTCTTTTTCTTCATTGAGAATGCGATAGTTTTCCGTATCGTGTGAAGAGGTGGCACACCCCATGACCCCGCCGAGCCAGTAGACCATGGTGATACAAAACGACAACCAGACAATTTTAGAACGCATGTAAACATCTCCTAGATTTTTCCCTGTTGTCATTTTAACACAACAGACCGATAAGATGCACAGCATCTATTATGTACGCGTTGAAATTTTTATAAAACCTTATCAATTCAGTCTCCGCGAATCACCATTCGCATGAGTTTTAAATGGGATTGGTATAAGTGTGAGAGATGAGTGTCAAAATTTGTTGACGGGTCCATGGCCACAGTTGTCGAAATGCCAACAAAAAGACCGTCACGCCCAGAGCATTGACCAGCAGGTCGTCAAGTGTGAAATAACGGCCAGGCACATAGAGCTGATGCAATTCTTCTGTGGATGCCAGTGCAACACTGATGATCCACCCCAATCCATATCGTTGCTTCAGAGCAGTGGTAATAAGAATGGCCAAGCAACCAAAACCCGTAAAGTGGGCGATGGTGCGAACGGCATGTTCACTCAATCCCGCAATAGCTAGATTTGTGCCAAATACTTTGGCTGCCAGAAAAAGGATCGCAAAACCACTGATGGCCGCACTGCCAGCCAGAATCCGTCGATAGCGTCTAATCCACTCCAAGCCGTGCGTCATCTCAAAACCCTTAGCGTCTGTTTGCATGATATCTCCTATTGCCAATAGGAAGAAAGCAAAACAGATGCCAACGGAATATTTTTAGATGTAAGTTGTGTTATATAAAACAGTAGTGTTTGTTTTTGACGTTATTTGATTGTTGATTATGTTGCGTATAGACCACATTATTTGCGCGATGTGATGATGTTTTGAATCAACATTAACAGGAGCGGAATTGGGTTTTGAAGAGGCCCCCCCCGGAAGCCCCCCCGGAAACTCCCTGAAAATGCTCCGGAAGTATCCTTAGAAAACATCCCAAGATACACCTCCCAAAACAAACTTTGCGAGTCCAATCCTTGACCATTGCGTCAACAAAAAACAAAGCCTTTAGGCATTTCCGGGGGCATTTCCGGGGGCGGGGGAGGTGAGGGTGTAGAGCCACCAGCGTGCTTTGGGGTTTTGGCCTGACCGGGGTTGTCGTTCAAAGTAAATTTTCATGATTTGGTTTTGGGTTGTTTTGATGAGATACCAATGTTTATGAAGGTATTGTTCTGAGCTCCCATTTCGGCAAGGCCCAGCTTCTTTCCAGCGTTCGATTATTTCTTGGACTTGATATCGTTCGTTTCGCCACAAAAATTCCGATGGAAACCCCGGTTCCCCCATTGCCATGCGTGATGTTTGGGGGCTTTGGGGGAACTTGCCGGAGCCAGAATTCCCGGAGGAGAGTTTTTGGATATTTCCGGGAATGTTTTGGAGAACACTTCTGGAGGAGTTTCCGGGGGAGTTTTCGGGGCTTCCGGGGGGGAGATGTTTGATGGGTTCACTATATAAATATTTCTGGCATGAGGGTTTTTACTTTTTTTAATCAATGGTGTGATACCTGTTTTCTAAACGAATCGCCTGATAAGGCAGGAAATCATGGTTGGTTTGTTGAAGCTCGATCAGTTCATTGGCTGTGGTGAATTCCAGTTGAGCCAGTTGCCATAAATTAAACGTGGGCGCGTCGAGCATGTCCTGATTTTGTTCAAACCAGTCCAGCAATGGAGCTGATCGAACCGTTTGTCGGAAATCTGCATTGGACGTGAGCAGCAAGAGAATAAAAGCCCCCGTCAAAGCTCGGTCATCGGTTGTCCGGTCATCAGCACAAATGAACAGAGGCTCAAAAGGATCAAATGCCTGCATGGTCGCCAAAGCTTCAAGGGCATTGTTGTAAGCCCCGATGATAGCAGGGTCCTCACTATGGTGTTCTGTTAAAACTTTTCCCAATGCTGCGATGACACAGGCCGTTGGCAATGGGTCATACCCGAACGAGCCATCAGGTTCTTGGCAACTAATGGTAAAGGCTGCCATCTGCTGACTTAGTTGGGTCGGGGTGTAGGTCAGGTCGACCAACCGGCGTAGTCCCAGGGCGACGGCAGCAATCGGGGACTGGGCAAGGCGAATTCGTAACGGCAACGGCAATTGGAGGCCGTTCTGCACCACGCCCAAAAGAATCTGCTCAAATCGGTGGGATTCAAAATGTCGCTCAATGAGGTTAACGCTGAACATGGGGGCCTCCATTGGGAAAGTGTTTGGCTTGTGTTCGTATACTATCATTATCCAAACATCGGTCAAAGTCAATACAAATGTTTGATTTTTGTTCGGTTTCTTTTAATTAGGTCCAATAAGTGTTTTTAAGGCAATAAGGATCTTTGCAGGTGCGTTATTTCCAATGATGTTCCAGAGAATCGATGAGTAGATTGCCTGATGGCGATTGTGGTTTTGTGTTCGTGGCTTTCCCGCTGTTGATTTTTGCCCAAAGGATGGTGAATCATGTCAGTGCACCGTTGGCGTTTTTCAGTGGATCTTTTGTTGGCGGCCAGCATGTCGGGACTAATTTGGACGGGGTTGTTTATGTGGCTGATTTTACCGCCACACAGTCGAGACAATACCGTATGGGGCTTGGTTCGCCATGACTGGGGAGAGATCCATTTCTGGATTGCAGTTACTTTTGTGACGGGCTTGTTGATTCACATTGTTTTGAATTGGGCGTGGTTTTTAGCGTTGTTGTGCAAAGCAATCCATCGACACCAGGTTCTGGGGACGGGCAAACGCTGCGTGATCGGCAGCATGTGCCTCTTGGCGGTCATTGCATTGTTTGTGTTGACCTTGTTCTGGGCGAACCAGTCCAAAGTCATAATCGAAGACCCTCGGCCACGTCGTGGTTGGCGACATCAAGTGACCTTGCCTCCAACACCTTTGGCGATGACACTTCAAAATGCCAGAAGGTGATCTACAACCAAGCCCATCCCCCGGCCCCCGGAACCCCCTGAAATCCCCCGGAATTCCCTCGGAACTCTCGGAATCTTCCGGGGCTTTGCGATCCCTCTTGTCGTATCCCCGAAATTTTTCAGGGAAGATGCTTTGAATTCCCAGGCCCTTCAAAGGGATAAATTCTCGGCAAGGAGGGATACGTTTTCTGCGAAGCACGAGCAGCGGCACGGGCTTGGTTGTAATTCCACCAACGTTTGTCAATGTCACATACATGCGAATTACATGAGTAACCCTAATGGGTCGGTTAATGAGGATTATGACCCATTTGTGCCGCGAGCTTGGTTCATGTCCTGTGGCCGACCCGGTCCGGAAGGGCGACGGCTTGTGAGCCGCATGCGATCATAAGCGATGTTAAAAAGGGAGAGTGCCACCTTGTATGGCACTCTCCTGAAAAAAAATGTTTTCATAAGAGTTTTAGAACAATGACCCAATGGATTCAAATATACCATGTGTTGTGCAAATAACTTTTCAGGTTTCATGCGTGGGCTCTGAAAAGTTCCCTATCCATTATATATCCCCAATTTGCCTAAAAACGACTTCTGACGGCCTAGGGGTTATCGAATTATACATAATAGCCATTATCGGACGTTAATTGTAAAAAGGGCGGTAAGCTGTTTTAGTACAATATCTTACCGTTTTTATAATCTTACCATGTGTTATTGTTTTTTTGTAATATTTTCGTTCAAGTTTCCAGAACGGATGCTTCTGCGGGCTCGGTGAAAATACCACCACTCAAAGATCAATACCGCCAAGGCCAACCATGCTATCTGAGGCCAAAAGGATTGATCTGTTTCCAAAGGCGATACCGCGGCCGAGACAGCCAGCTCGTCAAACTGAATTTGACGTTCACTTTTGAGACTCGTTTCATGAGCATTTAACAAGCCAACGTGACGGCTGGCAACGACTTCGCCACCGTTGCGAATCAGATACGTTCCGACCCGTAATGCGGGGATCGCATCGAGTGTGCCTGTGGTGGATGCTTTGATGGTTTTCTTAGAGCCATCAGGCCGCTGCAATGTATAGGCTTTGCCACTGACCAAATTCATCGGTGGGAGAACGCCTGTTTGGGATGCACGAATCTGCTGAAGCCCTGCCATGTCCATGGCCATTCGTACAAGGTTGGACATCATCACTGGGAATCCCACACGATACGGGAGCGTGGTTCGGCTGGTATGAACTGGAAAAACATACTCACGTGTTTGTTCCGTTCGTTTGCGTAAAAGAATTGGGCCGTGCGTGCCATGCACGAGAATTTCGTAGCCGTGTTGTTCGAAGTCGACTTCACGAACGTCGGGCTTGCGTTTGGGCTGATCCAGAAATGTCACATCGGCCATTTCGACATGGCTAAGCACCGGTGCAAATCGATCTGAAGAGACCATGCTTGTCCCTGCCAAGGGTTCAACTTCCATCAATGACGTCAGGTCTTGAGGCAGCGTTCCAACGTACATGATTACTTTTGCATCATGGGTCGGAGCGTCGGCCTGATCGGTGATCAATAGATCAATGCCATCGTTTAATTGTGCTCGGCGGACCAATTGGACTTCGCTCATGGCTGAAATAGCCAGGCGTTCAGGGATCAACGGCTTTGCAACGTAAGCAAGAAGTTTTCGCGTGCGAGAAATTTGAAGTGAGACCTGATTGTCTGATGAAAGTGAATCAAAATCATCAGGCAATAATTTCGCAGTCAGCGTTGACGTTTGATTGGCAGTCACATGAAAAACCAATCGCTTGGCGGCCTTGGGATCGACATGCAAATCTTCCACAGCCAAACGCTTGCCGTCCTGCCACAGCTCCAACGTGGTACTCACCGGCCCATTGGCGGCAATCACCTTGATAAAAACTTCCCATCCTCCCCCGGCCCCCCCCCCGGAACCTTCGACGCGACTGGCGTTCATGGCAGTGATCCCCACATTGGTCCCAGGCGAGTCCAATCGCTGATAATCAATTTCAAACGGCAACGCGAAATCCGTTTGCGTCGGAAAATTCCCATCACTAAACAAAACGACCTTCTCAAAAGGAGCTGTTTTGGATAACGCTTCAGCAATCCGCATCGCATCGGTCAATTCACCAGGTACGTCCTGAATTTTGATTTTAGCCAAGGCCTGTTTTAAAAGCCGTTTGTTGTTGGTGAATCCGGTGAGCCGACGTGCAGAGCGGGCAAAACGAATGATGCATAATTCCTGGTTTGGAAGGAGGCCATCAATAAGTTTTTCTACTTGCTTTTTGGCTTGGTCCAAACGGGTTTTGCCGCCTTGGGAATCCAACGCATCCATGCTCGCGGAGCAGTCGATGAGAATGGGCAGGCGTTGCTCCCCAGTCACGTTAGCTCGCCGATACGGCTGCATGGCCGCCAACACCAACAGAGCCAGCAACAATAGTTGTAACAACAACAAAAAGTTTCGTTTGAATTTTTGAAATGGCGCATTGACCCGGTGGTCTGCGAGTACTTGTTGCCAGAGGACCAGAGAGGAAACTTCTAGCCGTGTGCGTTTGAGTTTTAGAAAATAGAACAGCACAATGGGCAACGCCAAAGCTGCGAGCAAGGCCATCGAGGGTGCGAAAAATCCGGGAAAACTCATATGAACCAGCCCTCCCTGCGTAGTGCGTCAAACAAGGTAATTTCGACATCATCGGACGCATCGACACACTTAAAACGTCCGCCTCGCTGGCGGGTGAGGGTTGCAAGGGTATTCTGGAATCGGGTGAGATACTCGTTGTACAGTCCCAATAGATCCCCACCTGCGGTCACATCAAGCACATCGTTGTTTTCACAATCGACAAGCCGAAGATCTGTTGTGAGTTCAGGATTGAGTTCTCGTTCGCCGAGGATTTGGCAAGCAAAGATTTCCAGTCCTGCACTGTGGAGCATGTTGAAGGAGCGTTGGAGGTTGCCATAGGTTAGAAAATCCGAGAGCAAGACCACGACGCCCTTGCCGCGATGGTGTTTGAGTAAGCCATCAATTGCGTCGTCTAGAGGAAGCGTTCCGCCTCCCTCAATTTCTTCGATGAATCGCAATAGTTTGCCAACGCTGGGTCGACCTTTGGCGGGGCCGACGTGGGGTAATTGATTGGCTTTATCTTTGAAGGTCCACACGCTCACCGGTTCAGAGGCAAACAGGCCACAGATGGACATGGCTGCCGCGATTTGCTTGGCCCGTTGGAGTTTACCTTCTTGTTGCATGGAGCTGGAGCTGTCGACGAGCAGTACGATTTGCATTTGTTCTTCGTGGTGGAACAGTTTGATATACGGCCGACGCAAGCGGGAAAAAATGTTCCAGTCCACGAATCGCATGTCGTCCCCTTCGACATAATCACGATAGTCTGCAAACTCCATTGAGTTGCCACCCTTGGTGGCGAGGTGTTCGCCACGCATACGATTAGTGAAGCGGCCTGACGCATTGATCCGCAAGCGTTCAAGACGATGCAAAGCTGCATTAGACAATAGGGACGTGATTTGCGAAGGCTGAGCCATGGTTAAGGGGTTTCCACCAAGTGTTCGAGGATTTGATTGATCAGGTCGCCAACAGCAATGTCTTCTGCTTGGCCGTCATAGTTGAGTAAGATGCGATGGCCAAGTACTTCGGTTGCAAAGTAGCGAATGTCTTCAAATGCGACATGTGGCCTACCTTCGGTCAACGCACGCACACGGGCGGCAAGAATCAATCCTTGAGCGGCACGCGGGCTGGCTCCCCACCGGACAAATTTCTTCACCGTGTCAGGAGCAGCGTCGGTCTGGGGATGGGTCCCCAAGACCATGCGTACCGCATAATCACGCATGGCATCAGCCACGACAACCTTGTTCAAAAGTTTACGCATCGCCATGATCTTTGGGCCGTTAAGAACCTGGGGAACTTCTTGAGCTTGCTTCAAAATGGTGCGGCTTACAATTTCATTGAGTTCCCCTTCGCTGGGAAACGGGACCGTGATCTTAAAAAGAAAACGGTCCAATTGAGCTTCGGGTAACGGATAAGTCCCCTCTTGCTCAATGGGGTTCTGAGTTGCTAGCACAAAGTAAGGCTCCTTCATTTTGTGCGTGGTCCCACTGGCAGTGACCGAGCGTTCTTGCATGACTTCGAGCATGGCGGATTGAGTCTTGGGGGTTGCTCTATTGATTTCATCTGCAAGTAATAGCTGGGTAAAAATAGGACCTTTTCGAAATTCGAATCGGTAGCTACCTGATCCGCCGCCGCTTTCATCGGTGGTCATGATGTTGGTGCCGATCACGTCTGCGGGCATGAGGTCTGGGGTGAATTGGATTCGTTTAAAATCAAGGTTCAATGCTGCGGCAAGTGTTTTGACCAATTGCGTTTTGCCTAGCCCGGGCACGCCTTCAAGCAGGACATTGCCACCACAGATCATGGCAGTAAGTACGCCTTCTACCACACGATGTTGTCCGACCATGACGTGGCCCACCGCACCGCGAACTTGTTGGAGCAATTGGCGGAAGGCCTGGGTTTCCTGCTGCATTTGTTGTGTTTCATCTGTCATGATCGAATCTCCTCTTAACGGATCGCTCGCTATTTGTTTTCTTGGTCGCGTTGACGTTTACGGGCCAACAAACGGCTCGTGGTATTGGTATCTGTTTTGTCTGTCGGTTTGATGCGTGTGGTTGGCTTGGTTTCTGAATCGGGAGGCGTGGGGAAAATGTCTTCGACGAAATCCATTTGGGACTCTCGACGTTTGGACATCGACGAGGCCAATTGGCTTTGCACATCTTTTTTCTTTCGCAAGAGCGTATCAAATGTTTTTTCTGAAGGCGTGATCGTTCTGTTCGTTCCAAATATTTCCCGCAGGTATTGCAAGTCGATATGAATACGACGGACCGCAATGTCCAAAGGAAGTATGCAGCATAGTAAAATCAGCAGCCAATCAAAGGCTGGTTTGGAGGTTTTTTTGGCTTGGCGGTCTTGTGTGAAGATATCTTCACTGGTGGTTTTGTGGGTTAAGAGGCGGCCGCCGGTTTTTGTGACGATTTGTCGGAGGGTCAGTGGGCTGGCTCCAAACCGTAGATATTCTTGAGAGTAAGGGACTGCAAAGCCCGCGTGCATGCGTTGGGTGGGTGCGTTTGGGGCAAGGTCTTTTTCGCCACGAGTTTGGCCTATGATCTGGTAACGTCCTTCGGACCAGAGATCAAAGCGTGCTTCATAACGATGGGAGGCGATTTGTTCAAGGGTGATGGTTCGGGTTTGGCCGTCGGGGCCTCGAATTTGGGTATCGATGGTGAGCATATCGCCTTGGGTGCGAACATCTTGGGCGGTAATCACGCCTCGGTTGCCAGCGGCAAAGGCTTGCATGTGTACCTGGCTGGGCGTGGAGAGTCTGGAAATGTCTTTGACCAGTTGTGTTGAAAAGGCATGGTACTGTGGCCAGGTCATCCAGTTTTTCGCCCAGTTTGAAGAGAGGTCGCTGGTGAAGACTGCGGTTTTCCCGATGCCGTACCGCCAAGTGGCGAGGATGGGGTCGGGCTCACGTGTTTCCGGCCCTTCTAGCACCGTGGTCGAACGTCCCTTGGGCGTGGTCAGCACATACCCATCAAGCGGCGGCATGGAATCAATTCCTTTGAGAATCGGTGACGGGAATTGCACCGCCGGGGTAAAGGTTTTGTTTTGGATCATGCTGCGACGCAGGGTTTTGGCTTCTTTGATAAAAATGGAGGGGAGTTTGTTGGCATTTTGAGGGAAGTAAAATCGACCACCGGTGACATTGGCGATGGCGCGCATGGTCTGGGTCTGTGTGCCGTGAGGGAAAACTGCCACGGTGGTAACGCTGATCCGGTTGTTCACGAATTGTTGTAACAAAGCTGGTGGCGGTGGTTGAGGATCGCCATCGGAAATGATGATCATGTGCTTGTTGGCAGCATCGACATTTTTGAATCCTGTCAAGGCCATGGTCATGGTATTGGCAAAGCTGGGCATATCGCCGATTTGCACTTTATTGATTTTGATTGAGAGTTGTTTGTATTGGCTGGCTGGGGTGAAAGGAAAGAGCCATTGAGCGCCACCTTGATAGCCGTATACCAGCACACCGATTTCATCTTGTGAGCCGAGGACCTTGATGGCCTGTTTGGTAATCCGTTTGCCCCAGGTGTTGCCTTGGGGAAATTCACAGGTGTGCAAAATAATTGCCATGGCACTTTTGGGAAGAATTTTTTTATTCTTAATGTCCATCGTGACGGGCAAAAGTTCTTCAATCAAAGTGTTGTGATAGCCTCCGGGGCCGAAGCTGTTATCCCCCCCCACCATTAAAAAGCCTGATCCCTGGTGATACACCGCATCACGCAAGGCTTCAAATTGAGGCACAGACAGTCGCTCAGCAGGTACATTCACAAACAAAATGCTGTCATACATCAACAGGGCCAGTGGGTCTGTTGGTAATTCATAGGCAGACATAACCTGAACGTCTCGCTTGGCCAGTTCCAGCGTGCGTTTTAACGTTTCCCAATCTCGACGGTCGCCTTCAGAGTCCATGACCAACAAGGTCTGGTTCTGGCCTTGCAAAAACAGATAGCTGATGGCTTTGTTATTACGTTGATAGCCATCATTTTCTTTGGGGACTTCGATGGCTGCTTCGTATTCATAGTATCCCGGCTCACGTAATTGCAGAGGTAAAACAAAGCGGTTTTTCCCTGATTGGTAAGCTGCTTCGCCGCGGTAAATCACACGGCCGTTTTCTTTGAAAATCAAATCACCCTTGCCCGCTGAGAGCGAGGAAACGATGACCGCTGCTTCGTAATTTTCACCGATACGCACAAATCGGGGTAGCTCCAGACGCTCGACCCAGACTTCCTGATCATGGTCATACGCAATGGGAAGCACGTCTACGGGAATGTCTCTGGCCTTGAGTTCGTCAAGTAGCGGAGGTAGATTCCCTTCTGTCGCAGTTCCGTCGGTGATCAAAACAATACGACCAATTTTATCGTCTGCAATCAGAGCCGATGACAAGCTTAACCCTTGTTCAATATTGGTCCCATCAGCATTGACTTGGACATTGACCGCTTCAAAAGGGAAGCTGGGCATCGGCGGCAATTCCACTGCTGCATCACGGCCAAAGAAAACCAAACCTGCCTGATCTTTCTCAGGTTTCTCATTGGCCATGTTCACCGCAAACGTCAACGCCTCTTCACGCATCGAAGGGGAAATTGAAGCCGAATAATCCACCGCAAAAATGACCGAGAGTGTCTGGTCTTTTCGTACGGATCGAGGCTGAGCCAAAATCAAAATAAGCAAGCTCAATACAACCCATCGAACCCCCCACGCAATCGCCCCACGCCAACCGGTTAATCCACTATGGCCTGCTGCGCTAAGCCACCAGAACCAAGGCATCAACATGACGAGCCATAACGCTTGGGGGTTGGTGAAAATCAGCGTGTCCGTACGGTCGAGAACCCAACACAACAAGCCAAAAGCCATCATCCATGCCAATGGTTTCCATGCAGCCCACAAGGGAATAGTCTTGCGTGGCGAAGGGAAAATAGCTTGTCGAATCGAGGCGATTCTCAAAATGCAAGCTCCACAAGGCGCCTGTTTCCTGTATCTGCTACATACAAACGATGTGTCGACAAATCCATGTCCAATGACCAAGGCGTTATAAATTGCCCTTTGCCTCGCCCGGTTTGACCGTAACTACCTAGAAATTTTCCATCTGTGATTGCCAGTTGCGTGATACGTCCCCCGCCATATTCCACGACGTACAACGTTTGATTTTCGCCAAGGGTGACATCGTAAGGCAAATGTAATTTCGATTCGCCCAAAGCTTTGACAAAGGTTCCATCATTGGCAGCAAAGACGAGAATTCGATTGTTAATCACGTCAGCGACATAGAGTTTGCCTTGGTGGTAGATCATGCCGCCGGCCCGTTGAAATTCACCCGGGCCGGTTCCCGCGTGGCCGATACTTAAAACGTGTTGTCCTTGGGGGGTAAATTTTTGAATTCGGTCGTTGCCGCCGTATTCGCCGACATAGATAAAACCAGCTTCGTCCTGTACCACACTGACGGGGTAAATAAATTCCCCAGGCCCATGCCCCCGTTTGCCCATCATGCCAACGACATTGCCCACTTCATCAAAAAAAACGACCCGATGATAATGCGTGTCCGCCACGGCAATGCGTCCATCAGCAAGCAAGCATGCGCCTTCAGCGTTGCCATTTTCATTGGTCGGCATACGCCATTGTCTCACCACGTGGCCGGTCTTGTCATAAATTAAAACACGTCCTGCGGTGTCTAGGACAATCATCTGGTCATTGGGCATGATTGTGATATTGCGTGGCGCGGGAATGCTCGGTCCGTCTGCTGGCACAGGCCATACCTGACTTGATATCACGGGCAAAACAGGGGAATCTTCATGCTCGCAACCCGTGAATAACAACAACGCCATTAGGCAAAGGGTTAGCAATTTGAGTGAGACCCGCGTGCCTGGCTTGAGTGATGGCGTTTGCGAGGTATTGGGTAAATGCCAGAATGTTTGACTCTCGCCATCATGATGACGAACCTGGGTCTGGACCAGTTCGCCTAGAAAAACCGATTTTTGAACTTCTAAATCGCCCGTCGTTTCTTCTTGTAATTGTAATTGGCTTGGTCTGATGCAGCCGTCGATCCAATTGGCTGGACCGAGCAACTGGGCTGTTGGTAAATTGTCCGGTTCCCAATAGAGTTTTTGTACGGAGCCTTGTGCGAGCAACTGACCTTGTTTTAGGCAGATGACTTGATCAGCACTGGCGAGGACCCGCGAAGCTTCATGCGTGGCAAAGATCAAAGAACGGCAATGCTCATAAATGATCTCCCAATACCGACGGGCCGAAGTCACATCCGCATGCGCTAACGGCTCATCCATGACCAAAACTTCAGATCCCGTCGCCAATGCGCGTGCCACGCTCAAACGGTTTCGCTGGCCTTGAGACAAATGATGAGGCTTGGCGTGGGCTCGTTCCGTTAAGTCAAACAACGCTAACCAGTGATCTGGATTGTCGCAGACAGCCTGTAAATGCCCACGGCAAGTGAGGTGAGGCCACAACCCATCATCCTGTGGAACCCAAAACAAAGAAAGGTTTGGGCGTTCACTCACAGCGGTTGTCTGATTGTGATTTTGGGGCGGTTTTAAAAGAGAGGTTTCGATGATGCCTGCGGTTGGTTTTTCAAATCCGGTTAATAAATTTAAGAGGGAGGTTTTCCCTGCTCCGGATTCACCTAGAACGGCCGTGACCCCCGGTTCAATGGTCAAAGAAAGCTGCTCTAGCCGTGGGGCCAAATGCACTTGATCCAATCGCCAAAGACTTTTAGTCATGAACCTTTCGACCTCGTGCGATGAGCCAAACCAATAAAAAAATCATCCAGGGACACGCATAAGTCAATGCGGTCATCGCCCCCAGCGTATCGTATCGACCGTAGTGCATTAGATTGTACAAGCGGACACCTGCCGGTGACATTCCAGAAGGGCAAAGCAAGGCCGACGCAGGCAAGTCAATATAAGCCAAGTAAAACAAAACACAGAAAATAAGACCCATCGGGCGATGCACCAGCGTCCAAAGAAGCGAACGGCCATGAGCTTGTTGAGCAGGTTTAGAGGAATGGGACAATTGCTCTGCTAAATAAATCGCAGAACCTGATGAAGCCAGTACCGCACGCAAAATCATGCCCACTGGTAAGACCATCAAAATCAACGCTGCCAACAAGGGAATCGGCGTGTCATATAAAAAGACAAAAAAAGAAGTCTGGAAGATGCTCAAAATCATCAAGCCCACCACCAGTGAACCCGTCATGCCAGGCAAACATAAAAGCATGCGTCCCAAACGAATCGCTTTGAAGCGGCTAATGATGGCGACGACCACAGCCGCTGCCACACAGGCAAACAAAAGACTCACGCCAATCTCTTGCATAATAAGACGATCAGCCCACACCGCAGATAGCCCACGTACCATCGAACCACTGAGCAATGCCAATGGTCCAACACAGACAAGAACCGCCGCCAAAATAAGCCATAGATATTTTCCCAAGACCCACAACGCAGCCCCCCCCTTCCCATGAACAGCAATGGCTCCTTGACGTGGCGAATAAATACTTCCGGGGGTGCTTCCGGGGGTGGTTCCGGGGGTGGGGGCGAGGCTTAAGGCCGCGATGCCGAACACCAGCCATTGGCATGAGACCGGGAGGATCAAAGCCCAGCCAGTTGCCTCCCACGACAGCCCCCCCACCTGAGCATCAAAGACCCACACCGTCCAAGAGCTAGCACCCAAGCGGGATGCTATTTCAAATTCACCGAAGACCAAAAGAAAAACCAAGGCCATCGCAGTCACCATCGCCCGACCAGGCCCATACGTCCACCATCCCCCCCCCCGGAAGCACCCCCGGAAGCACCCCCGGAAGCGCCCCCGGAAGCGCCCCTGAAAATTCCCATCGCCTTCTTGCCCCCCCCGCTTCCCATCCAATAATTCCTGGCAGTAAATGCCCGAAGCTCCCAACGGTGGCGCCGGTGAGAAAAATAACACCAGCCACGCCAAAGGCATCATCCGAAACAATAGTAAAAAGCTATATAGCAGCTCATTGCACCAAGGATGCGCGACCAATGAAAATTGGGTGTTGGAATACGCATACCCAATCAACAAAGGAGGCGTCAATGTCGGAGCAAGTAGAAACAACCACCAAACGCCCTTTGAAAAAAACGTTTGTTCACGGTGGCTTTTGAGCCATTGATTGGCAAGCCAACAGGCCCCCGCCGCAATGACAAAGCTCCGCAGCAAGGTCATACCCACGGCCATAAGGAGCGGACTGGCGATCATTGAAGGTACTCTTGCTTAAGCCAGTCGAGACATGCTTGGCGTACGGATTCAAGTTGGCCTAGTGGATAGCCATCTTTCGCCCATATTTTAAGTTGCTTGACGTCATCAGAGAGTTGGGATTCATCGACTGGGCCAAGGGGAATTTGCTTGGCTTGGGATCGGCTCAGTGCCAATTCACAGGCTTCGGAGGTTAGATAATCAACGAGTTTTTGGGCTTGAGCCAATTTGCGTGTGCCTTTGATAATCATGACGGTGTTGGGGATACAGATGGTTTGATTGTTGTCTAGCCTGACGGGGAGCATGTCCACGGGCTGGCCTGCTTCACGGGCGAGAAAGAAATCATCGGTATCGGTCCATCCCAGGTCATTGTGGCCGTGAGCGACGAGGTTTTTGGTTTGGCCGTTGCTTTGCGCTTCGATCAAGCCGCGTTGACGCCATTGGCGATGCCATTGAATGAGTTTGTCTTTGCCCCATAGATGCCACAGGGTGGTGTAGTGGGTGCGTGTGGTGCCATAGAGAGGCTTGGCGAGCGTGAGATGTTTCAAGGAGGGCAAGGCTAGTTTTTGGGCCACTGCTTCGGGGGTGGCGGACATTTTTTGGGTATTGATGATCCAAACGCGTAAGCGTGCGCCAAAGCCGACCCATTGCCCTTGTGGATCTTTAAACGCATCGGGGATGCGGTCGTAGCCTGAGCCTTTGTAGGGTTCAAGCAGACCTTGCTGTGCAAGATCCAACGTGCCGAGGATTTCATTGTTCCAAAACACATCACATCGCGGATGCTCTTTTTCACGAATGAGTAATTCGGTTAATCCCAAAGATTTGGTGGACTCGGTATCAAAACGAATGACAACTTTGATGCCTGTGTCTTGTTCAAACTGCTGGAGTATTTTTTCAGAATAAATAGCATCATGTGAACAGTAGACCACCAATGCTGAACTGGAGCGGCCAAACCAGACAAGGCTCAATGCCACGAGTGCGACAAACGCGATGATCCATAAAACCCCCAGCCCAGAGCGGCCGCGAGGTGGGTTATGGAGATGGCGTTGGAGAAGTTTCCGGGGGTGGTGTTTGTGGTGCTTCAACGGTTTTTTCAATCGTGTCAAAATATTTTTTAATGGCACCATGATACCCCGATGGTACCTGCTCAGCTTGAATGGCTTGGCTGGTGTTTTGCTGAATGGTTTGCACGGAAGACTGGTAATCGTCAGTCGCTTCGCCGGGCTGGGCCAATCCTTTGGTTTTCCAAGTCAATAAAATTTTGCCTGCTTGAAGGTGAGGCTTGTCCCGTTTGAGTTGAAAGTCCGTTTTGATGGAGTCATCCTCAGGAGCAATGCCGCCTTGGCCTTGTCCTTGACCCCCGAAACCACCTTGGCCGGACCCTTGACCTTGGCCCTGTCCTTGGCCATTTTGACCTTGGGCGAGGCTCGGCGAGGCCCCCCCGGCTCCCCCGGCTCCTTGCCCATTGCCGGGTTTATTGCCGTTTTTGCCGCCACTTTTACATTGGCTTAGCTGTTGTTGATACAGTTTTTTGTAGTCTGCCATGGTTTTGCAACTGGAGCTGGCTTTGCCGTCGAGGGGTTGGATTTGATTCAGTTCCTGGGCTTGTTGCAAAGCTTTCATCGCATCTTGCAGAGATTTCATGTCCCGAGCATTTTGAGCCAACTGCTGCATTTCTTTTTCAGAAAGGTCCAGTGATTCTTGCAAGGCTTCCATAGCCTCTTTGGACATCTCTTTCATCGAGGCCATGTCCAGTTGTTGCAACGCTTGATTCATGGCTTCACTGAGCTTGGACCCGCCGTCTTGTTTCATGGCAAAGTCTGCCATGTCCTGCATGGATTGCTGCATTTGCTGTTGAAGTTCTTGACGCTTGGCGGGATCGGTTTCTTTGGCAAGTTGCGGGGCTTGGTCTTTGAGTTTGTTGAGTTTTTTCTCAAGGTCGCTGGTCTTGCCTTGCTTTAAATCTTTTTGCCATTTGCGGCTTTGCGGATTGGACATCGCACCAAAACGCTGACTGACCGATTGGTTTTGCAAGGCTTGAGCGAGTTTTTTTTGCTTCCATGCTTCTTGGAGCTGATCTTTGCGGGCTGCGAGTTTTTGAGCGTTGCCCTTGGGGTCTTTGGGCTTCATCCGATTAAAGGTTCGCTTCAGTGCGTTGAGCTTCGCTTCGACTGGCTTTGAAAGCGGTGTCGTGACGTCCTGCTTTTTTAACTCATCCGCCCGTTTGGCGACGGCTTTTTTGGTTTCTTCTAAACGCTCTTTTCGCTGGGCTGTTTTTTGCTGTTGCGCCTGCACGCCAAGCACATCAAATTGAGGAAACCAAAGAACCCCAGCCAACAAAACCACCAAAGCAATCATGGTATTGAAAAATCGAGGCCAACCGCCTTCTAATGCCACCATTTGCTGGGGTTGAACGGTCTTGGCTCGGTCGGTTGCTTCTGAGGCCACCATGGCCTGATAGTCCCCCATGCTTTGCCCCAAGGTGGTGGCGGTCAGAAAAAGATCTTTGGAGGCAGTTTTTTGGTCGATGAGCCTGGCGGTTTGATTGGACGTGGGCTTGGGATGCCATAACAGAGCCAAGAGGATGCCCAACAGCGGAACCGCCCCAATGGTCCACCACGATACAAACGCATGGGGAGTACCCAGAACCCGAAGTATCACCAAGGTTGCCGCAAACAGAGCTGCGAAAATCAGGGTAAAGAGATAGCTTCGTTTACCAATGGCCACAAGGCGCTGCCGCCAAGCCACTTGCCTTAAAAGTTGTTGTATGTTCTGATCTTCCATGAATGCTCGGTTTTATTATACCCGCAGGCTTCGACGTTGTTGCAATTGTGGAGGATCATTTGGACCCTCTTTGTTTTTTTTAAATGAATGGCTCTGTCCATGAATTCTCCCACGACCGATACAATTATTGTTGGTGCTGGGCCGATAGGCCTGGAAATGGCTGTTGCGTTGAAAGAGGCCCATGTTGATTACCTTCAGTTTGATGCAGGCCAAATCGGCCAGACCATCAGTTGGTATCCGCAGCAAACACAGTTTTTCAGTTCACCTGACCGGATCAGCCTTTGCGGCGTGCCGCTGCATACGCCCGATCAAAACAAAGCCACAGGCGAACAATACCTTGCCTACTTGCGAAGCCTTGTGGAACAATTTGACCTGAAGGTAAAAACCTATGAACCGGTGACCCAGCTCTCTAAAAAAGACGACTTGTTTCATGTGATCACTTCCAAGGGAAACTATACCTCCAAGCACCTGATCTTGACCATCGGCGATATGCACAAGCCTCGTATGCTCGGTGTGCCTGGGGAAAAATTACCCCATGTGAGCCATTACTTTGAAGAACCCCATCGGTATTTCCAGCAACGGTTATTGGTCGTGGGTGGGAAAAACTCGGCTGTCGAAGCTGCCCTGCGATGCCAGCGAGCAGGTGCGATTGTGTCAATCAGCTATCGACAAGATCAATTCAACGAACGGTCCATCAAGTATTGGCTTAAGCCTGAAATTGATTGGCTGATCCAAACACAGAAAATTACTTTTTATCCAAGTTCCACCGTGACTGAAATCACGCCCATGCATGTTCAACTTCAAACGACAGAGGGAGCGGCAAAAGTGCCCGCGGACTTTGTGCTGTTAATGACAGGCTATGAGATGGACCCGTTTCTTTTAAAGCAGGCAGGCGTTCTTCTGCATGGGAAAAATCAAGCTCCTGAGGTGGATTTCAATACCATGCAGACTCAAGTTCCAGGCCTATTCGTGGCAGGGACTGCTGCGGCTGGAACTCAAATCCGATTCCGCCTGTTTATTGAAAACAGCCATTCACATGTGGTTAAAATTTTGCGGACGATTGCAGGCTGTGACCCCAAGCATATCAATCCGTTGGCCTATACCCGGTTAAACGAAAATCCAATCGAAGAAGACCTCAAAACCGAGCGGTAAGGGAAGTTTTCCCTAGGCCACAAAGTTTTGAGGTATTCTTCGATCATTCGGTTTTAAGGCAAGCGGTCAGACGGCTGCTTTGGCGTCTTCGACGATTTTTCCAGCCATGCGAGCGTACTTGAGATACGCTTCATAAAGTTCTTCAGGTGCCGCATCGCCACCCCCAGCATGCACCACCGTGGCAACATGGGGTTCAATGGAAATGGTTCCGTCGTAACCGGTGGCGATCAGGTCTGCAATGATTCGAGGGACCAAAGCGTCCCCTTCGCCGGGATAGGTGAACTCTCCAGACTCGACATGATCGCCGAGGAATTTAGCATCTTTGATATGCACATATTTGAGGTGAGGTCTGAGTGTTTGATAAAAGTCCCATGAGTCAGGCGTGCCATGGCTGACGACGTTGCCGATGTCGTAGAGCAGAACGACGTTGGGAGAATCGACTGCTTTGACAAATTCAACCATGCGGTCGGCCGTATGAGAAGCCCATCCGGTGCAGTTTTCATACATCAGATAAATGTTTGCGCCTTCAGCAATCTTGGCCAATTCCTTGTAGCGACGAATACCTTCATCACGCCACTGGCTTTCATCAGCTTCGCCTTGGACCCAGCTCATGGTGCGGACATATTTGGTATTGGCGCGCTTCATCCGTTTAACGGTAAGTTGAAGGTCTTCAAGATCAACCGAGAAATCATCGGTGATTTTGCGGCTCCAGTTGCCGATGGCTGACCCGAACCCTGCCACGGTCATACCCGCAGCTTCAATCTGCACCATGGCATCTTCAAACGCTTCGTCAGATAAGGCGGAGGTCGAAGCGTTGTGCCCGTGAATCGTTCGGATTTCAAGATGGTCCCATCCCAAGGCCTGGTGGGCTTTGATTTGAGTTTGAATATCCTTGCCTGCTTCGTCGGAAATACCGGTTAAAATCATGGCTAAAATCTCCTTGAATAGCGCATCTTGGGCGCAGAGTCTACCGATACGGCATCACAAGTCAACCATCTGAAGTAGAAAACATCCAAAAGACCGTAAAATCAAGTCGTACCGAAGCGAACAAGCTCCTTGCAAGCCTTCAGGCCACAGTGAACGAAGCCTTGATTATGCGTTTGCAGGCGCACTGCTCACACCGACGAGTTGGGCATTGGTTTCAAAATGCTCGATGGCTTTGAGGAGTTGTTCAATCTGCTGGACGGGGTGCATGTTCAGCAGTCTGCGACGAATGGCATTGACGGTGGTCATCTCGGCGGGGTCCATTAAGAGGTGTTCTTTACGCGTTCCGCTGGCAGCGAGATTAATCGCTGGGAAGACCCGTTTTTCGGCAATGGAGCGATCAAGGATCAATTCCATGTTGCCTGTACCCTTGAACTCTTCAAAGATCACCTGATCGCCACGAGAGCCTGTATCGACCAGCGCGGTGGCAATGATGGTAAGTGACCCGCCTTCTTCAAATCGGCGGGCTGCACCAAAGATTTTCTTGGGAATGGACATGGCCATCGAGTCCATGCCGCCGGAGAGGGTTCGACCGGAATTGGCGAGGCCTGGAGCATTGTTAAATGCCCGGCCGACACGGGTCAGCGAATCCAGCAAGATCACGACATCGGCGCCTCGTTCTGCTTTACGCTTGGCGCGATCAATCGCCAGCGCCGCCAGGCCGACGTGTTGTTCAGTCTCATGGTCGTTGGAACTGGCTAGTACGGTGCAAGGCACATTGCGTCGAAAGTCCGTGACTTCTTCTGGCCTTTCATCGATCAACAAGGCGATCACTTCCACGTCGGGGTGATTTTTTTCAATGGCAAAAGCGATTTGCTGAAGCATGGTCGTTTTGCCAGCTTTGGGTGGCGAGACAATCATGGCGCGCTGGCCATAGCCAATGGGGCAAAACAGATCAATGAGCCGGCAAACAGGTGGGCATCCGGGATATTCTAAACGCAGTCGAGGTTGTGGATCGACCGTGGTTAGATCTTCAAATTTGCGTTGTTCAATGGCGGTCAAATAATCCTGAGGATATTGGCCATCAATTTGAAGAATATCTTTCACCACCAACGCGTTGGGAGCGATGGCAATTTTTTTCTGCTTTTTGTTTCGCCCTTTTTTATTACGTCCTTGGCGACCGCCTCCGGGGCCTCCTTTACCTTGCCCACCACCGCCACCAAAAGGCTTGCCTAGTTTAACTTCCAGTTCTAGGCCTGGGCGTAATTGATATTTTTGAATTAAATGAAATGGCAGAACCGGGTCCTGCGGGTCACTGGTAAAGGTGGTCTCCATCAGGCGTAAACGGCCATCAGACTTCTTGCCTTGCTCGAAAATACCGGTAAAAAAACTCATTGTGGTTGATCTGGGAAAAATAGAACGAAAGCGATTGCAGTAAGGTCATTTCTTTTGGAAAGACACGATTTGCTCTAATATTTGAATCTGTTGTACGTCGCAGGTAGGAGACCTAACTGTGGCACATCTCAGTTTCAAAACAAACTCTGAATTTTTTGCAGCCCATGCTCTTCGAACCCTTGGATAAACTTTAATGATGCCAAGCCGTGCATCACACAAAAACGCTTATGCTATTGGGTTTGTAGAGATATGGACGATCCGAATGTCCGATGATTGAACCGGACCTCTCTCTCTGAGTCTCATATTTAACCGATTTTGCATTATATTTCAAGTCCAAATAAAAAAAGCGGAGGTCCGAAGACCTCCGCTTGTAAAACAAATGAAAGAGACGTTTTATTCCGAAGGCTTGGTACCACCGGGGCCAAACGTAATCTTGTCCGTACCCAAAGCGCCATGATCGTCCATACCGCCGCCGAGGTTCTGCGGTTCAGCAATCTTGGCTCGTGATGGATCTTCATCTGGCTCAGCGGACCATTGAGCCCGTTTGAGTGACAGACCGATCTTGCGATCGTCGAGGTCCACACGAAGGATTTTAACTTCGACATCCTGACCGACTTTGACGATGTCCTGAGGATTTTCGACTTTGTGATCCGCCAGTTCGGAGATGTGCAGGAGCCCTTCGAGATCGTCTTCTAACTCGACAAACACGCCGAAGTTGGTGATCTTGGTCACCTTGCCCTGGACAATCATGCCAGGCTGGTAATGGGTTGGGATGGCTTCTGACCAAGGATCTTCGGACATCTGTTTGAGTCCCAACGCGACGCGTTGTTTCTGCTGGTCCACTTCGAGAACGACGCACTTGGTGTCTTCGCCCTTTTTGATGACTTCGTTGGGGTGGGTGAGCTTCTTGGTCCAAGAGATATCCGAGACGTGAAGCAGACCATCGATACCTGGCTCGATTTCCACAAAGGCACCATAGCTGGTGAGGTTGCGAATTTTGCCTTCGACGACTGTGCCGGGAGGGTATTTCTCGGCAACTAGGTCCCAAGGATTGACTTCGACTTGTTTCATGCCCAAGCTGATTTCCTGTTTGTCTTGATTGACTTCCAAGACCACGACATCGACTTCTTCGCCGATGGAAACCATTTCCGAAGGGTGATTGATTCGCTTGGTCCAGCTCATTTCTGAGATATGGACGAGGCCTTCGACACCTTCTTTGAGCTTCACGAATGCACCATAGGACATGATGTTGGTGACCAGACCCTGCAAACGGCTGTTGACAGGGAACTTCTCTTCGACGTCGGACCAAGGGCTGTCGGCCTTCTGTTTGAGCCCCAGCGCAATTTTGCCCTTTTCCTGGTCGATGCTGAGGATTTTGATTTCGATTTCGTCATCAATTTTCAGCATGTCTGATGGATGGTTGATACGACCCCAGCTCATATCGGTGATATGCAGCAGGCCGTCGATTCCGCCGAGGTCGACAAACGCGCCAAAGTCGGCGATGTTCTTGACCACACCCTTGACAAGGTCGCCGACGCTGATGTTGTCGAGCAAACGCTTGCGGGCTTCGAGACGTTCTTCTTCGATCAGTTTACGACGACTGATCACAATGTTACGACGTTCTTCGTCAATTTTGAGAATCTGAGCTTTGACAGTTTGGCCAATAAAATCGCCAATATCGCCAGGTCGACGGATGTCCACCTGTGATGCGGGGAGGAAGACTGGAACGCCGATGTCCACAAGCAAACCACCTTTGATTTTCCGCATGACTTTGCCTTCGACGAGATCGCCTTCAGCCTTTTCATTGACAATGCGTTCCCAACAACGAATGCGGTCCGCTTTGCGTTTAGAGACAACGATGGTCCCCAAATCGGATTCCATATCCATCAACAACACTTCAATGGTGTCGCCGATTTCCACTTCGCCTGGCTCATCAAATTCATTTCGCTTGAGCAGGCCTTCACTTTTGAGACCGACTTCAACGAGGAAATCGTCGCCAGCCATGCTGATGATTTTTCCCTTGATAATCGCACCGATGGAAATATCGCCCAGTTGCTTTTCGAGCAGCGGCTCCATATTACCACCAGCGACTTGTTCGCCGAGTTCTGCGATGAGCATTTGCTCGGCTTCGAGATCATCGATCTCCAATGTTGCAATAAGATTCTTATCAACCATGAAATTTTCAAACTTTCTTTATCAAAGATATACCCGGCCCACGACATAGTGGACAACCTCGGGTCGTGTGCAGTTCAAATTGGACCACACACCTTGGCCATGCGATTTGCCGTTGCCTGACCATCAGACAAAAAGCGCACAAATCGCCGAATAGGGCAGTTTATCGCAAAATGGAAGATTTGGGAAATAGAACCAGGGCCATCGCATCTAAAATTCGCTCGAATACCGAATGATAGGGTTTTGATAGGCATTGCGCCCTTGCGCCTTGTTTGTTAGATTAGGGTCATGACCTGACGTGTGAGGCCTCACGTTTAATAAAACCCTTTGACAAGG
>JAJRRC010000030.1 GCA_024279865.1 Planctomycetota bacterium | reverse complement strand
TTCATCAGACATTGGGTTACAAGACGCCAGATCAGTATGAAGCAGCGTATTATGCAGCCGACCACGCCCAGGCTTGCAAAGAAAAACAAGTGGCGTAAAATCAACCCGGTTTGGAATCCGCTATTCGTGGGCTACCGCAGACTTTGCGTTCTTCACATTGCTGACAGGCAGCAATGCGCGAATGAAAACCGGTTTTGTTTGAGAAGTATCAGAATATTCCAGGAAAACATCGAAACAGGTCAATATCGGGCCACTATTCTTCGGATGAACATAAACCTGTAATCGTACCGCAATGCGTTGTCTTTGATCCAAGGTTTCGAGAATCAGGTTTCGAGATTCATTCGAAACGTGTTCTGGTTTCAAATATTGTTTTTCCCCTTTTTCCGGAGGCTCGGTGATGATGGGTGAAGGAGCAGTTTGTGTCACGGCCCAACGGGCCAAGTCAATTTTTGCGTCAATATCATTCTTGCCAATTCTGGGGACATACGAGGTGTTGAATATTTCTTCTTTTCCGTCACGAATGATTGTAACTTCAAGTGCTCCGGACAAGATTGCATAATGGTATTCTGAGATGGTTGCGTACCGAAGTTCCTCGTATGTGACTGTTGAGTCAAGGAAAGGTATTACAATACTCAGCCCTAGTTCATCTTTGCGGGAGAGGGGAAAATGATTTCGGAATTGATGGTATATCTCTGGATTGGTAATTGGGAGACGTGGTTTGTTTGCATCAGGCCAATCTTCAAGGCAATAGGCCGATCCTCGATAAAAAATTCCATTGATTTCACGAAATTTAAGTAGATTCTTCCCGATAAGAATTGGGGCGTCTGGTTCGTTCTGGCGAATTGTATAGGCAAAAAAAGTACGGGCGCGACTGGCCATGGTAAAAACGATTTTGCCGACACCTCGGCTGCCTCGCTTATTGTTGGATTTGTCGGTAATACCTTCGTGATACATGAAATTAACGAAATTATTATCTGAGTCAGGCTCATACGGAGACTTATAATCACCGGTCAGGCCAGTTGTGCCAAAATCTTCAAAAATCAATATGTTGCAATGTTCATCTCTGGTCGGTCGCTCTGGAGCACCTACGTCAGGTTTGTGCAGGTGTGGAATAAGTTCGCTAAACCAGTCGCTGTTCAGGGTGATTGCACTACCGTTATTATGGGCACGAGTAAGTGCAAGGCGGACCCGGACGGGTTCTTGTTGCGGTAGATCATCTCGTCGGGCATCAAGAGCATTCTGGATACCTTCGCGAATGAGTGCTGTAGCCATACCACCGCGAACTGTTCCGTCCATAAAGCTTTCAGAAGCAGTAGATGCTTTAATATCATCGTAAGGATCATGTTTTTTGAAATGCCATTTTGCCATTATATTACCCTATGATTAACCATGAACTCTTGGAATTATACTTCAGATAAGGCTCGCCAGCTTGACTGCAGCGCATCGGCCAACGTCGACGGGTCTGTAATACGATACCCCAATCGACCTTCTTGGATAATCAATTCTTCTGCCTTGAGCCAAGCAAGACAGACATAAGATTGAGAAACCGGAGCCTCGCTACCATCTTTTTCACGAAGCGGAAACAGATCATCAGTCGATAATATCTTCGATTTCCCACCAATACGAAGCAGCACATTGCAGAGCAGTTCCGCAACCTGCACTGGCGATTTGTGCTGATATTCCTTCTTCTCTTTTTTTGACCATCCGATTTTAATCAGCAGATCGCCGCGTCTGGCAAACCTAGGGTAATCGCCTTTGTTTCGCTTTTCAGAGTGTGCTTTTTTTGCACTTGCAACGGACACGCTTCTGGCCACCTCTGACCCAGTGGTGACCCTAGCTTCATTAGCCATCCCGGCAACACTTTGCGCCCATCGCGTTATCTGTAACAGACGATCATAATCACCATCTTGCGCTGCCTGCTGCATCGCGGCACGGAGGTCCTGTTCACATCGTTTGAGAATATCGAATGCTTTTTTAGTTGCCATAAATATATTATACACTGAAAATATTCTTTTGCAATCCTATTTTCACTGTATTGTATTTTTGGCTTTCTCAAATATCAAAATACATACAAAACTCATACGGGTGTGGCCGTGTTTGTAGGGCTAGCACTTCGTTTTCTCGTTTGTATTTGATCCAAAAATGAATGACATCTTTGGTGAACACGTTGCCTTGCAGTAGAAACTCGTGATCTTGTTCAAGAGCATTGAGGGCATCGGAGAGTAGCCGAGGCGTGGCTTCGATGGAGGCCTCGGTTGCGGGGTCAAGGTCTGATAGATTTTGATCCATCGGATTGCCTGGATCGATTTTATTTTTGATGCCATCAATGGCTGCCATGAGAATGCCAGTGAATGCCAAATAGGGATTGCATGATGAATCGGGGCAACGGAATTCGATGCGTTTGGTGTTGGGATTGCTCTGATACGTCGGCACACGAATGGCAGCGGACCGATTGCGTGAACTATAAACCAAATTCACGGGTGCTTCATAGCCAGGAACCAAACGCTTGTAGCTATTGGTGGTCGGGTTGGTGAAAGCCAACAAGGCAGGCGTGTGTTTGAGGATGCCTCCGATGGCGTAGAGGCCCAGTTGTGAGAGTCCTGCGTAGTGGCGGCCGGCAAAGATGGGCTTGTTTTTTTTCCAGAGCGACAAATGGGTGTGCATGCCTGACCCATTGGCCATGAACAGAGGCTTGGGCATGAAGGTGGCGACTTTCCCAAAACGGGCTGCGACGTTTTTCACCACATGCTTGTAGTACATGCAGGAATCTGCCATGTCTAGGAGGCTTTGGTATCGCAGGTCGATTTCAGCTTGCCCGCCGGTGGCGACTTCGTGGTGATGGCATTCAACGGGTAGGCCCATTTTGAGCATCACATCAGCCATTTCAGATCGAAGATTCGCGCCTCGATCCATTGGAGGTGTGGGGAAGTAGCCTTCGTTGAGAGGAAGTTGTCCGCCGAGGTTGGTGGGCGTTTGTCGGCCTCGGTTCCAGAGTCCTTCAGATGAATCGACACGATAGGTTGCTTCATTGACGGTTTGGTCGTACCAGACGTTATCAAAAACAAAGAATTCAATTTCCGGGGCAAAGCAAGCTTTGTCGCCGATGCCTGTTTTGATGAGATATTTTTCAGCTTTGCGTGCAATGGATCGGGGATCGCGGGAGTATTCTTTATGGGTAATGGGGTCTTTAATGTCACAGATAATGCTCAGGGTCGGGTGATCCAAAAACGGGTCTATTTTGGCGGTCTTGGCCACGGGAATCAAGAGCATGTCTGTTTCGTTGATCGCTTGCCAACCGCGAATGGAGGAGCCATCAAACCCGAAGCCTGTTTTGAATGTTTCGAGTGTTAATTCACTGGCAGGATAGGTGGTATGTTGCCACATACCTGGAAAGTCCATGAAGCGACAATCGATGTAGCGGATTTTTTCTCGCTTAACCATATCCAATACTTGTCGTGGCGTCATGGGTGTATCCTTGTCGGGGCTTAGGGGGTTCCGGGGGTTCCGGGGGTTACTTGGGAATTGGTTTTAGATCGTGGCGTACGGGGTGATTAGTGGCCTTGTACTTGTGTGCCGAGCATGGGGGTTAGTTTGGCCATGAGCTGTTCAAGAACCTGTGGGTCCTTGGCCTCGGCATTGAGTCGCAGCAATGGTTCGGTGTTACTGGCTCGAATATTGAACCACCAGCCGTCGGTTTCAAAGCTATCGACGGTAATACCATCAAGTTCATCAATGTTCGAGCTGGCGTAGGTGTTTTTGATTTGAGCGAGGACAGCATCTTTGTCGGGTGTTTCGAAATTAATTTCGCCACTTTGCGGATATTTTTTGAAGGGGTTGGCCCAGTCGCTCAGGGATTGATCGGTTTGTCCGAGGACGCTGATGATGGCTGCCAATGCGATAGCGCCCGAGTCTGCGTAGTAGTTGCCACGGAAGTAGAAGTGTCCAGAGAGTTCGCCGCCGAAGACGCCATCGGTTTCGCGCAAGATTTGTTTCATAAAGACGTGGCCGACGCGTGATTTGACGGGTGTTCCGCCGAGTTGGGTGATGGTTTGTTCGACGACTTTGCTGGATCGCAGGTCATAGATCACGGTGGGTTTGGAGCCAGCGGGTTCTTGTTTGATGAAGTGTTCGCTGAGCATGGCAGTGAGGATATCGCAGCCGATAATTTCTCCTTTTTCATCGGTGACCATGCAACGATCAGCGTCGCCGTCAAAACAGGCTCCGAAGTCTGCGTGGTGTTCGACGACTCCTTGTTGTGTGGGGATCATATTTTCAGCGACGAGTGGGTTGGGTTCATGAACGAATGAGCCGGTGATTTCGTAGTTGAGTTCGATAAACTGGAGATTGGGAATATCTTTGAAGATCAGAGGCATCATTTTCCCTGCCATGCCGTTGGAAGCATCGACAAAGATTTTGATGGGTTTGGCTGGGGGCGTGAGAAACTGAAGGACGTGTTTTCGATAGGCAGCCCAGATATTTTGTTCTTCGTAGGAGCCAGCGGTTTCGATTGAGTCGAGGCCTTGGGATTTTTCAGCGAGTTTTTGGATGTCTGGCAAGCCTGTGGTTCCGCCGATGGGTTTGGCCAAGGGTGCGCTGATTTTGAATCCGTTATATTGGGGCGGGTTGTGGCTGGCGGTGGTTTGGATGCCGCCGGCACAGCCGAAGTGGTTCACAGCAAAGTACATGATGGAGGTGTCGCACATGCCCAGGTCGATGACGTTGAAGCCCGCTGCACGCAGGCCGTTGGAGAGTGCGGTCGCTAGTTCGGGTGAACTGGTTCGCATGTCTTGGCTTACGAGGACGGTTTGTCCTTTTTCGCCTTGGGGTCGTTGGGGATGATCTTTGAGGAACTGGCCTGTGCCGAACCCGATACGCCAAGCAGCATCAGCATTGACCTGATCTGGATAAGTGCCACGAATATCGTACGCTTTGAAAATCTTGCTGAGCATGTGTAGTTCCTTAAATCCTTTAACCATAAAGATGAGCCGCCATCATATATCAGTTTCAAGCTCCCAGCTATTCAAGCTCTGGTCTATTGCCATTGGGTTCTCAGCTAGAAAAAACAATTAGAAAACAGACCGTTCCTTCCATCCCAAGGCCTAAACGTCGTAAAAACGGGTCCCTTTTTCTAAATGCCCCTTCAACCCCTCCCCTTTCTTGCTAACTATGGACTGCAGATAACTGACAACTTGAAATAGCTTGGTAAAATGCAGCCATGAAGAATCAACGCTTCCTTTTTATCGGTTCGGCATGTGTCTTGGCGGCCGTGGTGTTTTTGCTTACGCTGTTCTTGGGCTCTTCGCCCAGTTCTGACACGCAAACAACGGGGGAAGACAGCACACTCGAAGCACTCAGCGGCTGGGGAAATTGGAGTCATCAGGACTCGGCTGTCGGCGCTCCCAATATTCGCAAGCTCTCATTGCATTTCGGCGGTGCTGAAGAAGTGCAGTACGACCTGTTCGGCGACACACTCAATCCAAAGCCTCAAGGCGTGATTGATATCACCAGACCCGTGGCTCATATCCACCTTGTCCCAGGCAAGCGGGTGATCCAAATCGAAGCAGATCAGGGAACCTTCGTGGCCCCAGGTCCCAAAACGTCTTCAACACTCATGCAAAGCTATGGCGATCCGCAGTCGGGCATTCTGACGGGCCATGTCGAGTTGCGTCTGTTTGAAAATCCGACCGACGGCCCCATTGATCTAAATAATGATTCCCCACATCAGGTTTTAACCCTGTTTTTAGATCAAGCACGATTTAACCGTGACCTAGGACAAATTATTGCCGACGGCCCTGTCCGGATCGTGGGCAAGGACATGGAATTCTCAGGCCAAAACCTAGACCTCACCTACAGCCCACTCAAACGTCGCGTGAACCGATTGGAAATTGAAAAAGGTGATTACCTTATATTCAAACAAAGAGCCAAGGCTCCGGTTGCCTCGACTGACCCTTCCTCAACCATTAAACCCACCACGCCCAACTCAACTGCCACCAATCAAGATTCTCAATCAGACCAGTTTTACCGGCTGACACTTCATGATCGCGTCAAAATCCTGGCAGACAACCATAAAATTGAAGGAGACCAACTCGAAGTCCTCTTCTCCATGTCCCCCGGCTCCCCCGCCCCCGGTTCCCCCGCCCCCGGTTCCCCCGCCCCCGGTTCCCCCGGTAGCTCATCTAAAAGCTCCACAAGTTCCCCAGAACAAATTCGCTCCAAGGCTTCTGCTACCGAAGAAACCATCTCTGATCCTGCGGCCAGGAGAGAAGTGACGGTCACATGGCATGGGCCACTTTTAATTTTGCCTTTAGAGGAAAAGCCCGCCGAGTTGCGTGATGGGGAAGATACATCCTTGCGATTGGTGGGCCGCCCTGCTCGCATTACCCCGCCGGACGAAGACCGTATTGCCATGGCCCAAATGAGCTATCTGGCCAGTCAGTCAGAGGTGGTTTTGGTTGGCTCTAAGCAATTTCCTTTGACCATTGATTCAAACAAGCTCGGTGGGATTATCACGGCCGACCGATTTGTCCTGCACATGGACCAGGCCACGGCACAATTACAAGGCCCAGGCACACTCAACGCTCAAGCAAGAGGACGCAAAAGCCACAAAGGACAACTTCCCCCCGGGACTTCCATCGCATGGGAAAAACAGGTGGACCTCGCTTTCTATACCAAATCCAATCGCACAGAACTCGACGCGATTAAAGAGATCACGTTTGGCGGCGATGTGGTGATTGAACATCCCCAGTTTGATCTAAACGCCAATGAGGTCAAACTGAACCTAGCCTCCCCTCAAGAAGGACGACAACAAACTCAATCTGTCACCGCAAAGGGAAACGTCAATTGGGAAACCCATTCAGCCAATGCCAAAGAAGAATTAACGCTCCATACAGATCAAGCGGAGATCGAGTTTGAACAACAGGCTGATGGCAACGTCCAGCCAGCGAGAATCATTGCCACAGGCAACGTCATCACCAAACAAAAAGGACAAACCCTCTGGACCGATGAGCTGGTTGTTGAACTGCATACCCCCGGTCAAACAATACTCGCCAATGCTTCAACCGGCACAGAACCCAGTGCCACAAAGCCCAAAGACCCAACCAGTGCGTTGGATCAAATGCTCTTAACTTGGGAATCTCCCGATGCGTCCGCGACTGAAAACGCTTCGGGGAATGGCCTTTCTGAAGTATCTGCCCCTGCTGCTACAAAACATGAAGATGACTCAACGCAGCCTGCGTCACGTGTTCGACAGGTTCGCGCGTTGGGCCACGTTCGTGTGAAACTTGAAGACAAAAATATCCAGCTCTATGCCCACAGGCTCATTGGCAATGAACAGAAAATTGAATTCTTTGGACAACCTGAAAAACCTGCACAGATTTTGCAAAAAGACGGCCGACTCGTTGGGCAACACATTGTGCTGATCCCCCAAACGCAAGACCTACAAGTGATCGGGGCTGGTATGCTGGACTTTGACAGTGAACCCATCGCCAAAGAACCAGCACAACCCGTGACTGACGAAAAACAGCCGGCCGTTCAGCAAGCTCCTGCCATTGAGCTGGCGAGAATTAATATCACCTGGCACGATCAGATGAACTACAACCACCAAGCCCGCGAAGCCAAGTTTACCGGCCAAGTGCAACTGCAAGCCATGCGTGACCTCGCAGCGACCCATGTACGTGGAGAATCAGTACGCATTTTGTTCAATTCGTTTGAGCTTGATGACAACGGGCAAAAACCCGTGCAACAGGGCCGACAAGTCCGCATGGTCTATCTGCGGAAAAATGCAGAGTTTCTAGAAGAAAGCTGGGTCGACAAAGTGGGCGGCAAACTGGCGACCCGCCTGAGGCTCAAAGGCGAAGACTTGATCTTTGATGCGGTTCCCGAAACCATTACCGTCCCAGGCAAAGGAACGCTGCTCTATGAAGATCATCGTTTGCCCGTCAAGGATACTGAAACAGAAAAAACAACCGCGGCTGAAAAACCAAAAAAATCATTCAAAGACAAAGTGAAATTTACCGGCCAAGGAGCCACGTTGTTCTCTTGGCAAGGTCAATTCCTGCTTAACTTGGCACACAATGACATGACGATGCGCGATCAAGTCCAAATGCTTCATTTGCCCTCTGAAGATGACAACGGCATCCAACTAGACTGTCGCCACTTCATGGCAGATATGGCCTCAACAGGTGGATTGGGAACTTGGCTAAGTGCCGACCCGACCCAGCCAGAATTGAAAATTGTTCAAGCGTCACACGACGTACGAATCTTGGCTTTTGAACGTGAAATCACCACCGACCGAGCCGTCTACACCCATCACAATCGCAAGGTGAAACTCAGAGCAGACAAAGGCAAACTCACCCGCATCACCACGCCAGGCAGCACCTCCCAGCCCGGTGCGGAACTGATTGTCTGGGACCTCCCCTCAAACAAGCTCTACATCGCAAGGCCAGGCCGCATCAATCACATCACCAAGAAACGATGAGCATCCCCCCCCCCACACATATGGACCCACACACACTGTTTTTGGCGTGTGGAGACAATCGATCAAGCCGAACTCTAACCGAAGTGAAGAGCCGGATTCTTGCGAAAAAACATTCTCAATTGGGTGATGGTCTAAAAGATTTGCGGGGGAAGCGTTATTTCTTCACCTGATACCGTGGGAACAATGGATCGCCCTTCTCAATGGCTGTATTCGCCTTGAGCAAGCCCCAGGCGACCCATGCTTCGAGCTGTCCTTGGCCTGTATTGGCATCCATCTGGGCTTTGTAGTCCAGTCCCATCCGTTCCCAAACTTTTTCACAAGCGTCTGGAATCAACGGCCACAGCAAAACCGAAACAATCCGTAACGTCTCCGCACTGTTGTACAAAATAGTGCCAACCTCAGGCAACTTTTTGGGGTCCTTGGCAAGCCTAAACGGCGCGGTGTTTTCAATGTACGAATCCACCTGACGAACCAAACCCAACGCGGCCTCGGCATAGCCACTGATATCCAAACGCTCCATACAAGCCAAGGCAGCTTGAACCGCTTCTTGCACGGGTAAGCCTTCGTCTTGAGAGGCGGGCAATTGGCCGTCGAAATATTTGCCGATCATGTTCGTCACGCGGCTACAACTGTTGCCAAACGTATTGGCAAGATCACTGTTATAAACTTCTGCGAATTTACTTTCAGCAAAGTCACTATCTGTGGTCCCCATCGGGCCACGGGTGGCAAGGAAATATCGCAGCGCATCAAGGCTGAACGTTTCAACGTAATAGTCAATTTTTTCAAGGTCTATAAAGTTGCCCAAGCTCTTGGACATTTTACGACCTTCACTGATCCAAAAACTGTGCGAATAAACGCCCGCGGGCAGATTGACCCAGCCGTAGCCTTCACATTTTTGAATAGCTGTTAACACCGCAGGCCAAATCGCTGCATGGAACCAGAGAATGTCCTTGGCAATCAAGTGGATAGCGCCACTTTGCCAATAGCCTCGACGGTCATCGGTGTCCACGGTGCTGAGATAGTTGAATAACGCGTCGATCCAGACGTAGATGGTGTGTTCATCGTCGCCGGGAATTTTGATCCCCCAGTCTCCCATGCCCGTCCGACTAATCGGAACGTCTTGAGCTTCAGCAATGCGATTGAGGATCTCTTTTTTTCGAGCCTGAGGCTGCACAAAAGGGTTTCCATCAGCATCACATTGATTATAAAAATCTAACAGTTGCTGACGATACGCAGATAGCTTGAAGAAATAGTTTCGTTCGGTCTTGCGGACCAAAGGCTTGCCGTTGAAAGGAGATTTGAAGTCGTATTCTTCTGCTTTGCCTTCGGTGATGTATTCCTCTTGGCCTGCGTCGTACCAGCCTTCATAATCTCCCAGATAAACATCGCCACTGGCAAGCAGGGCTTTGACATACTGGGTTGTTTTGGTTTTATGACGATCCTGGCTGGTGCGGATAAAGTCGTCATTGGTCATGTTCAGACGGGAAAAAGTATCTTCAAACGCGCCCGCGCAGGTATCCGCCCACTCTTGGGGACTTACTCCTTGTTCCGCTGCGGCATCGACCACTTTGGTGGCATGCTCATCTGTCCCGGTCAGAAAAAAGACATCATGACCAAGCAATCGATGATACCTCGCCAACACATCTGCAATGGTCGTGGTGTAAACATGCCCAATGTGTGGGCGATCATTCACGTAGTAGATCGGGGTGGTCACATAAAATTGTTTGTTGGAAGTCATGGTGCGGGAATTATACAGTCCCTCCAGATTCTTGCGTCTATCGCCTATTTGTTTTCAGTCTTACGATCCTTGTTAAAGTCAAACATTTTCTGCTTAATGGGTATACAATATCACGAATGGGATTGATTCTTGATATGGTTTATCTGGCTGGCGCGACGGCCAGCAGCCCTGTATGGGGGTACAAACTCTTATCCACAGGCAAATGGCGTACGGACTGGGCGGGACGCTTTGGACGTGGTCAAAACTTGCCTAAAAAGGCTGGAACACGGACGATTTTGTTTCACGCGGTCAGCGTCGGGGAAACCAACCTTATTCGTCGGCTAGTCGATCACTTGGCCCAGCAGGACCCGGATCTGAACCTGGTCATTGCTTCGACCACCAACACAGGCTTTGACCGCTCGGAGCAGCTTTACAGCAAGGATCACCAGGTGGTCCGTTATCCGCTGGACTTTTCCGGTGCGGTGAATCATTTTCTGGATCGGGTCAAGCCCGACCTTGTCGCGACGGTTGAACTGGAAGTTTGGCCACACATGACGAGTCTTTGTCAACAGCGAGGCATTCCGGTTTGCGTGATCAATGGTCGCATCAGTGACCGCAGTTTCCCCCGGTATCAAAAACTGGCTCCAGTCTTTCGGCCTTCGTTTTCCAGACTTGCCGGGGCAGCGATGCAGACTCAGACGTATGCAGACCGCATCATTGCGATGGGGACCCCTGCCTTGGGTGTACAGGTCCTAGATACCATGAAATGGGATACTGCCGATTTGGCAGATGAGGTTTTAGGTGTTGATCAACTGGCTTCAGAGATGGGCATTGACCGTGATCGTCCGGTGGTAGTTCTTGGCTCTACGGGCACGACGGAGGAAAAATTACTCACCGATGCCCTGCTCACTGAATTGCCTATCGAGGCCCAGGTCATCATGGTTCCCCGCAAGCCTGAACGCTTTGACGAGGTAGCTGGAGAGTTTGAAGGGATCGTCAGACGATCTGCGAATAAACCTGGGGAAACTTCCGGAGGCCAACGACTATTTCTGCTTGATACCCTTGGAGAATTGCGTCAAGCCTACAGCTTGGCAGATGTGGTGATTGTGGGACGTTCTTTTAATGGCTGGGGTGCATCAGATCCCATTGAACCCATTGCCATTGGCAAGCCAACGATCATTGGCCCAGACCACCGTAATTTCAGGGAAGTGGTGAGCGCATTTGAGCAACAGCAAGGCATCGAAGTTTCCCCGGACATCACAACTGCATCCAAAACAGCAGCCTGTCTTCTTCAAGACAAAGATCGTGCCGCCACACTTGCCCAAGCAGGCCAAGCAGTCATTCGTGCCAGACTGGGCGCGACACAACGTCATGCAGATTTCCTGATGACATTGTTGGGAAGCCATTAGTCATAAGCCTTCAGCTACTAGCGATCAGCCGTCAGTAAAAGAAAATTTAACCACGGATAGGTTTTGTCGACCACGGTGAAAAAATCTATCAATAGATCGATAGGCAATCAAAATAAAAAGCGGCCAAATCATTTCACCCAAAAGTGTCATGATTCAGCCGCTTTGGCTAGTTCAGATTGTCTCTATGAATCACGACAGATTGATTCATGTGGTTTGGTGCTTACTTAGGCAAACATCAGTCGATTTCAACGGCGTTATTAGCACCTTCAGCGATCAGAAGTGCATTCCCGGCTGCCGCCGAGGTCGAGGCATCAAACAGATTGTCGCCGGTCGTTCTGACCGTGCCGAATCGGGTGTTTAACTGATCGTGTGTGGATTCAAAAGAGACATGATTGTCATTAAATCCAACGCTGCCACGCCATTCATTGGCACTTGAGGTGGGATTGGTGTGAACAGATTTAATGGTCAATGACCCTGCTCCCACATCGCCCCAAGCGGCACCATGAATGGTTCCATCATTGGACTTGGCGCGATCGGCGATGACGACAGCTTCACTATTGGAAGTATCGCGCCACTCGGTTCTTCGTCCTGTTTCACCGGTTCCAGCTGACCGTATTCTGCTCAAAGCATAGGAGAAATTGGCCGAGGAGATAATACCCGTGGT
>JAJRRC010000029.1 GCA_024279865.1 Planctomycetota bacterium | reverse complement strand
TTTAGCGACCTATTTCACACTCATCGACTTGATTGATGAACAAATCGGCCGGGTGCTTAACTGGCTTGATGAGCAAGGAATTGCTGATCAAACCCACATCGTGTTTACCGCGGATCATGGCGACAATGCAGGCGACCAAGGTACCTTCGACAAGCGGCTCGGCGTTGCTTCCAATGCCATCATTCGCATCCCCTTGATCTGGCGTCCTGCCGCAGATGCGCTAAGCAGTACATGCCCAGGCACCATACTCGATGCCCCGGTGCAAGCCATTGACCTCTTTCCAACCTTGTGCGATCTGTGCAACATTCCCATTCCCGATGCAGTTGAGGGTCAAAGCCTCACGCCTGCCTTCCAAGGAAAAACGCTCCAAGCAGACCGCCCTGTTTTCAGTGAGCAATATTGGCATAAAGCCGTCATCCACAACGGATGGAAACTCGTTCACCATGTTCAACGACAAGTCGGCGAGCTTTATGATCTCACAAACGATCCCACCGAACGAAACAACCTCTTTGCCGACCCCGCATGCCAATCGCGTATTGAAGCACTCAAACACACCCTGATATGTTTCTTGGCAGGAGATTACTCACCTCAAGATGTTCAGGTCAACCAACAGGTTCAAGAACGCCTCCACCACCGAAACAAGTGGCGAACATGGGACGTCGCCCACGACGATGAACTGCCAAGCGTCATTGACGGCGGAAGCACCTGGCTGGTACAGCACCAAACCATGCAACTGTTCTATGACCTACATGCAGGCAAACATTGCCTCTATGACACCAAGGCGGACCCCGACAAGCTCCACAACCTTTTCAACACCCCCGCAGCAGAAAAAACGTATGGCCCACTGCGTAACGCGCTGCTTGATCGCCTCAGCACCCGCATCGCAGCCATTGACAATATTGACCCACGTCCCCGCGACCCTGAACAATTCACCCTCGCAGAAATCAATCAACAACTCGCGGCAGCCCGCTATTAAAGCCCAACATCCTCGTTGATACCATTCGTCCACAGGCCCACGGGGACATTCTACGCACCAAACCAACAGAACTCCCCCAAAAAGGGGCTTTTAGAGAAAAACACCTGAATAAGAAACACCATACAGCAAGCTATAAATCAAACACCAACCTCTTCCAAAGTTCTCATAAGGCCATGATTTAACAAAAAAATAGGTTTTTTTGAGAAAAATCTTGACATCACCAATAAAGACGCAATAATAACTTATGTAAACGGTTTACATTCTTTCCGTAAATCCATTTCGCAAGAGATAAGTAACTGAGATTCTATTTTCAGTCGTCAGGATTTCAACATGGCATCAGTTCGTGACATTGCGAGTTTGACCAATGTGTCGCCGGCAACGGTGTCCAAGGTCATCAACGGGCGACCGGGTGTCAATGCTGAAACAGCCAAGACCGTTCGCCAAGCGTTAGAACGTACGAATTACCAGCCAGCGTTCAAAGCCATCGACTGGAACCGAATTCTTGTGGTCACGCCTAGCTATCCCTCCATCACCACTAACAGCACTTATATTCCGTCCATTCTCGCTGGCGTGACGGAACAGGCCTTTAGCTTGGGGGTCAGCCTTTCCATCAAGAAGTTGCCCGGCCACATTGATACGGTTGCGGACATGAAGCAGATGCTCTTGCAGGATGGTAGTGCGGGAGTCATTTTGCTTGCCTTGCGAGATGGACATCAATTCGCCAATCTTCTGGGCATGGAAAGATTGCCTCATGTGGTGGTTGGCAAAACGGTTCACCAAAGCAACATCAACGAAATCCTGCTGGACGATGACGTATCTGCCGCCCATGCCATGACGCAACTGATCGAAGAAGGCCATCAACGGATCGGCGTGATCCTCGGCAGCTACAATGAAACAGGCCATCTCCAACGGCTTAAGGCCTGCAAGCAAACCATGCAGCAAATGCTCGGCAACAAGGGAATGCTGTATGAATTTGCCACCCCCTGCACAAATATTGAATTTGGCAGGCAAGTGCTCCGTAACTTGCGTAATCACCCTGATCCACCCACCGCCCTTTTTTGCTTTGACCATCCTGCAGCCATCGGTATTTTACAGGAAGCGCGTCTTCAAGGCTGTCACATTCCCGACCAATTATCCCTCGTTAGCTATGTCAACGATGGAACTCAGTTTGTATTAGATTTCCCCTTGACCTCGCTGCAAGTACCAACCTATAACATGGGACGCCAAGCAGTTTTCATGTTACAAAAACAGCTTAAAAAAAAGACCGCCGATAAAATTTTAGAAAAAAAAACCGGAAAAAGACCCAAGGCATCACCACAGAATCAGACGACCTTAATCCTTCCAAGCCGCTGGGTTCAAGGAGCCACCACAGCTCCCCCGAAACCTTTGGCAACTGTAAAGTGGACACTCTCTGGCCATGAACCTCACCACACGTTAGACAACCTAAACGTGGTGAATCTTTGTACCGACAAGAAAATAGCGGATAAACCCCAATTCCCCGTCCATCCCTCCCTCGTGAAAGGAACCCCATGCCACGCCACTCCCTAAAAGCTTTCACCTTAATCGAACTTCTGGTCGTGATTTCAATTATTAGTATTTTGATCGCCATCCTGCTACCAGCCCTGTCCAAGGCACGTGAAGCAGCTCAATCGGTCAAGTGCCTATCGAACTATCGACAGCTTGGTGTTTCTTTTTATGCTTATGCTTCGGATTACAACGACATCCTGCCTCCAGGGCGTAATGGCGGCAGCGCGTGGGTCAACAACTGGGTCTCCCTCATGGGCACTTACGTCAATCATTCCGGCGATATCTTCGTCTGCCCCACTGGGCTGCTCCTCGGCGAAGTGGCGGTCCTAGGCACCAACCCTACCGGCGGAGGCCATTGGGTCATTAATAATAAATGGTTCACCGCACTGAGCTATCGCTACAACCATCAGTTTGGCAATTACGGTACCAGTGCTTGGCAATACCCTCAAAGCAAAAACCTTCGGCCACGTCGGGTTTCACTTTTTACCGATGCCTCCAAAGTCGTGGCGCTCGTCGATGCAGACCCCACAAAAGGACCCTACAAACTACCCACCTTTGACAATGGTTATAAAAACACGAACCCAAACGCGTCCAGTGTCTCCTTCGACCGACACAACGATGGCGAAAACTATCTGTTTGTCGACGGACACGCCGCCCGCGACTTCGTCAATCTCATGCAACCAAATCAGTTCCGACTGGATCTGAATGCCAACAATGTCCCAGGCCTCAGCCCCTACTACCGAGACTGAGCCAACCGGTCAGACATTCCGTTTTTACTTCTGAACTCGCTCCGTCTGCAAAATCTGTCTGCCGTATTTTTTTTACGACAGACTCCGTTTTAACTCAAGAAAAAATAAAAACTTAAATTCCATGAATAAAAATTCACATACCGATTTGCTCGCCATTGGATATGTTCTTCTCGGCCTCATGGGAATCGGATACGTGTCACCACCTCAGGCAAACGCTGCCGTCGAGGAGAATCAAGATTCTTCGTCGCCATTCCCAGCACGCATGCGTGGCGTGAACTGCCCGATCAACGGCTTTGATGTCGATGTGGAAACCACCATTGCCCGTTTCGCCACGTGGGGTGTGAATACCCTGAGAATCAACTTCTCTCATGATGGCCATGCACGTCGTGGTGTCGTGGCAGACCCACCAACTGAAGTGAACCCTTTGGCCCCCTACCGACGAAATATTGAAACTCTCAATGAAATTTTAAAGGCTTGTAAAAAACATAACATCGGCGTGATTCTCTGCGCTTCTACCATCTACGGCCGTAAGTTGGACTACTTCTGGAAAGAAACCGAAGGCCTTGAAAATCGCAACCACCTCATGGCACTCTGGGATGCCTTGGCCCCCCTCTACAAAGACAATCCCACTGTCATTGCTTTTGAATTACTCAATGAACCCAACTTCAAAAAAGGCAATGAACATCTTTGGCGTGAACAGATGCTGCCTCAAACACTGGCGGTTGTCCGCAAGCATACAAAAACCAAATGGGTCGTCGTCGGTCCGGGGCCTTGGGGATTCATGCAGCCTTACAAATCAGAATTCAAACCTCTGGCCGATCCACGAATTATCTATACCTACCACTTTTACTCACCCCACTGCTACACCCATCAGGGCATCAGACACTACAAGCGAGACAAAGACTATCCGGGTACTTACCGAGAATTCCCCAACCCCAAATTGCCCGTGCGAGACTGGAGTATTGAATCCATTCGCAAAGATGCCCTGATCGCCAAATCCTTCTGCGATCGGTACAACGTGCGTATGCTCGTCGGCGAGTTCGGCGTGGTACGCTGGGCACCCAACGGGGACAAATACCTTGCAGACTGTATCCAGGTCTTTGAAGAAATGGGTTTTGACTGGCTGTTCCACTCCCCCGGCGGTTGGAACGGATGGAACCCAACCTTCAACGCGGATGATCCGGAAAGTAGAGATGTCTATGGCGGAAAAAATACCGACAAACTAAAAGTACTCCTCAAAGGCTGGCAACTTAATCGCCCGTAAAATAATTCTATCAAATATCAAACAGCTTTAAGGACTTGCTCTATATGAAACATCACTTTTTTCTTGTTCTAACCCTTGCCTTGTCTTTTTCTTTTGGCGGCGGCTCTTTACACGCTCAAGTGGCTCAAGGTGTCGAGCGGTATTTACCCTCGCAAAACAGTCCAAAAGTAAAAATCCCAGGCCGCCGCGAGCAAATTCTAAACGCACACCAACAACAAAAACAAACATGGAAAAGTATTGGGCCTGGCTATGTGAATGTGCCCGTCAAGGTCAAACTTGATGGAGAAACGATCACCATGCTCATCGACATTGGCGGGCTGATGCAGTCGACCGATGGGGGAAAAAGCTGGAACTATCTTTCCTATCACTTAGAAAACGGAATCACCGGCCGAGCGTTCTTTGATTTTGACATTTCACCCAATGACAAAAAACTCATCATCATCGGCGGCAACTTGATTTACAAAACTGCCGACGGCGGGAAAACTTGGAAAGAAATCAATAAGGGATTCCCCAAGCCAACCTACAACACCAGAAGCAACGGCCTTGGACAAGTCACTTTTAATTCCGATGGGTCAAGGGTCTTTACTGCCACCGGAACCAAAGTATTCATGCCAGTCGGCTGGGAAAAATTACTCTCCACCCATTACACCCACAAAGCAATCTATATCAGCAACGACGATGCAGATTCATTCAAAGCCTTAAAATTGGACGCGCCTTTTGCGCCTATTGCCCGAATTTATCCGCATCCAAGTAAGCCCGAGGTTCTTTATGTGTCATTCAAAGATGGCACCTTTTACATGACCCAAAACGCCAAGGCGGATGTCCCTGTCTTTCACAAACAACAAGTACCCGAAGGTTATTATGTGCAAGACATGACTATTTTGCCTACAAATGAAAAAACGATGGCTACCACCCTTGCGCAAATCACCCCTCCAGGAAGTCGAAAGAAAAAAGCCGACGCCAAGATCATGCGATCTCAAAATTGCCTCAGCTCTCAAATCACATTCACTGAAATACCTCTCAAAGACGAACAAGGAAACACGATTTCAACCGGGGAATATATGACCATTGGGTTGAATCCTCAAAAGCCCAACCAGGTGGTCCTCGGCAATCCCTATACGGACTTTATCTTCATTTCTGATGACAATCTGACCACAGCCCGAAAAATGCACCTACCTGAAAAATTTTATGCTGACAAACTTGAAGGACGTTTTTATGGCAAAATCGGTCGTGTGTATTTTGGCAATTCTCGCCATGCAGTGGTGGTTTCTCGGATTGGCTCCTGGATCACGTCAGACAATTTTAAAACGCTCCAAAACTTAACCATGACCTACAAAGATGGCTTCTTTGGCAACAAAGGAGTCTGCTCCCCCGCCAACATCAACGGCATGGCGTTCACCTCCAACAACCTCTATTTTAGCGCTCAAGACCATCGTGCCTGGCGATCAAACGGAAAAGACCATTCCAAATGGGCAAGTATCACCTCGGCAAAATGGGACGATAAAACGCCCCAACAACAAGCGCCTTGGGGCAATCTTACTTGGTTCTGGGGCATTGAACGCATCTTCGCATCCGCCAATGACGAATATGTCTATATCAACTCAGATGCTTGGGGACACCCATTCAAAGGCAATAAATTCTGGCAATACAAAAAATTCTTTGTCTCAAAAGACATGGGCAACACATGGCAAGACATGACAAAAAACATTGGCCAAGGAGAAGTCTATCCTGGCAACAGCCTATTCATCAAAACACTTTTCAACAAAACAGATGTGACCAAGCAGTGGTTTCTTTTCTCTGACAGCCTTTACTTTTCAGCCGATGGTGGAAAAACATTTTCTCCATGCCAATCGCCGCTGTTCGAAAACTTCACCCGGTCCAACCGAAAGTTCTTTTCCGATGTGACCTATGACGCTGAACACCACATTCTTTATCTGTCTGCAAAAGTAGCGGATGCCGATTTAAACAACAAACTGGAACACGCTCTTTTCCAAAGTAAAGACATGGGAAAAACATGGGAAGTCTATCATGCTGGACAAAACGCCATCAGTAGCTTGGCAGTCACCGATTCAGGGGCGTTGGCCATCGGAACCATGAAGTCCGCTGACCAGCCTGCACGTCTGGTTGTAATTCCCTATGGCCAAATATTTGATGAGAGCATGATTAAAATGACCATGGGGGACACGCCTGAGGAAATTGCAGCGAACCAACTGAGCTTCTGGCCGTTGATTGCAGATGGGAATGATATTTTGGCTTACGCCAATATCAACTGGGTTCACTCGGATCGTTTTTTTGGACAAGGCCCCTTATTATCCACCGATGATGGAAAATCTTTTCAATGGATCAACCATGATTTACCTTGCAACAATATTTGGTCCGCCGACATGAAAGACGGCAAGGTGATCCTCGGCACGATTTTTGGCATCATGGAAATGCGGTACAAGAAGCCCGCAAAATAAATTGTTCCTGTAAAACGCAGGTGTTTTTTTGTAGCTGTTGTTTGGCGGTGTTGTGTTAAGCGACAAGGCCGTCCACATTCACCACCAACGCCACGGAGCCGTCGCCCATCAATGCTCCGCCGACGATCAGCTCGGATTCAATTTCCAAGCCATCAATCATACGCAAGACCACTTGCTGAACGCCCAGCACTTCATCCACCACCACCGCATAGACATTTTCTTTGACCGCAACGCTCACCATGACCATATTGGGATCATCCTCCGTGGTCGATTTGATGTCCAGTGCCTTGGACATATAGACCACAGGGTAAATTTCACCATGTCGCGAGACACAGTGCCCTTTGCCAGTGACGGTTTTAACTTCTGTCCGTGGAAGCAGAACGGTTTCATGGACTTTGTTCATGGGCAAGACGTATTTATGCTTGCCAACACGAACCAGATAAGCCTGCATAATTTGTGTGGTCACACTCTTGGGCAAGGCGATGACAAAACGAGAACCTTCACCGGATTTGGTTTCCACGGTAATGCTACCGCCAGCCTCGTCAATCATGCGTTTCACAACATCCATGCCCACGCCTCGCCCTGAGACATCGGTGACTTCCTCGGCAGTCGAAACGCCTGAGGAAAAGATAAAGTCGACCAGTTGCTTCTGGGTCAATGTATCGCCAGCCTGGGTCAAGCCTAGTTCTTGAGCTTTGGCCTGGATTTTTTCGATGTTCAACCCTGCACCATTGTCGCGTACGGTCAGGACAATATGGTTGTTGGTTTCAGCGACATCAATATGAATCGTTCCCTCAGCATTTTTGCCTGCTTCTTCTCTGGCCTGAGGCATTTCAATGCCATGATCCGCAGCATTGCGAACCATGTGGGTCAGAGGAGCATCAAACATATCGATAAGACTTTTGTCTACTTCGGTGGTATCGCCGGTGATTTGTACATCAATTTTCTTGCCTGCCTTGCTGGCAATGTCACGAACCAGACGAGGAACTTTCTGCAAAAGCCCACTCATGGAAACTTTACGGATGGACATGATGCTTTTTTGCAGGTTCTGTGAAAGTGTCGCAAACGTTTCATTGGTACGTTTAAGATCTATGACCAAGTCCGGAGCAAGTTTGGATTTACCCATCTGAAGCTGCACATTGGCGTACATATCTCCCACGATGAGAAGTTCACCCACATATTCCAAAAAAGTGTCGATATGGGATTCAGACACGCGCATGGTTTTTTGTGCTTCGGGCTGCTTACGCGGGGCAGCTTTCTTCGGTGTACTGGCAGAACTGGATTCATCTTTGGATGCGGAATCGTCCTCTGAAGCTGGCGAAGAAGTCTCATCAGGAGCATCTGTTTGGCTCGGAGCAGGTAATTCGTATACAAAGCTGTCAAGCTTTTCAGTCACAATATCTGCCAGCAACGCATCAAACCCAATGGAGCCGGAAAATGTTTCGACGGTTTCGGCCAATTCGGTCATGATGGCCAGAGCTCCAGGAGCCTGGGTCTGCTCAACGAGTCGGCTCAGTGCATGGCCAATGGCTGCTGCTTTGTCATCGGCCAATTGATCGTCAATGGGGTCCGCCAAGATCGTCCTGATGATTTGAACATCTTCAGGAACTATCTGCGAGCTTTCGCCCAAGGGGCTAAGCTTGGTCAATTCCCCGATCATTTCGGTTAATTGATCCCCAAATTCCTGAGTTTCCAATCCCATTTGCGTTGCAAGTGTTTCAAGACGTCCAAAAAGGGAGGTCCATGCCTGGGTTGAATCCTCCCCTGCGCCAGCCTTTTTGACGGTTTCAATCAGCTGTTCAAAGGCATTGACATCATCGACTTCATCATTGCCTTCGCGGACATGATGGAACATCTCTTTGAGTGCATCCATCCCACGCAACAAGACATCGATTAAACCCGCAGAGACAGCCAGTTGTTCCTTGCGTACCTGATCGAGGAGGTTTTCCAATTCGTGGGCAAGGGTTTTGACTTTCAGGAACCCGAAAAATCCGGAATTACCCTTGATCGAATGGACCGGCCGAAAGATTGCCTCCACCACGGAGATATCTTCGGGGTTGGCTTCAAGTTCAATAAAACGGCTGTCCAATGCGTCAAGCATGTCCAGCGATTCATCAATAAACTCTGCAAGCAATGCGGGATCTACTGTAATCGTTGGCTCAGCCATTTAAAGCTCCTGATTCCAATGGCTTCATTGCCTGTAATTCTTTCAGTAATTCAAGCCAATGCCGAATGGCATCCATGGCACTGCTAACTGCGGTTTCAAGCAGTTGCATGTCTTCCAACGGTTTAAAGATGAGCGTGTCTGCTCCGAGCCGCATACAGGTCAGTGCGTTGTCTAAGGTGACATAGCCGGTCATCATAATTGTATGGGTCATGGGACAATGCTGCCGAATATATCGCAACAGTTCGACACCATCCATGACGGGCATCATGATATCTGAAATAACAATATCTATTTTGTGCGATTCCAAAACACCAATGGCTTCGCGTCCATTACCTGCGACGTGGGCTTCAAAACCCATCAGCCGAAAATGGCGTGAGAGCATTTCCCGTATTTGGGTTTCATCATCTACGATTAAAAGACTTGCTTTCATGCAGCCGACTCCGTTTCTATGACAGGCAATTGAATCCGGAAACAAGCACCTCCGCAAGACCCGTTTTCCACTTGTAGTGTTCCGTGATGATCTTCAATGATTCCCATGCTAATGGCCAATCCCAATCCAGTTCCTTTTCCTACAGCTTTGGTGGTAAAAAAAGGATCAAATATATTTTCTAAAACCTCTGGGCTAATCCCTGGTCCTGAATCCTCAACTCTCAATTCAACGGATGACTCATCCGATTGGGCCGTCACAATTCGTAAGAGCCCTTCTCCTTTGTCGGCCATTGCGTCGGCCGCATTTACAAAAAGATTGACAAGAACTTGTTCTATTTGTCCGGGCGATGCTTCGACCATGGCATTGTTTGCATCAAAACACTTTTCGACCGTGACTGCTTTTTTAAGCTTTCCCTGGCAAATAACCAAGGCCTGATCGATGCGTTGGTGCAAATCAGTTGCTTGGCGTGTGGGCTTGTCTTGACGTGAATAGGCACTGAGGCCCTTCACAATTTCACTGATCCGTTGAACGCCAACTTTCATGCCAGAAATGATTTGAGGCGTTTCTTCTAGGGCAAACGTCATAGCATCATCGGCTTGTGCCTCCTCGGCAAGATTGGTTCCTATGAACTTTTGTACGTTATCCCAAACACGCTCAAAGGTTTGAACGTTGCCTGAGATAAAAGCGGTGGGATTGTTGATTTCATGGGCAATCCCCGCAGCCATGACACCTAAGGTCGCCATTCGGTCAGCATGAACCAATTGTTTGGCGCGCGCTTCAGCAAGAGCCTGCATTTCTGAGCCGTACTTGGCCAACAATTCGTTTTTGGCTTTCAATTCCTGCTCATAGGCAAGAGCCCGCACACCCGCAGCAAGGCGAGAACGTAGCTCAGGTGGGTTAAACGGCTTGGATAAAAAATCATCCGCCCCGGCATCAAGACCCGCAACGACATCTTCTTTGCGGCTTTTACTCGTTAATAAAATGGAATAGATAAAGCGATTTGTTTTGCAAAGACGCAAACGCCTAAGGACTTCAAGCCCTTCAAGCTTGGGCATCATCCAGTCCAAAATGGCCAAAGAAGGGCCTGTCGGTTGATCGAGAATTTCCCAAGCAGCTTGCCCATCTTCGACGAGACAAACCTCATAGCCCCATTTGACGAGCCAGCGTTCAATCAACATTCGGTTGACGCGATCATCTTCTGCCACCAGAATTTTCATCTTGATCTACTTTCACAAAAACAATCTAGCCGAGGCAAAATGCTCTCAAGCGAATCGTGTGCTTTGACATTTTTGGTTTTTCTGCGTTTTTACATTGTTGTCTCAGACTTGACGGCACAAAATACCGCCTGTGCCGAGCCAGTACCGCAACAAAGCACCAGTAGAACAAAACTTGGCCATGCAAAAAACATCACGGACTCTAGGCAGCGTGCGACTCAAGCAAGTTAAGGTCTTTCAATAATTTGATGATTTTTTCACTCGTTACGGGCTTGACGATGTAGCCTTCGCATTGTTCATCAAACGCACGTAAAATATTTTTTGGATCGGACAAAGCAGTGGTCATAATAATTTTTGATCCATCACCGATCTGAATGCCATGCTTTGTTTCTAATTTACGAATTTCGTGCAAGGCTGCTTGGCCGTCCATATTTGGCATCATGATGTCCAAACAGACCAGGTCATACGGACGGCTATTATCCAAAGCCAATTCAATGGCTGCGACCGCTTCCACCCCGTCAATGGCCACGTCACAGTCTCCATAGCGAGCCATGTAGCCGAGTAAAACCTTGCGGCTGGTAAAATCATCTTCGACAATTAGAATGTTCATCGCGTAAAGCTCCTTTGAACTGCGATTGTGTATGGGTCATCTATAATCTAGGCTGACTGGGCGTTATTTTGTAATCGAGCTTGATATCGAATTCGTTCTACTTCCCGAGCGAGCCGTTCAATTTCATTGTCCAGTGCCGCGGCATCTGTAATCGGTCCCCGATTGATAACTTCGGCACATAATCGAGCCAACCTTGACATACCAGCCGATTCACTCGCTTTTTTCAGGTCCTGGAGGATGCCAACCGCTTTATCCGGACGTTGAGCAACCATCTCGGCAGAAAGCTGACCTAAATGAGCTTCTGCCACCAAAATTAAAACTTCACTGGGAGAAAGTGACATTTCTTTACCAAGAGCAAGGTTTTCCTTGGGACTTTCGTCCGGCTCTTTGTCCACAATCCACTTTTGTAATACGCTTTTAAGTCCAAGCAAAGAAACAGGCTTACTGAGATGGGCGTTCATGCCTGCATGGGCACAGGCCAATTTAATTTTCACCGATGTTTCGCCCGTTAATGCAACAATCGGGACCGGGGATGGACATGACTGGGAGGCCTCGGCTTTTCGTATAATCCGAGCGACTTCCATTCCGTCCATCGTTGGCAAATAGCAATCCAGTAAAATTAACTGATAATCATCCCGCTCAAAAGCTTCCACGGCTTGAAGGCCATCCTGAGCGATCTCCACATGGCATTCTAGTTTTTCAAGCATCGCACAAACCACCCGCTGGTTGGTCGGACTATCCTCGACCAACAAGATATTCGGACGATCATGTTTTGAAGTCATGATCTCTTGATCGTACTTCATCCACAGACGTAAGCTAAAAACGCTTCCTTTTCCCTCTTGACTCTCTACATGAAGATGCCCGCCCATCACTTCAACGAGGTGCTGGCAAAGGGCTAATCCCAATCCCATCCCACCAAAGGCGCGTGTATGAGATCCATCAGCCTGTTTAAAAGCATCGAATAAAACCATCACGGTGTCAGGAGCCATGCCGATCCCCGTATCGTGTACAGAGACCTGTAATAAAACTTGGTCTTTTTTCCGTTCCAAGATCGCTGCGTGCAATTCAATTTCACCTTCGTTGGTAAATTTAATCGCGTTATCCAATAATTGGGACAAAGTTTGGGACAGCTTAAAAGAGTCACCCCATACTTTTTGAGGGATTTCGGGAGAAATATCGCTTATAAATTTAAAGTCCGATAGTTCGGCCTTGCACTTTGCTTTGCAAGCCACCTGCTCTAGACAGCCAAGCAAGTCAAAAGCAATATCATCGGACAAAATTTCCTGGGTATGAAGTGTCGTGTAATCAAGAATATCGTTAACCAGCCCCATTAAGGCATCACAACTTTGGCGAATGGTATCTGTCATCTCTTGTTGTTGCGAGTCGAGAGACGTCTCCATCAACAATTCGAGCATCCCCACAATACCATTAAGAGGCGTCCTGATTTCATGGCTCATGGTTGCCAGAAAACCAGTTTGTCCGTTTTGATTGAGTTGATTCGAGCTAAGTTTTACAGATTGGGACATGAGCCAATAATTCCTGCATCGTGCCTGACGGGACCCCCTCCGGCCTAACAGATAGCCATGTACAACAATGGGTATCGGTGATGCACCAACCAAACTTAACCTCCCAAATCACAACATTTAAGGGCCAATAACTATGTCAATCCCCCTGAAAATGTTCTTTAAGTGCATATAGATGACGCACATCCTTAAGATTCCCCCCTGATTTTTCCGATAACTTTATACATAGCCTGAGGGGGGCTTTTTTAATTCTCGAGGGATTTTATGGACGAAATACCGCTTCAGGAAACAATTGACAAACTAGCCGAGGCCATGATCTTTGCCGAGCCCGATGACCCCCACGCACTGGCGCAGCTACACGAACATTTTCAGACACTTGGCAAAATAGATTCGCCACTACCTGATGATATCTTGGCTCGATGCGAGGCTTTGCTCGAAGATATCATCATGTCAGACACCGATCAGCCTGACGAAGCTCTCATTGCCATCGGAGATACGATCTCTGTATTGCAATCGCTCGTTGCTGGCGTTCTGACCGCTGATCAAGTGGAATACCCTTCGCTCATCGAACCCAATCAAGAGGGTGCAGAGGACACAGATGACGCATCGTCAGACGTCCCCACTGCCACTGCCCAGGTCACGTTGCCTGCCAATGTAGATGAAAGTATTTTTTCAGATTTTCTTGCCCGTCAGGGAAGCGTTCTAGAACGTCTCGAAGAACTGATTCTTGCCTTGGAAAATGATTCTGATCCAGGTGCAATGGATGAATTCAAGCGAATCATCCATACCATTAAGGGCGAAACAGGCTTGCTGGGACTTCCCGCCATCAGCGAGTTGTGCCACACCATTGAAGATGTTCTGATCACACGCCCCATCCTTGAATTGATTGATCCTTTTTTGAAAGCCAAAGATTGGCTCGGCCGCATGTTCGATGCCTATGCCGGTAAAGGAGAACCTCCCTGCATTGCCCAAGAGATCATTGGCCTCCTTCAAGCCTCGCCTCAACCAACGGTTCTCTCCCCAGAGAAATCTTCAAACATGGCCCCAGAAGCCGCCGCTCCAGCTCCAGCAACGACTGATATTTTAGTCAATGACCCCGAACTCATTGGTGAATTCATCAACGAATCACGGGAACATCTGGAACTTGCTGACATCGAGTTACTCAATGTCGAGTCAGGAACCCACAACGAAGAAACACTCAATGCCATCTTCCGCAGTTTCCATACGATCAAAGGCGTTGCGGGCTTTATTGGATTGCCTCAAATCCAACAACTGGCCCACGTTTCTGAAACCGTGCTGGATCGAGCTAGGAAAAAAACCCTTATTCTTGCAGGTAGCACGCTGGATGTTATTTTCGACACCGTCGATGGGATGAAACGTCTACTTGAATATTTAGCCGAAGCACTGGCACAGGGCCAACCCCCTGCCAAGGATGCACAACTGCCCGACCTGCTTAGGCGGCTCGATGAACTGGCTAATTTGCCTGATGGCGTTTCTCCAACCCAAAGCGATACCTCAGACGAAACACCCCAAGAAAACACACCCGAAATTTCGCCTCACGCCAAACTTGGAGAAATCCTGCAAAATACAGCAGGTATCCCAGATCAGGCCATCGACAAAGCCGTCCAAATTCAAGAACGGAACAAAGCCTCCAATCCCAAACTCGGCGAAGTCCTTGTACGAGAATGTGATATCCCAGGCAAAAATGTCGCGCAAGCCCTGCGAACCCAACGAAAAGCCCAAGAAAGCGCCAAGCAAGGTCAAAACAACAAAACCGTCAAAGTGGCTGAAACCATCAAAGTAGATGCTCGGCGACTGGATCAAATGATCGATATGATCGGCGAACTAGTCATCGCTCAGGCCATGGTGAATCAAACAGCCACCCTGCGAATAAGCGACTCTACAAATCTCACCCGTACCATGGGCCAATTGGACAAAATCACACGTGAACTACAGGAAATGGCCACTTCCCTGCGAATGGTTCCCATCCGCTCGACATTCCAAAAAATGGCACGATTGGCACGCGATGTCGCTAAAAAACTCGAGAAAAAAGTAAACTTCGTCATGGTTGGCGAAGACACCGAACTAGACAAAAATGTCGTTGATGGCATCGGCGATCCACTGGTCCATATGATCCGAAACGCAGTTGATCATGGCCTCGAAACAAACCCCAGTGACCGCGTCGAACAAGGTAAATCTGAAGTCGGCAGCGTCACCCTCCGAGCCTTCCATCAAGGCGGTGGTATTTGCATCGTAATCCAAGATGATGGACGAGGACTCGACAAAGAAGTCCTTCTCGCCAAAGCCATTGAAAAAGGCATTGTCAAAGAAACCGACCAACTTTCAGAGCAGGAAATATTTGCGTTGGTCTTTGCCCCAGGATTCTCCACCGCCAGAGAACTCTCTGATGTTTCCGGACGCGGCGTTGGCATGGACGTGGTCAAACGAAATATCGATGCCCTGCGAGGTAAAATTGAAATCCAAAGCGAAATCGGAGTCGGTAGTACCTTCACCATTCGCTTGCCTCTGACATTGGCTATCATCGAAGGCATGGTGGTTCGACTGGCAACCCAGCGGTATATCCTTCCCACCCTCTCTATTGTGCGAATGTTGCAACCAGGAGAATTGGATATCAAGAGTGTTCTCGATGATGGTGAAACACTTCTGGTCGGTGACGAACTGGTTCCACTTTTCCGCTTGGATCGCTTGTTTAACATTCGGGGAGCGCAACAAGACCCCACCCAAGCCACCGTGGTCATTGTCGAAAACAACGGCAAAAAAATAGGGATCGTCACCGACGAACTCCTTGGCCAACAACAAATCGTCATCAAAAACCTTGGAGCCTCGCTCAAGGGAACACCCGGCATTGCCGGTGGTGCGATTATGCCTGATGGCAAAGTCGGGCTCGTCATCGATATCAACGGCATGGTGGCTTTGGTACATAAAAACCAAGTCCCACTACCCAATGCTGCATAAAAAAAACGCCGTTCCACCTGAAGTCGAGTGTTCAAAACGTCGATGATATCTATGACGCAAGCTACTGAACACGAGGAGTTCACTGATGAAAATTATGTTGGTTGATGATTCAAAAACCATGCGAAATATCCAAAAAGGCATTCTCTCCCAAATGGGCTATACCGACATTGTCGAAGCTTGTGACGGCCAAGATGCCTTGAGCAAAGTCTTTGCAGACAAACCCCAACTGATCCTGTTAGATTGGAATATGCCCAACCTTGATGGTTTGGGATTCTTGCAAGCCTTTCGGCAAAAAGATAAAACAACCCCCGTTATTATGGTGACCACCGAAGCGGAAAAACACCGTGTGGTCGATGCCCTCAAAGCGGGTGTCAACAACTATGTGGTCAAGCCCTTCACGCCTGATGCCCTCAGCAGTAAAATTCAACAAACCATGGAAAAATGCGGCGTAGCAGCCTGATCTGGCCTACCCCCTAGAAACCCATACAAACCTCATCGCCGCGGGAAGCTGTCATGCAGTTCCCTGCGGTTGTTTGTATATCTACCCCCGCCCCTATCTGCTATCATTTTAGAATCATTGAAAAAAAACGAAGCGAGCCATTCACCTTGACCAATGTCATAAACGATTACTTTAAGGGGAGTCAACATGAAACGCTGGGGAAAAATTTTTATCACACTCGGAGCTATCATTGCCTTGCTTGTGATTGTGAACATGATCCTCATTGGGATTGCCCGTCAACCGTTCAACAAGCATCTTGAAAAAATCAAAGCTGCAGGCCATCCCATTTCACTCGCGGACCTTGCGTTAAAACCTGTACCCGACAATCAGAATGCTGCTGTCATCCTCCAAAGTATTCATGATGACCTTGATGCGATCAGTACAGCATTAACTAATATCTACCGCGAAGACAACTTTGCCAACGGCAACTTCACAGATGATCAACTCAAAACCATCGACGCTGCGTTTGATGCACACCCCAAAGTTCTTCCAGCACTCATCCAAGCAGCCAACGCCCCCTCCTATCAAGTCGATATCGACCCAACCTCTAGCGGGACGGCATGGCTTGAGACTGCGTCCCCACGGATAACGTATCCACGTCAAATTGCGCGTTTGCTGGCAGCCCGTATTCATTTACTTTCAGGGCAAAGCAATCCAATAGAAGCTCTGAACACCAGTATTTCACTATTTCAACTGTGTCGGCACTTTGATCGTGAACCGATGATCCTTGGCTCACTCGTAGCCATGTCTTGCCGTGCTCTTGCGATTCGAACGACCAATGCGGTTCTTCAAAAGAGTTCGTTGCCTGCCTCAGCCCACCGTATGCTTGAAGCAGAACTAGCCGTTCAGAATACGATCGAAGCCTATCAGTATGCTCTTGCAACTGAGCGAGTCTTAGGCCTTGCCCTTTATGAAGAACAGATGTCCGTGAGAATCACAAATTGGCCATTGCGGTCTTATTTCCTTGCCGATGCCTGCGATTATCTCCGTGGGATCGAACAGCTTTTGGATTTCGCCTCTAAACCCTACGCCGCGGTGGTCGAAGCAGACCTGCCAACCCAAATAAGTAAGATGAAATCCCTTGCACGAATCACCCTCTCTGCGTTCGCTGCAGGTAGAAAAACCGTGGACCGAATCCGTTCAGAACTCCGTTGTCTGCGAATCCTTAATGCAATCAAAGCTCAAGGCAAACCACAGGCAGACACTCCGATCAACATTTCCGAATTGGCCTTGCCCGCCGAGGCCACACGCGATCCCTTTACAGGCAATTTACTACAAGCGAAAAAAGTCCCCCAAGGCTGGGTTGTTTATTCCGTCGGGGCAAACCTCATTGATGACGGCGGTGATCTAGATCGCCAAAAAGATACGGGCATCCAACCCCCCGGAATAAACTAAAAGCAACCCCCGTCCCCCCGGTTCCCCCACCGAACCGACATCTTCACAATACCTTACGCAAAGACACTTCGCCTAAAACGAGCTGGCGGCAAACCTACCTGCTCAGAAAATTGACGCGTAAAAAAATGCCTCCTCCGCAGAATCTGTGGATGCGTTTTGGTATCGGCAAATCTCCAAGTTCATGATATAGCGCGACTTCGATTGCGGTAAAGGTTCGAAAACCACCGGCTTTTCTGAAGCGAAGTTTCACTCGACTATTCAAACCCTCCACAATGCC
>JAJRRC010000028.1 GCA_024279865.1 Planctomycetota bacterium | reverse complement strand
TTTGCAGAATTCAAAAAAGCTTGTAAAAGTTTTTTTCGAAAACGCAAAAAATACTTGCGGGAATTGCAGAGCCTGATGACGGAAAACTTTCATATTCAGGCATCGTAAAAACGGGAAAAATCAACTGGAAGCAGTATACATCCCCAGTATCGAATCCTTCGAGGCCATGCGCCAACTGGTCGGCGATGAAATCCTGCTCATGGCCATGGCGACCGAGCCTGACTGGATTCTTGACATGTCACAGACCTATACAGATTTGATCTTGACGGAATACCAAGCGGTCCTCAACACGGGCATTCCAATTCACGGCATCTGGGTCTACGGCGACGTGGGATACAACCGAGGCCCCTTTTTCTCGCCTCAAATGTACCGCGAACTCATCGCTCCAGACCACAGACGACTCAGCGGATTTGCCCACCAAAATAATCTCAAACTGATCTACCATACCGACGGCGATGTCCGTAAACTCATCGACGATTTTGTCGTCAACGGCTTTGACTGTCTCCAACCCCTCGAAGCCAAAGCCAACATGGACGTCCGCCAACTAAGCCCACAATACGGCAAAAAACTCTCCTTCTTCGGAAATATCAATATGATGGTGGCCTCACTGAACGACCGAAATCAACTCGAAGATGAAATCAAAACAAAACTCAAAGCAGGCATGGCCCATCATGGCTATGCCTATCACTCAGATCATTCGGTGCCGCCTTCGGTCCATTGGAAAACCTATCAATGGATCATTGAACTGATCGATCAATACGGCAACTACGCATAAAACGTACACCAATCCGAGTCATTTAATTTGACTAAGCTTGATCGGGCAACGATTCCGTGCAGACTCAATCGCTGCGTGCAAAACCTTCTGGGTTTCAAACGCATCGGCAAAGTCAGGCAACGCGACTTCAGGCTTGCGGCCACCTAGAACCTTGAGCATATCTGAAGCTTGGTTGATAAAGCCATGTTCATAGCCAATGAGATGAGACTGAGGCCACCAAGAACCGACATAGGGATGTCCATCGTCGCCACGAGTGACGTTGATGGTGGTCCAGCCCTGACATTTCCCGTCCGTGGTCGCGTCGTACCATTCCAGTTCGTTCATCCGTTCAAAGTCGAATCGGATCGCACCCTTTTCGCCATGCACTTCAAGACGATTGCGATTTTTGTCGCCAGTGGAAAGACGGGAGGCTTCAAAGCTGCCGACGGCTCCACCTTTGAAACGCGTCAGGAACAACACCGCGTCATCCACGGTGCTTTTGCCTTTGGTTTTGCGACGCTTGGCACCCTTGCCACGGATTTCGCCGCCTGCTTCTTCGAGTAGGTCCCGCTCTTTGATAAAGGTCTGCTCGATTGAGCCAACAACTTCAGAGATTTCATCGCCTGTCACAAAGCGTGCCATGTCGATGATGTGAGCATTGAGGTCGCCATGCGCGCCGGAACCGGCGAACTTACTCTGAAAACGCCACAACAACGGGGTATCAGGGCCACCCCAGTCTTGGAGATAGGCTGCACGCACATGGTAGATACGCCCGAGCTTGCCGCTCTTGACCAACTGGTGCGCCAAGGCAACCGCAGGGCAACGGCGATAGTTGTACCAGACAAAGGTTTGGCACTTACGTGCTTTTTTCGCGGCTTTGACCATCGCACGAGCGTCATCAAGCGTTCCCGCCAAGGGTTTTTCACACACGACATGCTTGCCTGCTTCGAGTGCTTCGATGGCTTGTTCAGCATGCACATGGTTGGGTGTTCCGACATCGACCAAATCAATTTCCGGATTTTGGCAAACTTCTTTCCATGCGGTGGTCCAGTTTTCCCAGCCCCAGCGTGCTGAGAATTTTTTCAAATCTTTGGGATCACGAGCCGCGATGGTGTGCATCACGGGTTCAACGGGCAGGTCAAAAAACTTATTCACTTTCAAGTAGGCGTTTGAATGGGTTCGTCCCATGAACTTTGAGCCGATGAGTGCGATATTGATTTTTTTCTTTGCCATGGTTTGCGAATCCTTTGAAAAGGGTGGTGATCTATTTCGTTCATTTTTCAAGTCGTTGTATCATACGGCTTCTACTTTGGCCCCCTGTTTGGGGACGTGGGGCTTTTCTTTGAATTAAACCGGATTAACCCCGTTTAAATCGGTCTTTTATTTTAATCAAAAAAACCCCGGCCGTACACTAGGTAAGCCGGGGTTTTTGAATTTTATCAATTCGCTTCGTTACGCACTATAGGTGCTGCCACGAGATCCTTTGACATTTTTGCGCTTGATTTTCTTTTCGCGTGTCAGTTTGCTCAAAGAATTATCGGCTTTGCCAGCACGACCTTCTTTTTGCCAGTGAGCATTCACGTCTGCGGTGGTGCAACCGGCATTGGCTTTGACAAATTCCAATACAGAGCCATCACCCGAGGTGGGGAATTTCTTACGCTTGCGACCACCGGACTTGGCGGGACGGCCGGCAACCTTCTTCTTTGTCGCAGGTTTCTTTTTGCCCAAGGCATTTTTCTTGCCCGCGGGTCGGCCACGTTTTTTAGGAGCAGCCGCTGGAGCAGCAACCGCTTCACCTGGCACTTCAAGTCCAAGCTGAGCAAAAACCTGATCAATCGAAGCAACCGAGGCAAGATGTTCAGCCCGTTCAGCTTTCAATTGTTTGGTTAAACGTAGTAGTTCCGATGCAGTGGTTGATTTAGCCATGAGCTAATCTCCTGATAAAATAGAGAAAATTAAAAACACTTTGCCCAAAATTTCCCCCGCCAAGCATTAACAAGAATTGCAATCATACCATTTTCAAACGTAGACTCCAACTATGTTTGAATAATTTTCCTTTTTTCTTTTTTCGAATTAAATCCTATTAAACAATTAAGCTATCAATTCAAGAGATTACAAAACACGATAAATCAGTCCTATGTCGACATTCCATTACACCAAAAATTATGAAAATCTCTAGATAATTTTGCAACATTGGCTTGCCCCGGATGCCCCCCGGATGCTCCAGACGCGCACGCTGTTAGCGTGCGGCTGTTTTTAAAACGAATCATCCAATCAAAGGCGGCAAGTATTGATGCAATGTGCTCTAAGATGGAGATTGTTGTGACTAAGACGTAGAAAATTCATTCGCAAAAACGTAATAAAACGCCTCTACTTTAAACTTTTCATGATCTCATACCAAGGATGATTAAAACTGATGCAAATCATTATTCGCGGAAACTGAATCGACAAGACTTGGTGCGATTTTCACCACGCACCTAATCAATGCGACACCTCTCAATATCAAATTGAAAGTACGACAAAACAGTCATCCGCAAAGAGGGATTGGTTTAGTGACTCTCTTTGCGATCTATTTTGGGTTCAGCCTTGGGCGTGCTTTGGGAGAGCGTTTGACGAACGGCTGGCTTTACAATGATTGCAGCATATTCTCGTGTGGTTTGAATCGCACTGTTGGGAAGAATCCCTGTCCAGAAAAGCATCAACACACACCATCCAAGCAACGCAAGCGTGGCGGTCGATGGACGAGCCAATGGGGTGCTAGGCGCATCATCATCATTGGGCTTGACGAAGATCATGAAGTAGCTTGGCCGCAGGTAGTACCACAGGCTAAACAGTGTGTTGAGCAAGAGAATAGCGACCAACAGGGCTCCGATACCACCCGCCTGAATCATGGCGGTTCCCAAGAAGAGCTTGCCCATAAAGCCGCCCAGCCCGGGCATGCCGAACAAACTCAGCATGAAGAGGGTCATGAGAATCGACAGAAGTGGCGAGCGTTTAATAAGGCCCGCGTAATCACGAATATCTTCACTACCTAGTTGTGCTGCCAAGACCGCTGCAACGGTAAAGGCTCCCAGATTCATAAACATGTAGACCAAGATATAAAACAAAAGTGCTGAGACGATTGCGGTGGGATTCACCAGCAAAATAACCGAGGCCCCCATGATCATATAGCCCGCATGAGAAATCGAGCTATAGGCTAGCAAGCGTTTGATATTGGTTTGATGCAATGCGACGAGGTTACCCCAAGTGGCTGTGATTGCACCGAGAACTCCCAAGCCAACTGCCATGCCTGTGATGGATTCAACGGCACTGAACATGGCAAAGTTCGACAACACCCGGACAAGCAGGCACATGGCTGCGGCCTTGGAGGCGACGGACAGGAAGGTCGTCACTTCAAAGGAGGCACCTTCAAACACGTCTGGACACCAAAAGTGTAACGGCACTGCTGAAAGTTTAAATGCGAATCCTGCAAACATACCCAGCAGACCGATCCCCATCAGAGGTGAAATACCTTCGGATGAAGCGTGCTGTGCGATTGTCGCAAGGTCCAAAGAGCCACTAGAGCCATAGACCAAAGACATGCCATAGATCATCAATGAACTGGCCACCGCACCGAGAAGAATGTACTTCAGAGACCCTTCGGTCGCACGGTTCTGATGCTTGCGAAAGCCCGCCAACGCGAAGCTCGGGAGAGAGGCCGATTCAATGGCGATAAAGATGGTTAACAGGTTGTTGGCTGACACCATCAGGGACATACCAAACGTCGCTCCCAGCACCAGGCATAGAAAGTCAGGCACATCCAGTGCGTCCGTCTGTGAACGTCCAATCAAGACCCACTGCACCACAATCAACATGGCAAACAAGAACAACATCATCTTGAAGAACTGACTAAACGGGTCAATTGCCAAAGAATTGGAAAAGACCGTTCGGAAGTTCTCCGCACTTGGATCAGAAGATTGCCACAGCAACGTAAATAACATGGCTGCGAGCAGTCCCGCCACGGCAAGCAGGGTGGGGATCGTGACATTGCGACGTTTGACAAACGGAGCGATCAGCACCGCACACATGGCTACAACGAGCCATATTTCGGGCATGACGAGCCTTACGTCGGCCAATATATGTGAATACCAGTTGGGATCAGTCAAACTCACGGTCTACTCCATCAGCCGGCAAAGCCGATGCTACGCATCAGGCTGTTGAAGGTGGCGTCAGTGATATTAAAAACCAGTGCCGGCACAATGCCGAACACCAAAGCAGCAACTCCCAGCACGATCATAATGGCATATTCGCGTGCATTGATAGGGGCATATTCTGCATATTCTTCACGGGGTTTGCCCATGTAGATACGTTGGAACATCCAAAGGATATAACCAGCAGTCAGGACCACACCAAAGGCTGCCAACGAACCGAGAATATAAACGGTGTTGGGATTAACCCCTGCTCGCTCGGCTGCCTGGAAGGTTCCCAGCAGGACCATGACTTCGCCGACAAAACCGCAAAGACCCGGAAGCCCCATCCCCGCGAAGAAGCCGAGCATGGACCAGCCGCCGTATTTAGGCCAGTGTAGCCACATCCCACCGAAACGGTTGATTTCGCGGTGGTGGGCTCGTTCATAGAGAACGCCGACCAAGAAGAACATCATGGCACTTGTGATGCCGTGTCCGATCATTTGGAAGTAGGCACCATCAAAACCGGTTCGCGTGAGGACGGCGATGCCGAGTGTGACGTATCCCATGTGGCTGACGGACGAGTAGGCGACTAGTTTTTTCCAGTCGGTTTGTCCCATGGCACACAACGCACCATAGATAATGCCGAACACGCCGATGGAGGCAATGCAGACCCAGTAGTAAGCTGCTGCCTCGGGGAACAGTGGATAGGTAATTCGAAGCAAGGCATAGCCACCCATTTTCAAAAGCACACCCGCAAGGATCATCGAGATCGGCGTGGGAGCTTCGACATGAGCGTCAGGCAACCATGTATGGAACGGAGCCACGGGAATTTTGATCGCAAAAGCAATAAACGTCAGCCAAAAAGCCACACATCCAAAGACCCAGTGTGGGCCGCCCTGTGCGAACAAGGATTGCACTACTTCACTTTGAAGGGTCATCATGTCCCATGTGTTCTGACCACCAAGGGCAGGTGCCTCGGAAGTGATGCTGTAAAGGCCCAGCATCGTAATCAACAAGCAAATGGAGCCCGCCAAGGTATACAAGAAAAACTTGATTGCTGCGTATTCTTTGCGTGGACCGCCCCAGATACCAATGAGGAAATACATCGGCAACAAAGAGATTTCAAAGAATACATAGAAAAGGATCAGGTCCAATGAAAGGAACACGCCAAACATACCCGTCATCAAGAACAGGTAAAACGCCATGAAGACGTTGGTTTGCTTGTCGATGTTCCAAGCTGCTGCAATCACCAGCACACTCAAGGCTGAAGACAGCAAAATCAAAGGCATACTCAAGCCATCCACACCAATGGAATACTTCACATTGATGGCTGTAATCCAATCAACAGAGGTCACGAACTGAGGTCCGGACACATCCGTTTGGAATGCCGCTGCAAGCATGATCGTAATGATCAAGCTTACAATTGAAGTCCCAAGTGCGATCTGTTTGGCCTTGGCCCCAGAAGGGGTAAACAGGCAAACCAGCCCACCAAGAGCGGGAATAAAAATCAACCAATTAAGCAGTGTCTCGTACATTGAGATCTCCGAGGTCTCTATCGGGCCCATCAAAGGCCACGTCCGGGATGACTTCTAAAATGACTTCCAGAAGTTTTTCCGGTGAAAAATCCAACCCTTGGCAAAGCCTCAGGCCAGCGATGAACTAAACCATCGTTACAACCAACGTTAACAACGTCGCCACCACGGACGACACTAGTAATAACAATACATAAATACGAATTCGGCCAGGCTGAGCCGCTCGCATCGTCTGTCCACATGCACGCACCACATCTGACGCGCCATTGACCAGACCATCGACAATACGATTATCAAACCAACGGGTCAGATCAGACAACCCACGCATGATATACGCTACCAAATTCACCAAACCATCGACCACATATTGATCGAAGAAGCTACAGATGCGAGCGAAAACCTTAACGACTTCCACAATGAAAATGTCATAAAACGCATCAAAGTAAAACTTGTTCAATGTCCAGGTATAAAGCTGCTTGATCACAGGCAAACGCACAATGCGAGATGCTTTACCGAAGCCATCTTTGTACATCCAGATACCCAGACCAAGCATTAAGATCCATGTAAAGCCATAAAGCAATGGGCCATGAATATGATGTATGCCCACTTCAAGTTCATCGATACCTGGAGCCCAGGTGGTTCCCATCGCAACCATTTTTTCCTGAGTCGCCACGATCAAGTCCTGCCAAGGCAAGAACCACGGAACTGAAATCAAAGCCATCACTGCCAGCACCAACTGAGGAACCGTCATGGTCCAAGGTGCTTCGTGGGCGTGATCGTGAATATGTTTATCACGAGGCTTGCCCATGAAGGTCAAGGCAAAACTGCGAGCCATGTAGAACGGGGTGATGTAGGCCACGAGGATTGGGCCGATGAAGAACAACCAACCCCAGCCACCAAGGGCCTGAGCATAGTTGTACGTCCCGCCGATGATGCCGTCTTTGGAGTAGAAACCACTGATACCAAAAGTGGAAAACGGGATCGAAGCTCCAGCAATCGCCAGCGTACAGATGCCGTAGGCCAGTGCCGTTTGGGGCATTTTCTTGGCGAGTCCGCCGTAGCGGGTCATGTCTTGTTCGTGGTGGGCTGCATTGATGACTGAGCCAGAGCATTGGAACAAGCAGCATTTAAAGAAGGCATGGGTGATTAGATGGAACAGTGCAAAGATATACGCACCGGTTCCCACACCAAGGATCATGTAGCCTAGCTGGGACAGTGTGGAGTAGGCCAAGACGCGTTTGATATCGGTCATGACCATGGCCATGAAGGCTGCCATGACCAGAGTGATCAGCCCGATGATACTGATAAACAGATGGGCACCGGGGGTGAGGATCGGGTAGATTCGGGCGGTGAGGTAAACACCTGCTGCGACCATGGTGGCAGAGTGGACGATGGAGGAGACGGGCGTGGGCCCTTCCATGGCATCGGGAAGCCAGGTATGCAGCGGGAATTGAGCACTTTTACCAATGGCACCAAAGAACAGGCCGATGCCTGCCATGGTCAGCCACATGGGTGGATTTTCCATGATACCTTCTTTGCCGCCGAGGGACATGGCAATCGCATCAAACATCCCACCGTCGGCGACGGGCATCAGAACCTTCGCGCCGAGCTGATAGAACAGGATGCCAAAGCCAATGAGGAAACCCGTATCACCGATACGGTTCATAACAAAAGCTTTTTTGCAGGCTTGCTGGGGGCCCTTCTTTTCGAACCAGAATCCGATGAGCAGATAGCTGGTGAGTCCCACCAATTCCCAGAAGACGAAGAGCTGCATGAGGCCGTTGGCGGTCACGATGCCTAGCATGGAAAAGGTAAACGCTGAGAGATAGCAGAAGAAGCGTTCATACCGCTTATCGCCGTCCATATAGCCGATGCTGTAAAGGTGGACCAAAGTCGAGATCAGCGTGACCATGACCATCAGCCCCACGGTCAGGTGATCGCAGTAAAGGCCCAGGTATAAATAACCCGCGTCGGTTCCGGGAACGGGAATCCACGGGATTAACCAGGTGAACGGCTCCACGTCGCCGGAGACAAACTGAAACGCTGCGATGAGTGACATCACAAACGAAACAGCCATCACACCCACCGCAAACCAGCCTGTGTTTTTCTTGAGCGTGTTTTTACCAAAGAATAAGGTGACAATCGCGCTCGCCAAAGGCAGCACGGTTGAAAGCACCAGAAGAGTTCGAATAGTAGCCTGCGTCTGAGTCATGGATCAGCCTTGAAGTTCGTTTGCCTTGTCCACGTCAATGACGTCGAAGTTATTGTAGAAATTGAGGAAGATCGCCAGAGCGATGGCTGCCTCTGCCGCTGCCAGAACAATGATAAAAACGGCAAACATCTGGCCATCAATCATATCAGGCCAGACAAAGCGATTAAAAGCGACAAAGTTAACCGCTGCCGCGTTGATGATCAGTTCCACGCCGATGAGAATACCCAGTGCATTGCGTTTGGTAATGATGGTGGCGATCCCTGCGGCTAAGAGCATGAACGACACAAGCATCATGTGATAAATGCCAGGTTGGAAGACAGTTGAAGCTTCGATGACGACGTCTCCATGCGTTGGGGGAACTGGGAAATCAGGCCACTGCAATGATCATGGCTCAGCATTTAATTAAACAGTCGTGAGCATACAAACTCACGACCCAAATCCAAAAAACAAAAGTTACGCTCTTCGCCTTGCCATGTAGGCGGCCCCGATCATGACGACCAAAAGCAACACCGCAGATACTTCAAACGGAACAATATATTCACTCAACAAAGCCTTGCCAATGGCTCTGACCCCATGCTCAGGAGCGGTTCCCAAAGACTCATGCGGAACAATCACACTATTGGCCATCGCCAGAACCAACAAAAACAGCAGTGCCAATCCAATCCCACAGCCAAGAAATTGTTCCCAAATGGGACTGACGAGTTTTTGGAATGGATCTTTGCTTGTCAGCATCACGCCGAACACAATTAAAATCAGTGTGCCGCCGGCATAGACGATCAACTGAATCGCGGCAAGAAATTCCGCATTCATCAAGAAAAACAAACCCGCTACACCACAAAGGGTGAATAACAGATAAATCGCCATGCGGACAATATTCTGACTCAGGACAATCGCCCACGCACTGACCACGGTCAGTGCAGCGAATCCAAAGAACAGAAACGGTGCCACTTGATTTAATGATTGAGCGGGAATGCTCTGAGCGAGCGTATAAACCACGGCCTATCCTCTATCTCTCTAATAAGTTCGGTCGTTGCACTAGCAATGAGGCAAAGAATAATCGCCGACTCCAAGTTGGTCAACTTTCACCCCCCTCAAAGCCTCATAAAAATCTCGGAAACCACCCAAAAAACACACACCACGCCCACCCACAGGCAAACATCTTCGCTTGCAACTGTTTTTAGGGGAATGATTCTAGATCAAAATACCATGCCAATAATACGGCCTTCAAAGACCAATTGGCCATTCACCAAACCCTGTACTTCCGATACGCTGCGACGACGATGAATCTTGACCTCGCGAGCTAAGATATGCAAACGGTCACCCGGAACCACTTGGCCTCGGAATTTCACAGCCTCAACGCCAACAAATCCAAGAAAGCCTTCTTTGAGACGTCGCAAGCTGACAAAGCTCGCCAACTGAGCAGCCGCTTCAATCATCAACACACCGGGGAACAACGGGCGACCGGGAAGATGACCCGAAATCCAAAACTCATCGTGACCAATATCCTTGTACGCAATGATTTCCGAAGGAACATCACTCTTGAAGTAAGTAATACCATCGATCAAACGCATACAATCTCGATGTGGATTGATGGCCTCGATATCGGCGGTATCAAACACAACCTTGTCAAAATCAATGTTCGAAATATCAAATAAAAGTGATGGTGCCATGCGCTCATACAACCTTGTCTGGGACAAATTCAATACTACAACCGGTCCATTCCCCGCCCACAGGGGGACCTCCAGCTCCCCCCGAAACAGGGAAGCCCTGAGAATATTTCTCAAATTTAATTGTTCAGAAAAACCGTAAGCCGGCGTTTAACTACTCTGCGTCCCGTACTTCTAGAATCTTTGCCCGCATGGCCTGAGCATCGGCCTTGAGCGTCTGCATCGCTTTGCGAATGCGTGTGCCTGCGGCACGGTTACCACCAGCAGCCTTGCGCACATCGTCTTCGATATCAGCAATCTGCTGTTTGATCTGTTCGTAGAGTTCAAGCATGAATTTCATCTCCATGAAAGAAAAAAAAAGGCTGTCGCGGTGCAACAAAGCCGTATTCTGACTATTAGACTACCCCGTCAAGCCCGCTTGAGCAATGCCAATGAGGCCGACGCTATAAATCTCGAATTAAAGGCAAAACCCTCTTAAATGAATCTGTCCCCGCTTCACCAACCCATTCCAGCAAGATTGACTCCACACTCGTCGGCACAACACCGATGCCCCCAAGCCTCAAAAGAGCTACCTGTGAATCCTCAGCCCGGCGAGAACCAACCGCATCAACCGCCACCGCCGTCACAAAACCCTTGTCCACCAAATCCAAACAACTCTGCAAAATACAGACATGGGTTTCAATCCCACACACCACCACCTGACGAATACCCAGACGATGCAACTGTTCTAAAATCGGTGCAATACACGCAGAAAAACGCATTTTCTCCACGTTGCAAACCGCATCGCCCAAACGTGAGGCCACCCCCCAAACCGTCGTCCCAAGCCCTTTGCGATATTGCTCGGTCACCAACACAGGGATGCCCAAAGCATTCGCGCCATCAATCAAACGACAGGCCTGACGCTCGACGCGGTCGGCCTGGTCCATGTGAGGCAGCAACTTCTCTTGAAGGTCCACCACCAACAATGCAGATCGTTTGCGATCAAATCGAGGAACAGACATGATTCATAATCCCAAGCTGTGAATAAAAAAATATCACATGCAAAAATAAATAAATAAATATTTCAATCACATGCCACGCTAACTTCAAACCGTTGCAGACGTATCCAACGCACTGGCATTGACCAACGCATCGGTCAGCCCTGCGATATCCGAAGGAGAAGCTTCAATGGCGATCGGGAGATTGAGCCGTTGCAAAGTCTGGGACGTGATCGGCCCAATCGATGCAAGGCGAGTTTGTTTTAACAAGCCTTGTCGGCTACCCAGTAGGTCAAACATGTTCTGAGCAGTAGAACTACTGGTAAAAGTGACCCAGTCTACTTGGCCCTGCTCAAGGGCTTCAATAACGTTGTCAGGCAACGATTGAGCCTTCTGTGTTTGATAGACCACCAACTCGGTGATATCTGCCCCTGCCTCGGCAAGAAGTTTCGGCAACGCAGGTCTGGCAATATCCGCCCGCAAGAGCAACATACGCTGACCCGCAAGATCGTTTTGAGCAATCAACTCACCCGCCAATGATTCGGCCACGAATTGGGTGGGAACCATGTCGGGCTTGATTCGAAGCTGATCCCATAAGGCTTCGTCTACCGCGCTGCCGATGGCTGCTATTTTGACGCAAGACAGATGGCGTGAATCCAATCCCAGCACGGCCATGCGTTGGACCAATGCATTCACACCATTGACGCTGGTCAGGATCAACCAGTCATAATCGTTCAAGGCTTGGATTGCATTGTCGGTTGGCGTCCAGTCATCGGGGCGAACCACGTCAATGGTCGGTGCTTCAAGGACATTGGCGCCGAGTGCTTCAAGCTGTTGACGGAATGCTGAAGCTTGCTGGCGGGTGCGGGTAACCAGAATCGTCTGCCCAAACAACGGACGAGAGGTGAAGAAGTCTAATCCTGGTTCATCAATCGCTGCCACTTGGCCTACGAGGATAATCGCTGGAGAACTGATGCCTGAGGCTTTGAGGTCTTCAACAGCCGTCCCGAGCGTGGTTCGCAAAGATCGCTGGCGAGGCGTGGTCCCCCACTGCACCACGGCTGCGGGGGTTTCTAGGGATAGTCCATCATCACCCGCGGCAAGAGCGTCGCAGATGGAGCCCAGCCTTCCAATGCCCATATAGAAGCACGCTGTCCCGCCCATGTTGATCAATCGGGCCAGTGCGTTGTAATCGATTCGGGTTTGATCTTTGGTTGGATCTTCGTGGCCGGTGACAAAAGTCACCGTGCTGGCGATTTTGCGGTGGGTCACCGGAATGCCCGCCATCATGGGGACTGCAATCCCTGCGGTGATGCCTGGGATGACTTGCGAGGGAATGCCATGCTTGTGGAGGAAGGAGACTTCTTCTCCCCCGCGACCGAAGAGGTAGGGATCGCCCCCTTTGAGTCGCACCACGGTGCGGCCGGCCTTGGCGTGTTCGACGAGTGCGTCGTTGATCTGGTCTTGGGTTAAGGTGTGGTTCCCGCCACGTTTTCCCACGTAGAGGTGTTCGGCATCAGCGGGCGCATGGTCCAATAACGCTGGATTACACAGCGCATCGTAAACCACGACCTGAGCTTTGGAGAGAACTTGCTGTCCTTTGACGGTTATCAGACCTTCATCACCAGGCCCTGCACCCACCAAATAGACCGTTGCAGCTGGAACTTTACCTTGAACTGATTTTTTTTTAGGGGAATTTGTCAATTTGTATAAACCTTACCGATTGTTCTGCCGATTATATAAGCATTGGAACGTGGGGTAATTTTGTCAGGATTCATACCATGACGCAAGCAGCACTCAAATTAGTTGACCCGGTCGTTGTCACTGACTCGCTCTTATTCGAGCGTAGGCGTGATCCTCGCAGCTCACTGCAAGGCCAAGTCACGGTCGTGCGATCTTTTCGCCATGATGGTGAAAGGTGCTCCAAAATATCTTCCATTACCTTGAGAGATATTTCTTCCACAGGCGTGGGGGCTTTTGCTCGTGAGCCGGTCGAAATCGGCAGCGACATGGTTGTCATGTTCCCGCCTCACGGCCCAGATGGCGCTTGCGACAGCACCTGTCGCGTCGTTCGCTGTATCAAATGCGAAGGCGGCTATGAAGTCGGCGCTCGCTTTGGTTTAAGCAATTCGGCAGCATGATTTTCAAGCTATCAGTTATCAGCTTATCAGTAAGATGAAGACTGATCACTCACCTTTCACACCAAATCTATCTATATTTCATATAGAACACACGCAGCCGCGAATGCGGTTCGCGTGCGGCGATTGTATTTATACCGATCACGATCGAGTTCCCCCGGTTTCCCCCGGTTTCCCCCGGTTTCTTGTGTACGTGGCATCTTGTTTCAGTCATCAGCTATCAATAAGATGAAGATACGGAGGGAAAGGAAATACAGGCAAGTCACAAGCAAACCGTTTGCAATCCTCCCCTCTTACTGACCGCTGATAGCTGATAGCTTCTGAAAATCATTTCAGCTTGCTCATGACCTTGACCAGATGGTCATAGCTGGCCTCCAAGGCTTGAGGCAACACACGAACGCCCCCCACGGTTTGCATGAAATTGGTGTCCCCCTCCCAACGGGGCAACACATGCACGTGTAAATGTCCTGGCACACCGGCCCCGGCACATCGCCCTAGATTCATGCCCACATTCACCCCTTGACAATTCATGGCCTGACGCAAAAGCCGTTCGCATAACTCGGTCAACTCCATGATTTCTCCGCGACAATCCGCATCCAAATCACCAAGCGAACCCACATGTTGATGCGGGGCGATCAGCACATGTCCGTTGGTATAGGGATAGCGATTGAGCAAAACCACCGCTTTGGCGGTTTGATGAATGACCAAACTGTCTTTGACCTGCTCTTGTTGGGCTTGCGCGGCTTGGCATAAAAAACAGACTGGTTTGTCCGTTTTAATTGGCTCTTGCTGCTGAAGTTCAGCAGAAAGTTGTTGCATGTAGGCCATGCGCCACGGCGCCCATAGATTTTTGTGAAGCATGCCTTGACTATAACAAGTTTGAAAATCATTTTTCGAATTTTTTCATGTTTCATTCACCCCTCGAATAACCACTCGAACTTCCGAAAAAAGGTTAACCTTCCCCCTTTTCAGGCTTAAAACCCGTAATCTTTCAGGACGGTGATAATCTGACGGGACTCCAACAGGGGCCCTCCTGAACCTGTTGCAGTTCCTTGGCCGCAACGGCCGATGGTCAAATATAGGGTTCTTTATAGATTTTTAACGTGGGAAATGCGGAGCTAGGAAACACAAGATATGACGCAAGCCACATGGATATTAATGGCGGCCATTGTTGCACCCCTGTTCTGCGGCCTATTGACGCTGATCATCCCCCGCAAAGCAATCACGCTACGGCTAATCATCGCCCTCGCTGGACCGATCACCGCATTATGGCTACTGGGATACTTCACCCGAACCTATGGCATCGGCTTTGAAACCGCGGATATCGCGTGGATGCCAACGCTACAACTGAACTTGGCCCTCAATGCAGATCACCTGGGCATGTTCTTTGCCTATCTTGTCAGCGGCATCGGCGTCTGTATCGTCCTCTACGCACGAGGCTACTTCGGCCGCGATGCAGATAGCCTCTACCGCTTCTACCCTTGCCTGATGATGTTCATGACCGCCATGCTGGGCGTGGCGTTATCAGACAACTACATGCTTTTAATGCTTTTCTGGGAAATGACTTCTGTCAGCTCCTTCCTGCTCATCGGTTGGAATTACAACGACTCCCAGGCCGTCCGAAATGCAATGCAGGCCTTTGTCGTCACCGCAGGTGGTGGCTTGTGCATGCTTGCGGGCCTGATTTTTCTGGGTGTCCATACCGGAGAATGGACCATCACAGGCCTAGATGCGGCAGGCGTGGCCAATACCACCCCTGTTTTAGTCTGCTTTCTCTTGATTTTTATGGGTGCTGCAACCAAAAGCGCACAAATGCCGTTCCAATTCTGGCTGCCTGGAGCCATGGCGGCCCCCACCCCTGTCTCCGCGTATCTCCATTCAGCAACAATGGTTAAGGCTGGCGTGTTTATCGTCGGACGCTTTTGGCCCATCCTCGCAGCCGTCTTGCCCATCTGGCCGATGCTCATTATCCCACTGGGTGCGATGACCATGGTCTATGGCGCGTTTGTGGCAATCCAGAAAACAGACCTCAAGCAAATCTTTGCCTACACCACCGTCAGCCAACTCGGCCTCTTGATGACCATGTACGGCCTATCAGCCTTCGAATACCAGGGCGAACCCAACCTCATCTGGGATGTCACCCAAATCCTCAACCATGCCCTCTACAAAGCGCCCCTGTTTATCCTTGCAGGCGCTATTGGCCATGTGGCTACGCGAGAATTACCCGACCTCAAAGGCTTCTTCTACCGTGACCGCACCGCCAAAATCTTAACCATCTTCCTCCTGCTCGCAGGCTACGGCCTCGCAGCAGGCCCCTTTACCCTGAGCTTTACCGCCAAGGAAATGTTCTTCTATCAAATCTACCATGCCTATGCTGAAACCCACTCCCTGTGGTTTTGGCCTTTGATCGCAGCAGGCATTGCCACTGGCATGTTCAACGTGGCGATCTTCATCCGACTCGCCACCACCTTACTCGCCAAGCCAGACCCCCAAACAGACCAGGCCCACGACGATCATGGACACAGCAGCCACGGTGAACACGAACACGAAACAGGCATCTGGGCGACCCTTCTATGGGTTCCTGGCGCGTTTATTGTCTCCTTTCAATATATCTGTGGCATCATCCCCCATGCCTATGAAACACTGTTTGGCTGGCTGGAAAGTTCGCCTTACTACTTTGACCATTTCCCCATGACTTGGCATGCCCATCTGGGAATACCTCTCTATATGAGCTTGATTGCCATGACATTGGGTATCGCACTGGGCTTTAGTGGACTTCTACGTAAAACCTTTAAAGATCCTTGCGATGGTTTGTATGTTCAGTTTTACGAAACCATCACCAAAGACCTTGGCCCAACGACCTTTGGCTGGGTCCAACGCGGCCACGCAGGTTTCTATATTGGTTCAATCATGGTGGCGTTGGTGGCCCTGTTCCTCTGGTCTATTGGAGGAGATGTATTGGGCTTACGCTGGCCTGACGGCGTGGAACTCGAACCGGCCAAGTCTCTATTCCCAGGGTATTTACTTACCGCATTGGTCTGTTTTGCAGCGATTTTGTTGCCGACGGTGATTGACCGGGCCAGCCGTGTGTTGGTTCTTGGCTCATGTGGCTTTGCGGTTTCGGGCGTTTATTATCTCTACAAAGCACCTGACCTAGCATTAACCCAACTAAGTATTGAAATTGTATCGTTGATTTTGTTTTTGTTAGTCTTAAGTTTACTACCTGAACAGCCCTTTAAACGACGCGCATGGGTCTTCCCTCGCATGGCCATTGCCGTGGCGGTGGGAGCGGTCATGTTCTGGCTGACACTGACCAGTACCGCAGTCAACCGGCCGACGATGCCCTACCGCACAGCCGTCGGTGGCAACATTGAACATCTAGGACACTACTTCCTAAGAAATGCCCATCACGGCATGGATACCAAACACGTCAACGCGGACAGTCTCTACGGCGGTGTGGTCGAGCGACCTGCCCATGGCGAATATGCTGAAAACCAAGTCATGCTCCATCCCGGCGGCGGCGGCAACAACGTTGTCAATGTCATCTTGGTAGACTTCCGAGGCTTTGACACCATGGGTGAAATCACCGTCCTGGGATTGGCCGTGCTAGGTGTCTGGACACTCCTCAAACGACGTAAAAAAACAGGGGGATTCAGTGATCCCTCCAGCTATCACGACCACAAAGATATCAAAGATGTCAACCCTGCAGATATGGAATCCCCTCCTTATCACAGTATTAATATCCCAGCCCCCAATGGCCCGGATACCGAAAATAACGTCTTCGCCAATACGACAGATCGGAGTTTAAATTCATGAGAACCCTCATTCTACAAACGGCGGTCCGCGCGATTGTGCCGCTGAGTCTGGTCTTTGCCATGTTCATTTATTTTAAAGGACATCAATTGCCCGGCGGCGGATTCGTGGCGGGACTTGTCGCAGCAGTGGCGTTAATCGTCCATCGCATGAGCTACGGCACACAAAGCCTCCGACGCATGCTCCCCTGCTCAGAACGCACCATGGTCGCCATCGGATTGACCTTGGCGTTAAGCACGGGAATTGGCGCGTTGTTCGTCGGCTTGCCGTTCTTAACATCAACCCATGGCTATATCCATCTGCCCACCACCACAGGTACAAGCTATGAATTTGAATGGGCCAGTGTCATGATTTTTGACTTGGGCGTATTCCTGGTCGTCACCGGCGTGGTCGTTGGGATGATCGATTGTTTGGCGAAAGAAGTTCACTAGAGAAAGATGACCCGATGAATTTGCTAATCTCAATCATGGTCGGCGTGCTGTTTGGAGCATCCGTCTTTTTAATGCTCGGCCGCGAACTCAAAGGCGTGTGCATGGGCGTGTTTCTACTGGGACATGGCGCGAACCTTGCCATCCTCGGAGCCAGCGGTTCGCCCATCGGCAAACTCGCACCGGTTCTCGAACATGGTGTGGATCTCGCCCGCTATACCGACCCCCTGCCTCAAGCATTGATCCTCACAGCCATCGTCATCGGGTTTGCCGTCCAAGCCTTTTTACTCACGCTGTTGGTAATCACCTGGCGACGAACCCAAACGCTGGACCTCAACAAACTCGCTCTTGAAACAGAACATTGATCGAAAGCTTCACGATGACCCCACATCAAATCATCTTTTTTATCATTATTCCCATGGCAGGCGGCATCTGTACGATCCTCGCACACCGCCAACGCAAACTCCAGCGTTTTTTGGGAATTGGTTTTCTCCTAGCCAACATTGTCACCGCGGCGGCTGGTCTATGTGCCGTCGCACCCACGGGCAGTATCCTTGTCTCACAAATGGGCAATTGGCCAGCGCCGTTTGGTATTTCGCTGGTCCTTGATACCTTATCAGCCTTGATGCTGATGATGTCATCCATCGTCTGCCTGGCGGTGTTTCTCTACTGCGTTTTTCAGTTTGATGATGATCAACAGGGAGGTTTTTTTCACCCTCTGTTTCACTTACTCATCCTCGGCGTGCAATGGAGCTTTCTCACGGGAGACTTCTTTAATCTATTCGTCGCGTTTGAAATTATGCTGATGGCTTCCTATGCCATGTTCTGCGTGGGAACCACCACCCTGCAAATGAAACATGCCTACAAGTATGTCCTGCTCAACTTGGTCGGCTCCATCCTGTTCGTCACCTGTGCGGGGCTTCTATACGGCCAACTTGGCACGTTGAACATGGCGGACATCACACGCATTGCCATGAGCGGACAATTACCGGACTCTAGCGTTCCGGTCATTGCGATGCTGGTGCTGGTCTTTGGCGGCAAGACAGCCATCTTCCCTTTGTGGTTCTGGTTGCCTGACACGTATCACACATTGCCGGGCGCGATCGGGGGCCTCTTTGCAGGCTTGCTCACCAAAGTCGGCGCTTATGTCATGATCCGCGTCTTTGTCATGATCTTCGGATCTGCGGAATCCATCACCTCCATTGTCTCCCCCCTGCTACTGGGGTCAGCGGCTGTGACGATGTTCCTGGGCGTACTCGGCGCGGTCTCGATGCACTCGGTCCGACGGATTCTTTCGATTCACATTATCAGCCAGGTCGGCTACATGCTCATGGGGATTGGGCTGGCCATTGCTGCGGGCATAGCCTTTGATAGCCGTGTCATGGCAGTCGCGGGCGCGATCTTTTTTATCATGCACAACATGGTCGTCAAGTGCTGCTTATTCCTCTGTGGCGGACTGATGCACGAACATGCGGGCAGTGACAATCTCCAAGCCATCGGCGGATTGCTCAAACGCGCGCCCTGGCTTGCCGTCCTGTTTATGATCGCAGCGATGTCCCTGGCGGGCTTACCTCCTTTGTCGGGGTTCTTTGGCAAATGGGTCCTGTTGGTTGCGGGTCTACAATCTGAACATTATGTGATCGTCATTATCGCGGTGATAACCAGCCTGTTCACACTTTTGTCTATGTTAAAAATCTGGAGTTATGGCTTTTGGTCCCCCCCTCAAGGAGACCATGTCGAACACCCCACGGTTCGCCCTCGTACGTTCGGCGGCATGGCGGGAATCACCCTGCTGGTCGTCATGGCTCTGAGCATGGGCTTCGGCGCACAACACTACTACCAATTATGTGAGACAGCAGCTAAATCCGTGGTCGATCCCACTGCCTACGTCCAGGCAGTACTCGGAGAACAACATACTCCGATTAAACAACTTTCTCTGGTTGAAACTTCATTGGAGCCTTAAGCCATGTTTGGTTATTTCCTTTTTAACATACTCCTTGCCGTCCTCTGGATGTGCCTGTGGGGACTGTTTGACATCTGGTCCCTGGCCGCAGGTTTTATCCTAGGCTACATCCTCATGGGCGTGGTCAGTCGAACGTCTCATGAAGGTAAAGGCTATGGCGCCAAAGGCTGGCACCTGCTCTCCTTTACCATCTACTTTCTTCGGATACTGATCAAAGCAAACCTTCAAGTGGCTTGGGAAATCATTACGCCCAACTTCCACATGACGCCCCGCTTTGTTCGATATTCCGTGGAAAACATGACGCCAATCCAAATCACCTCGCTCGCCAATGCCATCACACTCACGCCAGGAACCCTCAGCGTGGACGTGGTCGACAATGACCAGTTCCTGTTGGTTCACTGTATGTACGCTCATAGTCGTGACGAGGCCATTGCAGAACTGGATGAACTGAAAACCCGCTTAATGAAGGATATCTTTGGATGCTAACCTTTCTTGCCAACGCACCATTACCCACCCAAGACACCCTTGATAATGTCAGCACGGCCTTACAAATTACCGTGGACATCGGCATTGCGTTAATCGTACTCAGTATGTTCCTATGTATCTTACGTTTGCTCATCAGCAAACATCTCGCAGACCGGGCGCTGGCTGTCGATACGCTGGGCGTTGAACTGATCGGTCTGGTGATCCTTCTAGGCATGCGATTTGAAACAGGTGTCTTCATTGACGGCATCTTGGTCCTATCTCTACTAAGCTTCGCAGGAACCGTCGCAATGGCTCAGTACATCGGCAGACCACACTTTCGAAAGCCTCCCCCCCAACCCGACGACCTCGAAACTGAACACGTCTAAGCCCTTCGAAAACTTAGACAGTTCAGCATCTGATACAATTTGAAATTGATTTAAAAAACAGACTCAGCAACAGACCACTGGAATAACACCATGCTTAACACCATCTTAATCAGTATGACAATTGTGGCCCTCATCATCGGCACGTTTTTTATGTTCGTCGCAGCAGTCGGCCTAGTCCGTATGCCTGATATCTACCACCGCATGCACGCAGCCACCAAAGGAGTCACCCTGGGCATGATGGGCCTGCTCATTGGAGCCGCCATCTTTTTTGCCATGCAACCAGGCGCCAACATCATCAATATTTTGACCAAAGTTTTTCTAGTGATCATCTTCCAGTTCATCGCCAACCCCGTCGGCGCTCACCTACTCTCCAAGGCCGCCAAGATCGACCATGCCCCCCGCTGGCATAACTATCTCAGTGATGAACAAGATCAAGAAGCAGAGCCCACGCAAAACTTAAACGTCACAAAATGACCTGTAGCGTTTTCCGTATTTTAGAGCGTATCACGGTTATGTGTAGCTGGCCTGCAACTGGAAAAACAGCATAAACTTGGTTGCCAAGGCGATTGTTGATCATCAAGCCGCAATATTTGAGTGTTAGGTTCACTAAAGCGTTTTGCATTATTTTTTGCCCCCCCGAACGCGCACGCTGTAAGCGTGCAGCTATTTTTCAAACGATCCGCCTAGTCAGAGGCGATAAGAAATAATGCAAAATGCTCTAGCGGACGCGTAAGCTGTGAGCTTGCGGGCCTGACAACCCCGAATTCTAAGGTCTTCCCAAAAATCGGATTCTTTTAAACACTATCGACAAATTGAGAACGCTTTAGCCTAGGTTTGTTATACCCATCGGGTATGAGAATGCCCGCGATGAAAACGATTTAGACGCTTAAAACAAGGTGCCACGTACAAAGGAAAACGGGAAAACTCAACTGCGATTGGTATAAAACCAATCTAAAATCACTCAGACGTACGCGTCGACAGCAAGAAGTTAATCACATCCACGGCAGTGTACGCATCTTGACCTTCGCTTAGAAGCTTGCGGATGCTCCACAAGTCATCGCCACAAGTGACCAAAGGCAACTCTTCGAGGTTTTCCCCGTAACGTTGCCCCATGTCGAGGTTCGCCATCAGAGCATTGCACAAACACTTGCGGCCGAGGGTTTCTTCTAGCGAGCCGCCTTTTTTAAGATACTTGTCCGTCTCTTCTGCGGGGCATCGCCAGCCAAGTGAGCCATCTTCACGTTCGTAGGCTTCACGGAGATAGCCCAGATCGCAGAGCCGACGTCGGCCGTCGTACACTTCTTTTTCAGAAAGAGTCCCATCAATGGTCAAGACCTTAAAGGGGAAACCCGTCGGCGAAGCGACTGGATCGGTAAAGACCTGTGGAACTTCGGTCTGACATTGCTTGACGGTGTCGCTCTTAACGTCTGCTCGTAAACCGGATTCTTCACAGAAGGCAAACAGGGTTCCAATTTGGACCCCTTCTGCTCCTGCTTCGCGAGCTTCTGTAAATTTTTCAGGACTACCATAAGAACCCGCGAGCCAGAAGGGCAGGCCGATGGCTTTGATCGCGGAAAAGTCCACTTCGTCGCGTGGACCATAGATCGGCTCACCTTCAGCGCTAATTTTAACCTGTCCACGTGGCGGGGCATTGTGTCCCCCTGCGGTGGGCGCTTCAATGATAAACCCGCTGATATGTCCTTTACATTTTTTGGCCAAGATGGTTGCCAAAACAACGGAGGAAACAATCGGGAAAAACAGGGGGCGTTTGAGCGGTTCACGCGGGCCGTCAAGAATATCTTGCGGATTAAAGGTAAGTTTATAGGTCTTGTTTTCTTTGGCATCACGCACAGGCAAGCTAAGTTCAGCTTCTTGATGCTCAATGAAGTGACTAATCACTGGTGGAATTTCCAGTGGGATTCCTGCCCCCACAATGATCACATCAACGCCAGCAAGCATGGCTCCATAAATGGAGGGAAGCATGGGCGCTTGGATTTTGTTGAGGAAATTAATGCCGACGACACCGTCGTGTCCTTCTTTGGCAAGGTAAACTTCGACAAAGTTGGAGGCCAGCAGCAATTCTTCAGCACGACGGGTGGGTTTGTGGCCCACCATGGGTTTGCCTTTGTAAGGCTTGTCCGTCGGCTTGCCGTCGGCAATGAAATAGCGGCCAATAATGTCATCTGCAATCCCTGCAATGGGAAGTGCCGCCAAAGCCCGTCGGGTATGTCCGCCGGGATCGCCTTGTTGTAAACGTCTCACGAGCAACAGGTCCAGCACGGTCCCCGAAACCACGCCGAGCTGTCCTTGAGTCGCTACCGAACGGGCCAATCGCCAATCGGAGATGCCGATGCCCATGCCGCCTTGGATAATTTGAGGGAGTTTCATAAGTTCGTTTGAATCCTCAAACCCGAGCCAATTGGTCCCCATCAAGCAGACCAAAAATTATTCACAACGCCAGCTATGATCAGGAGACACCATTCCCGTACCCGATTTTTGACGGGTGGCTTGGGGACTTGATCTTTTCTGAGGCAAAGCGAGGGATCGGGTCATATTGTCTGACTAAAGATCCTATTGTCTTGTATAAATCCACTTGGGTCAAAACTGAAGTCTAAACCAACCCAAGAGGGTCAAAAAGCACGATTTCGAGACAAAAAACACAGTTTCATTACAAAAAGGAAGCCTTCCTTTCCATGTTTTCCACAGCGCCCATGAGCCTAGAACACGGTTTCCAAGACCCACGGATAAACCATACAAATACCAAAATAATCGCAAGCTCCGCAAGCTCTTTCAAGGCGACTTGTAGGTATCATACCCGAATGAATTTTTTTTGTATATGATAGCTTTTTTATGGAACCCATTCCGTTTCAAATTGACACCCAAGACCCCCTGCTCATGGGCCTCACCGAACCCCAGCATGAAGCCGTCACCCATGTCGAGGGGCCGATGCTCGTGCTTGCGGGCGCGGGTTCAGGCAAGACACGCACCATCACCCGGCGAATTGCCTATCTCGTCCAACGCTGCGATATCGCGCCTTGGGATGTCCTTGCCATCACCTTCACCAACAAGGCTGCCGGAGAGATGCGAGAACGCGTCGGAGAGATGCTCACCGAACGACAAGCTAAAGCAACCACCATCTGCACCTTTCACAGCCTCTGCGTCCGAATTCTCCGACGTTACGGCCAAGTGCTTGGGTTACCTAGCTCCTTTAGCATCTACGATACCTCCGACCAAACCCGTGCCATCAAACAAGCACTGGTCAATCTGGACATGAGCACGAGCCATTTCCCACCAGGTAAAATGCTCCATGCCATCAGTCAAGCTAAAAACGAATTGGTCGATGCGACCGCTTACGAACAATCAGCCTCGGACTTTTTCGCCAAACGGGTCGCCAAGGTCTATCGAGCCTACCAGGCCATCCTCACCAAAAACCATGCGTTGGATTTTGACGACCTGATCCTGCACACCGTCAGGCTCATCCGCGATCACCCAGATGTCCTTGAAGAACTTCAAGACCGCTATCGGTACATCATGATCGACGAATACCAGGACACCAACCACGCCCAGTTCATCCTTGCCTATGCGCTGGCGAAGAACCATCAAAACCTCTGCGCCACTGGCGACCCAGACCAATCCATCTACGGCTGGCGGGGCGCGAACATCCAGAACATCCTGGAGTTTGAAACCTATTACCCGCTGACCCGCACCGTCAGGCTTGAACAGAACTACCGCTCCTCACAACGCATTCTGGGCGTGGCGGATCATCTGATTCAAAACAACACCGAGCGTAAACACAAAGCACTCTGGACGGAAAACCCTCAAGGTGAACCCGTTCAGATCGTTACCTGTGAAGACGAACGTGCGGAGGCTAGATGGATTGTGGAGCAATTTCAAAAACGCCGCGTCCAAGGCCAGCGGTCCTGGTCAGACTTTGCGATTTTTTACCGTGCCAACAGTTTAAGCCGCGTGCTTGAAGAAGCTTTCATCAAACAGGGCATTCCTTATCAAATTGCACGGGGAACCGCGTTTTTTGATCGACGTGAAGTGAAAGATGTCTTGGCATACTTACGAGTCTTGGTCAATCCCAATGATGAAGTGAACCTTGTCCGCATCATCAACCATCCGCCCCGCGGGATCAGCAATCCCACCGTCAAAGCTTTGCAAGCCACGGCCGTGGGAACCCATCAAACCCTAGACACCCTGATGGAGCACCCCGACCAAGTAGCACCCCTCAACCCCCGCGCAGTCAGTGCGGTCACCAAATTTTCCACGCAACTCAAACAGTGGCGTCAAGAGCTCCTGCTGGAAACCAAAGAAGCCTGTCTCATGGATTTTGTACAAAAAATCATCACCGAGTCAGGTCTCGAAAACCGCTTTAGAAACGACAAATCCGATCCCGATGGAGACCGAATGGAAAACATCGGCGAACTCCTCACCTCCGTCCAGCAATACCAAAAAGAACTTGGGTCTGAAGTAGACATCCATACCAACGAACTGACCCACCCACCGCTTGAGTCCAAGCTCCTAAGCTATCTCGAACATGTTGCCCTCATCAGCGACCTAGACAGCATCGAATCCGATGAAGGCGTTGTCACCCTCATGACCCTGCACGCAGCCAAGGGACTCGAATTCCCCGTCGTCGCCATCGTCGGCCTAGAAGACGGGTTACTCCCCCACCAACGCTCACTTTCCGATGGTTCCATCGAAGAAGAACGCCGGCTCTGCTTCGTCGGAATCACCCGGGCCATGGAAGTCCTCATGCTCACCCATGGCCAGTTCCGAACCATCTTCGGCCAAACCTCTGCCACCATTCCAAGCCGCTTCCTTCAAGAACTACCTGCTGAGTCCATCGAACGAATCGATCTCACGGGGGACTCCAAAACGTCAACCGCCAACCCCTTTTCCTCGCTCCCGCCAGACCCGTTGACTGAAGCCTTCCCCCCAGGCACTTTCGTCCGCCACGAAAAGTTCGGCTACGGCAAAGTCATGCAAGTCCAACGAGGCGGCGCCCACACCCGCGCCCAAGTCCAATTCGAAAACGCAGGCATCAAAACCCTCATCCTCCAATACGCCCGACTCGAAAAAATGGACGACGTCTTCGAGTAACCCCCAGCCATCACAATCACTACAATTCCTATAACCGTTACAGGCCGAGATTCTTCTAGTGGAATCGGCTCACTTGCCGTTTAAGACTCATAGACGGCTCGGCAAATTCGGTTATGGTGGTGCGTAAGACTTTTCGGAAGTCTTTATTTTCAAGTGGGTTCGTCAAAAATTGCATGCCAGTCTATTTGAAAAGACTTTATGCAAATTTATTTTTTTGATGTTATGATCCATCCGTCACGACGCAGACATCAAAGTATCATTTCGAGGGGAAAAGATGAGGCCATCCAAGCACCTGCAACGACTTTTGCAACGTTGGTATCGTTCCGTGCTAAAACGATGCACGCAGCGTAATCACGCAGCAAAGTATGGAAATTTGAGATACAGCAAAAAGAGGGTTCAGCCTCGCCGGGGTTATCTGCAGACCCCAATCCAATCTAGAATCAATATTCAAAAACGCCTGGGCAGTTGGTACACCGCAACCCAATCCACCTTGGCGCAAAGTTTTGACCACTTGCGGGCCAGCATCGCATCGCCCTTTAAATGGTGGGGTCCATCACGTCCACGGACGGTCTCCCAGATTCTGACCGGCAATCAGTTTTTCGGAAACCTTGAGCCGCGTACGCTTTTGTCCGTTGGCCTCCCGGTCCCCACACCCGTCTTGCAAAGCAACACGGCGTTAACCGGCGTGATTGAACTAGCAGACATCGCCGCAGGCACGCTCGATGGCGCGGTGTTTAATGGGATTGATGCAGAGGACCTCTCGGGCGCTTCTGTTTCCTCTGCCGGTGATGTGAATGGTGATGGCTTCGCCGATCTGCTCATCGGGGCATATTGGGCTGATCCCAACGGCAATCGTTGGGCAGGCGAAACCTATCTTGTTTATGGCCAGGCGTCTGGCTTAACCGGCGTGATCAATCTTTCAGAAATTGCTGCTGGCACACTCAATGGTGCGGTATTTAACGGAATTGATGCCGTTGACCTCTCGGGCACTTCTGTTTCCTCCGCGGGTGATGTGAATGGTGACGGCTTCGCCGATCTGCTCATCGGGGCAGTGTTTGCTGGCCCCAACGGCAATCACGCAGCAGGCGAAACCTATCTTGTTTATGGTCAGGCGTCTGGCTTGACCGGGGTGATCAATCTTTCGGAGATTGCTGCTGGCACACTCAACGGTGCGGTGTTTAACGGCATTGATGCAGGTGACCTCTCGGGCGTTTCTGTTTCCTCCGCCGGTGATGTGAATGGTGACGGCTTCGCGGACCTGCTTATCGGGGCATATAAGGCTGGTCCCAACGGCAATCGTTGGGCAGGCGAAACCTATCTTGTTTATGGCCAGACATCTGGCTTGACCGGTGTGATCAACCTTTCAGACATCGCTGCTGGCACACGAAACGGCGCAGTGTTTAACGGAATTGATGCAAATGACTGGTCTGGCAGTTCTGTTTCCTCCGCAGGAGATGTGAATGGTGACGGTTTCGCCGATCTGCTCATCGGGGCGTATGGGCTTAATTCTAACAGCAATCACACAGCAGGCGAAACCTATCTTGTTTATGGTCAGGCGTCTGGCTTGACCGGGGTGATCAATCTTTCGGAGATCGCTACTGGCACACGTAATGGAGCGGTGTTTAACGGAATTAATATGTGGAGCAACTCGGGCCGGTCTGTTGCCTCGGCAGGTGATGTAAATGGTGACGGCTTCGCCGACCTGCTCATCGGGGCAGATCGGGCTTCTCCCAACTACAAGGGTTGTGCAGGCGAAACCTATCTTGTTTATGGTCAGGCGTCTGGCTTGACCGGTGTAATCAATCTTTCGGAGATTGCTGCTGGCACCCGAAATGGCGTGGTGTTTAACGGCATTGATGCAAATGACTTTTCGGGCCGGTCTGTTGCCTCTGCAGGTGATGTAAATGGAGACGGTTTTGAAGATATTCTCATCGGGGCATATGGAATCGGTCCCGGCAACAAATTTTCCGCAGGCGAAACCTACCTAATTTATGGCAAAGGGCCATCCTCCCCCCCGACCTCTCCTGTTTCCAACTTCGTCTGGAATGACCTCAACGGCAACGGGATTCAAGATGCAGGCGAACCGGGTATCAACGACATCACCGTCAACCTCCTCAATGACAACGGCATCGACATTGCCACGACCACCACCAACGCCAGCGGATTCTATGCCTTTGAGAGCATCCCAACAGGTGATTACCAACTCCATGTCATCGCACCCGATGGCTTTGATTTTACCTTGCAAGACCAGGGTTCTGATGACGCGCTGGACAGTGATGTCAACCGCAACACCGGCCGCTCAGGGGTGTTCTCTATTATCGCTGGACAAGCCAATGACACCCTCGACATTGGCCTGCACCAAAACTCCGCCTCGGTCAGCAATTTCATCTGGAACGACCTCAACCAGAACGGCATTCAGGACAACGGCGAAACAGGTATCGACGGCGTAACCATCAGCTTGCTCAATGACAACGGCCGTAACGTGGCCACGACCACGACTTCCGGGGGCGGCTTTTATGCCTTCAACAATCTTGCAAGTGGTGACTACCAGCTTTACGTCATCGCACCGGCAGACTTTGATTTTACCTTGCAAGACCAAGGTTTCGACGATGCCTTGGATAGCGATGTGAATACCAATGGCCGCTCCGGCGTGTTCACCATTGGGGCTGGACAAGACAACGATACGCTTGATATAGGCTTATTCAGTCGGCTGGCACCACCGCCTGTCGATCCCCCGGCCACGGCATCAGTTTCCAACTTCGTCTGGAATGACCTTGACCTCAACGGCATTCAAGACGCAGGCGAACCAGGCATCGACGGCGTGACCGTCAACCTCCTCGACGACACGACAGGAACACCAGTTGCCACCACGACCACCACAGGTGGCGGACTCTATGCCTTTCACAACCTGATTGCGGGAAACTATCAGCTTCAGGTCGTTGCACCGGCAGGCTTTGATGTCGCCCCGCAAAATCAAGGCTCCGATGACACCGTTGATAGTGATATTGATGCCGCCGGCTACACCGCTGTCTTTGGCCTTGCAGCCAATGAACAAAATGACACCCTCGATGCAGGCTTGCATCACCCTGCTTTAACAGGCGTGATTGAACTAGCAGACATCGCAGCAGGCACGCTCGATGGCGCGGTGTTTAATGGCATTCATGCAAGTGACTTCTCGGGCGTTTCTGTTTCTTCCGCCGGTGATGTGAATGGTGACGGCTACGCCGATATGCTCATCGGGGCCACTGGGGCTGATCCCAACGGCAATAGCGTAGCAGGCGAAACCTATCTGGTTTATGGTCAGGCATCTGGCTTGACCGGCGTGGTCAATTTTTCGGAGATCGCGGCTGGCACACGAAACATCGCAGTGTTTAACGGCATTGATGCAAGTGACACCTCGGGTGTTTCTGTTTCCTCCGCGGGTGATGTGAATGGTGACGGCTTCGCGGATCTGCTCATCGGGGCATTGGGAGCTGATCCCAACGGCAATAACCAAGCAGGCGAAACCTATCTGGTTTATGGTCAGGCGTCTGGCTTGACCGGTGTAATCCATCTTTCTGAGATTGCTGCTGGCACCCGAAACGGTGCGGTGTTTAACGGCATTGATGCAGATGACCGCTCGGGCGTTTCTGTTTCTTCTGCCGGTGATGTGAATGGTGACGGCTTCGCGGATCTGCTCATCGGAGCAAATTGGGCTGATCCCAACGGCAATAGCCAAGCAGGCGAAACCTATCTTGTTTATGGCCAGGCGTCTGGCTTGACCGGCGTGATAAATCTTTCAGAAATTGCTGCTGGCACCCGAAACGGTGCGGTGTTTAACGGCATTGATGCAGATGACAACTCGGGCGTTTCTGTTTCCTCCGCCGGTGATGTGAATGGTGACGGCTTCGCCGACCTGCTCATCGGGGCACAGTTGGCTGATCCCAACGGCAATAGCAAAGCAGGCGAAACCTATCTTGTTTATGGTCAGGCGTCTGGCTTGACCGGGGTGATCAATCTTTCTGAGATTGCTGCTGGCACCCGAAACGGCGCGGTGTTTAACGGCATTGATGCATATGGCCGCTCGGGCAATTCTGTTTCTTCCGCCGGTGATGTGAATGGTGACGGCTACGCCGATCTACTCATCGGAGCATCTCAGGCTGATTCCAACGGCAATAGCGCAGCAGGTGAAACCTATCTTGTTTATGGTCAGGCGTCTGGCTTGACCGGTGTGATCAACCTTTCTGAGATTGCTGCTGGCACCCGAAACGGCGCGGTGTTTAACGGCATTGATGGAAGGGATGCATCGGGTGTTTCTGTTTCCTCCGCTGGTGATGTGAATGGTGACGGCTATGCGGATATGCTCATCGGGGCATGGCTTGCTGATCCCAACGGTAATAGCGTAGCAGGCGAAACCTATTTGGTTTATGGTCAGGCATCTGGCTTGACCGGCGTGGTCAATTTTTCGGAGATCGCGGCTGGCACACGAAACGGCGCGGTGTTTAACGGCATTGATAAAAGTGACCGCTCGGGTGTTTCTGTTTCCTCCGCTGGTGATGTGAACGGCGACGGCTTCGCCGATTTGCTCATCGGAGCATACGCGGCTGATCCCAACGGCAATAGCTTCGCAGGCGAAACCTATCTCGTTTATGGCACGGGGCTGACCCTCCCCCCCGTTCCTCCAACACCCCCCACGCCTCCCACTGCTCCAGTCTCCAACTTCGTCTGGAATGACCTTAACCAGAACGGTATCCAAGACGCAGGTGAAGCGGGTATCGACGGCATTACCGTCAACCTCCTTGACGACAACGGCATCGACATCGCCACGACCACCACCGCCAACGGCGGGTTTTATGCCTTCGACAATATCGCAACAGGCGATTATCAACTCTACGTCCTGGCCCCGACAGGCTTTGATTTTACCCTGCAAAACCAAGGTTCTGACGATGCGTTAGACAGTGATGTCAACCGAGAAAACGGACGCTCTGGCATCTTCTCCATTGTCGCAGGACAACCCAACGATACCTTCGATATCGGCCTGCACCAAAGCTCTGCTTCGATCAGCAATTTTGTCTGGAACGACACCAACGGCAACGGGATTCAGGACAATGGCGAAACTGGTATCGACGGCGTAACCATCAACCTGCTCGATGAAAATGGCCTCGATGTGGCGACGACGACCACCAGTGCTGGCGGATTCTATGTCTTTGAAAATCTGGCGAGCGGCGACTACCAGATTCATGTCCTAGCACTGGCAGGCTTTAACTTCACCCTTCAAGGCCAAGGCTCTAGCGATGCGTTGGACAGTGATGTCAACAGCTCCACCGGCCGATCGGGCGTGTTCTCGGTCTTAACTGGACAAGTCAACGACCGAATCGATATCGGATTCCTGTCAGCCTAAATGGCTTAACCCTTGGCATGAGCCATTAACATGGGACATGGTTTGCCGTGCAGTAAATGGGACCCGTCACTAAACCCTTCGGGCCGATTTTGTAGGTGGATCACCAATCGTTTGCGCCATTGAGCAACCTTCTGTTCATGGTCCGAATGGTTAATAAGATTGGCTGTTTCATTGGGATCGTTTTGCAGATCAAAGAATTGTTCTTTGCCTGTGTTGGTAAACCAGATGTACTTGTGCTGACCATCGGTGAGATAGTGAAAGCAGAGCCTGTCGTCTGGCGGGCAAGCTTGTTCGCCATGCACATAGTCACGGGAGATCGTTGGGTCGCCTTTGAGAATGGGAACGAGGCTCTGGCCTTGCACACTCGGTGGAATGGGAACGTCGGCAAGTTCTAGCACCGTGGGCATGATGTCTTCTAAGCACACCGCAGAAGAACAGGTCTGGGCGGTGGGCATCTGCCAATGGCTTGGCGTTTTAATCAAAAACGGCACACGCACAGCACCCTGATACGGCGACGATTTTCTGAATAAATAATGATCGCCTAGCATCTCGCCATGATCGGCGATGAAAATGATCACGGTGTTTGCAGCGGTTTGGGGATCGAGGCCTCCCCATGGTGATAAGAATCGGTGGATTTGATCGTCGATGTGATTAATGAGGCCGTAGTAACCTGCCTGGCAACTGCGTAAAGCTTCGCCGGTGAGATGTTGGGTGTGATCGTTGATGGGCAAACCCATGCCTGCGTTGGCAGGTGCGGTTGCCCATGTGCCATAGGTCGGGGCGGGGAGGTCTTGCCTGAGGTAACGATCCATGTAAAAAGCAGGCGGATAAAACGGCGGATGCGGGCCTGCAAAATTAACGCATAAGAAAAACGGGCAGCTTGGGTCTCGTCGATTTAGGAATCGAATCGCATCATTGGCGGTTCGATAACTTGGGTGCAAGGTTTCATCGAGATGCCAGGGCCGAGCGGTCCAGCCGTTGGGGTCGAGCCCGTGTCCCCAGCTACTGGCCGGGCCGCCGGGCAGATGTTCGACCACGTCGTCTGGATGTACATCGCCGCTGAGGACCATGTGGTCAAAGCCATAGCGTTTGCGAGAGGGATGCAGGTGCATGCTACGCCCGACGATGAAGGTTTCGTATCCTGCGTGGGACAGTTCACCGGGCAAGGTGGCTGGGGGGTTCCATTCAAGGCCTTCACGAAATCCCAGTAGGCCATGGGTCGCGGGGAATTGGCCTGACATTAAGGAGCGGCGAGCTGGGATGCAGATCGGGCAAGTTGAAAAAGCTTGTGTAAACCGTGTTCCCCCATGGGCAATGGCATCGAGGTTCGGCGTGAGCAAACAGGGATGCCCTTCAATACCTAAGCAATCTCCACGGTGCTGATCTGTCATCACAAGAATGATATTGGGGCGTTTGTCTTGCACGAGGTCTCCTGGGTTATCTCATATCAATTGGTTCATTGAACATTTTATTTTGAGCCTTCTAAAAACAGAAGGCAAATCTGCTGAGGATGTCACCGGGGTGGGGTGATGACTGTTTCATGGGAAAACGCTTTGTGAAAATCGATCCCAGTCTTCGCTGCGCTTAGACTTGGGCTTGTGAGAATTTTTGAACCCTGTTAGTCTGGCAACCAAGGGAAAAGCCCTTGCCTAATCGCAGCGAAGGCTGGGATCGCCCCCCCCAACAGACTCTCCGTATTAACCCCTGAAGGATTCGCACCATGCCCAAGCCTCACTGCGCATGGTGGCATCTCATTTTGCACACCAAAGGCTCATGGCTACATGGCGACCCACGGGGCTTTCGAACACGTCAACACCGAATCCACAGCAGTGGTGACTACAAAAAATCACCCCCTGCTGGAGAACATCAAAAACTTCATCAATACGCCAAAAATCAACTTCAAAAAAAAGTGGTCCTGCCATCCCATTTGTATCCCATCATCGGGCAAGCGATTCTTCGTAAATCTGCGAACCTCAATGTTCAAACACTCGCCATCAGCGTGGGCTCTACGCATACCCATCTGCAAGTCGAACTCGAAGACGATTACAACGCAGCGTTGAAACATGCTGCCAAAATCAAACAGGCTGCGTCGCATGCTGTCCGACACGAATTGCCCGGGACCCTCTGGGCTCGAAGTGGCAAACCCATTGCAATCAACGACCCCAAACACCAAAAACAGGTTTATCAATACATTCAAGCACACGCCAAACAAGGGAATTGGGCTTGGATATTTCAAACAGATCCTGCCCCCACAAATCTGTAAAAAGTTGCCACGACACGGAACTTGGCGATCTCAACTTGAGAACCTCGCTCATCCTGTCATAATGATCTGCCTTCACTGTCATCACACCAAGGAATCTTCTATTATGACTGACACACTCGCAGGACAAGCTATCACGCTCGAAAATGGCAAGCTCAATGTGCCCTCCACCCCGATCATTCCTTTTATCGAAGGCGATGGCATTGGGCCAGACATTTGGAAAGCCTCGCAAAAAGTCTTGGATGCTGCGGTGGCCAAGGCTTATGGCAACGACCGTCAGATCGCATGGAAGGAAGTCCTTGCGGGTGAAAAAGCCTTTAACGCTGTCCAAAGCTGGCTTCCCGATGAAACCCTTGATGCCTTTAAGACCTATCTGGTCGGGATCAAAGGTCCTCTGACCACTCCCGTCGGCGGCGGCATTCGTTCATTGAACGTGGCCTTGCGACAGATCCTTGACCTCTACGTCTGCCTTCGCCCCGTGCGTTGGTTCAAAGGCGTACCCAGCCCGGTCAAGAAACCAGAACTGACCAACATGGTCATCTTCCGTGAAAACACCGAAGATATTTATGCAGGCATCGAGTTTGAAAACGGCTCTGAAGATTGCGATAAACTCAAAAGCTTCATCCAGGAAACCTATCCGGATATGTACAAGAAAATTCGTTTCCCCAACACCGTTGGCATCGGCCTTAAGCCTGTCTCCGATGAAGGAACCGAACGCCTCGTCAAAGCTGCTATCGAATACGCCATTGCCAACGACCGGGACAGCGTCACCCTCGTCCACAAAGGCAACATCATGAAGTTCACCGAAGGTGGCTTCCGTGACTGGGGCTACAAATGTGCCAAGGAACATTTTGGCGCTACCGAAATCGACGGCGGACCTTGGTGCGAAATCACCACACCCAGTGGCAAAAAAATTATCATCAAAGATGTCATCGCCGATGCCATGCTCCAACAAATTCTTACCCGCCCTGCTGAGTATGATGTCATTGCGACCCTCAACCTCAACGGCGACTACATCTCCGATGCACTAGCAGCCTGCGTGGGAGGCATCGGCATCGCACCAGGCGGTAACATCAACTACACCACCGGCAATGCCATCTTCGAAGCAACCCATGGCACAGCCCCTAAATATGCTGGCCAAGACAAAGTCAATCCCGGCTCAGTCATCCTCTCCGGCGAAATGATGCTCCGCTACCTCGGATGGTCCGAAGCAGCAGACCTTATCATCACCGGTGTCAATGGCGCTATTGCCGCCAAAACCGTCACCTATGACTTCGAACGCCTCATGGACGACGCCCAACTGCTCAAGTGCAGCGAGTTCGGCGATGCCATCATCCAACATATGGGATAAACAAGTGATCAGTTGTCAGTAATCAGTTCTCAGTAAGAAAACTGATCGAAACGAATATCGGCCGAGCCTTTGAGTCCAACTCAGAGGCTCGGCTTTTTTGCCCCCCCGGAAGTTTGGGCCTTACGAATACCCAATGCCGTTGGAAACACCCCCCGGAAGTTTGGGCCTCAAATCCGACGCTTCACGCCCCAAGGGCCTTCAGCATGCGGCGTTGTGATGATCACACGCAAACGCATAAAAAAAATGGCAATGCCCAAATCCAAGGTGCAATGACCCGACTCCACCTGACCCCAAACATGAATTCTACTTGAAATCTTAAATATAAAGACTATAATGTCTTTATATTTAGTCGCCTTCAAAAAGGTCCAATCATGCCAGAATATTCAACTCCTCGCGCCCAATACGCCATTACCTTAAAAATCGAATCCCCCCATCAGCCAGGTCAGATGGCCAAGGTTGTTTCGGCCATTGCTGAGCATGGCGGCGCCATTGGATCGGTGGACCTAGTCAAAATTCGCAAAGGCCGCAGCCTGCGGAATTATTCCGTGGACTGCCCATCGACTGAACAAGCTGACAAAATTGTCGAAGCAGTCAAGGCCATTGCAGGCATCACCGTTCACTCTGCCACAGACAACACCCTGCTCATGCACGTCGGGGGTAAATTAGAAATTCGATCCAAGGTCAAACTCAAAACACGGGCTGACTTGTCCATGGCCTATACGCCGGGCGTGGCACGGGTTTGTCGTGCGATTGAAAAGGACCCGGTACGGGCGTTTGATTTAACCATTCGTAAAAACATGGTCGCCATCATTTCCGATGGCAGTGCGGTGTTGGGACTGGGAGACATCGGCCCACGGGCGGCGATGCCTGTCATGGAAGGCAAAGCGATTTTGTTCAAAGAATTTGCGGGCGTGGATGCCTTTCCCCTTTGTGTGGATTCCAAAGACCCGGACGATATTATTGATTTTTGCAAGATGCTCGCCCCCACTTTTGGGGGCATCAACCTTGAAGATATTTCCGCACCGCGTTGTTTTGAAATTGAACAAACTTTGCGGGAAACGCTGGATATTCCTGTATTTCATGATGATCAACATGGCACGGCCGTGGTGGTGCTTGCGGGCTTGATCAATGCGTTAAAAGTCGTCAATAAAAAGCCTCAAGACCTCAAAGTGGTTGTCAGTGGCGCGGGTGCTGCGGGCGTGGCCTGCACTCGGATTTTTCTGGAGTATGGGATTCAGCATGTGGTGGTTTGTGATTCGCAGGGCGCGATTCATCGCGGCCGTCAGTTCCGAGGCAACGCCACTAAAATTTGGCTCAGTGAACAGACCAATCCTCAAAATGAGCAAGGCGGTCTCTCTGAAGTCATCGGCGGTGCGGATCTATTTCTGGGTGTCTCTCGGCCGGGCGTCATGACCCCTGACGATGTGAAGAAGATGAACCCTGACCCCATTATTTTTGCATTGAGTAATCCGAACCCTGAAATCAAGCCTGAATTGATTGCCGACCTCGCGGCCGTCATCGGAACCGGACGCAGTGACTATCCCAATCAGATCAATAATGTGTTGGCCTTCCCGGGCATTTTCCGCGGCGCGTTGGACGCTCGCGCCAGTGATATCAATGAACAAATGAAATGTGCTGCCGCCACTGCCATTGCCGAGGTCATTGACCCTGAAGATGTTTCAGCGGACTACATTATTCCAAGTATTTTTGATCGTCGTGTCACCGAGGCGGTTGCCCGAGCGGTCATGGCCGCGGCCATTGATAGCGGGGTCGCCCATTCTGCCTTAACAGAAGACCATTGGGTTGAATAGAGAAAAAGACCTACAAAACAAGCCTTTTTCGTGCTTCATCTACTAGGGGGTTTTTTCCATTCGCTCAAAGCCCGCTCCGAAGACCAACGCATTTTTACCTTTGCGTTTGGACTCGAAGGCCATTTGGTCTGCTCGTTCGAGCAGTTGGTCTGCGGTTTGCCCATCCCAGGGATAGCCCGCGAGGCCGCCGGAGATGGTGAGTGTTCCGGGCGCTTCGTGGTGCAGTTTATTAAAGCGATTTTCGACGATTGCTGTTTGGAAGCGTTTGGCCATGCGTCGCACACTGGTGGGATGTTGGCTGTTGGGCCGACGCGGTCCTTGTGCGTCCCAGAAGATCACCGCAAACTCATCGCCTCCGATACGTGCGACGATGTCATGGGGGCGCATGACGACTTTCATGAGCCTTGCGGTTTCGGTGAGAATTTCATCACCTGCCGCGTGGCCATAGGTATCGTTGTAGCGTTTAAAATCATCGATATCAAAGACCATCAACGTCACGCGGAAACGTTCACGCTGGGCTCTGACAAGAATTTGTTTTAGGAATGAAGAGAAGTACCGTCGATTCCACAGGCCCGTCAGCGGATCGGTCATGGCCAAGTTCCAGAGCCCTTGCATTTTGGATTGCATGGCAAGCCATCGACTCAACCACCCAGCCCATGCGGCCAATTGATCCATGTCTGCCGAGGCAGCGGCAGTCAATAGCCCGAATGTTTTTTTCCCATATCGCAAGGTGCAAGCCACGTGTCCTTTGGGCATTTTGCCGTTGCGGACCCATTGCAGGTCTGGCAGATTGCTTTGGGAGCCAATGAGCTGCATGGCCAACTCGGGCATGTCCTTTTGATCGTTGAGGAGTTTTTCCACCAGATCGACGTCGCCGAGGGGTTCATCCGTCATGGGGATCGCTGGAGGCTTGGGCGTTTCTGTCAGCACATCAATGAGTTTTTGCGGGGTCACCGGTTCAAGCAGCACGCCATCAAAGCCCGCCTCGACAGCCTGTTGAGCTTGGGAGGCTTCATCGGGTCCGCTGATGAGTAAGAGTTTGGCCTCGGGTGCGGTGCGTTTGAAATTGGTGGCAGTGGACCGTGCCAGATCGCCGAGTCCGACAAGGCTGGCAATGAGAATTTGTGGCGGATTTATTTTCGCCTGTCCCAGTGCCATGAGATAGTTTTCGACGACTTCGAAGTTGCCAACAAAGTGAGCCTTTTCAAAAAGGGTTTGTACGCCTTGAGCAAACGCTCCCTGGCCGACAATCAAAACACGCCCAATATGCTTCACCGGTTTGGGGCGCAGCGATGGCTCGGAGGCATCCTCCAAGGGGGAGATTGATCCCGATGAAATAGCCGGGGATTCCGGGGGTTCCGGGGGGATCGGGGCGGATTGAGTGGTCGGCTCCTTCACGTTGCTTATTTTCCCTCGCGTTTTACTTCTTGTGTCTATTAAGTCGGTTGCCTTATTCTAACAGGCCTATTGAATGTAGACCCCATCAAACCGACAAAATGCTGTTTTAATACGCATCTTAAGGGTAAAACCCCAGCCCTCTCTCCATGCAAAAGTCATAACTCTTATAACCCAATCTAGCCAAAAAACGGAACTCCCGCTACAGTGGTGGCGTCGTGCGTATAGGATAAAATTGTTACCGTCTCAACGCCAAGCTTGGCGCGACGCGAAGAGTCGGTTTTACCCCTTGACGGGGAGAGGTAACCACTTGGTATTGACCGCAGCCACCGAACTGATGAGCCACCATGATGTGACTATTTTTTTCCTCTCACTGGCTGTGTTGTTGGGGATGGCTCGACTGCTTGGCGAGCTAGCTCGCAAATACCGTCAACCCTCTGTTCTAGGAGAAATTCTGGCAGGTGTTCTCTTGGGGCCAACGGTTTTTGGCTTTCTTCAACCTGACTTGTTTAACTGGCTTTATCCCACCACGGGACCGACCGCCATTGCGTTTTATGGCTTGGTCACGCTCAGTGTGGCGATGCTTTTGCTCGTTGCGGGCTTGGAAGTGGATTTAACGGTTGCGTTGCGTCAAGGCAAAGCAGCCATCCTGGTAAGCCTCATGGGCGTTACATTGCCCTTTGTCATGGGGGCGGCCTTTGTCTATGGCATGCCTGAGGTTTTTGATTACCAACCCGACCAAAAGCTACTGCCTTTTGCCTTGTTCGTGGGCATTGGACTTTCGATCACGGCATTACCGGTCATTGCCAAAATCCTCATGGACCTCAACATGTTCAAGAGTGACATCGGCATGCTCATCATGGCGGCCGCGATGATCAATGACCTGATCGGCTGGATTGGCTTTGCGATCATTCTGGCGATGATTCAACCCGTGACCGATGCGGCCGCGGCAGGCAGCGCCTCAAGCCAGGTGCTGATGACCATTGTGATGACGCTGACCTTCATTGGCTTAATGTTAACGGTCGGACGGTTGATGTTCCACAAGATCATGCCCTTTGTCCAACTGCACTCATCGTGGCCTGGCGGCGTGCTGGGATTTGTGTTGGTGGTCGCTCTTTTGTGTGCAGCCTTGACGGAGTACATCGGCATTCACTCGATTTTCGGCGCGTTTATCGCGGGTGTGGCCATGGGCGATTCACACCATCTACGCGAACGCACGCGAGATACGATTCATCAGTTTATTACCAATATTTTTGCGCCGATCTTTTTTGCCAGCATCGGTCTGGGTGTCAACTTCATTGCGGACTTTGACCTGACCTTGGTCCTATTGGTTCTAAGCATCGCGTTAATCGGCAAAATCGGCGGCTGCTACCTCGGTGGACGCATAGCCAAACTACCCATACGCGAACGCTGGGCCGTGGGCTTCGGCATGGCCGCCCAAGGTGCCATGGGTATCATCCTAGGCCAACTGGCTCTAAACCAAGGACTCATCACCGACAAATTATTCGTCGCCATTGTCATCATGGCCCTGACGACAAGCCTGCTCAGTGGCCCGGCTCTTGAACGGATGCTTCAGCGGACCGTCCGTCGCACGCTCAGTTCCTTTTTGCCAGAGCGTCATGTCATGTCTCAGTTGCAAGGGGGGGAAGTCCGGTCCGTCATTCGTGAAATGGCTGAACAAGCTGCCGCGATCAGTGACCTTCAAGTTGACGAAATCTTCAATGCGGTTTGGCAACGTGAACAAATCATGCACACAGGGTTAGAAGCTGGCTTGGCAGTCCCCCATGCACGCCTCTCTGGCCTCAAAGCCCCCTTGGTGATTCTGGCCAAGAGTGACAAAGGGGCAGACTTTGATGCACCGGATGGCGAATTGGCAAAAATCGTTTTCATGCTTCTGACCCCGGCCTCGGACGCCACCTCGCAGATCCAACTGCTGGGCCTGATTGCAAAAGTATTCTCTGATCCACAAACTCGCCAGCGTGTACGACGTGCCCAAAGTGCCACGGAAATGCTCGCAGCCATCAGTCTCGCTGAATCTCATCCAGACAAGGAACACCCCTCAGCCTAGAGCATTTCGCATCAGACATCGCGGATTGGGCGACCCATGATCGCGTGGAGACACGCTCTTGGGCGCTGTTCGTGTGCCGCTGCTTTTCAAACGACCCACCTAGTCAGAGGCGGGCAGAAATAATGCGAAATATTCTGAAAACTTGGATTCTTTTCCAAGGATTTTATTGAGGAGCTTTCGGGAGGTGGGGATTTACGAGGTGTGCCGTGCGACAAAATCCGCGTACTGTTCAGGGGTATCAATCCCATGATGACGGCAAACCGTTTTGACCACTGCAATGGCATACCCATGCTCCAACGCGCGAAGCTGTTCAAGCTGTTCGAGCTGCTCCAACGGCGTGGGCTCCAGTGCAGCATACCGAATCAAAAAGTCCCGGCGATACGCATACAAACCCGGATGCTTCCACGGCGTATGACCCACGCCATCACGGTCAAACGGAATCAATGACCGCGAAAAATACAAAGCACGCCCCGTCACGCCGATCACCAATTTTACAATATTGGGGTCCGATGGATCTTCATCCTCAGCAAACGGCGAAGCCAAGGTCGCCATCGGTGCATCCGAATCACTCCGAAGGCCAGCCACCAACTCGTCAATCACCGAAGGCTCAATGTCCGGCTCATCTCCCTGCACATTCACAATCACATCCACCGCAGAATCAAGCCCCTCCGCTACCTCCGCAATACGGCTGGTCCCATTGGGATGATCTGCTCGGGTCATCGCCACCTCGCCCCCAAAGCCCGTCACTGTCTGAGCAATCCGCCGGTCATCTGTCGCGACGATAATACGGTCCAACGAAGTCGCCCGACGAACCTGGTCAATCACATGTTCAATCAACGGCTTGCCCGTATCGCGAGCCAAAGGCTTACCCGGAAAACGGGTGGACTGGTAGCGTGCGGGGATAATGGCAACAGTGGACATAAAAAAGATCTCTCCAATAGGCTACGGAATGTGGATCAATCCCCAGCAGCGAGCTTCTTGACCAAAGCACGGATTTGATCCATCCGCGTGCGAATGTCTTTGAAGTTGATATCCGTCTGGAGAATTTCTGAAGCGATTTTCTGAGCTTTTTTCGCAATCGCAAGGTCTTTTTCTGCCATCGCGATCTTTTCCAGAGCCGTCATGAGATGGTACTTGATTTCCAATCCCAAACGATCCTCAGGATCTTTGTGGGCTTCGATGGCCCGCTCGAGCGTTTGGACCGCTTCATCGGGCCAATCTTTGTGCAAATAGCATTGTCCCAGAAAAGTCAGCGACAACACCTTGCACTTGGCATCACCCACAGACTGCTGGAACATTTCCACTGCCTTGTCATATTTTTTCAGTACAAACAGGCGACGACCCAACTCAAACTTCCACTTACGATCGGTGGGATAATGCTTCGCACGATCGGTGAACTGCTTGATTTCAAATTTAATCTTTTTGAGATAAATGGCCTTCTGTTTTTCCTGCAAGTCGGCATTGGATTTGTCCTCGCTGAGGGCTTTGCGAACGGCCTTGAGATCGCGATCCAACTGGCGTATGCGAATATCGCCAATGGCAACCTGATACTTGTAATCTTCGTCCTTGGCGTAACCTTCTTCGAGCAAGGTGATCGCTTCATTTTCAGAAGATTCGTCGCGTTTATCCAACAGGGCTTTGACTAGTTTTTGGCGAACCACCTTGTCGTCAGGATTCTTCTCAAAGGCTTCACGAGCACGCTCAAGGATTTCTTCAACTGCACGTTCGGTTTTGCTGAGCTGGCTTTCTTGTTCCAAAGCCTGCTGTTGATCCATGTCGCGAACATTTTTCTCAAATTTAATTTCGTCAATCGGCTGGTCGGAGTTGTAACCGCCTTCGGTCATCATTTCCTCAGCCTGCAAGTTTTTAAGCAGGTTAGGCAATTCCGGGTTGGAGGGGTCCAGTTCCATCGCCCAGCGGCAACAAGTCACTGCTTGGGTAAAGGACCCGATGCGGGAAAACAGGTCTAATAGTTTCAGTAGATCGTCTTTGACGAGGGGCCTATCTGTTTCATTTTTTTCTAACACCAAAGTGCCGACCCAATGTGCCACTTCACCGAAGTTGTACTCATCGTGTTCATCCTCAGCGTCCATGGCCCGTTCCATCAGGGTCAATGCCGCATTCAAATTCAACGGATTTTTGGCCCAGAGATACTCGGCTTGGAGCATTTTTTCGATTTTGCCTTTGCCTCGACCTTTCCAACGATCCATGAACTTGGCGGGCTTGCCGCCGGCGACCTTGCGGCGAAGCGCCACTTCACGCAAAGCCTCATGTTGATTCATGTTGTCAGGATCATGACTCAAGCCATCAAGATAAAGCTGAATGGAATAGTCGGTGTTGCGCGCATCCGCCACGGCCGAGGCATGACGGAAAAAAGTCATTGCTTTGGTACGATCTCGCTTCAGAGCAGGCGAAGACTTGGCTTTTTTATCAGCGTCTTTGGCCTTTTTGTCCGTCGTCTCCTTTTGGGAGTTCGTGACGGCTTCATCTTCTGTCGTTGTTGCTTTTTTTCGACCAAAAATCAATGTACATACCTCACCACAGAAATGTCGGTTAATCAAGTTCCCCCAATGAATTGTCTTAATACACGCAACCTTATATTGTAATCTAGTCGCCAGCCCAATCTTGTCAACTCATGGCCAGGCCATTGCAGGGCAAACGCATGTAGCTTTCATCCGAGGTTCATGAGAACTTTGATGAGATAATCGTTGTTCCATCCACAACTCAGACGTTTTGTGTTGATGCTTCTACGTTTGACAGATTTCTCAGCTTTGAGCAGATTCAAGGCT
>JAJRRC010000005.1 GCA_024279865.1 Planctomycetota bacterium | reverse complement strand
TTGTCGGACAGAGAACGATGGGTCCGTTCAAGTTTGGCTATTTCTTTCGGTGGCAATCTGTAATCTCTCATAGATATAATTATCGGACATAGATCAGCCCAAAGTTTAAAATTAGGGAATTTTCAAATGGCATCAGTATAAACAAACATCTACCTTTCAGCAGTTACTTAACATACGATCAGCGGTGGTCCTCGCATGTCGTATGCTTGAAAACCAGAAAGTCATTCAGGGTGCACGTTTGCCTGATGTCATCAGGGCTATTGAAATTGAATCTATTGAGAAACCTGAATCACTGGAAAAAGTGTTCTACATTGGTATTCGATGTGGTGTTTTGGATAAGGAAGGTTTCTACCAATTTGGACGCGGTAAAATCATACTTGGCCGTTATAACCATTTGGACATACCTATTGCAGCCTCTTTTGCCGACAACCATTTGGACAGCTATAACTTTTTAGAACTGGCGGCAAAGATACTCCCCCTGCCCGAACCGATTTACGAAGAAACGCAGTTGCTCAAACCATTTAGGCCACTGATTCAATGGGAAGATGTGCGTTGCAATTCGAACATGGAAAATATAAATGCATTTCTGGAGGTATACCCACTAATTGATAAATGGGGTCTAATAAGGGCGGATTCAATTCCGAAGCGCAATCGCAACACGGGTTCGTAGATGTCTGCGTCGTGAGTCTTGTAGATTGAAGTTGTTTTAAGCTTTAACCCAAGCGGATATCGCGATGCTAAGTTACCTTATACATTCGTTTTTTTCTTAGATGTTACAGGCTTGCTTTGCGGTGTTTCTAACATTTGCCTCACACGCCTTGCAATACCCTGTGCATCGAGCCCATGATCGTTGAGCTGCTTGGAGCGACTGTCCTGACGGACCCAGGTTTGAGGCATGCCCAGACGCTGGATTTTGCTGGTGCTGAGTTGGTGGTCATTGCACGCTTCGAGGACGGCTGAACCAAACCCGCCGACGAGCGTATGATCCTCAATGGTCAGAATTGGAATGTCTGCTTCAATCAATTCACGAAGCAAGTCAATGTCCACCGGGGTGGCGAATCGAGCGTCGTAGAGTGCGGGTCGGTAGCCTTGGTATTCCAGTTCGTCGATGGCTTCATTGGCTGCGTAGACAGTCATGCCCAGAGCGAGGATCGCCACGTCGGGTCGTTTGGTTTTCGCTGGCCTGACGAGGTGGGCTTTGCCTAGTTCGTAAGGAGGCGTTTGGGCTTCGAGTGGCACGGAGGCAACGCTGTCTCGTGGATAGCGAATAAAGGATGCGCCTTCATCGTACTGTCGCATGAACTCGAGGCCTGCCCGTAGATTCACTTCATCGCTAGAAGCCAAAAGGGCTGCCTTGGGGAAGAGGCGGAAGATGCTGATGTCCATAAAGCCGTGGTGAACAGCTCCGTCGCCGCCGACGTAACCGGCGCGGTCCATACAGACGCGGACAGCCAACCCTTGGAGGGAAACTTCTTGGAAAATCTGGTCCAACGCCCGCTGGGCAAAGGTGGAATAGACGGCAAAGAAGGGTTTCACACCCGTCTTGGCCATACCTGCACACATGTCCATGGCATGGGATTCGCAAATGCCTGTGTCGAGCGTGCGGTCGGGATATTCCGTTGCAACTTTGGCAAGTCCGGTCCCGTCAGCCATCGCTGCGGTGACGGCAAAGATTTTGTCGTCGGTTTTCATCATGTCGCACATGGCGTCGGCATAGGCGGTGGTGAAGGATCGTCCGCCTGATTTCACTTCTACGCGACAGCCTTCAACCACGAATGGCTTGGGAGAGTGAAACGCGGTGGCATCACCTTCAGCAAAGGAAAAGCCTTTGCCTTTGATTGTTTTGCAGTGCAGTAGCACGGGGCGGTTAATGTCTTTGACTTCGTTGAGCATATCGATGAGTGTGGGCAGATCATGTCCGTCGATGGGGCCGAGGCAGACAAGGCCGAAGTGTTCGAACATGTGATCGTGGGCGAGGGCAGCCTTGGCTATTTCGCCAAACCGGTGATAGGCTTCGACGACTGCGTGTCCGCCGGGCAAACGTTCGATGACTTCGCGGGCTCGTTTTTTCAGATCGCCATAGGCTTGATTGACGCGTACATGGTCGAAGTAGCTTGCGAGGGCGCCTTGGGGTTGGGCGATGCTCATGCCGTTGTCATTGAGGACGACGAGGAATTGTCGTTTGAGTGTTCCTGCGTTGTTGAGTCCTTCCATGGCGACGCCGTTGGCGATGGAGGAGTCTCCGATGAGTGAGACGACTTTGCGGTCTTCTTTGCCGGTCATGTTGTCGCCGCGTGCCATGCCGACGGCGGTGGAGATGGCGGTGCCTGCATGTCCGACGCTAAAGAGGTCGTAAGGGCTTTCCAGAGGTTCGGGAAATCCGCTCATGCCTTCACTGGTTCGCAGTTTGCCAAAGAGGTCCAGCCGTCCGGTCAATAGTTTGTGTGGGTAGCATTGATGGCCGACGTCAAAGAGCAATCGGTCATGGCCGAAGTCAAAAACGTAGTGCAATGCGATGGTCAGTTCCACCACGCCGAGGTTCGGCGCGAGGTGTCCACCGGTTTGGGAGACTTGATGGCAGATGGCTTGGCGGATTTCCGTTGCAAGCTGGGGGAGTTCATCAATGGACAGTTTTTTGAGGTCCGCTGGTGTTTGAATGGTTCGCAACAGGGGCAGGCGATTGATTTGCTTATCATTGAGCTTGGCCTGATCGTTAATTTGTTCTGACTGCGTTGACACAGAGGTCATAACGAGTTCCTTTATCTTTGCTGAACGGTTGGTTGGTTAGTTAGACCGAACAGCCATGTAATCGCATAGTTCACGCAGCGGGTTTGCTTGATGATCTAATTTGGACAAGGCTTCATGAGCCTGGGTTTGTAATTGGGCTACTTCTTGGCGAGTGGCGTCAATGCCGATAAGTTCGGGATAGGTAAGTTTACCTTGAATACTGTCTTTGCCTGCGGTTTTGCCGAGGTGTTCGGTGGTTTGGGTGACATCGAGCAAGTCATCGACCACTTGGAACATCAGTCCCACAGCCTCGGCATAGCGGGTGATCGAGTCGATCTGGTCATCTGTCCCACCGCCTGCAATGGCGCCCATACGACAGGCACATCGCAACAACGCCCCTGTTTTATGACGGTGAATGGTTTTGAGTCGTTCCATGTCAGAAAGACCTTCGGGGAACTGAGGCAAGGTGTCGTAGACCTGACCTGCGATCATGTCATTGGTCGCGGTGGCCAGTTCAAGAGTCAGTCGTCCAGACAAGGCCACGTCCTCAATGCCCGTGGCGAGCAATTCAAACGCCAGCCCCATCATGGCATCGCCGCCGAGGATGGCCATGGCTTCATTGGTTTGTTTGTGCAGGGTCGGGCGGCCGCGGCGAAGGTCGTCATCGTCCATGGCAGGCAAATCGTCATGGACTAGGCTAAAGCAATGGATCAATTCAATCGCGCCAGCTGGAGCGAGCGCGTTTTCAATTTGTCCGCCCACAGCTTCACAGCATCGAACGGTCAAAATTGGTCGCAGCCGTTTGCCGCCGCCGAGCAGTGCATATTTAATGGCATCTCGTAAATTCACAGGCAAGGTTCTGCCGTCAATAAATGCCGCCAAAAAACGTTCGACCTCACCCACTGGCTCAGTGATCTTCTGCTGATCAGACTGGGTGGGGGAACGGGGGGGCATGCAGCGAAATCCTCTTTAACACGGACCAAACGTGGCATTATACCGGCAGGAGCAACGGGTTACAATGACCTCCCTATAGAAACGCCCTTAGGGACGGGTTGTGGTTTTTTTTGCGCCCCTTTTTGCGAATTCATCATTTTAACCGGTAGGACTTTAACGCGTTGTCTCGAAAGAATTTACGCTTGTTGTCCTGGGGCTCGCCACGGAGAACCGTCGTTAAAATCTGAACCCAACGGGCATAGTCACAGTTTGATTCACAGATAGGCCAGACGCTGGCGAATAAGACCCTGTCGAATCCGAAGCATGTAAATACATGTTCTAGAAAAGGTTTAAAATCTTCTTCCGTCCAGTAGTCTGGGTCTGCTTCACTGACGAGTCCTGACACTTTGCAACTGACATTGGGATGCTTGGACAGGGCTGTCAGTTGGCGACGCCAAGGGTCCAGTTTTCCAAATTGAACATCAGGCTTGGCCATGTGATTTAGAATAAACCGTGTGTCTGGACACTGTTCGACCAGCTCAAGGGCCACCTCCAACTGCTGGGCTCCGATGCGAATGTCAAAACTCCAGTCAAACTCACTGAGCATTTGAACGGCCTGCACAAAGCGGGGACGCAGACAAAATTCCAGGTCCGGTTCATATTGAATGACTCGGCGGATGCCTTTGACCAAAGGGTTCTTTGCTTTAAGCGATTCCATGTCATAACGCAGGGCACGGCCCTTTTCCAGCGGCAAAAAAGCAACCACCCCCCCAATGCGAGAATCAGGCAACTGAGCAAGCTTGGTCGCCCAGGCCGTTTCCTTGGCATGGTGCAAGGGGTCGCATTCACTTTGGATGAAGACCGCTTTTTCAACAGCAATTTTCCCGCAAGCCTGATGGTAATCCGCTTCGGAAAAGGGACGGTTTAAATCTTCTCGTGTGATGAGCCAAGGATAGTTTAGAAAATTCGTATCCCACAAATGCACATGTGCATCGATCAAAGGGAAGTCGATCATCTGGAGCGTCCAAAGAAAAGGCCTATGAAACACAGGATTCCGCCGAGGACCTGAATCGGGTCGAAGCCCTCAAGCATGCCTGTCGTCAGATTGGTTAACAGTTCAATTTCAACGAGTTGGCCTCCCAATAACACCGTCAATCCGGGAAGGAGGTAGAACGTCAATTTTGTGCCGCCAAGGAAAGATGAAACGATGAGCAACACGCCTGCGAAGCCGACGGCATAGGACGATAAAACGCTTGCAACGACCGAAGGCAACGTGATCCCAGGCAGGGCCAGTGGTTCGATCTGGGGTTGTTGTGTTTGGGGAGTTTGTCCGATGATTTCCTGGGTTGCCGACTGGGGGAACAAGTCGTTTTGATACATCCACAGAACACAAAGAGTCACAAGGATCAGACCGACGATCAGCCTCATGTGAGCACCCAATAGTTTGGCGATCAGGCCAGATCGTGAGGGGGTGGAGTCTCGGTAGCCGTCTTCGTCCTCGTCGCCATAGATCACTTTGGTGAGGTCCACGGGTGGGGGGGAGGCTGGTTGTTGTTGGGCTTGATCAATGTCCGTTTCCTGGGGCGTGGGCTGAGCTGCTTGGCGGAAGGCCTCGGCCCCGGCAACCATTTGCTGGGCAGCTTGCTTGGCTTGGTTGTTGGCTTGCAGATCGTCCATGCCTTGGGCTTTGAGTTTTTCGCGTTCGATTTTTCGCAGATACGCACGTTGTTTTTGCTGCTCACGTTCACGTTCGCGGCAATTGATCCATGAAATAAGTCCATCACGCCAGATGGCATATTTTTTGGCCGACTTGCCATCGTCACGCTGGGTTCCCCATTGGGATCGAGCGGTCATTTTAGCTTCATATCCAAAGAGTGCTTCGTACATGGGTTCCCAGTGACGGCCGCTGTATTTGCACACAAACCGACGAATCGCATCTTCATCCAGACCACGCAGTCGCATGCCCTTGAGCAAATCACGCACTGCTTCAAGGGGAGCTTGGCGGTCTTTGGTGACCTTGCGATCCAGCACGAAATGCAGCCCTGCCGTCCACGCCACCGCGACGAAACAAACACCCAGCCAGACCCAGAGCAATTTGAACATCCACAACAAACTGACAAAGGCCACCACTGCCGCGCCCCATTTGACCCAGTCGATGAGTTTGAATCCAAACACGTATTGCCGAACCTTGCGGAAGACAAAGTTTTTTTGTGTGATGCCTGTCAGGCCGAAATAGCTGGCTTCACTGAGGACCCAAAGTCCCAGCGTGCCGCCGGCCCAAATGGGCATTTTTGTGGCTGCGAAGATCAAGAATAGTCCCGCACAGGCAACATGAAACGCCAGCCCGATGAGGTGACGCAGTTTGGCGGTCTTGGAGGCATTGAACTGGGTGACGTTTTGTTCGAGTAGGGTGGCGTGTTCTTCACGTGGGGTGAAGGGGCCTGTTCGGGTGATCCCCAGGAATTCTTCCAACGCGGTGATTAAGCCGTCTAGCGTGGCGTATCGGTCTGACGGTTTTTTTGCGATCATTTTCAAGATGATTGCTGAGAGTGATTGGGGGACCCGGTCGACAATCGCTTGGGGGGGGATGACTGGTTCACTGGCATGTTTGGTTTGCAGTTGTTCGATGGATTCTCCTTCGAACACGGGCTTGCCGGTGAGCATGTGATAGAAGGTGCATCCCAGGGAATAGATATCCGCGCGGGCATCGACATTGCGAGCATCGCGGGCTTGTTCGGGGGCCATGTAGGCAGGGGTTCCCATGGCCACATTCACGCGTGTGATATTGGCATTGGCTTGGGAGTGGCGAGGGGTTTGTGGTCTTTCTATTGCGACAGGGGACGCTTCATCGTCCGCAACAGAGTCGGGTGTTTTGACGAGGCCTAGGTCTGCGACTTTGACGATGCCTTGTTCGTTGAGCATCAAGTTGTCGGGTTTGATATCTCGATGGATCATGCCATGGTCATGGGCAAACTTGAGGCCGCGAGCTGCTTGGAGGATGTAGCCTGCAGCTTGTTCGATATCAATCGCGCCATGTTTATCGATCAGGTCTGCAAGGGATTGTCCTTGGACGTATTCCATGGAGAAAAAGTGAACGCCTTGGCTTTCGTCCATGTCATAAATCTGGACCACATTGTGATGTGTCAGTTGGGCCGCAGCATAGGCTTCGCGTGTAAATCGTGACAGAAAGACGGGGTTTTGAGCCCATTGTGGGTTGATGGTTTTGATTGCGACGGAACGATCCAGCGAGAGTTGGTTGGCGAGATAGACAGAGCCCATGCCACCTCGTCCGAGCAAGCGTTCGATTTTGAAACCGCCGAGCGTGCCATGTAGTTCATCGTCAGGCACATCAATGGATTTAATTTCTCTCGGTGCTGAAGAGGCTTTCCCTTGACTGGGCAGCGTTTGATTCATGTCCGCAACAGCCGAATCGTCAGGATCACTGGCAAGGGTGATGTCAAAATCATTTTCCGCATCACTGTTGGTGCTTGGTAGGGCATTTGCTCTGGGACTTTCAGGCCTCGAATCATCCATGTCAGGCATGGTGGAGGTGGTGGGAGCGAGAGCTTCCTGTTGATTTAAGTTTAATTCATGGATCAGCGTGATGGACGGGATATCCTCTTCGGACAGATTTTCGGTTCCCGAGAGTGGGTCTTGAGAATCATTGGCGGTATCTGAGGCAAGTGTCTGGAGCGGATCACTGGGACGGCTAGGTTCCGTTGAGGAATCGGTAATGGGCGAGGGCAAAGGGGATTCGGGGCGATCACGTTGAGGCGTGGGGGACGAGTCGGCAGCCTGTTGGACCATGCCTGCGGGGCTCTCGGGCCTTTGGTTATTTTTCTGCCAGCGTTTGGATCGGCGAACGGCAATGGCTTGAAGGATTTTTTCCTTCATGATTTTTTGTGTTTTAAAAACGCCTGCTCGTTGGTCTGGGCCAGGCTCTCCTTCGATGAGCATCCCAAATGTTTTTTTACATTTATCACAAGAAGGCGAATAGGTACGGGGGGTGGCGTTTTTCACCATGATCCGATGGCTGCAATGAGGACAGCGAACCAGCACTCCACACCTCCACTTGTAAAAAAACAGATTGCGAACGAATCATTTTTGTGCTTGAGGGTTCAGTGTAAAAATCGAACTGACAAGCACGCTATTCAAACTTTAAATCTCTAACGCATCAGAAAAAAGGCGAGTAGGTACCACAGGTTACCCAGATGAGGTGTCTCCAGCGTAAACCGTTGTCGGTACATGGTCAAGCCCATTTTTGAAGCAAAGCAAATCATTCGTGTGAGTTTTCGGAGAACTTGTGGTACGCCAAGCCTGCGTTTTCAGCGGGTGTGACAATATTTGCGGGCAAGTTCTTGAAAAGCGATCAACCATCAGCGATCAGTTGTCAGTAAGAAAGATGAAATTCAAGGTGATTGGGTGATCTGTTCAATCCGATTGATCCTGTCAATCCTGTCTAAAAAAACGCTTCCCCCGGCTTCCCCCGGTTCTTCTCTGACTGATCGCGGATCGCTTTTGACGCAAATGCCCGCAGATATTGTCACACCCTTTTCAGCGTTCAATCTTTTTTTATCGCAGCTTTTTTTATTGAGGGGGGTATAATAGGTTACTTGGGGCTTGTGACGTGTTGTTAACAGGGATAACAATCCCAGATTTGTTTCAGAGGAGTTTGAAAATGGCAGTGAAGATGATTAGCCCTCAAGCCGTAGCGATCCTACAGAATCAAGGCGAGCCGGTGGATTTGATTGATGTGCGTAGTTCTGCGGAGTTTGCGATGGTTCACGCCCAAGGCGCCCGCAATGTGCCGTTGGACCAAATCGAAGCGGACAGTTTAACTTCTCAGAGCAAGGCCTATATTATTTGCCACAGTGGTTCACGAGCGATCAAAGCGTGTGAAAAACTCATCGCTGGCGGTTGTGACAACGTTGTCTGCGTTGAAGGGGGAACCCAGGGCTGGGAAGCTGCTTCTTTGCCTGTTGTGCGTAGTAGCTCATGCGTCAAACTGCCTTTGGAGCGTCAGCTCCATATTGTGTTGGGTCTGATGGTGACGCTGGGCGTGGTGCTGGGCGTGACGGTGAATCCCTTGTGGCTGATCCTCAGTGGGTTTGTTGGTTGTGGGATGATGTTCGCGGGCTTGACGGGTATTTGTCTGATGGCGCAGTTGATCGCCAGGATGCCTTGGAATCAAAGCTGTGGGTCTGGTGGGAGTTGTTGTTCTTCCAGTGGCGACAAATAAAATATTTCATCACACGCTCTAGGCCTCAGTGGTGCTAGGCTGTTCCGCTGAGCTTGCGGACGGTTTGATTGAAGTTTTTGATCATGTTCAAGAGCATGAGATAGACGGCAATGCTGTAACCAGCTCCAGCCGCCAACGCGCCTGCAAACAAGTTCCAACGCCCGGGGGTGGGCTGTTGTAAAAAGCCATCAATGGTTTCCCACGGATTGATAAGCATCAGCAGATTGGTCACTGGGCTAAAGCTATTGAGTAGCGGGCCGATGACCGGAATGTTCTGGGCTGCGTTGAAGCCGCAAAATCCCATGACCACTGCCACGGTTGCGACAATCCCCACCGCTCCAATGACCGCGCTGAGAACGCCTTTACTTTTGATGCTCCAAGTCATGCCGATGATGACGCAAAAGGCAATAAACGGCAACAGCATCATCGTCAACAGCACCGGCGTTTCAATTAACAGCAAGGGATAATGAGCGGTCGCTTGATTGACCCGGTAGGGAACCACCGCAGTGGCCCACTGATAGTGCTGGCCAATCCAGGTGTACAGGCTGACCATCACCATCGTCAGGATCGGCACGGTGAGCATGACGCTTAAAAAACTGACCAGTCCTCGCAATTTGCCCCAGACATATTGCTTGGGCGTGATCGGCGTGGACAGGATCAGGTCCAGCGACGCATCTTCCCGCTCGCGGCTCACACAACTAGCGCTCATATACAACGCCACCAGTGAAATCACCGCCAATTCCATCATCAATAAAGTCACCAACGCATTGCGAAAAACTTCGCCCCCGGTGGTTGTACCCAGAGTCGGCAACCGGTGGGTGTGGTACATCCAAAGAAGCGCAATCGCCGCGCCCAGTCCAAGCAAGACAAATGCCCAACGGCCGAGAATGCCCGCGGCAACTTTGCCTCGGGTACTTGCTTCACGCCAGGCAATGGGGTTCGCCCAGACATGTCGCGGCGGACGGGTGCGTGTTTCTCCGGGCTGGCGTCCCAATCGCAAAATACGCTTGAGTACAACACGCACGCGGCTAGGTCCCTGACCCATCTGACGAACCCAGATCGAGCAGGCGGCCATCATGAAAAAACTCAGGGCCGTGGTCCAGATCGCAAAAAAAGCAAAAGGTTTTGTCAGGTAAAATTTTGCCAAGCTACCATAGCTGGTGAGTTGTTCAGGATCTGGTGCGTGGTAGTTGGCCTGATTGAGATAGGATTCAAGGACCAGGATCGGGTGCATGGCTGTGAGCCAAGTCGTTCCCTGAGGGACAATGGGGAATCGTCTTAGCAGTAGGCGGTCTAGCACATAGCCAGCAACGAGATAGCCTGCGGTGGTAATGACGAAGACGACGACTGCCTTGCGGCCGCCGAACCGCATGACGGATAGGGTGACGGCCGTAGCGCCCATGAGAATGGCGGACAAGCCTGCCGTGGCAAAGCTGACGAACACTGCTGAGACAGGCACGCCCCCAAAGATCAAAAGGATTGAAAACAACGGCAATCCGCTGGCTAGCAACGCCAACACAAAATAAAGCCTGCCTGTGAGTGAGCCAAAAACGATTTGAAGATTCGTCAGCGGCGTGGTGAGCATAATGTCAAAAGTTTTGGCAGCCTGTTCTGCTGCAATAGCGCCTGCCATGAACATCGGAGCGAGCAGGCAGATCAGGATCACCTGTCCATAAGCGATGACGGAAAACACTTGAGCGCCTGCCTTGGCGAGCGCGGTCATGGAGACATTGTTCCCCAATCCACCGCCCGAGGTGAGTGCCAGCAGCACCAACGCGATCATGACACCCAGATATCCCATCCGTATGCCCAGATGCCTCAAGCGTCGTGAGCCGCCCCAGACAATGCGAAGCAAAATAGGGTTGGCTGGGAACAATTGCCATAACCAGCGGTAAAGGGTTGCCAATGTGTTTTAGCTTTCGGTTAAGAAGCGATCAGTTATCAGCTATCAGTAAGATGAAGATCAATGCGGGGGAAAACAGGGGGAAACTCCGGGGGCCGGGGGAAACCGGGGGAAACCGGGGGAAACTTCCGGGGGGGGTTATAGGTTTAGGAAATTTTGTAGTAGCTGGGGTCCTTCGTCGGTGAGGAAGCTTTCGGGGTGGAATTGCACGCCTTCCAGTGGCGCGTTGCCGAAGACTCCGGGCTTGGCACGCAGGCCCATGATTTCACCTTCTTTGGTCCAGGCGGTTCGTTCGAAGCGTTTCTCGTCAAAGCTATCAGGCCTGATGACAAGGCTATGATAACGCGTGGCAATAAATGGATTGCTCAGGCCCACAAACAGGCCTTGGCCGTCATGGTGCATAGGCGAGGTTTTACCATGCATGATCCGATTATTGCGTTCAACGATCATGCCGAAAGCTTCGCCGATGCTTTGATGGCCCAGACAAACACCCATCAGAGGGATTTGCCCTGCGACTGCTTTGACCAGTTCGACACTGATCCCCGCTTGGCGTGGGGTGCAGGGACCCGGAGAGATAATGATCCGGTCGGGCTTGAGTTTTAGCACTTGGGAAACGGTGATCTTGTCGTTGCGGATGACCTGGAGATCAACTGCTTCAGAGTCTTGATGCAGTTCCCCAATGCGTTGCACAAGGTTGTAGGTAAAACTGTCGTAGTTGTCGATGATCAAAATCATGATGTAGACCCATCGGGCATGATAATGTCCCGCGATAAAAAATAGTTGAATGCAAGGCCCCAAAACAAGCCTCGCACGCTTTAAGTGATTGATTCAGCTCAATCGTGTGTGGTCTATTGTAGGAATTTCACGCCTGTTGCGTATCTTTAGTTCATGATAGTCCTCTTTTTTTGTGCGTCGGTCGGATATTCCAAGGCTTTGTAGGCTGTGCCTTGCCCAAGGGCGCCACTACGCAAAAACGCCTCGCGTTGGTATCATATCCCGATGGAAATTCTCGAGGCCAACAACCTGACCAAGCAATACGGCGGCCGCACTGTCGTCAACAACGTCTCCTTTCACGTCGGTGAAGGTGAGATCGTCGGTCTGCTCGGTGCCAACGGTGCAGGAAAAACCACCAGCTTTCGCATGGTCATGGGAATGATTAAGCCCAAAGAAGGGACCGTTCGGTTCAACGATCAAGATATTACCAATGAACCGATGTACAAACGGGCTCGGCTGGGTATCGGCTATCTGGCACAGGAACCCAGTGTGTTTCAACGACTTACCGTTGAAGAAAACCTCCTGGCCATCCTCGAAACCCGCCCGATGAGTCGCCATGAACGCCGAGAACGGGCTGAAGAACTGCTCGCCCAGTTCAATTTAACCAAACTTCGTCGTCAGCAAGCCCGAACCCTCTCAGGCGGTGAACGGCGGAAGCTTGAAATCGCTCGCGCGATGGTCACCGAACCCTCTTTGGTTTTTTTGGATGAACCCTTTTCAGCAGTGGACCCATTGACCATTGAAGAGCTTCAGGTGGAAATTCGTCGTCTGCGTGATGAACACCACATTGCGGTCTTGGTGACCGATCACAACGTGCAACGAACGTTGGAAATTGTGGATCGGGCTTATGTGATTTTTGAGGGCCGCGTCTTTGCTGAGGGAACGCCCAAAGAAATCATCAACAACGAACAGGTCAAACAGCTTTATCTGGGCTCGACCTTCAAAGGCGATGAATTCGATCAATAATCCACGTGGCATCTTGTTTTTTTACTTGATGTAACGATTCAGTATTTAATTTGTTTTACAATAAACGCAAAAGCCAATAACCCTTGGCATGAAAGTGACTGTTATGTCCTACCATTCTGTTCGATCCAAACGTATGAGTCGCAAAAAAGGTGAACATGGCCGACCCGGTGTTCCCTCCGAGTTCTCTGATTCTGCTCGTGGGGTTCGTTTGCAAAAAGCCCTGGCTGATGCGGGGATTGCGTCTCGCCGTGAGTGTGAGGCTGTCGTCCAGCAGGGCCGCGTCCGGGTCAATGATAAATTGGTCACTGCTTTGCCAGCCTTTGTGGACTTGGACCAAGACCTCATCACCGTCGATGGCAAATCCTTGGCAAAGCTGACCCGTGGGCCCGCCAAGCATCAGCGTAAAATCTGCATCATGCTCAATAAGCCTCGTCGGGTGATTAGTACCGTCGATGACCCTCAAGGTCGCCGCACGGTGTTGGACCTGGTGGATATCAACGATGCACCGAGGCTGTACCCCGTGGGTCGACTTGATGCCGATTCCACCGGGTTGATCCTTTTGACCAACGACGGCGATCTGGCTCAACAACTGACACATCCCAGTTTTCAAGTGCCCAAGTGCTATCGTGTTTCGATTCGCGGTCGTTTGGAAGATTCGGATATTGAAAAGCTCAAAAACGGCCTCATGCTGACCCAGAAACGAAAAGGAAGCAGGCCCGTCAAGCGTGCGCAGATGGGCTCAGTCAAAAAGCTCAGCTACGGCCGCAGCGCCAGCGGTGAACGCACCCGCCTGGAAATCACTTTATACGAAGGCCAGAACCGAGAAATTCGCCGCTTGCTCGCCAAGCTGGAATTCAAAGTTCGACGCCTCGAACGTGTCTCCATCGGCCCCTTAAACCTCAAAGGACTCGCCAGCGGCCACTGGCGTCTGCTCAGTGACAAAGAAGTTCGCATGTTGCGCAACTCCGCTCGCCCTGATGCAAATCAAAAATCAGACGACACCGCTGCTGACGCACGAGAACAAAAATCGACCTACGCATCAGCAAGGCCAGCTCGAAAAACGACCGCCAGGCCCGCAACACAAACCGCTAAAACCAGTGATGCCAAACCGACGGCACGAGGTAGCAAAGCGTCCGCCAAAACCACCTCACGTGGCCCACGGAAAGCGACAGACAAACCAAGGCCAACCTCGCGAGGCCCCAAAAAATCCTCCGCTAGACCTGCCGCCCGGGGAGGTAAAACATCTGCCAGACCCACCAAACGAGCCTCCAAAGCGTCCGGGTCACTCGGTAAAAAAAGAAGACGATAAAGCCTAGACGGCAAGGTCTTTTATCCCCTAATTGGCGATAAATTTTTCAACAACGCACCGGTGCGCCCCCGGTGCGCCCCGGTGCGTCCTTGGGAAAGACGAACAGGCTACATTGCAAACGCGCGATCATCACAACGCCGAGCCCCAAGGCCCTCCGGGGCCGAAGAGTCGGATTCTTTAGACGCGACAGATGAATTTATAACGCTCTAACGTGCCTTTAAAATTTCAAAGGCAACGAAATACTCATCGCATTGTTTTGGTCGGACCCTTCAGAGCCAATAACTTCCAGCTCTGCCGTCAGACGGCCACCGCTCAACGTGCTTGCCAAAGGGTATTGAATTTCAACTTTTCCGAGTTTGCGAAGATTCGACCCAGGTAGCAACGCAATCCGTTCCAGTCGTAACAATTGACCATCGACCTGCAAACGCAAACGCAGGTTCGAAATGGAAGCCATCCCCAAATTGATCACACGCAAACGCAGCGTATCGGTCTGCTTGTCATAGGTTACCCAGCTCGCATCAATTGCCGGGTCCGCCAAGAGAACCGCAGCGGCCGGAGAATCAAACGCTTCAATTTGCACAAGCTCCAAAACCGACGCGCCCGGCGGCAAGGACAACGCATGGCTCGAACCACGTACCACCTTAGACCATTGGGTCAACTGTAAAATGGAGTCTGCCATGTCATCGTTGTTTTGATCCGGCCCGAGGATCATCTGGTATTGACCTGGCCCCAAACGCCACGGCCGAAGGACGACCTGACGGGTCTGGTTGGTGAAGTTGAAAAAGGTCACCTGAAGACTTTGGCTCTCAGCCCGGTTGATCTTGACGATCACCTCAGACCCAAGGCCTTCCCATGTCGCCCAGACAGAATTTACATCAGGCCAGCCCGGGTGATGTAGCTTGCCTCGACAAAACAGCGTGCTTAAAACGCTCCAGCCAAAAGCATCGTCATCGGTTAACGCGCTGTTGAGGGTGCCTGTTAAGAAATGAGTTTCACCGGTTTGAAGCCATGCCTCTAAAAGAGCCTGTTGCCCCATGGCACTCGCCGGGCCGCCAAGGCTCAGTTGCTTGAGATAGCGGGTCGCGTCTTCACGCGCTCTGGCGATGGGTTGAGGGGGGAGCGAAATTTGACCTTGCGCATTGGGACAATGCGTATACCAGCACCACAAATCCACCAACGGCCCATAGGCATGCTGTTGCCAGGCATGAAATCCTTGGAGCATTCGCACGGGGGATGCGGCATCAAAATGGAACAAATTTTGGTGGTCAAGTTTTTTTTGAAAACGCTGAACAAGCCAACGGGTCTGTTGGGCCCAGCGAGGAATCTCGCCTCGATAAGGCTTGGCAGAAGTAACCCTTTTTTTTGATTGGATCGGTCGTTGAACAGAGCGAGAGCTGCGTGTTTTTTTAGGCTGCGGTACGGCTTGAACAGTAGAAGCAATGAGCCGTCCTTGTTGCAAGGCGGCAATTTGTTTGCTTTGTAGCGGATGGTCAAAGACCCACAATTCGTCGATGCCGTGCTGAGGGGTGAAGGTGATCGTGGTCGGGGTAAGCGGTGTATCCCAGCCATGGCCCCCCCATTGTTGGGAAGCCAGTTTGCCATCGACGTAAAACTTCACGCCTCGCTGGTGATCCCAGACCAACGCAAAGTGATGCCAGCGAGACATATCCAAATCGGTGGTATCAAACTCTCTACCGATGGCGTGGCCTTGGGTATCTAAACGCCACGGCCGCAGCCATTGGCCCGACCGATGCAAAATTAACATCCATTGATTCAGCGTGGTTTCTTTGCATTTGATGGTCATAAAAGGACCGGGGTGATCTTTAAGCTTCGCAAAAAAGCAATGGTTCCCTGTGAGCCAAGCAAATTGCCCGTCGCGTTGAGTTGGAGTTTTGGTGAAAGGCAGCCGTTGCCCAAGGCACCGCTGGCGATCTGTGCATTGGCGTTGGTGAGCGGTTGCTTGCCTTTCCAATAATCGGGCTTGGACCCATTATCAAAGCTCATGTAGAGCAACGCGCCCGCATTTTCCAGTTCGCGTGTTTGAAACCCTGCCCGGGCATGGCCCGCCAAAAGCAGCACGACAACCAGACAGAATCCACCAAGGGCTCGAATCATGAGAACTTTCTTACGTTGGAACTATAAAGCAATGCTTGCGAGGGGGATCAGTTGCCCCACCAGTGTATCTAGATCATAGTCGACATTCAGGCGCAACGGCAGAATCACGCCATGGCTATGATCCGAGGCCAGAATCAGCCGATTGTCGCCTTGGGTTTCATAACCCATCTCCGCAGGCTGATGACCCATGACAAACATCTTAACATCCCACGCCTTGGCCAGCTTGTCCGCTAGCGGGCCGGTGTGATGTCTCCCCCAAACCATGTGATACGCAGACCCACCGGAGGCCAAGTCTTCTGGGGTTAACACGCGGTTGAGGACTTCGGTATCGAACTGAGCTAGTTTGCGAGGTGAAGGCAGCGAGTGGCTACACAGGATGCCGTTGGGACATCGCACGGCCAAGAGCATGCTTCGGATCAGCTTGTTCATAGCATTTTTGACATCATCGGTTCGATTCGCGTAGATAAATTCCATGCCATCTTCAAAGGCATCGACGAGGCTGACGTTGTCTTTGAGGATGCCTTCGCCATGGAGCTGGGCGAGTTCATGGTTGCCTAGCATCAGGTGAACTTGTTGTGGGTAGGCACATTTGAGGGCCGCGACTTTGGCCATGGTTCGAATGCTGATGTCTCTGCCGTTGAGGCGGGATTCGCCGTGGATCAATTCATGGAGGATCAGATGTCGGTCGGGATATTTGTGCAGCGAGGCGAGTTTGACGATGCGTTGAAAGTTTAGGCCGTGGTCATGCAAGTCACCTGTCATGAGCAGGATGCCTGTGTCCGGGAGGTGGACGGTGCTGCCTTGTCGTCGCGGTTCTTCGAGGTTCAGGGTTGCTGCTCGGCTAAACAGATCAATCGCTACCGTCGGATTTTGAAGGTTCATGCCCGTGTCAGGCGTGGGAGGCATCTCTACTGAATCGTGTTCCATGGGTTTCGATTATAAAGCGATTCACTATCACCTGTCAGGTCTCATACCCATCATGTTTAAAACTCGTGCGTTTTGTTGTTTGCGGAGACTGAATTGACAAGACTTTATAAAATTATCAAAGCGCAATAAAAACACGCAATGCGTATCCGATTCAAAAAGGCATGCAAAAATAATTTTTCCCCACAAATAGTTAAACAATGCAATAGGATGGTGTTTGAATCGTTGAACCTTGTAGTAGAAGGCAGCCTATGCAGATAGCGACGACCGAACCGAATATTGATCAGACGTTGTCTGATGCTGCTCAGGGCGATGCTCAGGCATGGCGTGTGTTGGTTGAGCGTTATACGCCTCGTGTGTTGGGGCTGCTTATCAAGCAGTGCCATGACCGTGACTTGGCGGAAGAAATCACCCAGGCAACGTTTGTGAAAGTGGTTTCAAAGCTCGGTCAATACGATGAGCGAGGCCGGTTTGAGTCGTGGTTGTTTCGAATTGCGATGAATCGTTTGCGAGACGAGATGCGTCGGCGTAAACGTCAAGCAGTTGCCATGGATATGACCCCAGGCAGCGCCCGGGCCGATCAGGATGCAGGGGGACTTGCCGGGGGTACTTTCGGGGGCACTTTCGGGGGCACTTCCGGGGGCGGGGGATTGGAGCAGCTTACGCATCAGGAGCAGTTAGAGCAGGTCCGTTGTGCAGTTGAAACATTAAGTGAGTCCGACAGAGAAATTATCTACCTGCGTCACACGGCCGGCCTGACATTCGCGCAGATCGCCGATACGCTCGAACAGCCCCTAGGCACAGTTCTGGCACGAGGCCATCGGGCATTGGGAAAACTCAAAACGCTGCTTTCGTCAGCAGATGACTGAAACGAAAACGAAAAGGATCAAGGCGATGACACGCCAGTCAGATGACAATTTCTTAGAATCGCTTCTCGATGAAGCTCTCTCGCCACAAGCGGTAGAGGGCCCGTTGGTCGAGCAGATTCTAGCTCAAACTCAATCCTCTGCCCCCGCCCCCGGCATTACCCCCGGCATTACCCCCGGAAGTACCCCCGGAAGTACCCCCGGCATTACCCCCGGAAGTCCCCCCGGCAAGTCCCCCTGCAATCTCCTTGCATCGGGGTTTGATCTTGGTGATGCTCAGGCTGCTGCATCCATGGATGGTTTGTTAACAGAATCTCTTGGGACGTTGCCAGAATCCGGTGAACTCGTCGAGCGGATTATGGCCCAGACAGAGGCTCGGGCTGCGGGTGTGATTGCAAAAATTGGGCCTGTATCGTTGAGCTATAACCTTGCGTTTCGCATGGCCGCGGCCGTGGTGTTGATGGCAAGCTTGGGTGTGATGATGCAGGCATGGGGTATTGGCTCTGATGCCTACCAAATTGTCCAGGCCAATCGTCAGCTCACTTCCTTGATTCAATATGCTGAGCCCAATACGTCCTTAGATCAACAAATGGACATGCTTTCCGTGGAGATTAATCAATTGGCTCGGGGCGATGATTGGGAAAGTACCATGGATGATTTGGACCAGGTTTTTGTGGGATTGGAAGTGCAGTTGGGGACTGCCAAGAGTATGGAACTATTTTAGATGAATACAAAAATGACTTACAAAGAGGATTGTGTGATGGCACGGTTTACAAGCGTTTGTGTCATGTTGGTCTTGTTGTGCAGCAGCGGTGTGGTGTTGGCTCAAGAGGGCCCGCCGTCTCGAGATCGTGAGCGACCTTCTCGTCAGGATCGTGACTGGTCTAGCGGTAAGCAAGGGGGGCGTCGATCCGCGGACCATCGCCGTCGGTCGCATCGCTCCTCATTGACCGAAGAAGAGAGGGACACCCTGTACAAAATTCTCGAAGAAGTGAATCCTGAACTACTTGAGCGTCTTAAGAAGTGGCAAGAAGCGGATTCCCCGCATGCCATGTCCATGCTGACCAAGATGCGTTATCGCTTTCACTCTCTGATGCGGGTCAAAGAGACGGACCGGGCCATGTACGACTTGAAAATTCAAGACCTTAAACTGGAAATGCAAAGCCAGGCCCTTGCCAAAGAGGCTGGCCAGTCATCTGAAAAACGGGCTCAGCTCAAGGCAGTCTTGAGGGAGCATTTTGATGTTCGTCAGAAAATCCGTGAGCGGGACATGGAAAAACTAAGACAGCGAATTGCAGAATTAGAAAAACAAACTCAAGCCCGCAGCAACAGTCGCGAGCAATTGATTGAAGCACGTCTCAAAGAATTGTCTCAAAAGTCCCAAAAGGCTTCGTGGTAAAAACAACATAGCGAATAGTGGAATTGGGACCATGCTTGGCATGAAATGTTTCTAAAAATAAAACGCCTCCTCATGCTCTGATGTTTGGGGAGGCGGTTTTTGATTGTAAGTTTTTGAGGCCAGCTTGATTGGAAAAATGACAGGTTTAAACCTGTAAGACAGAATTGGACCGGCTTTTTCCCTTGAGGGTCTGGCCTGTGGGATTGAATCCACCTGATGCAGATTTTTGTGGTTTTTGCTGTTTCCAATGGACACATCGTTCAATGAGATGTTGGCGATTGATCGGCTTGGTTTGATAATCATCGCAACCTGCCTCGAAACATTTATCACGATCACCGACCATTGAATGGGCTGTTAATGCAATAATCGGCAACTGGAAGTCTGCTTCACGTAAGGTGCGTGTGGCTGTATGTCCGTCCATTTCAGGCATCTGTATGTCCATCAAAATAAGATCAAAACATTGACCAGCTTTGGCTGCTTGTCGGACCATGTTCACGGCAATGTGTCCATTGACGGCAAGGTGGATTTGGGCGCCCGCTTTTTCGAGTATACGGGTAATTAGCTTTTGGTTTGTCAGGCCATCTTCAGCTAGCAAAATGGTAAATCCTTCGAGGGATTGAGTGTTTTTCTTTTTCACGGTTAATGGGGAATGGGTCGTTGTGTTGGTGTCACGGTGCTGTATCCAAGATGCGTGGGCGAGATCGCCGGTCCCAATAAAAATCGAGAAAGTGCTTCCTTTGTTGGGTGTACTGTCTATGGTAATGTCACCACCCATCAACCGAGCTAGTTTTTGTGAGATACTAAGTCCCAAGCCTGTTCCTCCAAACTCTCGGGTCATCGAAGGATCTGCTTGGTTAAATGGGGTGAAGATATATTCGATTTGTTTGGATGTGAGGCCGATGCCTGTATCAATCACATCAAACCGCAATGTTTGGGAGTCTTTTTCGCACGAAATATTAACCTGTATACGACCCACTTGGGTAAACTTAATTGCGTTACCCACCACATTCATCAAAATTTGCCGTAGTCTAATAGGATCATTGACAATGGTTTGAGGAATCTCGTTGATACAGGTGATGGCGATTTGTAACCCTGCTTTTTGGGCTTGATTTTTTAAAATTTCGAGAATTTCAGTGATGACCTTCCATGGATCGAGTTTGATCGATTCTATTGCCAGAATGCCCGTTTCGACCTTGGAGAGGTCAAGAATGTCATTCACCAGCGTGAGCAGATGGTCACCGCTGCTGTGGATGGCCTGTAATGCTTCGTTTTGAGCTTGAAGATCCGTATCGGAATCATGCAATGCCATCTCCGAAAAACCAAGAATAGCAGTCAACGGCGTTCGCAATTCATGACTCATGTTGGCAAGGAATTGATTTTTGGAACGCGTGGCGATTTCAGCTTGCTGTAAGGCTTCTCGTAGCCGTGTGTTGTTATGCTCAAGTTGCTTAGCATATTCATTGATTTTTTGTTCAGCCTCTTTTTCTGAGGTTAAATCATGAATGATTCCCGTAAAAAGCTGGGAGGAAATATTTTCTTTGTTATAAACTTCTCCCACTGCCAGATGGATCCACACAAGCGTATCATCTTTACGTATTGCCTGGATTTCAATGTTGAGGCCAACGACTGCCGAGTGAGTGGACCTTGCTTTTAAATATCTTCGTAGATAGCCATCATGTTGGGACCGAATTGGCTCAGGTGTCAGCATGGACACGTTGTGCCCAATCAACTCATGTTCTTTGTACCCGAAAATCGAAAGAATAGAGCTGTTGACGGATTGGATGATGCCTTTGGAGTTGATCACCATGATGCCGTTGGGGGCTGCTTCGAGAATGGCCTGGTGATGGGCTTGTTCCGATGCGGCGGTCTGCTGAAAAGGGCGAACCAAAAAGAACCACAGCAAGGGTACGACCAATAATGCCAAGAAGAGGGAATCAATCAATGCTTCAATGACGAAGAGCGTATTGAGCGAAATATTGTTCTGTATATCACGCAGGAAGGGAAAACGCATGATCTGCGGCACGATAAAGAGCATGACGATCAGCTCAAGGAAAAAAATGACGACCGATGTCGCGATAGCCGATTTCCATAGATGACGCAGAGAATGTTTGAGGCGGACATGAGGCATAGGGGCTTCTTTAATCAGATTCTTGGCTTTTGAATAACGTCTAGGCCAAGAAACACGCAAAGTGCCCCCCCCCGCGATTAGGAATATCGGCTGATTTGCATGGCGGATTTAGTCTATGACAAGATGCGGCTTAAAAACAAACAGGATTTTTGATGTTAAGATTTTGATCAAAAACGCGGTTTTGAGGGGTCGCGTGTTGTTTGAATTTGATAACATGACATGTATCTGATTCCGTTGAGAGGTTTTTTATGGCAGATTTGCATTTGTTGAAAATGGAGGATCGTCTGTCGATGCACTTGCTGGCATGTGCGGTGACGATGATTACACCTCGATGGAATGCAGTTCGAGCATCCGATAGCTTCTGGCGTTTGTATATCAATAACCGTGATGGTGCGAAGGTTCACACGCAAAGGGGGGATTATCATTTGACGGCAGGGGTGATTCATTTTGTTCCAGCTTGGGTGACGTTTACGTGTCTGAACACGACGGATATCGAGCATTTTTATATTCATTTTGATGTGCTGGGCTTGCCGCCAACATTGATTCGCAAGGTGTTTGATCGGCCGATGCCGTTGCCGTTGTCGCCGGATCGTCGTGAGGCTTTGATCGGATTGAAGGACGCATTGAAGGCCAGACGCATGGCCCCTTTGTCACAATTATGCAGTGCGAAATCATTGGTGTATTGGGCGATGGGTGATCTGTTTGCTCAGTTGTCCACGGACCAGATTCAAGCTTGTGATCGTGCGATGGTGTTGCAGGAAACCGTGGGGCCTGCGATTCGTCGGATTGATGAAGCTTTTGGTCGTCCGCTGAAAAACAGTGAATTGGCAGGCCTGTGCTACATGAGCGAGGACTATTTTATTCGTCGCTTTCGGGAATGCGTGGGTCAAACACCTGCTCAGTATATTCAAGAGCGACGCATTAGCGAGGCAGCCAAGTTGCTTTGTTTTGGTGATCAGACGATTGATCAGATTGCCGACCGTACGGGTTTTTGTAATCGATATTATTTTTCACGGATTTTTGCAAAGCACTTTGGAATGGGCCCGGGGGCTTATCGTAAGCGTGATTATGTGTAGAATGGTCCGTCTATGAACCCGGACATATCCCAACAAGATCATGCTCCCACAGCTCAGCAAAGAAAGGGAATGCGGACGGCCATTATTTGCGGCTGCCTCGTTGGGGTCTCGTGGACCATGTTTACCAGTGGTTTGATGTTGCTATTTTTGAATGCCGCCAAAATCAATAGCGTGCGTGTGATGATGTATCTGTCGATCCCCTTGGCGATGGATGGCCTGACCAAACTTCCCTTTTCTTACTTGGCGGATCGTTTGGGTATCAAACGCCTAGGCGTGGCGGGCGCTTGTTTGGAAATGCTTGGGTTTTGTGTGCTGTCTCTAAGTGGGTTTGCCGACGGCATCATGGTTGAAGGCTTGATCGTGCTGGGCGTTGTGATTTACAGCTTGGGGCTATCGATGTGTTTCTCTGGGTGGTTTGCCCTTTTGCAGCCGTTGGTCCCTGCAACGATGCGGGGTCGCTTCTTTGGCCGTCTGCGTGTGAGTTGGCAGATTGTCGCATTGGTGTTCACAGGGGTATGTGCCAGTTATTTAACCATTGATTCGCCGTTGTACTATTTCCAAATCCTCATGGGGTTTGCAGCGGTGACCTTGGTGTTGCGTATTGGGGTTTATAGTCGTATTCCAGACTTAACAACGCCCAATTCCAATGGTATGTCATTTAAGAACGCCATTGTTTATATTATGCATGTGGAAGGGTATACGTCCTTTGTCGCTTATATCTTCTTGCTGTCTTTGTTTACGTTGGGCGCCCCGATGCTGTTCGGCCTGATCGAAAAGCAGGAATTGGGTATGGGGGATAATCAGGTGCTCTGGTTGGGTAATCTGCAGATGCTTGGAGCCGTGGTGGGGTTTTTCATCGGGGGCAAGCTTGTAGACCGCGTGGGAACCAAACCGGTTTTTCTGGTTTGTCATTTTAGCTATAGCTTGGCGTTGATGCTGTTTTTGGTGCGTGGTTTAAGCGGTGAATGGATCTTTGGGTGCGTGGCAGTGGCGCATACTTTGTTTGGAATCGTGATGGCTTCTTCATCCATTGCGATTAGCACGGAAGTTTTGTCACTGATGCCGAAGGAAAACCAATCTTTGTTTTCCAGTAGCGGCTACATGATGCTTCGGGCGGGAGGGGCCTTGTCGGGCATCCTCAGTGCTTGGATGCTGAAACTGGGTGTCTTTAATAATGAATGGACACTGTGGGGCTTACCGATGACCCGGTATGACTCCATTTTGCTCTGTTTTGCAGGGATGATTGTAATTTTGGTGGTCACGCTGGGTTTGGTTCCCTCGGTGACCCGCAAAGCCGAGTGGATTCCCCGCTCCTGACGGCCTTGTTTTGATCTGTGGCCTTGTCATTTAACGCCCATCCCTTTGACTTCAATGGCAATGTTCCTTTCTCAAAACGCTTTCGCTTCATATCTCGATATTTGGAAAAAATTTTCAGGCGCGATAGTTCCACGCTACCTAGAACATTACAAAACCACCTGTCGTGTTTTCTGTATTTTTCAAAGCTGAATTCTAAGGTCTTCCGAAGAACCGGATTCTTTTAAACACTATATTTAAGATGAATTCATAACGCTCTAATGATTGTGGCCGGCATGTTCATCGACTTGAACCGCAGCAGGTGCGTGGTTGTGTCCGCTATGATCGTGCTGGGTATGTTCGAGCAATCCAAAGCCCCATGCGACGATGAGGCCCCCAAGTAGAGCGCCCGACAATCCCAAGCGGTCGTGGTGGTGGAATTGTAATTCAGGCAGTAAATCGCTCAGTGAAATGCACAGAAATGTGCCCGCGCTAAACGCCAAGGCGTAGCCGATGAAGGTGGAGGAGCTTTCAAGCACGCTACTAAAACCAATCGTAAACAAAACCGCACCCAACGGCACAGCCAGTGAAAACAACGCATTGATCAAGTGAGAATGAAACTTAGAAAGATTTCCTATTTTGGCGAGCGTCAAAACCGTCAATGCATCAAAAGGCTTGTGGAGCAGGATGACGGCAAAGGCTGCTATTCCCGGCCATGCGATGGTATGTTCTCCCACGCCCATGCCGCCTGCGACTGCTGAGGCGAGTGCGACTCCTCCGATGAGGCTATGAAGGGTCATTCCGATGGCTGCCCCGGACCAGGTGAGTTTGTGGCCGTGAGGATGTTCATTGTCATGGTCGTGTTGGCTATGGGAGCAGGAGGCTGCGTGGTCTGACTCTTCGTCATCCGGTGCGTCATGATGGTGAAAGCAGAAGAAGCGTTCAATGAAGAACATGACTAAAAAACCGCCGATGAGGCTGTACATGGCCGGTTTAATAGGTATTTTTTCCATCGCGTGGGGGAGCATGTGTAGCAAGCCTACGCCGAACATCATGCCTGCGATGAAGCTGACGATCAACTGCATTCGTCGATGGGTCAGCTTCACGACCAGCGGAATCCATCCGCCAAGAATCGAGGCAGCAACGATCAGCAGACAATAGACAAGAAGAGGTACGGTCATCGTGTGGCTTGTTTCCTCGGTTTGGAGTTAGACCAACCCCATTTCATTCACGTGCATTTTGTAATTCGTGGAAACGCAATGGACAAGGCATTGTAAAATTTCACTGTGCAACTAAAAGGCGCAAAACGTATTAGGCCGTGGCAGGTTGAGCTTGTTCGACGGCTTCGATGCGTCGTTCGTGCTGCGGTTTGGCTTCGATGTGCGTGGGTACATGGTCATGGAGGTTTTCACCTTCACGGATGAGTCTTGCGGAGTTGAAGATCACGATGATGGAACTGATGCCATGTCCGATGGCAGCCAGTAGTGGGGTCATGTGTCCTGCTGCGAGGAGGCCTAGCATCAGGAAGATATAGAACATGGTTCCCAGAAGGTTTTGTCGGATGACCGTGACGGTTGATCGTGAGAGACGGATCAAGAACGGGATTCGGTTGAGGTTGTTGTTCATCAGGGCGACGGTGGCGGAGTGGATGGCCACGTCTGAGCCGGCAGCTCCCATGGCAATGGAGACATCGCCAGCGGCAAGGGCCGGGCCGTCGTTCACGCCGTCACCGATGACCGCTACGGTGTGGCCGTTGGCTTTGAGTTGTTTGACCAGTTCGAGTTTGTCGCCTGGGAGGGCTTCAGCTTCGACATCGGTGACTCGTACGAGTTGTGCGATTTTGCGGGCTGGGCTCCAGCGGTCGCCGGTGATCATGACGCGACGTTTAATATCGAGGTCTTCAAGTTCTTTCATGGCCTCAGCAGCACCGGGGCGAACTTGGTCTTCAAGGCCGACCCAACCGAGAAGCTGGTCGTCCCGTGCGATGAATAACAGGCTCATGCCTTCGGCTTCGGACGTGTCTGCTTGGCTGATATCAATGCCTTGTTCAGCGATCCATGCCTCACGGCCGACATGGACGGTCTTGCCGTTGATCACGCCTTGCACGCCGCGGCCGGCAACTTCTGCAAAGTCAGAAATGGTCTCCAAAGATAATTGAGCCTTCTTGGCCATGCGGACCACCGCACGGGCCACGGGATGTTTACTGTTATGCTCAATCGAGGCTGCCGTCAGCAGCAGATCCGCAGGCTCCACGCCCTTAGCAGGATGCAAACGGCTCACCGATAATTCACCAATGGTCAGCGTGCCTGTTTTATCAAACACAATGGCACTGATGCGGCGAGCGACTTCCAAATCCGACACGTTTTTGACATAAACGCCCAAGCGTGAAGCAGCTGAGAGAGCTGCCACCATGCCCGTGGGGGCAGCAAGGATGATTGCGCATGGGCATGAGATCAATAGCAAAGAGATGGCATCATTGAGTTCACGGGTGATGAAAAAGACCACGCCCGCGAGCATGAGAACCGTGGGGGTATAGAAGCTGGCGTATTGGTCGAGCAGTCGGATGACCGCAGGTTTGCTCGTGGAGGCTTGAAGGATGAGGTCTTTGACTTTGCCGAGGGTCGAGTCTTTGCCTGCGCGGGTGACTTCGATGGTCAGCACGCCGGTTTCGTTGATGGTGCCTGAGAAGACTTCATCGTTTTCAGTTTTTTCCACAGGCAATGATTCGCCGGTGATGTTGGCTTGGTTGATGGTCGAAGCACCGTTTTTGATGGTGCCGTCGGCAGGGATGTTGTCGCCAGGTCGCACGACGATGATATCCCCAGACTGAAGCTGAGAAGCTTCGGTTTGGACTTCTTTGCCATCGACGAGCTTTTGGGCCTTGGTGGGTGTGATGCGGATCAGGTTTTCAATGGCCTGTAATGCACCAATGGCGGTGCGATGTTCGATCATGGAACTAATGAGCATGAAGAAGGCCACCGCTCCGGACTCAAGGTATTGGCCCGAGGCAAACGACGCGATGATCGCCAGAGCAACCAGTTCTTCCATGTGTGATTTTTCATGGGCATGGGGTTCATGGTCACATTCAGTGTGGCTATCGTGTTTGTGGTGCGGGCAGCGTCCGGTGATGAGGCTTCTTGCAGCATCGTACACAATGGGAACGCCGAGCATCAGTGCTGCAACAGCCGCGAGGAGGTCGCCTTGATTGGGCGTATCCAAGAGGTATCGGGTGATCACTGCGGCGATCAGAATCGTGCCGCCGATCAAAATGGTGATGATTTTTGAGTCGACTCGCCGCTCCTCCAAACTGGGTGGTTTGGCCGGTGCATGGGTGTGTCCGTGGTCTGTAAGTGACGTGCCTGAAGAAGCTTGGCTCATTTTCGAGTTCCCAAATGAAGTCTATCTATATCTATTGATACGCAGCAGGCAGGGGTCCGGTTCACCCAGAACCCTTTTTGAAGCATAAAAACGCCAAGCCCCCCCCGGAAGCCCCCCTCGGATGTTCCCCGGAAGTATCAAATGTTTTCTTTGATCTTGCTTTGGGTTCTCTACTTCGGGGCTCCTTGGATATTTGGTGTGTGAGGATGGGAACTTCATTAAGCGTGTGATAATCACAACGCCGAGCTCTGAGGTCTGCCGAAGGGCCGGATATGGGGTTTACTTACACCTTTTTATACTGACAGGGGGTCACTTCCATGGCATTTGTCGATAAACTGTGTAGATGCTTGGATCACGCTTGTTTTTCATTTTTCGTTTCGTTCCCCTTTGGGTCATACTGTTCGTTGGGGTGGCGTTGGGCGGGGGAGCTTCCGGGGGAGTTTCCGGGGGAGTTTCCGGGGGGGAACCGGGGGGCGGGTTTCGCAAGAACACTTCTGACACTTCCGGGGGGAATCACCGTCGTTTGTTACAGGTGATAGTGGTGGATCAGGCTGGCAATCCTGTTTCGGGAGCGAAGGTTCGTATCAAGCAGCGGCGTCATGCTTTCACATTTGGCTTGACGTTGCCTGAGGGTGGTGGTGCTTTTGAATTTCCAGACAATTGGCAGACGCTGCCGTTGTGGCGATGTGTCAATAGTGTGAATTTAAACTATTTAGGACGTTGGGATTACATTGAACCCTTTTTGGGTAATCAGAAGTTCCAGGCCACGGATCGGTGGTTGGATTTTGCAAGGGAGCATGGGCTGGACGTTCAGTGGGGCTCGGTTTTTAGTGCTCGCACCGATCGGCAAGTGGATTGGGTGACTTCACTGGGTCGACGTGATCTAGAGGCCGCGTTGGGTCTGCATGTACGCAGCTTGCTCAATCGAGTGGGGCGGCAAGTGTCGGGCTTTGACCTTTATACAGATGTCCTTGATGGCCATTTTATTGAGAATCGTCTCAGTACCGTGATGCTTCGTCGTCTGTTTGAACAGGCAGGGGCGATTCAGGCAGCCGGGGGAGCCGGGGGAACCGGGGGGTTTGCTATTGGGATGGAAGATGTGACTGCTCCGGGTCGGATTCCCAAGGTGATTCAGCAGGTGGCTGCTTTGAAGCAGGCTTTTGTGCCGTTGGACGCTTTGGCGTTGGGGATACGCTTGCGTAGTCCGGTGACACGTCCTCGGTTGAGTAAAGCTTTGAGTTGGTTAAGTAGTTTGGACTGTCCTTTGTGGATTCGGTCTTTGACCACGGATGCTTCGACACCGAAGCAGGTGGCCTCGGACATGTCATTGGCGATGGAGTTGTTGTTTGAATCGTCGATGGTGCAGGGCATTTGGCTGGATTTTTCAGAATCAGGGCTGATTGATTCCACTGGCACTGTGACGGTTGCCGGTCAGCAAATCGACCATTTGTTTCGCAAGGTCTGGTGGTCGGACTTCACCGCTCAAACAGATGAGCGAGGCAATGTGCAAACGCGGGCTTTTACAGGCTTGTACGACATAAGTGCGATTTTGCCTGATGGGCAAATTGTTTGGACGAGTTTGTATCTCTCTGCGGACCCGCGTCGACGGTTGGTGGTGGTGGGGCCGTTGGCGGTTTCTTTGGAGCCGTTATCAGACTGAACTATTTGGACTTAAAGGCAGTTGCGGTTACCATCGACGCTTTTATTTGGCTTGGAGTTAAAACAACGATAATGTCCGAATCGCTTGAAACATATCAGATTGGTGACTGTGAATTGGCCCAGCAGAACGTCAACCGCTTGAATCTTCAAGATGTGATTACCGTCCGCAACGGCGACTTGTTTGCACCCGTTAAAGGCATGAAATTCGATATTGTCGTGAACGATGTGTCTGGTATTGCCGAACTGCCCGGCCGGGTTGCTGGCTGGTACCCTCCCTCGGTGAACACCGGCAGGGAAGATGGCGCGTCCGTGGTCATCCGCTTGTTTGAGCGTGTGGCCGACTTTTTGAATCCCGACGGCATTCTGTATTTTGCCACGCCAAGCCTTTCAAATGTCACCCGAATCCTCGATTCCGCCAAAGAAGTCATGGGTGATCAGATTAAAGAACTCGGCAAATTCCGAATTCCCTTCTCGCGTGAACTGACTGATGCCATTGAACCTTTGAAATTTTTTTGCGAACAGGGCTATGTCAGCTTTAAAGCCAAGCGTTCACGTTATGTGTGGACATTAAGTGATTTTCGCTGTCAACGTCAGGGATAACACCTCCCTGAATTTTTTTGTGCATGCTTTGACCTTTGGCCTTTGAGCTTTTGGACGTTTTTTAGATATTTTTTTGATGCTTGTTTTGTCATCCCAGTGCAAATACATGGGATTCTTTTAGCATCAAGTGCTTTTGCGTATAATGGTTGCCATGACAGATGAACCCATTGCCTCGCCGCCGCAAGTGAGCGAGGTTGAACATTTGGATAATGAGAATGCTGTGCCAGCGAATTTTTCGCTGCGTGTGGAAGCTGCTCTGATGACGACGGACCGGGCGATTGGATCTGCTCGGCTGGGGGAAGTCCTCGGCAACATGGCAGCCAGCCAAGTCACCGCCGCCATCACCTCACTCAACGAAATATACCAACAGACCGGCCGCAGCTTCCGAATCGAAAAACTCGCAGGCGGTTGGCAAATCGTCAGCCTCCCAGAGTATGCCGAGGTCTTGTCCTCCTTGCACAAAACACGCCAGAGCAACAAGCTCAGCCCCGCCGCCATGGAAACCTTGGCCATTATTGCCTACAAACAACCGGTGCTTCGAGCTGAAATCGAAACCATTCGTGGCGTAGCCAGTGGTGAAATGGTTCGCAGCCTCATGGAACGACATCTTGTGAAAATCGTGGGACGGGCTGAAGACATCGGTCGTCCCATGCTCTATGGCACGACCAAAGCTTTCTTAGAAGTGTTTGGCTTGGCGGGTCTCAAAGATCTTCCCAATGCCCGCGAGTTACGCACCTCACCTCCCAAAAAATCCCCCCCGAAAGTGTCCCTGGAAATTCCGCCGGAAGATTCAGTGGCCTCCTCGGAAGGTGCCTCGGATTCTCCCAAAGATTCTCCCGCCACATCTTCAGATGCCCAAGGCGGGGCTTTGGATGAAAATGCAGCCGTGCCTTCCCAAGACCCAAACACGCAGGCGTTGGATGCGGCAGCTGTTTTGCCAGAGGAACAAAAAACCATTTCAGACGAAGTTTCTTCAGTGTCAAATGAAAATGTTTCTCCCGAAGATCAGTCTGCAGAGAAACCTGTTTCGGAGGTCTAGCATTTGATGCGCCAGTTACGCGAATCTTGGGGTCCACAACGGCTTGCCAGCTATCATTCACTGGCAGTGGTTGTTCTTTTGATGTTGGTTTGTCATGGTTGCTCGCCTTATGAATTGCGTGGCACGGTGATGACAGGGCCCGGGGCTGCTGTGGTGATTGCAAACGCCAATGACGTTCGTTTTGAGGATGCAGGACTTGCGGGCGCTTCGGTGGAATTGGTTTTGGATCCGAATTCGATCTCTCCACAAAGACTGGGTACCGTCCAGACTGATTCACAGGGCCGCTTTCAGATGGGCGTGGATGCCTTGGGGGCAGGCCGTTTTCAAGAATATAATTTAGGTTTGATTGTCACTGCCAAGGGACATCGAAACCTGTGGCGGACCCTTAAACTTCCGATGGCGGGTAAAATGCTTTTGATTACATTGAGGCCTGGCGCTGCAGGTCGGGGTGATCCCAGCCCGCCTGAGGATATTCTCGGCGAAACCTTGAAGTTCAAGGATCGGTTTTTAGGTCAGTAGCCAGTGATGAACGTTTGATTTTAATCGTGAGAAAACGAATGCCTTCTGCAGTCGCTTCCAACCAAATGCTTCGATCTCGCACCCGGGTCCACTTTGGCCCAGGTGGGACCATGTTCGTGGTGGTGGCGATCTTGTTTTTGGGGGTGGCGTATTATTCTGATGCGCCGTTGCTCTACGGCGGATTTGGTTTGCTCGTCGGTGCCTTGCTTGTTTCAACTTTTGTTTCCTGGCAAACCATGCGGGGAATTACCGTGATTCGTGTGCTACCCAGTCATGGCGTGGCAGATGAATCAACGGCCATTCGCTATCAAATCACCAATCCCAAACGTTGGATGCCCGCGTTTTCTCTGGTTATTCGTGAAACGTGGGGCAAGGGCAATCACGGCTGGAAAAAAACCGGCCCCCTCGTCGATGAACCCGCCCAACTCAAAGGACGTCCGCACGGCTGGGTGCTGCACTTGGGCCCCAATCAACATGTTCAGGCTGAAGCGCCTTGCTGGCCGTTGAGACGGGGACGGTTGCACTTTGAAAAGATCCAGATTTATTCAGCCTATCCCTTTGGGGTGGTTCGGTGGTTGCGCGAGTTTGAGCAGCCTCAGTCGATGTTGATTTATCCCAAATTATTGCGAATTAATCGCCGCATGTTGTATCACCTGAGCAATGCAGATCCGCACGGCCGCAAGAAGCTCCAACGTGCAGGGGGACAGGAAGAATTCTTCGGCCTACGTGAATACCGTGCAGGCGATAGCTTGAAAATGATCGACTGGAAACGTTCAGCCCGCACCACGAAATTGGTTTCAAGGGAAATGACTCAGCCCAGCCCGCCGAAAATTACGCTGGTGCTGGACCTGACCTCTTTTGAGGGGTCCGTGGTGAAGCGTGGGTTTGGTTTCTGGCAGTCCTCGACCCACGCTCCGTCTCCTGATACCCAGTTGATCGAACAAGCAATTAGCTTGGCGGCCTCTTTGGTCTGTGATGCCTATCTACATGGCTATCAAATCGGCGTGACAGTGGCGGGGGTCCCGTGTGTTCCTTTTGGTGTTCATCACAGTTTGCCTCACCGCACGCGTATTTTGGAAGCTTTGGCACAATTGGATCTTTCTTTTTTAGATACGGAAGCGGTTCCTACATTGAATTTTATCCCGTCGGTGGTCATTCAAGCAGGGCCTCAGAGCGCCATTGTCAGTGGGCCTACGACGCAGGTGTTGCGTGTGGATGAGATGACGCAGTACGTTGAGCAATTCAAAGAGGGTGTCAACAATGCGTTGTCGCGTCGCGTGATGGCAGCGAGTCATCGAGAAGAATTTCAGAAAGAAAAAGTGTAACCTCCTATGGGTTTGATTTTCTTATTTCGACGAATGGTCTTTGCTCAGGTTCTCTTGGGGATTGTCGCCTTTTGCATGGCAGAATCTAATCCAGGCCTGTTGCTCGTGGCTGGCTCCTTGGGCGCGTTGAGTTGGTATGTCGTCGAAGGCCCGACGGGCAAGCCGTTACCTCAATGGATGATTATTCTGGGCGCGATGATCGCGGTGGCTGGGCTGGGTTTTGAATTAGCCTGGCAAAAAGGGCAGGTCATTGTGGTGATGTGCCATTTCACCATTTGGCTTCAAATTTTGTTGCTCTATGCCAAAAAGGATAACCGCGAATATGGCGAGATTTTGGTTTTAAGTCTCATGATTATGACCGGTGCCAGTGTGATTACGGTATCGATGGTCTTTGGGATTTTACTCATTGTCTATTGCGTCATGGCCTTGTTTACGCTGATTTTGTTTCATCTCAAGGCAACCAGTGATCAAGTTCTCGAGGCTAATCAAAAGGCTGTGCCTGCGGAGGTTCCTTTGCCTCGTCCCAAAGCGGTGGTTTGCCGTGGTCATCGATGGCATTTCCGTCTTTTTGCTTTGGTGATTGGTATTGGTTGCGCGTGGATCGGGGCGGTGGTGTTTATGGTGATGCCTCGCTCGGGCGAGTCTCGGATGCATCCGACACTTGGTGCGGGTTTGGCGGGGAGTCAATCGGGTTTTAATTCTAAAATCACACTTGATGGCAAGCCGATTAATGATGGTCCTCGCACGCCGGTGATGTATGTGAAGTTGGAGGAGAACGGGGTTGCGGTTCAAGGTTCTGATCACGCCTTTTTGCTTCGTGGGGCAGCCTTGGATCGATACAGCAGTTCCTCACGCACCTGGACGCGCAGTGGTTCTATTTCGCGTGGTGACGTGATAATCAAGCTTCCACCTGGGGGGCTTGAGTTGCTTGCGGGGCAGCAAACGATGCCCGTGCTCGAAGCAAATATTGCGATTCGCGGGTCAGACCACCAGCATCTTTTTACGTTGGCACAATATCCCCCGATTTTTTTCCAGAGCGATCAACTGACCAAAGTGGTTTTTAATAAACGCGATTTTCAGATTCGAGTTTCCTCTAAATTTTATGGCACGTTAAATTATTCGCTTCGATCACCTCTTGCTTTTCCGGTTGGCTTTGAAGAAGCGTACATGGCAGATTTATCAGAGAGTGCTTACCTGACAAGGTCGCAGGAACAACGTCGCCCTCGAGCTCGAAAAATGGTCAAATCTTACGCTGCTGGTTGGCCTGATAAACACCAACGGGCGATTTTGTCAAAACACACCCGCCGGGTGCTTCGCACGCAAGGGTTCAAAGGACCGCTGAAAGATTTGACGGCAGATCAGACCCTTGAGGTGGCTCAACTGCTGAGCAAATATTTGCGGGATAACTTCCGTTATGACCTCGAATCGCCGAGCAATAGTGCCAACCGCCAACCAATCTCAAAATTTTTATTATCAACCAAGAGTGGCCATTGTGAACTCTTTGCCTCTGGCTTGGCAGCCATGGCGAGATCCATTGGCATCCGGGCTCGTTTGATCACGGGCTATCGGGCTGGTGAATACAACCGAATTGGAGGCTATTACGTCGTGAGGCAATCCAATGCCCACGCATGGACAGAAATTTATTGCCCGGGACGGGGATGGCTGCCTTTTGATGCCACGCCTCCTGATGCCGTGGCAAGAGAACATGCTGCACCGGACTCATGGTTGTCAGGGATGCGTGAACTTTATGAACACATGGAATTTCTCTGGGTTTCCAAAGTGGTTTCTTTTGATGCAAAAAAACAAGAAGAAATGCTCAAAGAGACCACACACTCCCTTCAAGCAGCCACACGCACGGGTGTTTCGAGAATCGATAAAATCGTAAAATGGCTTAAAGGCATTCCTAAAATGTTGATGCTTGATCAACTCAGCTATGTCATGATGGGAACCATCGGCTTTTTCATTATCGTCGGCTTGTCCAGCTTGACGCATTCCTTAATCATGCGAAAACGGCGATTGACAGCTCTGCAATTACAACGCTTGTCACGTAAAGAACGCAAAGCTTTGGCCAAGCGACTCAAATGGTATCTGACCATGCTCGATATGCTTGAACGTCATGGCTATATTCGTCCGCTCTGGCAAAGCCCGCTGGACTTTTCACGTGAATTGGCTGCGGCAAATCCCATGCGGTTTAATCCAGTGGTCGTACTCACGGAAGTGTTTTATGAAATTCGGTTTGGCCAACGATTGCTCAATGAAGCGAGGAACACACGAATCAAATCTCAGATGCAGCGGCTTGAAGCTGCATTGGCTCGAAAATAAAACCATGAACTGGCCTATTGTGAAACAGGGTCCCCTTGTTTGACGCGTCTTAATCTCTTTGATTGCCTTGAGAAAGATGATGACGCTGGAGAAAAATAATTTTGGAAGATTCGTCTTCATCTCAAAATCCCATGAACGCAACGCCTGGCAAAGGAGAGTGCTATGAGCTCAATCCCTCGCCAAGCCAAGTTCAGCCATCCCCTGTCCCCGAGGGTGGTGCGGGGGCACTTCCGGGGGCACTTCCGGGGGGTGGGCGTGTGCGGGCTGGAGCATTGGGGGACATGCAGCGGACGACGAGTTCTTTTAAGAGCTGGTTACTTTTGGCATTGATTTTATGCGTGAGTTTGCCTGCGTTGTTGGTTCATTTGGATCAGCCTGATGTGGTGGCTCCTCACGAAGCCAAGGTCGTGCTTCGTTCTTTTCAGACATGGGAGCGTTGGGCTCAATTGACAGCTGAGCGGGGTTGGTCTGTCGATGCGTTGATTCCTTATGTGCATGGTCGTCCGTCCTTGCATCAGCCGCCTGGGGTTACTTGGCAGCACATGATTGCGTTGACGGGCCTTTCATCTAAACATTGTCATACAGAGGACATGGTGCTTCGCGTCCGTTTGTTGTCGGTGGCCTTTGGCTTGATGACAATCATCGGTATTTTCTGGGCGGGTCATTCTTTGGGGCGGCGAAAAACAGCCTTTTTCAGCACGTTGATTTTGATCGCCAATCCAGCGTTCATTTATTATGCGAGGTCAGCGGATTCAACGATTATCCATGTGGGCTGGGCGATGCTGGCGATTGCAGCAGCGCTCTGGGCGATTCGTCCGTTGCGGCCGATGCCTTCAACGGAGCGTCAGTTTCTTGGCTGGATCGGGTGTGGCCTGGCGTTGGGGGCTGCGACGCTCACGGCAGGTCCGCTGACGTTGGTGACGGTTTTAGCGCCTATTTTCCTGATTATTCTCTTTTGTCCAGACCGGGTGAGCCATTTGATAGGCCTCTTGGCCTCGTTGTTGATTGGTGTTTTGTTGGTGGCACCTTGGTTGATTTATGCTCATGAGCAAGATCCCCACGTCTGGGAGTATTGGATATCAAGCATTGTGTCGGTTCAGCATCTTGATTCAGAGTTTCTTTGGGCGCGTGTTCGCTGGCGTGCGATGATGTTGGGGTTGTTGTTTTTGCCGTGGATTTTATGGCTTGTGGCCGTGATTTTTCAGCCGTTGAGTCGTTCGAGTCATGGCCGTCGCATTAGTTTGTGGTTGGCATCGGGTTGGGCAATTGGGATGGTTTTGTTGTTAATTCCGTTGCCGTTGGAGCCGGTTTGGGGGGATGTTTTACCGATTACGATGCCGATTTGTTTGGCGATTGGTCAGCTTTTTCACCATTTGTCGGATATGACTCAGTTGAGTCATTTGCCTCGCACATGGCGATGGCTTCGTTGGCCTCATACGGGTTTGTTGTTGGTGTTGTCGGTGGCGGTTCCTTGGGGGTTGGGTCATCAGGCAGATTTGATTGCCTGGGGGTACATGCCTGCGTCTTTGGAAACCCAGTTGAGTCTGTCATTCATTGGTTCGTTTGCAGCCATTTTGGTGGGGTTGACCTTGCTATCCGTGGCAGGCGTGATTCATCATCATCCCCGACGGGCGGTGATCTGCTGGAGTTTCTGGTGTATCGTTATGGCAACGATTTTGTGCATTCCGCTGGCTCGCTCCCAAGCAGTGGTCAATGCAAGTAAGCCTGAAGCGCTCCAATTGGCTGAACTTTTGAAAAAATCAGATGCCTTTTGGATTCAGCGTGATGTGGACCCCAAGCCGCTGGACCCAACTTTTTTACTCTATGTTCGCAGTGTAATTCAGGGCGTTTCTCATTCGCAACTTGACCATGCCCTCGCTACACTATCGATTGATGGCCCGGACCGTCAAATTGTACTGGTCAGCCCCATTGATCTTCAGGTGAATCATCCCAAAGTAACCCCTTTGGGAGTTTTGAGGCACGCTCGGTTAAGATTGTGGCGTTATAAGTAAGTTGTCAGTTATCAGCAGTCAGTTATCAGTCAGAAAAGAGCAGAACCAAAGATGCTTCAGATCAGGCGATGAAGCCTGTGGGGGGCATCTTTTGGGCCTGGGACCTGATTACTTTGAGGGCTGATTGTTTGGAAAAGGAATCCCATGTCTCCGCAGTTATCTATTGTGATCCCCGCCCTAGACGAACAGGACAATATCGACCCATTGATCGAACAGGTGAAACAGGCTGTGATCGATCAAGGCATTGATGCGGAATTGATCGTGGTGGACGATGGGTCCACCGATGAAACGCTCGCAAGACTCAACGCTGCAGCGGCAGAATTTCCTTGGGTGCGTCCCCTGCATCGAGCTCAACCCCAAGGTCAGTCCGCTGCCATGTTCGCAGGCATTGCCGCCGCCCGAGGAACCTATGTTGCCATGCTTGATGCCGATCTGCAAAATGATCCGGCCGACTTGCCTCACATGCTCAAAGTCATCACCGAACAAGAGGTGGATTTGGTGCAGGGAGATCGCTCTGCCAATCGCCGCGATACGTTTGTGCGTCGTTGCAGTAGCTGGGTCGGACGCACCGCGCGTCGGTTGATTCTTTCCGATGTGGTGCGAGACACCGGTTGTTCCTCACGCATGATGAAAACCGAATTGGCCCAACAACTTCCCCTTCAATTCAAAGGGATGCATCGATTCATCCCAGTTTACTCAAAGATGCTGGGCGCGAAACTGGTGGAAGTACCCGTGAACCATCGCCAACGTCATGCAGGTGTGGCGAAGTATGGCGTGATGAACCGAGCCTTGGTCGGCCTGGTGGATTGCTTTGCCATGCGATGGATGCTCAAACGCTACCGCAATCCCGCAGCCGTCGGCACAGACCAAACTGGGGAGGCCCGGTCGTGAGGCTATTGTCCATTGCCGTTTTGCTGATAATGCTCGGTGGGACCTTCGCCCAAGCGGCCTCTGAACCGCTGACGATTAAGATCAAGCCTCAACCCACTGGCGTGAAAACAATCGTCCTAGACGCTGACCCGTTGTCTTATCGTGTCACCATGCGTGATGGGCAGACACAATCGTACAACCCGCAGGCATTTGCCGAGTTTCTTCTCCAAGATCAACAGCAACGCGGATGGTGGTATGCACTTTTAAATATCTCCAATCCCTTTGGCCTTGTTTGGGTCACGGTGGGATTGTTGGGTCAGGTTCTTTTCACCGGCCGCATGATTGTGCAATGGCTTGCCAGTGAAAAACACAAACGTTCGGTGGTTCCGGTGGCCTTCTGGTGGATGAGTCTCATTGGTGCGACCATGCTGATTACCTACTTCCTTTGGCGTCAGGACATCATCGGGGTGTTGGGTCAAGCCACCGGTTGGGGTATTTATATTCGTAACCTGATGCTGATTTACCGCCATCATCCGCCCTCTAAAACCGCTGCTCCTGAAGACATCCCCGAATCCATCGAATCAACACCATGAGCCAAGTCCTCCGCATCCTCGACGCCAATGCCAACCGTGCCCGTGAAGCCATGCGGGTGATGGAGGATGCGGCCCGTTTTGGCTTGGACCATCTGTCGTTGAGCTGTGAGTTAAAGCAATTGCGTCATGATTTGGCGGGAGCGTTGAGTTCATTGGGGAATCTCCCGTTGTATCGGGACACGCCTGGGGATGTGGGAACGCAAGTGACCACTGCTACTGAGGGTCAACGTGCGGACCTTGCAGAGGTGGTGATTGCTGCGGGGAAGCGTCTTTCTGAAGCGTTACGATCTCTGGAAGAATTTTCAAAGACGTTGCCGAATTTTTCATCTGGGGCCATTGAGCAATTGCGTTACCGTGGTTACCGATTGGAGCAAAAACTCAATGCTGCGTTTGGAGCAGATGTGATGCCGCAGTGGCGTTTGTGTGTGCTTCTCAGTGAAAATCTTTGTCCGGGGGGCGATTGGCTTTGTGTTGCCCAAGCGATTGTGACTGCTGGGGTGGATTGTATTCAGTTGCGAGAGAAGGCTCTGGACAGTGGTGAGTTTTTGCAACGCGCGAAGGTTTTGGTTGATTTGTGTCATTCTCACGAGGTGGGTTTGATTGTGAATGATCGGCCGGACGTGGCTTTGGCGTGTGGGGCTGATGGGGTGCATCTGGGACAGACGGATTTGCCGCTTGGGGCAGTTCGCCAGATGGTGGGGCCGTCAATGATCCTGGGCCAGAGTACTTCGTGCATGGCCGAGGCTCAGAACGCGTTGACCGAGGGGGCTGATTATTGCGGGCTGGGTCCGATGTTCCCCACCACGACCAAGCACAAAAAGACGATTGTTGGCCCCACGTATTTGAAGCAATATTTAGCACAGCCACGGGCCTTGCCTCATTTGGCGATTGGGGGGATCACCCCTGAGAATTTGCCGACGTTGGTCCAGGCGGGTGTCCAAGGCATTGCGGTGAGCAGTGTGGTTTGTCAGGCTTCAGATCCGGGGCAGATGGTGCAGCAACTGTTGTCTTACTGGCCTGATTAAGAACTATTGTTTTTCATAAAATGGAAGTGACGCGGCCAAGCGTTTGTTCGATGGCTGCTGCTTTATCGCGGGTTTCCTGGTATTCCGCTGCGGGGTTTGAATCCGCCACGATTCCGCTGCCGACACTGTAATCAATTCTGTCCGGTTCAATGAGCATGGTTCGGATGGCAATGTTCAGGCAACTTCCATATTGATGGGAAAGGTAGCCGATCGCGCCGCAATAGGGGCCACGTTGTACGGGTTCGAGTTCGTCGATGATCTGCATGGCCCGTACTTTGGGGGCACCGGTGATGGACCCGCCTGGGATGGCTGCTCGAAGTAGGTCAAAAAGATTTTTGTCCGGGGCGAGTTGTCCTTCGATGGTCGCCACGCCGTGATGGACCGTCGGGTGTGTTTCAATGACCCGTGGCTCGGTGACAGTGACGGACCCAAACTGACAGACGCGGCCGATGTCGTTTCGCATCAAATCCACAATCATGTGCAGCTCTGCCCGATCTTTTTCACTGTCCGCCAATTGCTGTGCTGGCAGAGAGGCCGGCCGCGTTCCTTTGATCGGTCGGGTGATGATGCGTCCGTCAGGTAAAACCTCCAAGAACAATTCAGGCGAAGTGGATGCAATCGTTCGCTGGTCAGTTAATTCCAGATACGCGCCATACCAAGCAGGCGACACGCGGGCCAGTTGCTCAAACAATTGGCGTTGGGTTTGTGGGTAAGGTCCTTGCATGGCCGAGGTAAATCGTTGAGCGAGATTAACCTGAAACACATCGCCCGCATGGATGTAGTCAATGCACTTTTGAACAGCTTGCTCATAGGACGCTTGATCAAACAGGCTTGTGGGCGGGGTGATTTGGATGGGACTCGGCGATAATTTTGAAGGGATGTTCGGGGGCACTTCCGAGGGCGCTTCCGGGGGCGCTTCCGGGGGCGCTTCCGGGGGCGGGGGCACTTCCGGGGGGATTGGTAGATGTGTGAGGCTTTCCCATGTTCCACAGGCATAGGCTTTGGCATGGAGATGGTCGTACAGCAAATAGCCGGGGCAGTGGGCGAATTCAATCACAGGCCAGTGGCGGTCCGCTTGTGCTTGTTGAGGCAATTGTTCAATCCAGCGTCCAAGGTCATAACTGAGGTATCCGATCCAGATGCCATCGGATTCTTTGTCCATGGCCTGTTGCAGTTGTGCCAGGGGGTCGCCGACAGGAGGGCTATCTGGAGAGGGTGCAAAGCAAAAGGTTTTGGCCTCTTTTCCGGGCGTGGCAAGGATGGACCATCGAGCCCACCGTGAATCACTGCGCCCAGAGTGAAGCATGAGCAACCGTTGGTCTTCAGGCCAGTGTTTGATCCATTGCTCTGGCGGGGGGAAGCTTTCAAGTTGGCGGCCGTGGGGAATCATGAGGTCATTTTATACCAATCGCTCACACCTTGAGAAGGTGGTGTCGGGTTGTGATTGATTCGGCGTTTGAAAACAGGCTGCTGGCAGGGTTAGCCATTTTGACGAGGGTTTTCTGATTCTGATGCCTGGGTATCAGAATCAGGTTTTTCCTCAGCCGTTTCTTCGGGGAAGAGCATGTTCTGGTGAGCGTTTTCGAGTAAGTTTTCAGCGGTGTTTTCAGAGTTATTTTCAGGCAAGTTTTCCGGCAGGCTTTCAGGTTCGTTTTCAGAGGTGATATCTGGCGTGTTTTGAGGCACGCTGTCAGAACCAGATTGGGGTGTTTGGTCCGAGTCGTTTTCAGAGGCGGCCGTGTTTTGGGAATGTGGTTCTGACACATTGTCAGCTGTGGGGGTACTTTTGGGCTCGTTTTGAGGTGTGCTTTCGGTGGCGTTCTCGGGGGTGGTGTCGATTTCAGGGGCACTTCCGGGGGTGGTGTTTTCCATGTGTGCGAGGATGGTGGTGCCTGCGTAGACGTATTGCCCTTTTTCAACGGCGATGGCGGGTTGATCTTTTTTGGGGATGTACAGTTCGGTGGTGGAACCAAGTTTGATAATGCCGATGCGTTGACCTCGTTGGACGACGGCTCCTTCGGTTGCGTTGCATGTAATGGTTCGAGCGAGCAAGCCGGCAACTTGCCGGACGGCCGCGATGGGTTCATGCTTCATGGGATGGGCGAGGATGATTAGGTTTGATTCATTGACTTCTGCAGAGTCTGGGTTGAGAACGTTGAGGTGTTCGCCGGGCTTGTGTCGGACACTGGTGACCACGCCATGAACGGGTGAACGGTTGACATGCACATCAAAGACACTGAGGAAGATGCGGATGCAGACGGCAGGTCCGTTGAACGGCTCAAAAAACTCTAATTCATGAATGGAAGAAATTTTGCCATCAGCCGGGCTGGTCATGATGCCCCGGTGGGTGGGGATGGCACGTTCAGGATCGCGGAAAAACGCCAGCAGCGCAGCCGTCAGGATTGCCACGAAAATCGTGACAGGCCACAACCCCAAAAGAAGGGTGGTCGCGCCCAGCAGCAGGCCAATGATAAAAATGGTAAGCCATTCGGGCTTTGCGTCAGAGTTAAGCATAATGAATTAGAGCGATCAGTTTTCAGCGATCAGCCATCAGTAAGAGGAAGATAATCGGAAAGGACTTGTTGGCGTTATTTAGACGTCTTGGCCTTTTCGGTTCCATTTTTGGGGGTATGGCAGGCGGTGTTATTTGCTGAGCCATTTTCCTACAAATAGGCCCGAAACGCCAAAAATCACACTGATGCCCCCGAGCATGCCGACGTATTTCCAGAGCGATCCAGCATCTTGAGCCATCATTGTCACAACCGCGCTTGTTCCGCCGAACAGGGTGGAAACACAGACGGTGAGAACCAGTGTTAGCGAGACCGTGGCACCGAGTAGCATGCCCGTGGCAAAGCCGCTGCCCGCTGGGTCAAAGGCTTCATAGGCAACCGCACTTGCGGCAACCGGGGCTGCGGTCGCTGCGACAGGCATCGGAGGTTGCAGTTCGGTGGTTTCTGAGGGGTCTTTGGTGGCGATGACTGAATCTTCAGCAGTGTCATCGCTCGCGGTTGTTTTCTCCGCTTCGAGGGTCACGCCTCCGTCAAACACGCCTGAGGAGCCTGCTGCGGTGTCCATCTGGGAACCCGAGGCTGTATCGCCCGCAGCGGTTCCCGTGGGATAGATTTCATCTAAAAGTTCAGCACCCAGACTGGTGTCATCGCTTTCACGGGTCAGGTCCAGCAGTCCGCTGCCTGATCCGACACTTTCAAGTGCCAAGTCGTCGTCCGCGCCGATGCCCGCTTCGGTGATGATGGTTTGGGCCATGGGGTCCGCTTCATCGACTTCGCCTGCATCAAAGACGCTGATGCCTGTTGCTTGGCGTGCGTCATTGCCTAGTTTGGTTGCGGCATTTCCCAGTCCTGTTCCAATGGCGGAGCTGTCGTTGGTATCGCCTGAGGCTGTGCCGCCGAGGTCATCAAGGGCCAAGCCCAAGCCACTGCTACCTTCATTGTCTTCTGAGAGGTCTACGCCGATGTCGCTGCCTGAGAGCGACATTTCGGATGATTTGTCGTTTGGTTCTGAAAGGGGCAGGTCCGTTCCACCCAACGAGCCGGTTAGGTCAATGCCTGAGCCTGCTGCATGGAGGTCCATACCACTGTCGGCAGAAAGAGCGGTTCCGCCCAAATCTGTTCCACTGAGTCCCGAGTCTCCCATGCGTGTGGCGCTGAGGCCGATGCCGCTATCGCCGAGCCCTGTTGCGCTGAGGCCAATGTCGGCTCCGGTGGCTGTCCCGGTGTCCGAAAGTGGGATGCTGGTGCTACCATCATTATCAAGAGAGAGATTATCCGTGTCATCGCTGGAGAGGATGATTTCGCCGGTGTCACCGAGGCCGGTGTCTGCGAGAGGAATCGCTCCGGTTTCATGACTGGCACTGTCGGACAGTGAGATGATGCCTGTATCGCCCGAGTCTTCAAGGGTAATCGCACCGGTGTCCCCTGAGTCAGCCAGAGAGATTTCTCCGGTTTCTCCACCGCCAGCAGGGTCCAAGCCGATGGAGTCAGACATCGAATCTTTATTGGAAGCTAGGATATCGACCTGATCGCGTTTGAATAGAAGCTTGTCCCGGTCGCGGAACGGCTGTAATTCACCGCGGGAAGCCATTTGCTTGACTGCCGCTTCATCAATACCCAGTTTAGCCACGACTTCTTCGAGGCTGTAAAATTCCATCTTGGCCATCGCGGACCTCCTGCCCTTTGTCCGAGGCATCCCTATTATAGGGATTGATCGTTTTTTGACGCATGCGGATTTCTTGAAATTATATGCACTGGTTCAGTGTTAGGTAGATCGGCTCCAACCTTTAGGATGGGGTCAAACTTTACCTATATTGCTCCAAGGTATCCTACACTCATACTTTAGAGGAATTATGCCCCAAGGACAAGGTGATAAGGGGGATTGTCAGATGAAATTTGACAATTCACTGGTTCTTTGAAAGAATACGGAGCTTCCTCCAATCGCCCCAAGTAAGGATTCGATGCTATGGAAATTAAAGTCGGTTCAACCGTGAACATTAAAATTGTCAAGTCGCCTACCAATGAGGCCGCAGTCAAGACCCTGCGTCGGGTTCTTTGCAAAGACGAAACCTTTGCCACAGAAAAGAAGCGTTTGGATAAAGTGGCCAAGGCCAACTTCAAAACCAAGCGTCGCGGCGGTCGTGCATGGATCCAACAGCTCGTCAAACAGCATCCCGCCAAGGGAGAAGTCGGTGAAAGCGGCGTTCTTTTCGCCTCATCCGATGTGATCGCCGATCTCCGCAGTGTGAGCCGCTTCATTGAAGTGACCCCTGCTTAATTGATCTGACTGCTTGGTTTCTACGATCCAAGGGCCTTGGGCTAGGTAGAACCTTCATTATTAAAGAATAAACAATGACCTTTGCGTTGCCTCTGCTGATGCAGATATGACGCAAAGGTTGTTTTTTAGCTTGATGTTATTGACTGTTTGTTTGGTCTAACGTGCTGTATGGGCATATTTTATAGCGTTTGTTTCGTCTGGTGTTACTCAGGTCCTGCCGTCTGAGGCTTCACCGTGAACCGCATGAGGACCAGGCCCATTTCAAACAAAACCCAAAGCGGAACAGCCAAGACGATCATGCTCACCGGGTCGGCAGGTGTGAGTAACGCCCCGAGGAAAAAGCAGACAAAAATACAATGTTTGCGATAGCTGGCAATGACGTTGGGGTGAATAATCCCCGTCCAGCCCACCACCAGCATGATCAGAGGCAACTGGAACGCAATTACCACGCCTAGGGTCAAAATGGTCACGAAACTAATGTAATCACCGATTTCAATCATCGGACTCATAAGCGCACTGGTCGCCAACGGCACCGAGCGGATGTGGCCGTCGAGCATGATCTTTAATTCCGTGGCATGACGGCTGAACCAGATTTCACCATTGCCCGGCGAAACCGGGTCTATCTCAAGAATCGGGATCCGCAATGTACCGCTTTCTGTGACAAATGAAACTTCCGGGGGGGGGGCTTCTAAAGGTAAATTTTGAGGGGAAGAAGGTACTGCTATTGGAGAAGCTTTCGAGGGAGCGGTCATTTCTTCGACAATATCAGTCAGCCGATCCATAAAGCTAGGCCCCGTACCTCCCGCATCCGGATAGCTCACCGTAAACGTAATCAAAAACGCCAAGCACAACGGCAACATGATGTAATACGCAAAGCTCACCCCCAACGCAATCATCACCGTGCTGAAAGGTGAAAGAATATAGACTACCTTCTTTTCAGTGGAATACAGACCCGCTTCGACAAACTTCCATGCCTGATACAAAATCCATGGCCCCGCGAGAATGAAGCCCGAGATCAGGCTGACTTTAATATAGATAGCAAAGCCAGTCGTTACGCTAAAACCAAAGGTCTTGGCGGGCAATCCAGCCTTGCGTTGGGCATGGTGCAGAGGCTGCTGGAGCCACGCGACAATATAGTCGCCAAAATAGAGGGTGATCCCGCACATGACCGCAATGCCGACGAGGGACCAGATCAGGCGGCTGCGAAGGTCTTCAAGATGATCGCTGAAGTTCATCGTCAAATTAGTGGCAGAATCCGTCATGGCAAGCAATTGTATCCCAATCGTTCAAAGTAGCGAATACGCCACGGTTCGCTTGAATCGGTACAATGAATCCCATGAGCCAGGATCAAACCATTCAAAAGCAATTAGCGCCGCTGCGCAAGCAGATTGACCAACTCGATCAGCAGATTATCCAACTGCTTAACGAACGAGCCGAGGTCGTTGTGAACGTGGGAGATATCAAACGCACAGGCGATTCTCCCATTTATGCACCGGATCGAGAACAGAAGGTTCTTGAACAGGTCCGAGCTTATAATCAAGGTCCGTTGCCTGACTCTTGCGTCGAAGCGATTTGGCGTGAGTTGATGAGTGGAAGCTTTGCATTAGAACGGCCGTTGCGGATTGGCTATCTAGGACCTCCGGGTTCGTTTAGTCATTTGGCAGCCATTCGAAAGTTCGGCCGCAGCGTGGAATATGATGACCTCGGCGAGATCGCGGCCGTCTGCGAAGAAGTCGCTCGCGGGCATATCGACTACGGCCTAGTCCCCATCGAAAACTCTTCTATGGGCGGCATCGGTGAAACACTTGACTCTTTTCTCGATACCGCCGTTCAAGTCTACGCAGAAGTGCTCGTGGCCGTGCATCACAACCTGTTGTCGAACGTTCCCCCCGAAAAAATTCAAAAGGTCTACTCCAAGCCCGTGGCATTTAGTCAATGTCGCAATTGGCTGTCGGTCCAGCTTTCACGAGCGGATAAAATCCCCGTGGCCTCAACGTCGCGGGCTGCGGAACTGGCCTCCAAAGAAGAAGGTTCCGCTGCCGTCGGCTCCACACTTGCCGGTGAGTTGTATGGCCTCAAAGTTCAGTTCGCCAACATTGAAGACAACCCCAACAACATCACACGCTTTTTTGTCATTGCCCGCGACAACGCCAAGTTCAGTGGCGATGACAAGACCGCCATTATGTTCACCACCGAACACAAAGCCGGTGCATTAAGCGATATTTTGGATGTTTTGCGAGATTACAAGCTGAATCTGACGCATATCGACAAACGGCCCAGCCGTCATGTGAACTGGGAATATTGTTTCTTTGTTGATTTCCTAGGACATCGGGAAGAAGAAAATGTGGCCAACGCTTTGGAAGAGGCCCGCAAACATTGTCGCCAGTTGACGGTTTTGGGTTCCTTCCCACGCGCTCAGGAAGTCCTTTGAGCATGTTTGAAAAACCATCTGTTTCAATGGGCCTCAGTGGTCTTAAGTGTGGCGTGGTGCTTTTAGGTCTTGCAGGTATAAGCTTGTTGGCCAGTTGTACCCAAACGTCAGAGGTTCCTCGTGCGAGTCGTCCACCTGCCTATGCAAGGCAACTGGTAGTAGGTGAAGCGGCGCTACGCAAGTTGGATCTTGCCCAGTGGCCTGACCTGGCGGGTTTAACCTCTGATGACCCACTTTCACTGGAAAAAGCGCTCAAACGCAGTTTGGGCTGGTTTGTTTTACCTTCGACACAAAAGCATTTTCCCGTGCAAGGGATCACCCATGAAGCGGCCCATTTAAGCACCTATGCGTTGGCTCAGATGTTACGGCCGTTGGATGTTGCAACGCTCAAGGATGAATTTGATCTCTACATGAGCGTCGGTTGGGATGGCCAGGGAACGGTGTTGTTGACCGGCTACTACAGTCCGGTGTTTGAAGCATCGCTCACTCGCACGGATGCGTTTGCGTATCCGTTGTATCGTTTGCCTCAGACGCAGAAGCCTTGGCCCACGCGTCGTGAGATTGCAGAGCAAGATCTTTTGGCGGGGAATGAACTGATTTGGCTTTCGGACCCCTTTGAAGTGTATTTGGCTCAGATTCAAGGGTCCGCCAAGTTGACCTTGCCTGACGGCTCGACCCGGTATGTGGGTTACGCAGGCAGCAACGACCGTTCCTACACCAGCATTGCACGGCAAATGGTGGCTGAAGGCAAACTCGATGCCAATCAACTGAATTTGCCTGCCATTCGTGCCTATTTTAAGGATCATCCCCGAGAGTTGGACCAACGGCTACTGGTCAATGAGCGGTTCATTTTTTTCAAAGACTATGAGCCAGACGTTTGGCCAAGTGGGTCCTTGGGTTTTCAAGTGACCCCCTTGCGAACGGTCGCAACGGATAAGCGTATTTTCCCACGGGGCGGACCGTTGTTGATTGAAGCGGCCATCGTTGAATCTGATGGAACTTCACCACGGCAATTACGTTTGATGGTGGATCAGGACACAGGCGGCGCGATTCGCGCGCCCGGCCGTGGTGATTTGTATTTTGGCATTGGGTCACAGGCTGAAGCTCAGGCAGGGATGCAGCTTGCTGAGGGCAAGATGTTTTATCTGATTCTCAAGCCCCAGCGTTTCGCCTATTGGCGTCATCGTTTAGAAGCGACGCGATCTTCATATTAAGTTCAAAATCTATATTCTGATTGCCGTTGAGGTCCGCCGATCTCAACGGTGCATGTGAGAGCAATGCCAACGTTTGATGCGTCGCGTCTTTTATTTTTTTGCATGCGATGTGTTCGATTCCCCATGCTCTAAACCAAAAAAAAATAATGATGAACCCAGTTCGCCTATGGGTTCTGGTATGAACACGTTTCATCGCCCATTTTATGGCGCAAGGAATGCGCCATAGTGGCATTCCTTGCGCATGCTTGGACGACGCTCGCTTTTGTATCCTGCTACGCAAAAAAGGCCTTTTTGATTCTGTGTGTTTTGTAAATTGTTTAATTTGAAGTGTTTATGGGTTTTTTTGTGGTTCTTTAATGCCTTGTTTTAACGTCTGGCATTCTTCTTGCGTAGGTATGAGAGCGACAGGTCTGCGATAAATCGGGCTTTAGCAAGGAGTTTTATAGATGTCTGATACGTTTCTGAAGTTAATGAAACAGGCTGGCGATGAGCATGTGGGTCAAACGTTGACTCGCCTGGCAAATCTAGCGGTGACGGCTCATTGGTTTGAGCAGGCTCAAGAAGACCTTGAGGATATCGGTCCGGAATTGCGTCTTGTTGGCACGACAGATGATGCTGATGAGCCCAAGGGACCTTATCCCTTTTCTGCGGAGGCGCAAGCGTGAATTACGGGTTGTATCTTTCTGCTTCTGGCATGCTGTCGAACATGTATCGACAGGATGTTTTTGCGAATAACCTGGCCAATGCGCAGACGGTGGGCTTTAAGCTCGACCGCCCGAGTATTCGTCAGCGTGAACCAGAAGCCATGGAAGACAATCTGGGTTATGCCGTCAGCCAACAGATGCTCGACAAGCTAGGTGGAGGCGTTCTCGCCGGCACGCAACACGTGCAGCATGACCGTGCAGCCTTTAGTGAAACCAAAAATCCATTTGATATGGCACTCGATGAAGCAGGAACCTTTTTTGCAGTGAGTGTTTCAGACGGCCAAGGCGGCACACAAGTACAGCTTACCCGTGATGGTCGATTCACCCGTGATAGTGAGGGTTTTCTTGCCACCATGACAGGGGGATATCGCGTGTTGGATGAAAAAGACAAACAGATTTCCATGCCCGCTGAAGGGGCAATCCATGTGCGTGATGATGGCCAAGTCAGTGTCAACGGCGAGGCAGTGGGCAAAATTCAAGTCACCGGCGTCAGTGATCTAGAGCGACTGATCAAGCAGGGCCAAAACCTGTTTGCATGGGAAGGCTCCCAAGACATTCGTACGCCAGCGTCACGTATCGCAGTTTCCCAAGGCTACACCGAACAAAGCTCCGTCGATCCCATCTCGACGTTGATGCAGCTTATCGATGCCACCAAAACCGCCAACAGCAACGCAAATTTAATTCGTTATCAAGACCAGATGCTTGACCGGGTGATTAACACCCTCGGCAGCGTCGCATAAATAAAGGGCAGATCCTTTGGCTATCGCAGCACTACATTCAGCAGCATCAGGCTTGTCCGCCTTGGCGACCAATATCGACGTGATCGCCAATAATTTGGCCAACGTGAACAACGCTGGCTTTAAGGGTTCACGCGTGAACTTCGAAGACTTGCTCTATGAAGAAAAAATGCAGCCAGGCGTGGAAAATGAAAACGGTGACCAACGTCCAGCCGGCCTGTATGTCGGGCTCGGCACACGCGTGAGTAACACCCAACTAGACCTCTCCACAGGCTCCCCTCAAATCACCGACCGTCCGCTGGACCTGATGATCAACGGGAACGGCTTTTACCAAGTGCAAATCAACCGTGGGGAAACCACCACCGCTTACACCCGGAGCGGAAACTTCTTCCTCAACAGTGAAGGTGATATCGTCCTGGGCAATTCCAACGGCCCACGTCTTGAACCCAATATCAATATCCCCGCAGATGCCCAAGAAATCAGCATCAGTGATGACGGCCGCATCTTTGCCCAATTGCCCGGCCAGGCAAACTTGCAAGAGCAAGGCCAAATTCAACTCGCCAGTTTTGTGAATCCGCATGGCCTATCCCAAATCGGTGGCAACCTCTACATCGAGTCCGCTGCCTCAGGGCCACCCAATGAAAGTAACCCCGGCACCGGTAACTTCGGGACGATCCTTCAAGGCGCTCTCGAATCATCCAATGTCGATCCCGTTCGTGAACTCGTTGAACTGATCAAAGCCCAACGAGCTTTTGAAATGAATAGCCAAACGATCCAGGCTGCCGACAGCACCCTGCAAGTCGTCAGCAACCTCCGTCGGTCTTAAGTAATGAAGTGAAAATATTGAAGGCTTGAAAGAAAGGTCAAAATGAATCGTGTTGTTGTGCTGAATCTTCTGTTGGGATTGCTCTTGCCGCTGGCCAATGTGCAGGCGGATCAGGTGCAGCTATACCCACAAGCACAGGTTCAAACATCAATCGTTCGCTTGGCTGATGTGGCGCAACTGCATGGCTCGATTGTTTCGCGTCTGGGACAAACCGTGTTGGTGCAACGAAGTGGGGGCGAATCTTTAACCCAGGTCAGCTTGCAACAGGTACGCCAGCATTTGGATGACCTAGGCGTGGATGTTTCCCGGATCGCATGGGGAGGCCCACAAGTTTGTGTCGTGACAGAAGCGACTCACACATCGGTCTTGGCCAATCCCACAAAAGCAGTAGATACGCGATCTGCTCTGACATTTGAAGCCCAACTGATTCAATACTTGGTTACTTGGACTGGTTTTGAAAATAGTGAAGTCGTGGTCAAATTTTCAGAGCGTGATCGTCAGCGTCTGGCCCAGGCGGTGGGCGTGGGACGGTTGGAATTTGAGCCTGCTGGTCAAGGTCCTCTCGGCCGCATTCCTGTGACGATTCGTCATTGGCAAGGTGGCCGTCTGATGAAAGAACTTCGCGTGACCGCGATGGTGGCTCGTAAAACGTTGGCCTTTGTGATGGTGAAGTCTGTCAAGCGTGGGCAGGTTTTTGGTCCTCGTGATATTCAAATTCGTGAAGTGCTTTTGAATCGCGGTCGATCTGAACCCCTGCGACAATTAGGCAAGGTGGTTGGCCAATCCGCTCAGCGTCGATTACGCGTGGGGCAAATGTTGTTCGCTGAAGATGTCGCACCGGCGGTCTTGATTCATAAAGGTCAGCGGGTCACCGTTCGCTGCATGGTCGGCGGGGTGTTGGTCCGTACCACCGCTCGCGCAGAGCAAGACGGCATGATGGATCAAACCATTTCATTCCGCAATGAAACCTCAAGAAGTACCTTTACTGCCCGTGTTTCTAGTTCGCATGAAGCAATTCTTGTTTTGAATACAGGAACGTCCCAAAGCAATGCACGATTTACAGGGAGGGGTTTGTAAGTATGCGAATCTGTACCCATGGTTTTGTGTTGGTTTGTGTGGGTTTGCTTTGCAGCAGCACGCTCGCTCAGAGTTCGTCTCTGTTCACCGCAGGCCCGCCTATCAAGCGAAATCCCGTCACCGGACCCGGTGGACAATATGACCGTCTTTCACCTTCATTGGCCAAGGCCAGTTACTCGGCAGTTCCGCTGCCCGAGCCTCGCAAGTTTTCCCGTCATGGTCTTGTGACCATCATCATCCGTGAAACCATTGAAAACGATACCTCTGCCACAATGGAAACCAACAAGACGGTCACATACAAAGGCAAAGTCAGCGATTTTCCCCACCTGCGACTGTCAAATTTGTTAAATCTACAGACCCGTGCCAGTGCCACGGATAATCTGCCGGCCTTGGGGGTAAAGATGAAATCAGATTTTGAAAGTGAAGGCAAGCGTAAACGCAAAGATACCTTCACCACCCGTTTGACTGCTCGAATCATCGATATCAAACCCAACGGCACGCTGGTTCTCGAAGCCCGCAAACGCATTATTGATGACACCGAAACGCTGAACTTGGTTCTAACAGGAACTTGCCGCAAGGAAGATATTAAATCTGACAATACCGTGCTGTCTACGCAGCTTTACGATTTGAACTTACGCAAGCACACCGATGGCCAAATGCAAAAATCCACAAAAAAAGGGATTTTAACCCGTGTGCTTGACACGATTTTCAACTTTTAGCGGAACCCTCATGCCCTTATTCTTACGCCAATTTGTGACCGCCTTGCTGACTTGTTTGCTCTTGGCTTCTGGAGCCTCGGCATCACAGTTGCAGGATCTAGTGCGTGTGAAGGGTGCTGAATCGAGCAAACTGGTGGGCATGGGATTGGTCTTTGGCCTGTCTGGTACAGGCGACGGCGGCAAGTTTTTGCCTGCGATGCGATCTTTGGCGCGTGTGATTGACCATCTGGCAGTGGGCGGCGTGGTGGCTTCAGAATTGAAAAATTCCAAGAACGTAGCCATGGTCGCATTGTCCGTGACGGTTCCCGCCAACGGCGTGCGGGAAGGCGATCACTTGGACGTTCATCTCAGTGCGGTGGGCCCTGCCAAGAGTCTTCAAGGCGGTCGACTGTTTTTAATTCCGATGACAGGCCCGCTTCCTGGATCAGGTATCTTTGCTTATGCCGAGGGCGCTCTTTCGATTGAAGATATAGAATTTCCCAACACGGCGGTGATTAAAAATGGCGCTCAGATGACCCGTGATCTGCGGGCTCAATTTCTCAATGATCGCGGCGAGGTGACGTTTGTCATTGATTCAAAAATCGCATCCTGGCCCACTGCCAGCAATCTGGCCAGTCATATCAACGGCGTGGTGACGTTGGACGATGGTCCTTCGGTGGCTATGGCGATTGATCCTAAAAATATCGTGGTCAAAGTTCCTCTGGCTGACCAGACAAATCCGGGAGCTTTTTTAAGTCAAATTCTCACGTCCTACATCGATCCCCCCTTAATCGGCACAGGGGCGCGGGTCAAAATCAATGAAAAAGCAGGAACCATTGTCTTTGGTGCAGGTGTTCAGATTTCACCCGTGGTGATTTCAGCAAGAGGGTTGACCATTACCACGATCATGCCCCCTGTTGAACCCACACTTGAAAACCCTCAGGTGCAAGAAAACAATTGGGTCTCGGTGGACCCCCAACGACGAGGCGGAGCGAAATTGTCAGATCTGCTCAATGCTTTGAAACAGTTGCGTGTCGAAGCCCATGACCGGATCGCCATTATCAAAGAGTTGGACAAAATCGGCAGCTTACATGCAGAACTCATGATCGAATAGAAACGTGATGAAAATAGATGCCCTAAACAACATGACTTTCCAGGCAGCCCGCACCGCGGGGATGTCCCGTGACTTTGACCAATTGCTCAAAAGCCATACCCCCGCCCCCGGCAGTGCCCCCGGCAACACCCTCGGCAACGTGTCCGAAACTTCCGGGGGAGAGCCAGCTCGTGAAGCGGCTGAACAGTTGGTGGCCCGTACCTTGGTTTTACCGTTGTTGCAGCAGATGCGGCACAGTCCTTTTGGCAAGTCTTTTTTGCATGGCGGATTGGCTGAGGACACCTTCGGGTCTCAGCTCGATACGCTTTTGGCGGACCGAATTGTGAGCAAGGCCAACTTTCCAATTGTTGAGACGATTTATCAAAAAATGACAGCCCACAGAGGTACGGGAGTAGATATTGATGCGTAAGCAATTAGAGCAACCACTGGTCGCGTTGGAACGGACGCTTCGGTCGCAGCTTGTGGCCCATGAGCGTTTGTCCAAGTTGCTGGACCAAAAGCGTCAAGCCGTCTGCCAAGCTGATCAAGAACGGATGGCTCAGCTGTGTGAGCTGGAAAACCAAGAGGTTCGTGAGATTGGCGATTTGGAAAAAGTACGTTTGCAACAGGTCGCGGACTTGACGTTGTTGATGGACCCTGACGCGGCAAAACCGATGAAGCTGGGCGAATTGGCGGAGCTTTTACCAGAGCCTCAGCGTGGCAGGCTGTTGGTGTTTCGCCAGCAGCTTTGTGATCGCATGTTGCAGACTCAGACCCAGTCTCGCACGACCCGTCAAGCCACGGAGTTATTGATGCAGCACATGGCTGGTTTGTTGCAGAAGGTGAGTGCTGTTTGCACAGGTGTTTCTGTGTACAGCGCCAAGGGCGCTCCGCCGAAGCAGGCGATGGCAGTGAGTACGTTTAGCTTGACCGCTTAGAAAGTTAATTGTTTTCGAGTGTAAACCATGAGCTTAAGTAATGCCTTACAAATCGGACGTGCCGGCATTCTCGCCAGCCAGACAGGGCTCGAGGTTATTGGTAATAACCTTGCCAATGTCTCAACGCCAGGCTATCACCGCCAGACGACTTCGCTGACACCTGTTCAAACCGGGAACCTTAGTAGCGGCCTTCTCGTGGGTAGTGGTGTGACCGTGGAGAGTATCACCCGACGCATTTCCGAAGCGTTGGAGAGTCGCATTCGCAGTGGGATTTCTGACCAAGCGGCATCGGAGGTTCAGCAAGACGTGTTGGCTCAGATTGAAGCCTTGGAAAATGAATTTACGGACATTGATTTGTCCACCAATTTAACAGAATTTTTTGATGCGTGGAGTTAATTAGCCAATACGCCTGATGACCATTCCAAGCGAACGCTGGTCATTGAGCAGGGCCGTAAGTTGGGTTCGTTTGTGCAGGATTTACGCGGAAATATGCTGAGTCTTCGTGATCAGGTGGACGAGTCCGTGGATGCAGCGGTGGCTTCAGCCAATCAAGTGCTTGGCCGTTTGGCGGTGATCAACAATGAAGTGGCTCGTGTTGAAAACACCAATGGACAAGCCAACAGTCTGCGGGATGAACGCGATGCGTTGCTCGCTGAATTGAGCAAATACGTCGACATTTCCACGGTGGAACAACGCGATGGCAAGGTAGACGTTTTTGTCGGTTCGATCCCGGTGATTCTCAACGGAACCAACCGTGGTATTCAACTCAAACGCACCGCCAATGGCGATGATATGAATTTGCAACTGGTTCTGCGGGCTGATGGTTCACCTTTGCCTGCGACGGCTGGTGAAATTAAAGGTCTTTTAGAAGCTCGTGAAAGCAGCGTCAATGGTGCGATGGCAGATTTGGATGACTTTGCAGCCAATCTGATTCATCAGGTTAACTTGCTACACAGTCAGGGCCAGGGAACCACGGGTTTTGAATCGGTGACTGGTGTGACACGGTTTGAAAATGCGACCGCGGTTTTGAATTCCGAAGATGCGTTGCTTGCCTTTAATGTCAAGCATGGCAGTTTTCAAGTTCATCTCACCCAAGCTCAAACAGGTCAACGCATCACCACCAACATCGACGTGGATCTCGATGGCATTGATCCAACCAATGATGCCACGCTCAACAGCATTGCGACAGCTTTGAACAATGTCGATAACCTTTCGGCTTCGGTTTCTGCCAGCGGACAGTTGGTGCTGCAAACCTCAGGCTCCGATTTTGAACTCTCTTTCAGCGATGATTCCAGTGGCTTTCTCGCAGTCGCAGGAATCAATACCTTTTTCACAGGCAAAGATGGCGCGACCATCGACATCAACCAAATAATCAGCAACGACCCAGGTAAAGTGGCAGTGACCCAAGGGCATGTGCCTGGCGGCAACACCAATGCCTTGGCCTTGTCTAGCTTGCGATCTGAATCACTTTCTGATTTGGGTGGCATTAGCCTGACCGAACAATGGAATCGTCACATTGAAGAATACGCAGGCCGTCTTGGACAGGCTCGCAGTACGTTTGAAGCAGATGTAATTGTACAGTCCAGTCTCAATGCCCAGCAGCAAGCAATCAGTGGCGTGAACTCGGACGAAGAAGTGATCAATCTTTCGAGTTATCAGCGAGCGTTTCAAGGAAGCGCCCGATTTTTAAGCGTGGTTGATGAAATGATGCAAACTATTTTGGGGCTAATTTAGTAAAAAACGATGAGTAGCATTTCCTCCAGTTACGGCCGCACGACTTCATTGCTTAGCAGCAATCAGCTGTTACTACAGTTGCGTCGTACCCAAGATGACTTAAACAAAGCTCAATTGGCGATCTCAACGGGCAGAGAAATCAACAAGCCCTCCGATGCTCCGGCTCGTACGTCGGCTATTTTGCTGATCAATCAGCAACTCGACGCACGCGCTCAACAGGATCGCAACTTGGATCATATTGTTGGCATGCTTAACAACGTCGATCAGGCCATGGGCGATATCGGCGCTTTGGCAATCGAAGCACATTCGCTGGGATTGAGCCAAATCGGAATCACCTCCGATGCTGCCACCCGTGAAGCAGAAGCAGCCGTCGTGGATGGACAAATCAGCGGCCTCATGGATATCACCAATCGCCGCATCGGCGGCATCGGCCTGTTCACCGGCAACGCCAACCGCGCTAATGTAGACAACCTGGCCTTTGAACCATTCCTCGGCGGTATTCGCTACCTCGGTGGAACCACGGATATGATCAGCCAGGCAGGCTTGAGCGATCCACTGGCCTATAACTACAACGGGGCCGACGGCCTCAACGCACTGTCCGGCCGCGTGGCGGGAGCGGTGGATTTGAGCCCCAATGCCTTCCCAAGCACCCGGCTAGATGATCTTGACGGCACGCTGGGGCGAGGCATTCGACGAGGCACCTTCCAGATCAATGTCGATGGAACCTTGGCGACGGTGGACCTCAATACCGCTCAAAACATGAATGATGTGGTGACTCGTGTTCAAAATGCCATTGACAATATTGACCCCACAGCAGGGAGCTTTCAGCTTGCAGGCGGTGGCTTTGAATTAACCGCGGCGGCAGGACATGCCTTGAGCATCTCGGATTTGCCTGCTGGCGTGACCGCACAAGACTTGGGAATTGAACTGACCGCAACCAACGCAAGCACCGTCGCTGGAGCAGACCCAGGCGTGAACCTGACCATGCAAACCCTCTTGACCGATTTAGGGCCAAGTGTGGATTGGACCGGCGGCCTAAAAATTACCCAGGGCGCTACCACCAAAATCGCAGACTTCTCCAATGCCAAAACCGTGCAAGACCTCAACAATGTGATCGACGGCCTGCACATGGGATTACGCTTTGAAATCAATGATGCTGGGACCGGCATGAACCTCATCAGTGAAGTCAGCGGCATTAATCTTACCATCGGCGAAAATGCAGGTGGAACCACCGCAGGAGATTTGGGCGTGCGAACCTTCAGCACCACTACCAAACTCAGGGATTTTAATCGTGGCGTGGGAGTGGATCGGGCTCAAGGCGAAGATGATGTGCGTGTTTCGCTCCATGATGGCAGAGCCTTTGATATTAATTTAGATAACGCGGTAGACGTAGAAGATGTTTTGGCCACGTTTGGCGCTGCAGCCACTGCCGCGGGGTTGAGCGTGGGGAACCCGGGCGATCTGGGAACCGATTTTAACATCGGACTCGCTGCCGACGGCAACGGCTTTACCCTCGAAGACAACACCGCCGGTGCAACTAACTTTGAAGTCACCCAACTCAACGAATCACTCGCAGCAACAGACCTGGGCATCCTCATCAACGCAGGAACTGCCAACACCATGACAGGCCAGGACAACGCTGCGGTGCAGGTAGACAGCATTTTTACACATTTATTTAATTTAAAAGAAAGTTTGCTGAAAAATGACTCGCGTGGCATCTCGCTTGCTACAAGTGATATAGAACGTGACACAGAGTTTGTGACACAAGGCCGTGCTCGAATCGGCATTCGAACTCAAAGAGCCGAAAGAGCACAAGAAAGGTCCTCTGAATTGAAGATTACAGAAGAAATTTTGCTAAGTGACCTGCAAGAAGGCGATATGACGGAACTTATTTTGAAGTTCCAACAGTTGCAGCAACAATTGCAGGCAAGTTTGAGCGTCGGAGCGCAAAATTTGCAGCAGAGCTTATTGAACTTTTTGCGCTAGGTGGCGCAGCAGTTGCGCATCAGACACGGCCTACGACCGGTCGTGACTGATCGAAGAAAAATATCGAACGGAAGGATTCCGTTCGCATCGCCCCGGGGGAGATGAACAAAGGTCCAGGATGGATGGTCGTCGGAAGGATGGATTGGAAATGATCGTAAACACATCAAGATTCGGACAAGTGGAGGTGGATGACAATCGCGTGATTGTATTCCCCAAGGGATTGTTGGGCTTTTCCAACTTCACCCGTTACGTCCTCATTGAGCCAGGCGAGGAAGGTTACTTTCTCTGGCTGCAATCAACCGAAGCCCCGGACCTTGCGTTTGTGGTGACAGACCCGAGCCTTTTTGTTCCCACGTACAAGGTGCCAGTGAAACAGGATCAGTTACGAGAGCTTGGCATTCAGTCCATTAGTAACGCTCAGGTCTTTGTGATTGTCAACAAGGTCGACCGATTGCTCACAGGCAATCTGCAAGGACCGCTGGTCATCAATGTGGCGACCAAGGTTGGTGAACAGTTGGTCCTCAGTGACCGTCGATTTACCACCCGTGTTCCTTTGGTGGAACTGGGAAGTCCGGTTCAAGCGATGTCTGCTTGAGTTGGTAACGGAAGTGTCTGACGCAAGGAGGCGTCAGTTGAACAGGAAGCGTTTTTCGTGTGAAAGACGTTTTCAAGGCCCATGGAAGGAGCCTGAACATGCTGGTGCTTTCGCGCCAACGCGATGAAACGATCATGATCGGCGACGAGATTGAAATCACCGTCGTCGACATTCGTGGAGACAAAGTTCGACTGGGTATCAACGCACCGAGATCGATTCAGGTACACCGAAAAGAAGTGTACGAAGCGATCCGCAGTGAAAATGCCCAAGCGAGCAACATCCAGGTAGATGATCTGAATATCGCTAACGAAAACCTGAGAAAGCTAGGCGGGAAAAAGCCAAAACCGCCGGGCCCTCAGTAAAGATAGATTAACGTGCCGCAGCAAAGCGGCGAAAACAAGAACCAGAGATGGCGGGTTTGCACTCAAAAACCTACAGGATTACGGGTTAGCAAACCGAACCATCACGAACAGGACAATCAAGGAGGATTGTCATGTCGAGAATCAATACAAACATCGGATCTATTGTCGCTCAACAAAGTCTGGCTCGGTCCAATATGGACCTCAGTACCAGCCTTCGACGTTTGAGCACGGGCTTGAAAATCAACCGTGGTGCTGATAACCCCGCTGGGCTGATTGTGTCTGAACGCTTGCGTTCGGAGATATCCAGTACCACTCAGGCGATCAGCAACATCGAGCGAGCATCAAACGTCATTGCCACCACCGAGGCGGCACTGTCTGAAATCTCGCAATTGTTGGTGGATATTCAGGGACTTATTGTTGAAGCAGCCAACACAGGCGGTTTTAGTAGTGAAGAAATTGCAGCCAACCAGTTGCAAATCGACTCGGCCATCGAATCGATCACCCGAATCTCAAATTCCACCACCTTTGCAGGTCTCAAAGTGCTCAACGGCTCGTTGGAATACCTCACCAGTGGTGAAGATACTAGCATCCTCAACGATGTGGATATCTTTGGTGCTAACTTTGGTACCAATTCAACGATCCCCGTCACCGTTGAAGTGCTCGCCAGTGCTGAAACCGCACAGCTATTCATCTCTGGTAACACCGCGGGCTCGCCAGGGGCGTTCCTCTCCAGTGTTGAATTTGAAGTCACCGGCCCAACCGGCGTGCAAGTTATCAGTGTCACCAGTGGTACCTCGCTTTCAGCAGTGGTCTTTAACCTTAATCAGGTTTCAGATGCCACCGGTGTCTCGGCTTATCTTGTCGATCCGACCGATCAAACCTCAGGCTTAATCATCACCTCCCAAGAAGTGGGTAGCGATGCCTTTGTCAGTGTGCGAAAATTGGATCGAAATTCCGGATCTTTCTTCCAGACCTTCAATCAACAGGGTGGCGCAGCCATCATACGTGATACCGGAGAAGATGTGCTTGCACTGGTCAACGGCAACCTTGCATTGGGCGATGGACAAAAAGTCAGCCTGCGTTCCCAAACCATCAATGTCGAAATGGAACTCACCAGAGCTGCGTCCCAGACGCTGCAAAGTACCTCCTTTACGATCATTGGGGGCGGTGCAGACTTCCAAATCGGAGCATCGATTGATACTTCTCAACGCGTTGGCTTTGGACTTCCATCCGTGGCGGCAAGCAAGCTGGGAAATCAATCCAAAGGGTTCCTCAATTCTGTAGCCTCCGGGGGCGTAAACAGTCTCGTCGGCGGTAAACAGCGAGAAGCGTCGCTCATTCTGGAAGTCGCAACCGATCAAATCGCGATTCTCCGTGGACGGCTCGGTGCGTTTGAACGAAATACGCTTGATACAACCTTCAGAAGTCAAACCGTCGCGCTCGAAAATCTCACTGCCAGTGAAAGTCGTGTGCGAGATACAGACTTTGCTTTTGAAACCGCACGCCTAACCCGCGCCCAGGTACTGGTCAATGCAGGAACTTCGGTTTTGGCACTGGCGAATAACAGTTCTCAAAGCGTCTTGAGCCTGCTCCAGTAATTACCGTTTGATGCAGATGCTGACACGCTGTTTGTATCGAAAATATAAGAATAACCGAGAATATCCGCACGCTTGGTAGAGTGCGGATATTCTCTTTTACAGGGCAGAGACCCTTGATGCCAATATGAAACCACAATACCATCAATGGCTACTTGAACTCACCAATCTTCCCACGGCTTCAGGAGCAGAAGATCGCGTGATCGATTGGGTCGAACAACTGGTGCGTCGGCATCGAACTTGGCAACTCAAACGTGACCGGTACGGCAATTTGACGATCTTGCACAAAAACACACAGCGTTCACGCAAACCCATCTATATCACCGCCCATTTAGACCATCCCGCCTTTGTGGTCCATGAAATAATCAGCCCACGCGAACTCATCGCAGAATTCCGAGGCGGCGTGAAAGACTCCTATTTCCAAGACACCAAAGTCTTGCTGCATCACAACGCATTGGCGAGCCAAAAGGGGGTGGTCACGCAATGGATCGACCCAACGCGTGATGCTAAAAAACTCAAAATTAAATTCCGCCGTCCCGTGACTGCCCAGAAAGGTGATGTGATTACCTGGGATGTGGGTTCTTCACAGATTAAAAAAACCGGGAAAAATAGAAGTAAACGCTTGCACGCCCCAGCCTGTGATGATATGGCAGGCGTGGCAGCAGCCATCGCAGCCTTTGATGCCATTACTTCACAAACGTCTTGTCTAAAAATTCCCACGGAAGTGCGATTGCTTTTAACCAGAGCTGAAGAGGTGGCCTTCATCGGCGCAATTGCGGCCTGCAAAGCCAAAACCGTTCCCAAGGGAGCAAGGTTGATTTGTTTGGAAAACTCCAAAAGTTATGCCGAGTCTCCCATCGGTGGGGGGCCGATTGTTCGCGTCGGCGATGCCACAAGTACCTTTGATCCAGATCTGACCTACCGCATCTCTCAAATCGCTCGTCACATGCAGGCCAAAGACAAAAACTTTCAATGGCAACGAAGGCTTATGCCCGGCGGAACCTGTGAAGCGTCAGCCTTTCAAGCCTATGGCTACATTTCGACTTGCCTATGCTTGCCGTTGGGCAATTATCACAATATGAATGAAACTACAGGCAAAATCGCGTCTGAGATTATTTCAATTGATGATTATGATGGCCTGGTTCGACTTTTAATTGCGATCGCCCGAGGTCTTGACGATCCCGCCCAATCTCCAGGCCTGCGACCCGTGCTTGAGGGCCTGTTTCAAAGACGGTCTTGCTTGCTGTAAGACGTATGAATGAAATGGGACAGGCATGAGGGGGCGTCAGGCTCGCAAAAATGAGTACATTTTTCTGCTGTTATGCCCATACGTCTCAAGTGATTTTATTGTCACCACGATGGGTTTAAAACCCTCGCCTTCAGGCGAAACCTTCAGGTTTTACAGTTTTTATCCGTGTGAGGTTAAAATTTTGTGTTGGCTGTGGTTGTCATGTTTTTGTGTTGCCTGTTGTTTTTCGTTATGC